>DCID01000029.1 GCA_002315745.1 Bacteroidales bacterium UBA1735 | reverse complement strand
CGTATCCTGCCTAAGAGCGCAGATGCTGCCATTAGCCGTGAGGAAGTGGTGGCATTGGCAACCGTAGGCGAAGAGGAAGGTGTCATCGAGGAGGATGAAAACAAGATCATCCGCAATGTCATGCGTCTGGACGATGTGAAAGCCTATGATGTGATGACCCCCAGTGTCGTAGCAGCCACTGCACCCGAGAGTATGACGCTCAAGCAGTACTACGAAGATGAACGCTATGACCACTATTCGCGTATCCCTGTCTATGCCGATAAACCGGAGTTCATTACAGGTTATATCTTGCGGGGCGATGCACTCGAGAACCTAACCGAAGATAAGTTCACCATGACCTTAGGCGAGATCAAACGTCCGCTACCTTTCTTCAATGAGGAGAAAACGATTGGCGATATCTTCGACCAAATGCTTAAACAGAAAGAGCAAATAGGCGTCGTTATCGATGACTATGGTTGCTTCCGCGGTATATTAACACTCGAGGATGTGATTGAAACCATCTTTGGACTCGAGATCATCGACGAAAATGACGAGATAGCCGACTTGCAGGCATATGCCCGCGATAGGTGGAATAAACGCCAAAAGAAATTCGTAAAACTTCAAAACTCATAATATGCAAATCGTATTTTTATCCGGAGGGTCAGGTAAGAGACTTTGGCCACTCTCCAATGACGCAAGATCGAAACAGTTCTTACCTCTACTAGAAACAGAAGATGGCAAAATGGAATCTATGGTGCAACGCGTGGTTAGACAAACCCAACAAGCCCATATCCAAGCCGATATCACTTTCGCTACCAATGCTACGCAACGCGATAGTATCATCAACCAATTAGGCGAATCCGTCAGTATTGTTGCTGAACCTGAACGTCGCGATACTTTCCCTGCTATTGCGTTGGCAGTTAGTTACTTACATTTTGCTAAACATTGCCCCGATGACGAAGTGGTGGTGGTTATGCCATCCGATCCGTATACCGAAGTAGGGTACTTTGAGACCATCAACAAAATGGCTGTGGCTGTCGAACAGAACGTGGCAGAACTCGTTCTCATGGGTATCACGCCTACTTATCCTTCGGAGAAATATGGGTATGTAGTACCCGTAGCCCCTTCCGTAGGTTTCCCCCTAAAGGGGCAACCTAATGGTGAAACGAAGATGGTTAGCCGTTTTACGGAAAAACCAACCGTTGATGTGGCGAAAGACCTACTCAAAGAGGGTGCGCTCTGGAATGGCGGTGTGTTTGCTTTCCGGGTTGGATACATGATGGACATTGTGCGCAAATACATGCAGGCGGCCTCTTTTGAAGAGACACTCCAACGCTATGGCGAATTCAAGAAAATCAGTTTTGACTACGAAGTGGCTGAGAACGCTAAGTCGGTGGCTGTTGTGCCCTATACCGGTAAATGGAAAGATCTGGGTACTTGGAACACCCTTACCGAAGAACTACATCATACCTCTATCGGTAATGTGCTGATGGGACAAGACAACGAGAATACTCATGTTATCAACGAACTCGAAGTGCCTGTTTTCTGCAACGGACTCAAAAATGTCGTTGTGGCTTGCAGCCCCGATGGCATACTCGTTTGCTCCAAAGATAAAACCGAGAGCCTTAAGAAAGATGTGGCTAACCTCAGCCTCCGTCCGATGTACGAAGAGCGTCGTTGGGGTACCTACAAAGTGCTGAGCGATGTGGCATACGAGGATGGTAGCCGTAGCCTTACTAAATCCATTACCCTTAAACCCGGTAAGAACATCAGTTACCAGATTCACCATCATCGGGATGAGGTGTGGACAGTGGTAGATGGTGAAGGTTTATTTGTTTTGGATGGAGAAAAACGCAAGGTGGGTCGCGGCGACGTCTTAGTCATCCGTAAGGAACAGTTCCACGCCATTCGCGCTATCTCTGAGCTCACCTTCATCGAGGTACAGACTGGTTGTCCCCTTATTGAAGAGGATATCGAGCGGTTTGAGTACGATTGGAAGTAGGTTTAGTAGGTTTATAGACCGATGTATTCCAATGCTTTGAGAGTGAGACGGCTGAAGGCGTAATCGTCGAGTTCGTTGAGCGAGACCATTTTGGTGCCTTCTACACTCGGTAAGGTGGACACCTTATATATATAAAAGCGCGCGTGTAGGCGTTGATGACTCAACACATGTGTGAAATCGATATGCGGAACAGTAGGACGATCCTGCTGTTCTGCTGTTTCTTCTAAAGGGAACTCCCACAAATGCTTCCATATATCATTCTCCTGCCGCTGATGGATAAGCGTTTGACCATGAGCAATATAGATGCTGTAATTCAAATACCGATCCCTTACTTTGGGGCGCGGTTTGCGTACAGGTAATAACTCCACCGTATGGTGCTTATAGGCCTCACAAAAGAGGTTTAGTGGACAACTATCACATTCGGGCGAAGTGGGGGTGCAGTAGAGCGCCCCAAACTCCATAATGGCCGAGTCAAATAATCGCGCATGATCACGATCTAATAGTTCGTTGGCTAAGCCGCGGAAATACTTTTTACCCTCAGTCGTATCAAATGCCATTTCACAGTCGTATAACCGTGCTAACACCCGATACACATTGCCGTCTAACGCAGGGTAGGGCAGGTTATACGCAAAAGCCGATATCGCTCCCGCTGTATATTCACCTATCCCTGGTAAAGCACGTATCTGATCGAACGTACGTGGAAAAGGTGTTTGCCCCCGCGCTACCACTTCCTGCGCTGCATGATGCAGATTTCGCGCCCGGGAATAGTAACCCAACCCTTGCCAATAACGCAATACTTCGTCCTCCGACGCCTGCGCTAATGACTGAATATCAGGGAATCGTTCTATAAAACGTAGATAATAGGGTAACCCCTGTTCAACTCGCGTTTGTTGCAAGATGATCTCGGAGATCCAAATAGCATATGCATCCTCAGTCTCTCGCCAAGGTAAAATACGATGATTTTGCTCAAACCATGTATAGAGCTGATTATAAAATAGTTTGTGGTTCACAAGTACGATTTTTTGATGTATTTGTCCTTTTCAGGGTGCAAAATTACAAAAAAAATATGAAAAAATGAATTTTTTTCAAAAAAAACTTGTGTATCTAAAAAAAATATACTACCTTTGCACCGATTTTTGGCCTCTTTATTGAAAATTATAAATAGAAAAAGATATGACAAAAGCTGATTTAGTCAACGTTATTGCCATTCAGACAGGTTGTGATAAAGCGACTATTTTGAATGTAGTAGAGTCCGCGATGTACCAGATTAAGCAATCGGTAGCCTCGGGTAACAATGTGTATCTCCGTGGTTTTGGTAGTTTTATCACCAAAACACGTGCTAGAAAAATTGCTCGTAACATCTCTAAAAACACTTCGGTAGAAGTGCCAGAGCACAAGATTGCTGCCTTCAAGCCTTCTGATGATTTTAATGAATTATTGCGTAAATAGTAGAATATATTTTTAATTGATACAATTATGCCAAACGGTAAGAAACACAAGAGACATAAGATGTCTACGCACAAACGTAAAAAACGTTTGCGCAAGAATCGTCATAAGCACAAGTAGTCTTGTGACGAATGTTTAATTCTGGCTCTGCGGAAGACTAACTTGGGCGCAAGTGAGTCGCCGCAGTGCTTTTTATTTTCGGGGAAACCCATTATTGAAATTTTGATTTTATGAAAAGCGAATTGATTGTGGATGTTCAACCACAGGAGATTGCTATTGCGCTAACAGAGGATGACCGCTTGCAGGAAATCAATCGCGAGAAACGCGATGCCGATAATTTTGCAGTGGGAAACATCTATTATGGTCGAGTTAAAAAGATCATGCCCGCGCTCAATGCAGCCTTCGTGGATGTAGGACACGAGAAAGAAGCTTTTCTGCATTATCTGGATTTAGGTTCTCAGTTTACCACACTCACTTCCTTCGTAACTAAGGCCGTGTCCGATCGTCGCAAAGCACCTGCTATGGCGAAGATTCAGCACGCACCCGATCTACCCAAGGAAGGTCAGATTGGTGACCACCTCAAAGTGGGGGACTTGCTCCTTGTTCAAGTCAGCAAAGAACCCATTAACACCAAAGGCCCGCGTTTAACGGCAGAGATCAGCATCGCTGGACGTAATATGGTTCTCATACCTTTTGCAGAGAAAGTGATGGTGTCGTCTAAGATCAAGCGGGAATCGGAACGTAGTCGTCTCAAATCGCTCGTCCAGGCTATCAAACCGCAGGGTTTTGGTGTCATTGTTCGCACCGTAGCGGAAGATAAACGCGTAGCGGAACTGGACAATGAATTGCGTATCTTAGTTAAGCGTTGGGAGGATATGACGCGAACGTTGCAAAAACCTGCGCCGCGCGACCCTTCGATGCCCAAACCCAAGGATGCTGAAGTGCGATTAGTCAGCGAAGAACTGGGTCGTACGATCGGAATCATTCGGGATGTTTTTAGCCCGACTTTTACCAGCATTCAGGTCAATGACGAAGCAATCTACGAAGAGGTACGACAATACGTGGAATTGATTGCACCCGATAGTGTGAAAATAGTTAAACACTACAAAGGGACAGAACCTATTTTTGACAAGTTTGACATCACCCGCCAAATGAAAACGGGACTCGGTCGAACAGTCGGTTTTGCGAAAGGTGGCTACTTGGTCATCGATAAAACCGAAGCACTATTCGCCATTGATGTCAATACCGGATCCAAGAAACTGTTTGAGGATCACGAAGAGAATGCTTTTCAGTACAATATGTTGGCTGCCGATGAGATTGTTCACCAATTGCGCTTGCGCGATATAGGGGGTATCATCATCGTGGACTTTGTGGATATGGATTCCAAAGAGCACCAGGAGCAACTGTACCAACATGTACGAGAATTGATGGAACGTGACCGTGCCAAGCACAATGTGCTACCATTGAGCAAGTTTGGATTGATGCAAATCACTCGCCAACGCGTGCGCCCAGCGGTGGAAGTGAATGTGATGGAAGTGTGCCCGACATGTCTGGGAAAAGGCAAGATTCAGCCCTCTATCCTCTTTACCGATCAGGTGGAGGAAAAGATTGCCCACATGTACGAACATTTCGGTCGAGGTATGAGAGTGCACTTGCACCCGTATGTCTATGCATACGTCAAGAGTGGCTCTATCTTCAAGCGTCTTTCCTCCCGTTGGTACACACACTACGGCGTGCATACAACGGCTAACCAAAACTTAGGTATGCTCGAAGTCAAGATCTTTGACAAGAAAGGTCATGAACTCCAAGAACCTTCTAACAACGAAGTGCAGAAGAGTGATGAAAAGAAAGAGACTGACGCTTAGTCAGTCTCTTTTCGTCTAAATTCAGCTAATACAATCCCCGTCGCTATCGCTACATTCAAACTCTCCGATGTCTCTGCCTTAGGCGGATAAGATGGTATACGTATCGCGTGCGTGACGCATTTCCTAACTTCTGCCGATATCCCATTCCCCTCATTCCCCATCACAATAATCGCTTTCTCGCCTTTCGCCTTCTCGCCTAACATCTCATACATGTTTTTCCCCTCTAACAGCGTTCCATAGATAGGACACTCTTGCTGCTGTAACCATTCTACTAATGGCGTATAGTGTACCTTAACTCGAGCCAATGCACCCATCGTCGCTTGTACTACTTTGCTATTAAAGCAGTCTGCGGTGTCGGGTGAACATACTATCTGTCTCACCCCGAACCAATCACACGTACGAATAATCGTCCCTAAGTTCCCGGGATCTTGTACGCCATCCAATGCTAAAACAATATCTGCCCCTTCCGTCTGTTTCTCTCTGAATAGGGCATCATCACGATGGAATACGGCTATGATGCCTTGCGGGGTTCGTAACGACGACATCTGCTCCATTTCAGTAGCCGTCGCCGTATGGGTGATCGGTAAGTCGGTTGCTACCGATCCGATGATCATCTCTGCGCGAAAAGTCTTCAATAATTCGCCCACACATTTTTCGCCCTCTGCCACAAAAAAACCATACTCATCCCTTGCTTTTTTTTGCTGTAAACTGCGGATAAATTTAACCTGTGCTTTAGAAATAGATGCCATATCGTATAATTTTTGCTGCAAAGATAGATAAAAATTTGCATATATGCAAAAAAAAAAGTAATTTTGCACGCATTTTTATGTACCAGACCCAACGACATATCATGTGGTTCCCGAAAATGATGGCTATTTTGGTCATCTCTATGCTCGTGGGATGTAATGCCACTAAGTATGTGCCGGAGGGGCAATATCTGCTTGATAAGACCAAGGTAACGGTTGTCGATAAACCCAATATTGATTTTGCAGACCTCAATGGCTATTTGCGCCAGAAACCTAATTCAGAGATCTTAGGTTTTTGGAAACTGCAACTGCATATCTGGAACACTGCCCCGCGAGATACGACGAAGAAATCAAATCGTAAACTGGCGGAGAACGCCCATAAGATGGGTGAGGCTCCCGTCATCTATGACCCCTCCTTGACCGAGATATCGATGCATCAACTCGAGCGTGCTATGGAGAACAAGGGCTATTTTAACGCGATGGTTGATACCACTATTGCGATTAAGAAACGCAAGATTAGCCTTACCTATGTAGTCACCGCTAACCAACCTTATAAGATTAAAGATTACTCCGTTTCGGTCAAGGAACATACGTTGGACTCGGTCGCTCACCTGCCTGAGTGCTTAGTGCATACTGGGGAAAACTTTAACACTGCTACCTTAGACGCTGAGCGAGATCGTCTCAGCGACTATGTTCATAACCATGGTTACTACTACTTCGATAAATCTTTCTTAGAGTATGAGGCAGATAGTACGGTGGGAGACCACCAGATTGCCTTGAAACTGCATCCCGCTGGCGATATAAATGAATTACCGGATAGTGTAAGAATGAAACTCTATACCAAGTATGGCATTAGTCGCGTCTGCTTCCATATCGACTATGACCCTGCCCATCTGCCCGAAGGACAAGTGCTCACTCGTCAGGAGAAGGATGGTTACGAATATTCATTCATCAAACAACCTCTGCTACGTCAGCGCATTTTGCGTAAGTACTGTGCCATCCATCCGGGTGAGCGGTATAGTGCTCAACGGGTCGAGCGTACCTATTCGCAACTCAATGGCCTCAACCCCATTAAGTATGTTGATATATCCTTTGTACCCGATCCTAACGCCTATGATTCGCTCATTTGCCATGTCACCATCTCGCGTACCAAACTCAACTCTGTTAGTGCCGAACTGGACGGAACATATAGTGCTGGTGACTGGGGTATAGCCGTCGGGGTGGGGTATGCGAATAAGAACATCTTCCGAGGCGCTGAACGACTCAGTTTAGGTACTCGATTTAGTTATGAGTGGCGACAGAATGGTGGACGCGCTATTGAGGCAAAGGCAGAGGTGGGATTGCGTTTCCCCAATACACTGGATGTCAAACTGGCTTATCAATATCAACGCCGACCCGATGAGTTCACGCGAAACATTGCTGC
Source organism: Bacteroidales bacterium UBA1735 (assembly GCA_002315745.1). Lineage (GTDB taxonomy): Bacteria > Bacteroidota > Bacteroidia > Bacteroidales > Paludibacteraceae > Colicola. The sequence goes on along the minus strand of DCID01000029.1, from coordinate 7,717 downwards.
CGCTGGTTTATACTACACCGTACGCTCCAAACCGCATTCGCATTGGCAACATATCTTCAACTTCATCGATATCAACTACGTCTATTTGCCGTGGATATCGGAGGAGTTTAAGCAGAAATATATTGATCCATCCTCCGTGCTTAAATATAGTTACGAAGACCACTTTATTATGGCATGGAGTTATACCGGTCGCTACTCCACGCAGCGGCAAGGTGTTATCAATAAGGACTATATCCGTTTCTCATACACTTTTGAGACGGCGGGTAACTTCCTCTATGCCATCAGTAAGGCGGCTAATCTGCCGCAGAACGAGTCGGGTTCCTATACCTTGCTCAATATACCTTTCTCGCAGTATGCTAAGGCGGATGTGGACTTTACTTACCATCAAGTCCTTGTGCCCAACCATCGCCTCGTCTATCATATCGGTATAGGTGCTGTTGTGCCTTATCTCAATGCCAGCGTTGTACCGTTCGAGAAACGCTATTTCTCTGGTGGATCCAATAGCGTGCGCGGTTGGCAATCCCGGACTTTGGGACCCGGAGGCTTCATGGGTACGGATGGCGCACTTACCTATGACTTGCAGACGGGTGATATCCATCTCGATCTCAACTTAGAATATCGCTACCATGTGTGGAACTTTATCGAACTGGCAGCCTTTACCGATGCGGGTAATATATGGACTATCCGCGATTATCCGAGCCAACCTCATGGCTGCTTCCAATTTGATGAGTTCTATAAGCAGATTGCATGGAGTTATGGCATAGGATTACGCTTTGACCTCAGTATATTGATACTGCGTATCGATTATGGTGTCAAACTCTATGATCCTACACGCTTATATACAGACAATAAAGTGTGGCGAACCGTCCCCAATGGCCTAAGTTGGAATTCCGATATGACCCTCCACTTCGCCATCGGTTACCCCTTCTAATTTTCACATTTTCACATTTTCAAATTTTTAAATTAATAACTATGATCACTATTCATCGCACCGAAGGAACCCCTCGCAGACGCAATGGCTGTTTATGGGCAGCGCTCATCGCTATCGTACTCTATGTCGCTCTTAATATCTTTGTGGGCGTGGCTTTCACAGATCTATTATCGTCCTCGTCCACTGCGTCGCTCACCGACCATACTGTCTATAAACTCGAACTTAAAGGTGTGCTCGTCGAGCAAGCACCTGAGGAAGATCCTTTTGCTGCTTTGTGGTCGCAGATGCCTATGGCTGGCGAGCAAGAGACCAAAGTCGGTCTCGACCAACTGCTCTCGAACATCCGTTTAGCCAAAGACGATGCCCGTGTCGATGGTATCTATCTTCATGGGGGCGAATTGGCAGTAGCACCCGCTTCGGCTAAGACTATTCGCGATGCCTTACTCGATTTCAAACAGTCCGGTAAATGGATCATTGCCTATGCCGATGCCTATACCCAAACGAACTATTACATCGCGTCCGTAGCTGATCGTATCTACCTCAATCCTGTCGGGATGGTCGATTGGAGAGGACTATGCGCTTCCAAGATGTACTTCACTCGTCTGTTGGAGAAGATAGGTGTTCAGATGCAGGTGGTTAAAGTAGGTACCTTCAAGTCCGCCGTGGAACCATTCATCCTCACGGCTATGTCGGATGCCGATCGCCGTCAAACGGAGGTCTATCTCCATGGGATATGGGATAATATGGTGAGCGAAGTGGCATCGTCTCGTCACCTCACGGAATATACGTTGCGCGAGTTAGCCAATCAGTATATGGGCTTACAATCGACCCAACAGGTGCAAGCCGCTGGTTTGGTGGATAGCCTCGTCTATACCCAATCAATGGATTCTATTTTGCGCGATTATACCGGTACCAAGGACTATACTGTTCTCTCCACCTCGAAGATGGCATCGGTTAAACGTAAGACCACTTCGTCCGCTAATTATATTGCAGTTGTCTATGCCGATGGACAGATTTATGATGAAGGTACGGAAGGTATAGTCACGAAGAAAATGCTCAAGACACTGCGCCAAGTGCAGAAAGATAAAGATATCAAAGCCGTTGTCTTTCGTGTCAATAGTCCCGGTGGTAGTGCGAATGCCAGTGAGCAGATTTGGCATGCCGTTCGCTTACTACAGGAGCAAGGTCTTCCCGTCGTTGTCTCTATGGGTGACTATGCTGCATCAGGTGGTTACTACATCAGTTGCGAAGCCGATTATATCATTGCTGAACCTACCACGCTGACGGGCTCCATTGGTATATTTGGTCTCATTCCTAATTTTAGTCAACTGCGCCAAAAAGTGGGTATTGATATGGATGAAGTCCATACTTCCACCCATGCTGCGTTAGAAACGAACATGGTCATGAAGGGCATGAATCCGGCGGAACGGCAACTCATGCAATCTATGGTTGAACGCGGTTATGACCTTTTCACGTCTCGCTGTGCTCAGGGACGACATATGTCACAAGATGCAATCAAACGCATCGGTGAGGGTAGGGTATGGCTCGGTCAAGATGCCCTTCGTCTTGGACTAGTAGATAGTTTGGGTAACATGGACGATGCGATTGTTAAAGCCGCTGAGCTCGCCCAACTCACCGACTATCAATTGGATTATTTCCCTGCTCGTAAAACCTTCATGGACGAGTGGCTCCAATTATTAGATAATTCTACCGACGAGGAGAAACTTATTGCCCGTTTGCGTGCTATGGTGCGCGAACCGCGTGTACTCACTTTAGCCCCTGTTATTACCATACAATAATATGCTTCGAAATAATTCACATAATCAATGGATGCAACCTTCCTTCTGGAAGGTGTTGTTGGCACCATTCAGTGCGCTATATGGATTGGGTTTGCTTATATGGCATGACCTCTATGATACCCATATCCTACCCGCCAAGGAGGTTCCCGTGCCCACTATTGGAGTGGGTAACTTAGCCGTAGGCGGAACTGGCAAGACACCTCATGTCGAGTACCTTATTCGTCTACTTAGTCTGAACTACCATGTAGCAGTCGCTTCGTTAGGTTATGGTCGTACCACACGGGATGTGCATATCGTTCAAGATGATGATACGGCACGGACTGTCGGTGACGAACTGATGCAGATGCATCGTAAGTTTCCTCATATCCCTATGGTGGCATGCAAGAATCGGGTCAAAGGTATTAAAGCCTTGCTTGCCCGTTATCCGGATACGGATGTGGTTATTTTGGACGATGCTTATCAATATCACCATCTCAAATGTGGACTGAACATGGTGCTCACAGCGGCGGATAATCTCTATACGGATGATCACTTGCTACCGTGGGGAACGTTACGCGACCTACCATTACGAAGTCACAAAGCGGATGCTATCATCGTGACCAAATGTTCCGCAGAGATGCAACCGATTGACTTCCGGGTGCTCAAGAACAAACTATCTGTGCCTACTTTCCAAAAACTATTCTTCTCCCGCATGACCTATCCTGAGTTGAAGTATTCCTGCCAGCATCCTATACTCATCACCGGTATCGCTAACCCAGCACCTCTTCACCAACATCTGGTTGCACAATATCCTACGCTCCAATGGTTATCTTTTATGGATCATCACCGTTTTAATAACATGGATGTACAGCGTATCCTTCGTTTGTCGCAGACTTGTGATACGATTTTTACCACGGAGAAAGATTTCGAACGTCTCCGTATGGTCGAATCTCTGCAACCGCTTCTCGACCGTATCGTTGTCGTTCCTGTCGAGGTAACCATGGGCGAAGACCAGCCCGACTTTGCTCGCTTCATTACTAATTACGTCTCCGAATCCTTACGTACCTTAAAGAAATGAAATTTTTTACCCTCCTTCACCGCTTCATCCCGCCCTACCGCTTTTACGTAGCGCTCAATATAGGCTTTAACCTTTTAGCCACTGTCTTATCGCTCTTCTCTTTTGCAGCGATCATCCCGGTCTTGCAGGTGCTCTTCGGTATCAACGATGCTGAACTGACCTATATGGCACTGCCGGCTGGGGCTACGATATCGCAAATAGTGGAGGTAGGAAAAAATAATTTCTATTGTTGGATGCAAGCCCAACTCGTTGTTCATGGCGCCACATGGGTTTTACTGATTTTAGGCGGACTATTAGTGGGTTTGACGGGTCTCAAGTGTGCGGCAGCCTATTTTGCGACCTACTTTATGTCCCCCATATCCACGGGTGTGTTGCGGGATTTGAGAGTGCAACTTTTCAATAAGGTAGTGTCTTTGCCTATCGGTTTCTTCACAGAGGAACGTAAGGGCGATATCATGTCCCGTATGACCAACGATGTGCAGGAGGTGGAGAACTCCATCATGTGTTCGCTGAATATGATCTTCCGCGACCCGATCATGATCCTCATTTACCTCATCACTTTGTTCTTTATCAGTTGGCAACTCACTATCTTCGTGCTCATTCTCTTGCCCTCTTTGGGTTGGCTTATAGGCCGTATTGGTCGTAGCCTCAAACGACGTTCTACTAAAGGGCAGGAGCAGACCGGAGATCTCCTTTCGCTCATCGAAGAGACCTTAGGTGGCTTACGGGTGGTCAAGGCATTCAATGCGGAGCATAAACTGCAAGAGCGCTTTGCCGATCAGAGCCAAGCGACTCGTCTCACGTTCATGCGTATTGACCGCCGCTATAACTTAGCACACCCTATCTCGGAGTTCTTGGGTACGGCGATGATCGCTGCCCTCTTGTGGTATGGTGGTACACTTATCCTCCACGCGCATAGTACTATCGATGCGGCGACATTCATCTATTACCTCGTCATCTTCTATTCCATCATCAATCCTGCCAAAGACCTCACGAAGGCTTCGTATAGTCTGCGCAAAGGGTATGCGTCCTTGGAGCGTATAGATCGTATCCTAAATGCTCCTTCGAATATTGTAGAACCGGAGCATCCTGTACCTTTGTCTGATTTCACTCAGGCCATCCGTTTCCGCAATGTCTCTTTCGCTTATGAACCTTCTCGACCAGTCTTATCCGATATCTCGTTCGATATCCATAAGGGGCAAACTATTGCTTTAGTCGGTCATTCGGGTGGCGGAAAGACGACGATAGCCGACTTACTGCCCCGATTCTATGATGTGACAGCCGGTACTATCACCATCGATGGCATAGATATCCGCGATGTCTTATCCACCGATCTCCGTGCTCTGATGGGTAATGTCCATCAGGATCCTATTCTCTTCAACGACACGTTCTTTAATAACATCACTTTCGGAGTGGACACGACCCAACCTGCTCCTAATGGTCAAACGTGGCAACAGGCTGTTGAACGAGCCGCTCGTATAGCCAATGCGCACGATTTCATCGTCGCTACACCTGATGGCTATGATACGATCGTTGGCGACCGTGGTAGTCGTCTTAGTGGTGGTCAACGCCAGCGTATCTCCATCGCACGCGCTATCCTTAAGAACCCGCCTATTCTTATCTTAGACGAAGCCACCTCTGCCCTCGATACCGAGTCCGAACAATTGGTGCAGGAGGCATTAGAGCATCTCATACAAGACCGCACCACGCTCGTTGTCGCACACCGTTTGAGTACGATCCGTCATGCGGATGTCATCTGCGTGCTGCACGAAGGACGCATCGTCGAGATGGGGAACCACGATACACTCATGGCTAAACAGGGAATGTATAGCCACCTCGTTTCTCTCCAATCCAAATAAGTTGCTTAGAAACAAACGCCCAAACCGGCGTCAATAAATTCTGCTCGTACCCCGTGCGTCTTCAGCCCTAACTGCACGAATAGGTGTTGCAGTACGCGGTATTTGAGGATAAACTGGGTGTAACACCAGCCGTCTTGATAATTACTTGCCTTGCTAAAATCGTAGCTGTAGAATATACCACGATTAAGCGATGTGCCTGCTTGATCGGCAGCTTTCGCTTCGGCATATGGTTCTAGGTTCTTGATGGGGTCATATAGGTAGAATCCCACATGGATGCCTGCGGTCAGTTTTCCGATGATAAATGTCGGCTGAATACTGAATCCTACGCGGAAGCAGTTGGCGATGTTACTCTCTTTGAGGTAGGTCTTACCGAAGTAGGTGATTCGTGCATCGGGATTGGCAGCCTTGAACTCATCGCTCACGCAGCGGTAGTAGTCGTCAAAGAAGAGGTCAAATCCACCACCTATCTTGAAGATCGACACCGGTATCCAGTGTGCCGCTATGCCGAAGGTCGCTGCTCCGAAGTATTGCATGTTGGGATAGTTATCGCGGTAGTAGTTCTGCTTCACACCGCCAGTAATACTCATCTCCACATCCCATTTCTTCTCTACGCCGTCATAGAGTTTCTTCGGCACTTGCCGTTCGGGGTACTCATACACATCGCGGTCGTGCTTCTCGCACCATGCAGGGTCTTGTCCGGGTGTATAGCGCAGTCCTACTTGGGCTAAGAACATGTTATAGCCACTATTGGGGTGCTTCACACTTCCGTTCGATATATGGTGCCATCCGAAGGAGCAGGTGATATCAAATCCTCGCTCAATCGGAAAATCCATGTATAGGTCGAGTGCTAAGTAGGCATTGACTACACTACCTATTGACCAGTTACAGATGTATTGCCCATCTTTCTTGGCATACTCATACAGATGGCTCGGATCATCGGGGAAGGTGTTCTGATAGGTCTTGGTGCAGAACGCCAGACCAACGGTCGGTCTAATTCCGATGGCGAAATGTTTAGCGCGGTAGAAGGGTTGATTGAGGTAAGCATGGATAGCGAAGGCGTCGCCGAGCATCGGACTACCGCCGAGGTTGATATAGGTAGCGCCCAAACCCACGGACGCGTTGTTCCATTGCTGTAGGCTCTTCCATCGTCCTGTCGGTTGGAACTCCACGGCGAACTCTCCGCCCAATAGGGGGCGTGACCCTATCCATGGATCCACTTTCCCATCTTTCATCATCATACCCCCTATACCCGATAAGCGATATGACAACTCGACCTTCGCCGAATCGCCTTTCGCCCATACGCGTGTGCACGCTATTATAAGGAGTAGTATTATAAAACTTGTTTTTTTCATTTCGCTGCAAAGATACTACAAATTTTTGGAATACGCAAGTTTTGGGGTGAAAAAGTGATATTTATATCACAATGATGTAATTTGGAGCGGACGTTGGAAGCTGGCTTACAAAAGTATGCTGCAAGTTACAGCATGATAGGACGCTAGTCCTTTTTTGCCCCAACTTTGCGCATTTTAATCAAAACGCGAACGTATTTTCGAAGGAATTGCCGCTAGGCAAGGGAGATTGTCGAAGGTACAACTTTTTTTCGAGATATGCAAATCTGATTTTCATTTTGCACCCGATTTTTGCCAAAATAGGAAGTCTCACTACCTAAACTCCCCATATTTCTTCCTATTTTCTTAGCCACAAGGGCACGATTATTTGTTCACTTTTTTGTCAACAACAGGAGGGGTAATAGGCAACGATGAGCACAAAAAAACTAAAAAAACTCATTGCTGTCCCATTAAAATCAAATAATGTTCTTTGAAAATACTGAAAATTAGGAATTTATAGTTCCAAATTTGCGCGCCTGCCCGCATACGCGTTCATTAATTTATTCTACAACTGCCGTGCATTGATCACTGCTCCTGAGGTACTAGCAAAGGGGGAAGGGCAGGGGATTTTTGGGCACCCCGACGCGACCCCTTGCACGTGTTTAAAATGTTGTGTTCATCCTACGTTCATCTTACGTTTATCCTACGTTCATCCTACGTTAATTCGATGTTCGTTGTTTGTT
>DCID01000010.1:93270-130705 GCA_002315745.1 Bacteroidales bacterium UBA1735 | reverse complement strand
GCTCGTACCAGCAACACCTACGATGCTCAAAGCAACCTCATCAAAGAGTTGACCTCTGTTTGGAAAACCGACCACTGGATGGATTCCACGCAAATTGAGCACACATGGAGTGATTCGGTAGAGATCTTTACACGTACTGCTGATTGGAACGGTTTACGTTGGGTAATGCGTACGCAGTATAAGCACGATATTGAGAAAAACGCCAAAGGGCTAACCACGTTAGACTTAGAAGCCAACTGCGCTGCTGATAGTGTTTGGGTAGGTACGACCAAGAAAACGTGGAAGTATAACGACCATGGCGACGAACTGGAGTCCGCTTCCTACACCGGTGACTCTATTTGGTGGATTGGTAAGGATAGTGTAGCTAAAACCTACAATGAATATTACCGCAATCTTTCCCACCGCACTTTCACATGGAACAAGACAACCCATGTTTGGGATAGCGTGTATTGGTATGAATACGCTTATTGGAAACCCGAAAGTGACAAGAAAACCCTTTCACAATTCTGCGAGTGGACGAGTAGTGGATGGCTAATCAAAAACAAGTATGAGTATGCCTACGACGAGGCTGGTCGCGAGACTATGAACGCTCAGTACGGAACAGGTGGAGTAGGATTAACCCGTACGGACAAGAAATACGATGCTAATGGTAACCAAACCGAAAAATCTAGTTATTCTTGGTCGGGCAACCCCGGTGCTTGGCGTATTTCCGAAATGGATGAGTATAAGTTTGATAGCAAGAACCGCAAAATTGAATACACACACTACTACTATAGTGTTATTACCTTTGATTTGGTCTATGACAAACGCGAAAAATATGCGTTCAATGAGGCTGGCACTAAGGTAATGGATAACAAATACGTATGGAATGGCGAAGATTGGTTAATCAGCGTCAAAAACGAGGCTGTTTACGACGCCGATGCAGAAGCTAAGTTGCGTATCAAAGTAGATGGCTCATGGAATAGCGGTTCCTTGGTTAAGTACGATTCCGTTTGCTACTTCTACAACACCGATCCTAAACTCCGCACGATCATCTTTAAGAACTGGAACGATACCGTACTGGAGCAACAGCGATTAGTGGATGGCGAGACCCCTGTATATGGTGGTACTGAACCTAGTAAGACTGCTACCGCTGCTTATACCTATCAATTCAAGGAATGGACACCTGCTATTGTAGCAGTCTCTGCCGATGCCGTCTACACCGCTACTTTCGATAGTACCGCCGTTCTCTATCAGGTTGTCTTCATCAGCGAGGGTGACACCCTTCAAAATGAGATGCTGGAGTACGGCGCAATGCCCGAGTACAAAGGTGAGACCCCAACAAAGGAGCCAACCGTAGGCTATACTTACGAGTTCAAGGGCTGGACTCCTGATATCGTTGATGTAACTGAGGATGCAACTTATACAGCTGAGTTCACAGCTACACCTGTCGTTCCTACAGCTACCGAGCAAGTGTACGAGTTTGACCCTACGCAGACTTTCTATAATCTGCAAGGTCAGATAGTAGACGAGACCTACCGCGGCATCGTTATCCAAAACGGTCACCGCTATATTCTCCAATAATCGAATAGAATAAATTCACGTAGGAATATGAAAAAGTCATTATTCTTTTTAGCCCTGTGCCTCGCATCCGTATCCTTTGCCGCAGAGCGCAGTTTAGAGCAGGCATCGCAGATTGCTGCTCAGTTTACTACCCAGTCTTCTCATCTCCGTAAGGCCTCTTCTACAGCCCCTACGACATTGACGCTGGCTATGACGCAGACGAAGCTCAATAGTACCTCACCTGCCTACTATGTGTTCAATCGTGAGAATGGTGGTTTCGTCATCGTCAGTGGTGACGATTTAGCCTCGGATATATTAGCCTATAGCGACGAGGGTACCTTTGACCCGGAGCATATTAACCCGAACTTCCAGTTCTGGCTCCGTCGTCTGCAGGAGGGCTTGAGCGTGATCAATGAGTCCAATGCCGCTCCACGCCGTGCTGTTATGGTGCAGGCTATTGCCCCCTTGCTCATTAACGACCAAGGTCAGCCTATTTCCTGGGAGCAGGATGCGCCGTATAATAACCTTTGTCCTATGGACGACTACGATGATACCCGTTGCTTAACCGGTTGTGTGGCTACCGCTGCGGCGCAGATCATGTATATGTGGCGTCGTCCGCTGCAGGGTACGGGCACTAAATCGTACTTGTGGGAGAATAAGAATGTGACTAAGCAGAAGGAAACACTCACTGCTAATTTTGGAGAGACGACCTATGATTGGGCGAATATGTTGCCTAAGTATAGAGGCACCACTACTCAGGAGCAGCAGGACGCTGTCGCTACTCTCATGTACCATTGCGGCGTAGCGGCTGAGATGCGCTATGGTGGCAGTAAAGCCGGCGGTAGTGGCTCGTGGACGGATATCATGGGCTATGGCATGAAGACGTATTTTAGTTATAATGTTGGCTATTTCATCTCTGTCCTCACTCGTGCTCAATATAAGTCCAATAAGGGCGGTAAGGATCCTTGCGATTTGCCTTGCAAATGGAGTGTGAGTATGGATAGTTTTGTTTACTTCTTCAATCAGGACCTCGAGGCGGGTCGCCCCATTCTTATGGGTGGTCAGGATACCGACGGTGGGCACGAGTTCGTATGCGATGGTCGGGATGCCAATGGTAAGTTCCATATCAACTGGGGCTGGGGAGGTAGTAGCAACTGCTATTGTGACTTAACCGCTTTGCGCCCCTCTGGCACAGCGATGGATTTCTCCTCGGATATAGATGCCGTCATTGGTATCGAGCCCGCTATCTTGGATACGATCCATGTACAGAGTATCACTATCGCACCATCGTCTTTGACCCTGAAGATTAATCAGAAGGAGCAACTCATTGCTACCATCCATCCCGATAATGCCTCGATTCGTACTTTTACTTGGTCTTGCTCCGATCCCACTATCGTGCGTGTGGATGAGACAGGTACTGTGAAGGGTCTGGCGCAAGGTACGGCCTATGTCATTGCGACCACCAAGGAGGGTAATAAGAAGGACACTTGTGTCGTGACCGTGACCAATGAGATTCAGGAGCCTACCTCCTGTGCCGAATATTCCTATACCTTTGTCAATAAATGTACCAAGGGTAAAAACGAGTTAGGGGAATATAACTGGATCATCTCTTTGGCGGCGGGTTCTATCGAGAATGTGGTGACCAAAGGCCAACAGTTTGGTACCGGAACGACCGCTGCTCAACAGGTTAGTTTGGTGACTTCAGACATGGAGGATTGTGTCATCTATGGCTTGGTGGTGAATGCTTCGAAAGGTATGGAGGGAGATGGCCAATTGGCAGTCTTCATCAATCAGCAGCAAGTCGGTACCACACAATCTTTATCCACTTCTGCCGCCGACTATACGTTTATGAATACCGACTTACTCCAAGGCGATGTCGAGATTCGATTGACCAATACTTCCAAACCGCTCTATGTCAAGTCTATTTCGGTACTTCCTAATCCGCTTGGGGTCGAGACCATAGAGGTGAAACAGGTTTCGCGCAAGTATGTGCAGAATGGTCAGCTGATCATTGAATATAATGGTACCAAATATTCTATTTTAGGAACCCCCATTCGTTAATTATGGAAGTTATTAAAACACCTATCGAAGGCTTATTGGTCATCGAGCCGCGCATCTTCCAAGACGCTCGTGGCTATTTTGTAGAGACCTATAATGAGCAGCGTTATATGGATGCCGGTATTACGGCTAAGTTTGTGCAGGATAATCAGTCCTGCTCCTCTTATGGCGTCGTACGTGGTTTGCATTTCCAGCGCCCACCTTATGCGCAGGCTAAGCTCGTGTGCTGTACCCGCGGTCGCGTGCTGGATGTAGCAGTCGATTTGCGTCATGATAGTCCTACGTTTGGACAATGGTATGGGGTCGAACTCAATGAGGACAATCATCGTCAGTTCTTTATTTCCCGTGGCTTTGCCCATGGTTTCTCGGTGCTGAGTGATATGGCTATTTTTACCTATAAGTGCGATAACCTCTACCATCCCGAAGCCGATGGAGGTCTACTACTTAGTGACCCCGCGCTGAATATTGATTGGCAAATTCCTGTCGAGAAACGTATCCTTAGCGACAAGGACACCAAGCATCCACTATTGAACAATCTACCTATTATTTTCTAATTCATTAATAAGGTTGCCCTATGAGGGAAACCTATGGAAGGGTCTTATGAACATACTTATCACCGGTTGCAATGGCCAATTAGGCACCGAGATGCGCTTACTGAGCGCCTCTCATCCGTTGCACACCTACTTCTTCACCGATGTTCAGGAGTTGGATATCACTAATCGTGAAGCTATCCGATCTTTCGTTCAGGAGCATGCGATTGACTTGATTGTCAATTGTGCTGCATATACCAATGTCGATAAGGCGGAGGAGGATGAATTGACCGCACGGCTTATCAATGCCCAAGCCGTGGAGAACTTAGGTGCTGTTGGGGCTAAGATCATCCATATCTCTACCGACTATGTCTTCTCCGGTGATGAGCATGTGCCTTGTCGCGAGGAGGATAGCGTAGCGCCGCGTACCGCCTATGGTCGCACGAAGTTAGAGGGTGAGCAACTGCTCCTAGCCGTTTGCCCCGATTCCATCATCTTCCGTACCGCATGGCTCTATTCACCGTTTGGTAATAACTTTGTTAAGACCATGCTCCATTATGGCCAAGAGCGCGACGAGTTACGTGTCGTCTTTGATCAGATTGGTACTCCGACCTATGCTGCCGATTTAGCAGTAGCTATCTTTGCAGCCATTGAATCGCCCGAGTGGCATGCTGGTATCTACCATTTCACCAACGAAGGCGTCTGCTCTTGGTTTGATTTCACGGTGGAGATCCTTCGTCAAGCCGGTGTACAATGCAAGGTCACACCTATCCTCTCCTCCGAGTACCAGTATAAGACTCCTCGTCCGCACTATAGCGTACTCGATAAGAGTAAGATCAAGCGTACCTTCGGCATCAGCATACCTTACTGGACAGACGGCTTATCCCGCTGCCTGTCACACCTAAAATAACCCGTTTGTAAAACCAGCGCAGCGTTTTACAAACGGAGAGGAGGAATCACGGACGCTTCACGAGCGACGGAGTCGCGAAGTCGCGTTGAGTGGATTCCGACGAGGTCTTATAGTTGCTTCGCGACTATCGACCTCGATGGCATAAGCCACAAATAAATTTGCGCTTCTGCGCATCTCGGTCTTATAGTTCAATGGATAGAATACGGGTTTCCTAAACCTTAGATCCGGGTTCGATTCCCGGTGGGACTACTAATCACAAATCACCAATCACAAATGGACACTCCAACCCCCATATTACCAGCCTTGGCGGTGGACGCCGCCTGCTCTGGCAACCCTGGTATCTTAGAGTTCCGGGGCGTTGTCGCCGACACAGGTACCGAGGTTTTCCGCCGTGGACCTTTTGTGCAGGGGACAAACAATGTGGGCGAGTTCCTTGCCCTCGTTTTAGGGCTGGCGTACCTCAAGAAGTATAATCTCCCATGGGCACTCTATACCGATAGTGTCACTGCCCTTGCGTGGGTGAGACAGAAGCAGTGTAAGTCGAAGTTGGAGTGGGGCGCGCAGAACCAGGAACTATTCTTGATGGTACGCAAAGCGGAGGATTGGTTGCGGCAGAATACTTGGACGACGCCTATCTACAAATGGGAGACCACTCTCTGGGGTGAGATACCTGCCGATTTTGGACGCAAATAGGTGCTAAGTTCAAGTAACAAAAGTTAAAAAATATTTGCGTAATCGCGCGAAAAGCAGTAACTTTGCAGTCCCATTTGGAAAATCAACAATCATAAATCAACAATCAAAAATAATTACAATCATGACAAAAGTAGCAATTAACGGCTTTGGCCGTATCGGTCGCTTGGCTTTCCGCCAGATGTTCGAAGCACAGGGTTATGAGGTAGTCGCTATTAACGACTTGACTAGCCCTAAGATGTTGGCTCACCTTCTTAAGTATGACACCGCTCAAGGTGGTTTCGCTGGTAAATTCGGCGAAGGCAAGCACACCGTAGATTTCAAGGACGCTCAGCTCGCTGAGGACGGTAAGACCGTTTTGGTTCCTGGTTCTATCATCGTAGATGGTAAGGAGATCACTATTTACGCTATTCCTAACGCAGCTGAGCTGCCTTGGGGCAAATTGGGCGTAGATGTAGTATTGGAGTGCACTGGTTTCTATACTAGCAAGGCTAAGGCTGAGGCTCATATCCAGGCTGGCGCTAAGAAAGTTGTTATCTCTGCTCCTGCTGGTAACGACCTGCCTACTATCGTTTACAATGTAAACCACAAGACCCTGACTCCTGCAGACAAGGTTATCTCCGCTGCTTCTTGCACCACGAACTGCTTAGCTCCTATGGCTGCTGCGCTCAATAAGTACGCTGCTATCCAAAGCGGTATCATGTCCACTATCCATGCTTACACCGGTGATCAGATGATCCTCGATGGCCCACAACGTAAGGGTGACTTACGTCGTAGCCGTGCAGGTGCACAAAACATCGTTCCTAACTCCACGGGTGCTGCTAAGGCTATCGGCCTGGTTATCCCTGAGCTGAATGGTAAACTGATCGGTTCTGCACAACGCGTTCCGACTCCTACGGGTTCGACCACTATCCTTATCGCTGTCGTTAAGGGCAAAGATGTTACCAAAGAGGGTATCAACGCTGCTATGAAGGCTGCTGCTACCGAGAGCTTCGGTTACTGCGAGGACGAGATCGTTTCGAGCGACGTGATCGGTATGCGCTTCGGTTCTCTCTTCGACGCTACTCAGACTATGGTTAGCAAGATCGACGACGAGACTTACCAAGTACAGGTAGTTAGCTGGTACGATAACGAGAACAGCTACACCAGCCAAATGGTTCGTACTATCAAGTACTTAGCTGAGCTCAAGTAATCCGAGATCAACTCCCAATAAAAAAGCGACCCGCAAGGTCGCTTTTTTTATTGTAAAATCCCAGAAAATCTAGAACCCCTAGAAAATCTAGAGAGTCTAGAGAGTCTAGAAAATCTAGAGATTCTAGAACGTCTAGAGAGTCTAGTCCCCCCTAGTCCCCCTAGTCCACCCTAGTCTATTTCCTCCTCTCGTCGAGTAGCTTCGTCAAATACTCGACTTGCTCGGGGATCGTCATATTGGAGTTATCGAGCTCCACCGCATCGTCGGCTTTGCGTAGTGGCGACTCCTCCCGATGGGTATCGCGATAGTCGCGGTCATTCACATCGCGTAGCACATCCTCAAAGGACATAGGCGTCCCTTTCTCGATCAGCTCCTTATACCGGCGCTGCGCACGCACTTCGGCGGTCGCGGTGAGGAAGATCTTCAGTTCAGCATGCGGGAAGACCACGGTCCCTATATCGCGACCGTCCATCACGACACCACCCCTTTCGCCCATCTGCTGCTGCTTGCTCACTAAGAAATGTCTCACTTCAGGCACCACCGCTATCTGGGATGCTAAGTTACCTACTTCGAGCGTACGAATAGCATCTCCCAATCCCATCAAGGGGATATTGTCGTTTAGATTGTGACGAATCCACTCGAGCCTTTCTTCAGGATCGGAGGATGGACAATGTTGGAGAATGTATAGGGCAATAGCGCGATACATAGCGCCGGTGTCCACATACGTGTAACCCGCATACTCGGCGAGGATCTTGGCAAAGGTCGATTTGCCGCACGATGAATAGCCGTCAATGGCTACGGTAATCTTTTTCATTGTAGCATAGAGTTAATGTCTAGCGCAAGGCTGACTTGGTACGATAAATTGGATTTAGTGGCTTGATAGGTTGCAAAACCTATTCGGAACTTATATATTCTCACCCCAGCTCCGATGGCGAATCCCGCAAAGGATCGTTGGTCTTTGATCGCTAATTCAGCTCTGCGACGGTGATTATAGCTCAGCGTGATATAGAATCGGTCATTCCTCGGCACGATGTCTAAGAAGAAGATCGTGTGGCGAAACATCATGTCATACCATGCTATATCCGTGTTCTCGTCCGTCTTTACGTTCGTATATTCATACCCGATGTTCCAGCACTGCATATTGTGTATCGTCATACCCAATCGGATAGGTGCGTGTTTGAAGCGGTAGTTGAAACCTAACTGTAAGTTCAGCGGCAGCATCTGCCGTGCTGTACCACCTTCCTCTGAGTAGAATCCTTTGAGCTGCCATCCTATGTTCTGTAGGCATAACCCCAATTGGAAAGTCGAGTCCTTTAGTTGGAAATGGAATCCCACATCTGCCCCCAAGGCGAACGACGAATAACTCTCGTAGAACGACATGATTGGCTTGAGCGTTACACCTATCGAGAAATTAGGGCTTAACTGACGGGCGTACATCGCATCAATCAGTATGTCTCGCGCACTAAAGGAACCACCCGTTAAATCTCCCTGCTCACTGGCGTACTGCATTGTGCCGTAGTCTAAGTAGTGTATCCCGACCGCGAAGTAGTTGGGCTTATCGGGCTCGTCTGGATGTTTCTCTATCTTCGATCTTCCAAAGTTATGCCCGTATAGCGCACTGCCGAACATCATCCCCGGCAAGTAGTAGGCATAGTTCAGTGCCAATACCTTGTCGGTCATCGTACCTAACAACGACGGATTATTCATCGCTAGCGTCACGTCCCCATCGCGCAGACTCACGTTTGCGCCACCTAAAGCAGCCATCTTGGACGATATAGGCAGGTCTAAAAATGCGAACGCGCTACTTCCGCTACCCGCATACTGCGCCCGTGCCATAGATGGAACCATCATGGCTATGATAAGGATGATATGTAGTACCTTTTTGGGCATTTTTCTCCAATTAACACGCAAAAGTAGTCTTTTTTTCTGAAATATGCAAATATCCGCCTTATTTTGTTACTTGTATAGTGCATTTTTTGGAAAAAAAGCATATTTTTTTGGTTATTTCCAAAAAAAGCAGTACCTTTGCACCCGCTTTTCAAAGAAAAGTATGGTCCATTAGCTCAACTGAATAGAGTACCACACTACGGATGTGGGGGTTGCAGGTTTGAATCCTGCATGGATCACAAAATGGCAATGAATAAAAAACAGCGTAAGTTACACTTAACGCTGTTTTTTGTTTGTTGTCATTTGTAAGACCGCCCACAGCGTGGGTCGGGATTACGCAGAAATCCTGCGTGGATCCATGTCCTTACGCAGAAATCCTGCACGGATCCATTAAATCCTGCATGGATCCAAACCCACACGTAGCAGAAATCCTGCATGATCCATTAAAATCCTGCATGATCCATTAAAATCCTGCATGTCTTGATTCGATCGCCCTCCCTTCCCTCTTCAACATAACATCAACATAAGATCACCCTAACCCAATCCTCCCTCTACAGGTTGCCCTACGAGGGAAACCTACGGAAGGGTCTGCTCCTTCACAAGCGTAGCGAGTATATATCGAAATCGACTCTTATACCCTTTCTCTTCGCCAGTCTTGATACTCACTCATCCGACTTTCGTCTTTGTTGATACGTGACGCCTCTTTGTTCATCTCACCGAATGACTTTCGATACGCCTTCTCATGCTCCGAGAAATCCTTCTCTGTCCGTGGATGCTGTAAGCAGTAGGTATGTTTCCCCCTAAAACTTACATTCGAATCTTTCTTTAACTTCCCATGCAACCCAGCAATGGGTCTAATATAATCTGCTTCTGCCATAATAACTATAATAATATTGTTAAACATTTTTTCCTATCCCTACCTAGTCCTCCCTAGTCCCACCTATTCTACCTAGTCTTCCTAGGCCATCTAGAACTTCTAGGACTTCTAGAGCTTCTAGGATGTCTAGGCCATCTAGGCCATCTAGAACTTCTAGGGTTTCTAGGAAGTCTAGCCCTTCCCTGGAAAAGATAGTTCCTCAAAGCGACCTGCACAATTCCGTGCCAGGGGGGCATGGAACGGGAAGGGGCGACGAGGGGGCGTCGCCGTCGCGACTGAGGAAGCTATCTTTTCCTTCCTAGAACTTCTAGGACTTCTAGAACTTCTAGGACTTCTAGGCTTACCTAGTGCTATCCGCCACATGGCGGACTGGCGGACTTTATAACATACTCATTATAAACCACTTATCCAACTCCGCCACTCCGCCAGTGGCGGACTATGCACTTATTTTGGCGTACTTTCCAAAATCAGCTTTCTGCAATACGCCTGTTTCTATCCAGTTTTGCAGCCATCGTTCTGAACTGCGTCGACTTACCCCCATCTGCTGTCCTTGTTTCACACATTCTCCCGTAGTGAACGAGTTCGGCAGACTTGCTAGGAACGTCTCCTTCTGGTAACTACCCTTGACTTCAGGTATCGCCAATTGATCTTTACCACCAATCTGGTTATACGCATCCGCCGCATTTAGTAGCAACTTCGTCGATATCACCATGGCTGTCTCGAAGTCTTCGTTAGAACACGTTAACACATCTCCCTCTACGGAAGGGGCAGCTAACTGGCGCAGCACCGTCAGTATGCACGCTACCCGCACATGCGTAATCGCATTTCTCACAATCGTAGCATGGAAACCATCGCCCAATTGTCTCAAGTACTCGCCATACTCACTCTCCATCACCTTCCCAATCCGTTGCGCTTGCTCGGCCGTCAGGCTGAATGTTATCGGCTCAGTGCACTTATCGTGCCATTGCTTCAACTGTGTCGCCCAGTACCCGTAGATACGCTCCGTCTCTTGTCCCTCATTACTGGGCATAAACACGCTTCCGTCAAAGGGCTGGCTCTCACGTACCATCAAGATGTTCAGCCGGCTGAAGAAACCATTCTCCACGCTGGGCACTAACTTCTCAAACTGATTACACGTACCCGTTAGCAGCACGCTCACCTTGGGTGTTGCAATAGTGGTGATACCCGTTATGATACGTCCTTTAGACAGCGTCTCATGCTCCGCACACTTACGCAAAGCCGTGTTGTAGTTCGTACAACTGTTGCGCCAGATGTCGGTAATCACGCTTCCTTCGGTCTCGAACAGCAGTCCTTGACCATTTTGATCCCATAACTGCTCATAGAACGACGGATACGTACTGTCTCCCGGAATCAACAGCGGATGTTCCGCATGGATAGGTTCGACTAACTTCGTAGCTAAGTTAGCTACACCTTTTCCGCTCGCCGCACCTGCCATTAGGAACGTTAATAGGTTAGGATAATAGCGTTTTCCATAGTGTGCATACTGGAAAGACACTTGGTTCATGACACAGGACGTAGCTGTTAGCACACTCATCATCAGCATGTCCTTGGTTGCAGGAGTCTTCGCCACACTCAAGCATTCTTGCAGCATAGGTGGCAACTTCTCCATTTCAATGTGAGGCGTGATCTGTAAATCATCTGCCTCGATGTTAAGATTTTTGTTATTCATATAAATAATTATTAGTTAAAAGTTCCAGGTTTGCCTGGCCAGTTTTCAAATTCGATGCAAAGGTACTACATTTTTGTACTTTTTGTTGGTCATCATTACCAATTCTTCAAAATTTTTGTGCAAAGGTACTACATTTTTCAATTATTTGTTGTGTATCATACACAATCCCCTCTACTATATATATACCCCAAATGGACAAAATGTCTACCACACTAGTACATTTTTTGCCCATATTTTTACTTTTTGTCACATAGGTTTTACAGTACAAGGGTACTACATGCTGCCAGTTTTGCTGTCCCTTAGGGGCACTTCTATGTTTTTCTAAGACGAAGATACTGCATTTTTACAAAAAACGAAAATGCGAACATAAAAAAATAAGGATACGCGCACACGCGTATCCTTTCCCTCTTACTCCTCCTAGTCCCCCCTCCTCCTAGTCCACCTAGTCCTACCTAGTCTTCCTAGGACTTCTAGCCATTCTATCCCTGGAAAAGATAGTTCCTCAAAGCGACCTGCACAATTCCGTGCCAGGGGGGCATGGAACGGGAAGGGGAGCCGATGGGACGGCTCCGTCGCGACTGAGGAAGCTATCTTTTCCTTCCTAGGACTTCTAGAACATCTAGAACATCTAGGACTTCTAGAGCTTCTAGGATATCTAGTCCTCTTCGTAGAACCTCGTCTATTACATCCGGAGCTCCCCGCCTTGAAGATGCGCGGGGCTAAAGAACCGCAAGGGCAGGTTATCATCTACGTGCCCTGCGGGAAAATTGAAAATCACGGGATAATCGTACTCCCGTACCGCCTCCCATATCGTCTCATAGATCGTGCCACCCATCGTCGCATCGTCCTCGCAGTCGCTAAACTGCCCCACGATGAGACCACCTAACTGCGCCAGTACACCACTCATCTTCAGGTTGCGGATCATCCGATCGATATGGTAATGCCTCTCCGCAATATCCTCGATAAATAATATAGGTGGCAGGTGGTTGAGTCCATTGTCCATCAATCTAGCGAGGCTAAACGGCGTACCTTGCAGCCCATAGAGCACACTGAGGTTGCCGCCACATAGGTACCCATGCACTTCACCATACCGGTTAAGCGGATGCTCGGGGAGCATATACGATATGCTCTTTCCATCTACCGCTTGTCGCCAGTACCGAATAGGGTCACTATCTTCCGGTAGGGTGGCTAAATGTTTACACATCAGCCCATGTATGGTGGGCTGACCTTGCATCCCCATGTACTGGTGCAGGGCAGTGATGTCGGAGAAACCGATGATGAGTTTAGAGGACGCTTCGTTTATAGACGGCAAGATCCGTTGTAACCCGTATCCTCCACGGGAGCAGAGAACAATATCCACGTTGGGATCATGGAGCGCCTCCATTAGGTCGGACAGTCGTTGCTCGTCCGTACCAGCAAAACGTCCTTCGCGTCCGCGTGCATACTGTCCTTCAGAGACCGTATAGCCCCACTTCCGTAGTCGTGCTGCTGCTTGATCGATATAGGTGGGATCGATCGCGCCAGAGGGTGATATGATACGTATATGGGCCATCAGCAGTACATGCGTCCTTCTATCCAATTGACGAATCGCTTCGGCAAGAGGCGATCGAAGAAACAGAGTAGTCGATATACTCCACCACCCACATAGAGTGGGGCAGGGTTGCGCTTATTGGCAATAGCCCAGAAGCATTGCGCCATCTTATGGGGCGTCATACCTGCCTGCTCATCTTTTTCCATCGCACTAACCGCATGACGGATGTTAGTATAAACCGCTGCACCATCCTCGCTCTTGGCGCGCGCTGCAGTGAAACCTGTCGACACATCGCCGGGCATCAGTACCGATACGTGGATACCAAAACCACGCACCTCGTTCGCTAACGCTAATGCCATTGCATTGATCGCAGCCTTAGATGCCGAATAGAATGCTTGATACGGCACAGCTAAGGTAGCAGCTACACTACTGGTGTAGATGATGAGCCCACCCTGCTGCTCCCTCAGATAGGGTAGCACCGCTTGGGTGAGATGAACGGCACCCATGAAGTTCACATCCATCTGATGACGGATATCGTCCTCTTTAGCGAACTCAATAGCGCCCGATATACCGAAACCCGCATTCGAGATGACGACATCGATATGACTTGCCTCTTGAAAAGCTTGTGCTACCGCCATATGGACGCTCACCGCCTTCACCACATCGCAGTCGATATGATGCACGTTATCGTGGCTCACGCCATGTCGGCTCAGCTCATAGACAAGCCAACCGTGGTCTGCGAACAGATCCACGGTGGCTTTTCCTATACCGGATGAACCTCCTGTGATCAGTAAGGTCTTCATCGATAGTCTGGTTTGGTCTTTAGTACCTTAGCAATGATATCTACCGCCTCGTCTATCACGGGCTCCGTATGGGTAGCCATCAGCGTCGTGCGTAATAGACATTCGCCTTCTACGCAAGCGGGCGTGATAACGGGGTTCACATAGACACCTTCCTCGAACATGCGCTTACCGTACCATAGCGTATCCATCGTCTCGTACGTGAAGATAGGTACGATAGGCGTCGGCGCTTCGATGATACGAATGCCCGCATGGAGTAATCCCTTCTGGAAATACTTGGCAATCGACATCAAGCGCTCAGGGCGTTGTGGGTCGGCTTGCAGACGACGCAAAGCAGCCAAGGCTGTAGCAGCACTCGATGGGGTGATACTAGCGGAGAAAATGAATGGACGACTTACGTGACGCATCCAATCACTGACCACCTTAGAGGTGAGCATACAGCCACCGATGCTGGCAAGGGACTTGGAGAACGTGAGCATCGTGATGTCCACTTTGTCGGTTAGACCAAAGTAAGCCGCTGTACCGCGACCACCAGGACCGAGTACACCAAATCCGTGAGCATCATCTACCATCACGCGTGCGCCATACTTCTCAGCGAGTGCTACGATCTCGGGCAACTTGCATATATCGCCGCGCATCGAGAATACACCATCGGTCACGATGAGCTTGCCCGCTGTCTCTGGTATGGATTGCAGGATGCGCTCTAAGTCCTCCATGTCGGAGTGATGATAGCGCATCATCTTTGCAAAACTGAGACGACATGCATCGTAGATGCTGGCATGGTTCTCGCGATCGTTGATCACATAGTCATCCTTACCGCATATAGCCGAGATAATAGCGAGGTTCGTCTGGAAACCGGTCGAGCAGGTCATAGCCGTCTCATAACCCGTGAACTCTGCCAACGCTTGTTCTAACTCTAAGTGTAAATCGAGTGTACCATTTAAGAAACGGCTACCACTCACGCCGCTACCATATTTATCCAACGCCGCATGACCAGCCGCAATCACTTCGGGGTCTTCGGTCAGACCGAGGTAGTTGTTACTACCTAACATAATGACGCGGTGCCCCTCCATCGTGACCACAGGTGCCTGACGAGACTCTAGTACGTGGAAGTAGGGATAAATCCCTAATTCCAGTACTTTATGGAGCCGTTCGGCGCTCAGGTCTGATTGACATTTCTGAAATAAATCCATTGATGTATTAATTAGAGTGCGTTGATTTCTTTAAGTACGGCAGTAGTCTTAGCTACAGCATCGTATGAAGCAGCGTAGAGCTCTTTTTCTTCCTTGTTCAGAGGCAATTCGATGATTTTCTCTACACCCTTGCGACCAATGATACATGGTGCACCGATGAAGATATCTTTGCATCCATACTCGCCGTCGAGATATACAGAGCAGGGGATCATCTTCTTCTGATCGTTCACGATGCTGTTCACCAGGAACGCAATCGCTGCACCTGGAGCCATCCATGCGGAGGTACCCAGCAGACCGGTCAAGGTAGCACCACCGACCATCGTCGATTTAACTACTTCGTCCAACTCCTCTTTTTGGAGCAACTCAGCAGCAGGGATGCCCTTATACGTAGCGAAGCGTGCCATAGGGATCATCGTCGTGTCACCATGACCACCAATCACGAAGCCCTCTACATCCTGTGCATTGCAGTTCAATTTCTGGCTCAGGAAATATTTGAAGCGGCTGCTATCCAATGCACCACCCATACCGATCACGCGGTTCTTAGGCAGACCCGTTGCTTTGAGGGTCAGATAAGCCATCGTATCCATAGGATTGGATACCACTACGATGATGGCATTAGGCGAGTGCTGCAGCAGTTGGCTGGCTACGCTCTTCACAATACCGGCATTCACACCGATCAACTCTTCACGAGTCATACCCGGTTTACGAGGCAGACCGGAGGTAATCACGCATACATCCGAATTAGCGGTAGCGCTATAGTCATTGGTCACACCCTTAACGACCGTATTAAAGCCCAATAGTTGAGCGGTTTGCATGATATCCATGGCTTTACCTTCAGCCACACCTTCTTTAATGTCGATGAGGACAACTTCGCTGGCAATATTCTTAACAGCCAGCACATTCGCAGCGGTAGCTCCTACGTTACCTGCGCCTACAACAGTTACTTTTGACATAATGTTTAGATTTTTAATTTGTTATTTGTTATTTGTTATTTGTTATTTATGATTAGTACAATAGTACTTTCTGATTGACTGAATAGCCCGTCTTTGTATTGGCTTGGATGATATAGCATCCCGCTACACTCGGTAACGTTACCTTCAACTCACCCTCTTCCTCTAAGTTACCTTTCTCAATGAGATGACCCGTGGAGGAGAAGACGAAGTATTCACCTTCCTCTTGTGACTGAATCGTCACATCCGGCTGATGCCTTGGCGTGCTGGATGGAGTGATCAGAATAGGATTCTCATATTTATCCGGTTTCGCCTTCGTGATGGTTAATGGGCAAGTCCTCAATGCGTAGTTATCACCCATACGGGTCACTTTCATCACGACTTGATCATTCTCCTTCAAACTATTCGAATACAGATAATTCATTCCACCATTGTTGACCAGCATTCCATTGATGTACCATTCGTAGGCACCAAATTGATAACCACCATTATAGGTTGGTGCTAATGGTGCTACCACATTGTCCCAGTTCTGCTCGATGATCCAACTTGGGTAACGAACTTCTAACTTCATCTTGTCCGAACGGGATACGCCACAGACGCTGTTGTCGAGTTCGACGACGATGGTGTAGAAGTCGGGTCGTACATAGTCGCTGTGACCGAGACCTAAGGATTGTGTCTTCTTAGGTATAGGTACTACCACGATGGTAGGATCTTGACCGAATGGCTGATTGATGACATCCTTGAATCCGGCATCGTGGGCACTCTCATCGAAGTAAACATTGTACATCTCCGGACGGACACCTCTATAGTTAATACGGATACGGAACTCTTCATTATCGGCACAACAGGTATCCATTAATTCCGCACTGCGGATAAACGTAGGTGAAACTACACCTAAGTTGAGCGTATAGATCACCGACGTATGACTTGCGTAGTTCAAGATCGTATCCGAATACGTACCCGGTTCGGTCAACTCACGACCACGCCAGCGCAAGGTATCTCCGAAGCATATCTCTTCATCCACGATCACACGCTTCGTCTCAATCACGAATAGGTCAAGTGCATGAATACTATCACAGTCCTTGATGGTGCTGAAGTAAACCTTATGTATACCCGTGGTGTTGTACGTATTACCGCGCCATATAATAGGCTTATAATCCACCGTCGTTATCGTGGTATCAATGATGAAGTAGGATGGGTTAATCGTCAAATCCACATGGATGATACTATCACAACCATAGATCGTCTTCAGTACCACATCGTGCATACCGGAGCGCAAGAGCGGTTTGCCGCCTACTTTGAACGTATCGTTCGAGCAGGTCACTACCTTGATGAGCGGTGACTCATAAGCAGTAGCCTTGAATACCTCTACTCGATAGACACTATCTAATGGACATGCCTTGCACGAACGCTTGCTATATTGATACAAGCCTGGCTGAGTGATCGTATCACCCGAGATATATAATGTATCACCTGCGCACAATGGTATCTGATCCCAATCGGAACAACGGTCCGAAATGATTAGGTTAATGCGCATCAGACTATCACAACCATTCACATCCTTCAGCGAATCGGTGATAAGCGTATCGTGGTAGTATGCCTGACCATGATGGATATAGGGCACATCCTCTTCGCAGATCACTACACGCTCTTCATGTAAGCTCGGTTGATGGACTACTAAGTTGAGGTGATAAATCGTATCGCCTTGGTTGGACTCAATCTTGTGGTAGTAACTACCGGTCTTGGTCAGCTTATCTCCAAACCATTCATATACATCGCCTTGACACATCGATACCGGTGACCATTCATTATATACAGTACTTGCTGGGTTGATAATCATCTTGATGATACTATCGCAACCATGTTTGGTGAGCAACGTATCCATATAGATACCCGGTGTATCGATATAAATACCACGGATCGTCGTCGAACTACCTGCCTTGAGGGTGTAGTTCTGCTCCTCAAAGGTATCGTCGTAGATGTTCACTTTCAACGAATAGATACTATCAAAGCCCCATACCGTAGCGAAGGAGTCAATATAGTATGGTTTGTCCTTATTGATGACCGTCGTATGGTAGTTAGCTATCTTATTCCATGTGTACGTGTATGGCAACTCGTGACGGCATAGATCAACCGAATCAGAGAAGTGATACGATGGGTGAACGATGAGTTGCATATGGATAATACTATCGCATCCATGTGCCGACAAGGTCGTATATTCGTAGTTACCTGATTCGCGTAAGATACGTCCGAAGAAGTTATACGACTGCTGATCCGATATGGTCACAGGGGACATCTGGTAGTGCTCCTTCGGATGAACCGCTATCGTCACTTTGATCACACTATCGCATCCGCCGTTCTTCGCTGGGATAGTGTCGTAGAACGAACCACTCTCACGGATCGTGTCACCGCGATATACGAGGTAACTGCCTTCACAGAACTCTAAGTCGCGCTCGAAATAAAGCGTTGGACGAACCGTTAGGTCAAGAGTTACCATCACCTTACCGGTGCTGGACTCAAGAGCAGTCTGGTACTTACCCGTTGTCCAATACTCCTTACCGCGCCAAACGAATGGTAACTCGTTGTCGCAGACATAAGCAACGGTATCTAAGTGCGCTTCGCGCAACACATTCAATACCAAGCGTTCGATACTATCGCATCCATAGATAGTCTTGTCTCTATACTCATACGTACCCGGTTCACTATATTGCTGGCCGTGGAACTCGACTACCTCTCCTTCATAAATAGTCTTGGTGAAGGTAATCGACTTGGATGGCATGACTTGCAGCGCAATAGCAATCACACTATCACATCCATTCGATTCGGCTACTAACGTATCGTAATATACACCCGCTGTAGTGAGGGTCTTTCCGTTGAATATATAGAAGTCACCTTCACACATGGTCTTAATCGTAGGTGGTACGTCGTTATGGATGATAGGACGAGTCGTTACCTTGAGGCTATAGATGCTCTTGACGCCCGATGCGGGATCTACAATCGTATCGCGATAGACACCATCGCGATAAACCATGATCGTATCGTTATTCCATGGCGATACCCATGGGAACGGCAACTCGTTCTGACAGATGGTGATGGAGTCGTTATATAGCTTATGTACCCCTAATACCAACTCAATGATACTATCGCAGCCGAAGACGGATGTCTCGCTAAACGGATAGTTACCCGGAGTGGTGTAAGGTTGGTCGTAGAACCAAACGGTGTCACCTACAAAGATGTCCTTATAGATAAAGTCATGGTAGTTCGGATGAGTAACTATATTCACCGTGATCACGCTATCGCAACCCTTACTATTACCTATCGTGTACTTATAAGTACCAGCCTCGTTGAAGATGTGTCCGTCAATCTCAATGGACGAACCTTGGCAGAAACTACGATTCAGTACCGACGTGGACTCGTCATTGACTACGAGTTGCAATCCGTAGAACATCTGTTCACCACCGACATACGTAGAGTCATTACGATAGATACCTGCTGCGTGTAACCACGTCGTGTCGCCTGTCCATCTGTTCACCCATGCGTATGGCAGATCCTTCGCACATACTGTTGCCACAGAATCGACCTGCTTGTGCACGATCAGTTGCAGTACAGTCGTGCTATCGCATCCATCCGGTGTCAATCCGTAGTGGTAATAGACACCTGCTGTGCTATAGGTATCACCGAAGAACGTGGTATAACCACCCTCAATGATATGTACTGTCTCTGTATGGAAATACGGATCGTTGACACGTAGGTGTAAGGTAATGATACTATCGCACCCATGGACGTTACGAAGGGTATCTTTGTATGTACCTGCTTCGTAGAGGTCTTGTCCATTGAATGTATGGAACGATCCACGACACATCGAATGGTTAATGATCGTATCGGAACTACGGTTAACATTGAGTTGCAATCCGTAGAACATCCGTTGACCATCAACAATAGTCGTATCATTGCGGTAGTTACCTTCCTTATAGAGTAGTGTTGTCTCACCGGTCCACTTATTAACCCATGCGTATGGTAACTCGCTGTAGCAGATAGTCACAATCGTATCTACCAATGGATGAACCGTCAACTGCAGCACAGTCGTGCTATCGCATCCGTCTGGTGTCAATCCATAGTGATAATACGTACCCGTCTTATCATATACTGCGCCATAGAACGGATAGGATGCACCCTCTAAGATGTCGATCTTCTGTGTCTGGTAGTACGGCTCATTGACGCGGAGTTGCAAGGTAATCACACTATCGCACCCATTGACTGCGCGTAATGTATCCTTATAGGTCCCCGCCTCATAGAGTTTAACTCCGTTGAACTCGTAGAACGACTCACGACACATGGAGTGATGGATGATCGTATCTGACCCACGGTTAACATTGAGTTGCAATCCGTAGAACATCCGTTGACCATCAACAATAGTCGTATCATTGCGGTAGTTACCTTCCTTATAGAGTAGGGTCGTCTCACCGGTCCACTTATTTACCCATGCGTATGGTAACTCGCTGTAGCAGATAGTCACAATCGTATCCACCAATGGATGAACCGTCAACTGCAGCACAGTCGTGCTATCGCATCCGTCTGGTGTCAATCCATAGTGATAATACGTACCCGTCTTGTCATATACTGCGCCATAGAACGGATAGGATGCACCTTCTAAGATGTCGATCTTCTGTGTCTGGTAGTACGGCTCATTGACGCGGAGTTGCAAGGTGATTACACTATCGCACCCATTGACTGCGCGTAATGTATCCTTATAGGTCCCCGCCTCGTAGAGTTTAACTCCGTTGAACTCGTAGAACGACTCACGACACATGGAGTGATGGATGATCGTATCAACTCCACGGTTAACATTGAGTTGCAATCCGTAGAACATCCGTTGACCATCAACAATAGTCGTATCATTGCGGTAGTTACCTTCCTTATAGAGTAGGGTCGTCTCCCCCGTCCACTTATTAACCCATGCAAATGGTAACTCGCTGTAGCAGATAGTCACAATCGTATCTACCAATGGATGAACCGTCAACTGCAGCACAGTCGTGCTATCGCATCCGTCTGGTGTCAACCCATAGTGATAATACGTACCCGTCTTATCATATACTGCGCCATAGAACGGATAGGACGCACCCTCTAAGATGTCGATCTTTTGTGTCTGGTAGTACGGATAAGCCACCGTCAGTTTCAAGGTAACGATACTGTCGCAGCCAATCGAACTAACGAGCGTATCGTGATAAACACCCGCCTCGGTGAGCTTGCGACCATGGAAGTCGTAGAACGATTCGTTACACATGATGCTGCTGATCGTGGTATCGCGTTCCTCTAGGACGATCAACTGGATGCCGTAGAAGAGACGGTTACCTTGTTCGTCGAAGTGCGAGTTGTCGTGATATACACCAGCACTACGCAGTAGCGTCGTATCTCCCGTCCACTTATTGACCCATACGTAAGGTAACTCCTTATGACAAATGGTGACCGTCGTATCGAAGATAGGATGAACCGTCAGGTGCAACCATGTGATACTATCGCAACCAGCAGGAGTTCGGCCCTCGTGTTTGTATAAGCCAGAGGTTGTATACTCTTGACCAAAGAACGTATAGGATGCACCTTCATAAATATCCTCGCGGATAACATGCTCGTAAGGCATATTCACCGTCACAATCATGGTCACAATACTATCGCACCCGTGAACCGTCGTCAGGGTATCTACATAGGTGCCTTGTTCGGTGATATGTTGACCATTGAATAGAATCTCACTGCCGTAGCACATACTTTGACGAACCGTGTCGTAATGTACCGGATAAACGGTAATCTTACGCTCATAGATACTATCGTATCCAGCATGCGTGAGTAGGCTATGACGATAGAGCCCTGACTGATAAATATCCGTCTTAATCGCCTGCCCGTTCTCATCGAACCACGTGTAAGGCGTTTGGTCTTGACAGATCTCAATAGAGTCTTTGAATAGGTAAGTCTTGTGCACATTCAGTACCAATTCTAGTACACTGTCGCAACCGAAGGTCACATCCTTATACGTGTGCGTGTACGTACCCGTAGCATATAAGGTGTCGATGATTGTGTCTTGTCCTTGAGTATGTAACCATAGGTAAGGTACTTGTTTATCCGAAACATCTATCGTCTTGGACTCGAAATAGGACTTGTGCCAGTTGATGGTTAAGGTGATGATACTATCGCATCGATTGTGCGAGAGTAAGGTGTCACGATAAACCCCCTTGTCATATATCCAGCGCGGTTGACCATCGTTGGTAAATCCGAACTGTACCGAATCACCCTTACAGATGTCTGCATGGATTTCCGTCCTTGCTACGTTATGGAAGTTCACACGCAAGTCATAGATACTATCGAAGTGATATGCCGCCGTGCGGATGTTCTCGATATAGTGCAAGGTGGTATCTATACCCGGTGTATTGAAGTACTGGATATGTCCGTCTGCCCATACGTGCGACAAGGTTTTGATAGAGTCGGAGCATACATCAATCGTGTCGCGGTAGTGATAGGTCGAATCGACAAACAGATGCAACGTATAAATGGTGTGGCAGTACTCACCACTTGTGGACTCGCGATCGGTATTCATGATCGAATCGTAGTCGCCCGTGTAGTACTCATATTGATGTCCCCACCAGATGGAGTCACCCATTGGGATATGCGCGGTGGTATCCTTATGATACGAAGGCAACATGATCACATTGAGTCGAATTAGACTATCGCATTGGATAGTGTCCGTATCGTAGTGGCGTCCGTGTTTAGTATCTTCCCAACTAGTTGGTGATGCAATCGAATCCCAATACTGACCGGCGGTCTTGATCCATCGCTCTGAACCATCTTCCCAGTTATAGCCGAATCGAATAGAGTCTCCTTCACATAGGTAGTAAACAGAGTCTTTGATCGGTTGTGGTTTGACGATGATGTGGAAGAAATACGAACTGTCACAGTTCCATACGATCGTATCTTCGTGGTATTCTACACCCTTCCACGGACCATAGGTGCCTGCCCACTCACGCCAATCTGGATAGAGGTTAGCGAACTTAGGTTGATGTACGGTATCGCCCAAGTGCTTATAGTCCATATAGTCAGGATAGAGTTGTTCGATGGGTCGATTTGGATCGTATAGGTTACCTAAGACAACTGGGTGGGCTTCTATATCGCGTTCGCAGATGATGATTGAGTCATTCTTGTGTAAGTCAGGAATAATACGGAGGGTTAAGATGATGGTACTATCACAACCGCAAGCGGTGGTATCTTTGTGTGTGAATGAGCCCTCTTGCCAAATGGTGTCAGGTTTTTGACGACCTAAGACGTATGGCAGTTCATATTCGCAGACGGTGTCGTTGATAACGATGTTATAGACGGTATCAATCTTCACATAGAGATGGAAGATGGTGTCGCAAGTAGGTAGGGTGTCATTGACAAGGGTGTCATGTTTGTAAATCACGTCGTTGTAAGTAACACCTTCGGTCATACAACCGCGCATATAGATAGTGGTGTCGATCAATGGGCGCATCTCCAAGTGCAGGGATTTGAAGCCAACGATATATCCAGCAGCATCAAAGGCAGTATCGGTTACATACTCTTCGTTATGATAGAAAGTTGTATCTTGACCATTGAACAGTCTCCATGTGTATGGCTGTTTTTGACACCAATCCAAGATGGTGTCGGCTTGTTCAACAACTACATTGAGTTCGATGATGGAGTCACAACCATTGAAGGCTTGTTCGTACGTTTTGGTGTATCTGCCAGCGCTGCGGATGATTTCGCCTTCCCACAGAATCGAGTCACCATCGTGGATGATCTTGGTGATTTTCTCATACTTCTTGGGGTTCTCTCGGATGGCGACGATGATGGTACTGTCGCAATGATCCTTGGTAGTATAGTGAACCGTATCCATGGCGACAGAGTCTGCTCCCATTTGGAAGTAAGTCTTGCCGTTATAGGTAAAACTCTCGCCTTCGCAGAAAGTGTAACTCTCACGGGTGATATAGTTTTGGTTGACGGTCAGTTTCAGTCTATAGATGGCGCTATCGTTGCCTAAGGAGTCTTTGAGAACTTCCATACGTTCGGTGGAAACATAGTAGTCATGTCCACGCCAAGTGAAAGGTGTGTCAACTTGGCAGATCTGAACGATGGTGGAATCTACTTTGATGCGGTTAACGATGATCTCGAAGGTTGAGTCGCAACCTGCGATGGTGTAACCCTTATCGTAATAGATACCAGGTTGGGTGATTACTGTGTCGTGCCAGAAGATGGTGTCACCTTCTAAGAGGGTACGTACTTCGGACAGGTGGTAACGAGGCAGTTTGTTGACATGTACGATGATGAAACTGTCGCAGTTGTGGATGGTTTTGAGTTTGATGGTATCCACGCCCGGTTGGTTATACTCTTTCTCGCGGAAGAGGACAGAGCCGCCTTCGCAGTAGTTGATTTGCTGTTCCTGTTCGTATTGTGGATAAACGGTTACGTTCAAGCGGTAGATACTATCATAACCATAGATGGTGCGATAAATGGTATCGTAGGTATGGAAGCCTAACTCGCCGACCATGCGTCCGCGCCATAGGAATGGAGTTTCACATTGGCAGACGGCAGTATCGCGTTCAAAGAGATAGGTGGGGTAGATCTCGGCTACCAATTCCCAGATAGAGTCACAACCTGTTGGTGACACATGGCGATCGGTATAAGTGCCAGAGATGTATATTTTCTGTCCATGCCACTCAATTGTGTCGCGATTGCTTGCGCGCAAGGTATCGGAGTGGAAGTAGGAAGCGTCAATATGGATGTGTAAGGTAGCGATGGAGTCACAACCTTGCAGGGTCTTCATGGTGTCTTGGTAGATACCTGATTGGGTGTAGATATGACCATTGTAGGCTATACTACCTTCGTGGCAGGTGTAGAGGTGCTTGGTGAAGCGATAGATAGGACGGCTCTCTACATGGATGACATAGATACTGTCGTATAGGTCATCTTTAGTACGCAGACTATCGTAGTAGATACCTGCTGAGTATATCCATTTGCCACGCCATTCGACGGAGTCGTTTTCGCAGATGATGGTGCGCGTGGAGATGACATATTTCTGTTCGGGAGCAGGGATGACGCCTACGCCTAAGGAGTAGATACTATCGCAACCGTTGACGGAGGTGAATCTCGCGAAATGTGTGCCTTCGCTGGTGATGGTTTGTCCGCGCCAAGTGATGCTCTCACCACTCATGATGGTGATGGTATCGTGGAAGTGGTATCCATATTGGCGATTGAGGTGGTAGGTGACGATGGAGTCACAACCATATTGGAACGAGGTGAGGGTATCTGTGATGGTGGTGGATTGGGTGTAGGTTCTGCCGCTGATGGTTATTTGGTCACAGAAGGTGAGGGTCTGTTCGGAATGAACCACAGGACGAACTGTCAGGGTCAGTTTATAGACACTATCCAAACCTGAAACTGTCTTGAGGCTATCGTAATAAACCTTTGTTTCGCCAACGCCCGTGAGGGAGAGTTGTTGTCCACGCCAAACGAAGCCATCGCCTTCGCAGATGACCTTTGTCTCTTCGGAGAGGAACTTATGATCGCGTTTGAGGTCGAGGCGATAGATGGAGTCACAACCTGTGAGGACGGAAGTGAATTTCTCATCGTAGATGCCTGCATTGGGGTACGCCTTTCCGTTGAATGACCAAATGTAAGGATGGATGCCATCAAATATGGCGTAGGTGGTATAAATCTCAATGGGCAATTGGGTAACAATAATCTTGTAGGTGGTATCGCAACCACGTTTGTCAAAATAAGTACCCTTGCTGTCATATTGTCTGCCGAGGAAGGTGACGGATTGGTTGTCGCATATCTTGAGATAGACAGGTACTTCTACTGGAGGAAGGACTGTCAAATCTAAGGTATATGTACTATCGTAACCATGAACGGTCTTGAATGATTCGTAGTAAACGCCCGTTTCCAAGTATTTCTGTCCATGCCATTCGTAAGGAATCTCGTTGGAGCAGATGGTGACCGAGTCTTTGTGGTGGAAAGTAGAATAGACGTGTAAGGTCAATTCGTAGGTTTGGGTGCAACCCTGTTCGGTTTCTTCATGTATGGTGAAGACGCCTGGGGTCTTGTAAGTTACGCCATGCCATACGACGGAGTCACCCTGTGCTATTTGTTTTTCTACGCGCATGATACCTTCGTCAAACACGTTGAGGGTCAGTTCGACGATGGAGTCGCAGCCATTGACACTCTTGTATGTGTGGCGATAGGTGCCTGTTTCGGTCAGTTCTTCTTCGCCGAAGATGTAACTGCTGCCCGTGCAGATAGAAGCGTTGATATGGGTGACAGGGATCTCTGGATAAACGGTCAGGTTCAACGTGTAGATACTATCGTAGCCATCTACAGTCTTGTAAGTGAGATGGTATGTGCCTGTAGTATAAGCCTTGATACCATGCCACTCCAATGGGGTATTGTTAGCACAGATGCTGACGGTAGAGTCTATGTTGTATATGGGATGCACATAGAGATGCAGGCGGTAGTAACGCAGGCAGTTGTTCTCCGTCTTGACTTGTTTCTCATGAATACCAGGGGTGCGATAAACGCTATCGCGCCATTCAAAGAAACTGCCTTGTGCGATATGGTGGGTCTCTTCGACGGTGTCTGCTGCAAAGACATTGAGGGACAGCTCGACAATGGAGTCACAACCATAGATGGTCGTGAGGGTATCGTAGTACGTACCTGTTTGGGTGAGGTACTGATGTCCAAACTGATAGGAAGTACCTGAACAAGCGTTGTCGTAGATGTGGGTATGGGCAGCCTCGTGAACGGTGAGGAACATACGATAGACTATCTGATTGCCAGTTGGGGTCTCTTCGATGTTCGTGTAAGTGTTCGTTTGACGACCTTCGATGCCGTGCCAGATAAGCGGACGATTGGCAGCACAGATGACGGCGGTGGTGTCGATGGTGTCCACTTGGTGAACGGTGAGTACCAATTTGACGATGGAGTCGCAGCCATACTGGTTCTCATAGTGGAACTCTTTGGATTGTGGAGCAACGTAATCAACGCCTTGGTAGCGATAGGTTTGTCCTTCGTCTACTCGGTGTACTTCGTAGATAGTATCCACTTCCATCACGTTGAGGGAGAGGATAATGATGGAGTCACAACCATCGTGGTGCAGGGTGTCGGTATAAACTCCTGTTTCACTCAGGGTCTTGCCGCCAAAAGTGAAGGTTTGGCTCTTGCAGATGCTTTTGTTGATGCGAACTACAGGCGTTGGAATGACGGTCAAGTGCAGCACATAAGTACTGTCATAACCTTGTTGGGTCACATAGTTCTTGCGATAGGTGTTGGTTTGTGTACCTTCTATGCCGTGCCAACGGAAAGGAAGTTGCGCTTGGCAAACGGTAGCGACGGTATCAAAGGTGTAGGTCTCAAAGACGCTGAGAATCAGGCGGCGGACACTGTCGCAACCATGGATGGAAGGATAGGTCTTGGTATAAACATGTGCTTCGGTGAGGGTGTCTCCTTGCCAGAGGTACGTTTGTCCTTGTGCTATACGGGCATACTCGGTGATCGTATCTTTGTTGAACGTATTGAGGGAGAGCATGACAATGGAGTCACAGCCTGCGGCATTCGCCAATGTATCGTAGTAAACGCCCGGAGTGGTCAGTTGCCGTCCTTTGAAGACATAGTGCTCCTCGGAACAGATGGTAGCGCTAACAGGTGTGATTGAAGGTTGCGAGATGCGTACGTGGATGGTTAGAGTACTATCCAAACCTTGAACGGTCTTTCCGCTGAAAGGTGTATAGTCGCCCGCGGTGTAGTAGGTGTTTCCACGCCAGATGAATGGC
Source organism: Bacteroidales bacterium UBA1735 (assembly GCA_002315745.1). Taxonomy (GTDB): domain Bacteria; phylum Bacteroidota; class Bacteroidia; order Bacteroidales; family Paludibacteraceae; genus Colicola. The sequence goes on along the minus strand of DCID01000010.1, from coordinate 103,030 downwards.
AGGTCATGCGAGCAGACATATACGGTGGTGTCGAAGCGATAGACAGAGCCGATAGTGAGTTTGAGACGATAGGTGGAATCGCAACCGTTGATGTTCTTATAGACGGTATCGTATGTGCCAGAGGCGGTTAGCTCTCTGCCTTGCCATAAGTATGGACCTTGGTCAGAGCCCCATATCACTTCGGAAGTGATGAGTTGGGTGGGGTTGGCATTGATGATCCAAGTGACGATGGAGTCGCAATCGGTGGAAGAGGCTTTGAGGGTGTCTAAGTATATGCCTGGTTGGGTGAAGACTCTGCGGGAAGGCGTACCCTCGTTGATGATGAGGGAGTCACCCATACAGATGGTGGCTTGTCGTTCTACGCGGATAGGATCGATGAGTTCGGCTTTTAACTGGTAGATGATACTGTCTTGGGTGGGGTCAGACAGTTTCTTGATGATATCCTGATAGATACCTGGGGCAACAATGGTCTGTCCGTGCCATAAGTAAGCAGTACCTTTGCAGATGGAAGCCGTCTCTTCGACAACGGTAGTGGCAAGGTTAGCCACGACGCGAACGATGCTGTCGCAACCTGTGGTAGAAACATAGTGGATGTCGTAGGTACCTGGAGCGGGCAGAAGGGAGTCGCGATACCAGAAGGGGAAGGAGTTGAAGATCTTACTCTCGATGGTGATGGAGACAGGGAGTATGCGTAGATTGAGCACATGGACGCTGTCTTGACCATCGTGGGCAGTATATTTCTTGTAGTATATACCTTCTTCGGTGTAGGTTTCACCCTGCCACGTGCAGGATTCACCTTGGCAGATGGCGGTATCGGTCTTGACTAAGTGGGTGGGGTCAGGATAGGTATAGGTGACTTGCAGGGTAATGACTGAGTCACACTCAAATTGGGACTTCAAAGTGGTGTGGTAGGTACCTGCTTTATCAATCGTTTGACCAAACCATTCAAAGGTAGTACCAATCATGAGCAGACGGCTCTGATAGGTATATTCGACGGGGTGGAAATTGACGACATAGCGATTGACGGAAGTGTCGGGTTCGGAATAGAGTGTATCGTCATAGATCCCGCTTTGATAGACGACGGTGTCTTTGAGTACCAAAAGAAAACTATCGCCCACGCACTTATCGACGTTGTATTTCTGAATTTTGACTTCTGCAAAAGCCGTAGTCACATTAGCAATCACCGCTAATGCCAGTACTAAAATATGTTTTGTGTATTTCATACGCTTATTACTTTCTATTTTACTTTCACTTTCACTTTCACTTTCACTCTCAACTAATTATAACACTGACACCCCTTATGGAATCCTCCTGCACGAGCATGCTTGCTACCTCCAAGTAGGTAGGTAATCTTGACTCCCGTGAAATAGGGGACTACACGATAACTCTCCGTCATACCGGAGGCAAAATAGGGATATACATCCACTTGGGTTGCATCCTGAGGATTAACCGAAATGCGGGTGTTGCTCGATGAGGGAACAACCATATTGCTCAGTCCATACTCGAAGTAGAAACTGACACGCAGGATATGGCATAACTGACTTCTAGTAGGTACGGATGACAGCACGTCGTAACCAATCTCACCCACTAAACTGATAGCGGGACGCAAGGTGGCTTGATGTTTGCACGAGAAGTCATAGGTGGTATAGCCGTGTTCTGGCATATCCTTGAACTCGATGCCGTATAGGTCATTGGTCGCAGATACCTCGTATTGACCCGATGCCGTCACGGTGGAGTTGATGGAGTAACTCAGTTTAGGACCTGCACCGATGTGGAAACCATGGAAATACCAACCGATCAAGACAGGAATCTCGATAAATTGCCATTCCTGTTGGTCTCTCTCATTAATGGTATAATGGAGCGTAATGGATTTGCCTTGTGTGTCATAGCCTCGACGGTCCTCTGTGTACTGATCCATGCTCACTTCCGAGCGGTGGAAACCTAATTGTGGACCGACACTGAGCCAGAAGCCGTTATTGCGGAACTCATAGCCTATACCTACGAATCCTCCAACACTACCCGTGACCTTTAGATCGGGTACCCCGCAGTCTAAGGAGGTGTAACCTACACCGCCGTTGATATAGCCGAAGTGGTAGCTATCATTATTCTTATGCCCACCTCCGGCACGCTTGTAGTATTTCGCTCCTGCCGGAGTGGATAGTAACCCCATCGCCAGGATCAATAAAATGGTCAAACTTCGATTTCTACGCATAGTTGTCTATCTGTTTATGCCCAATAGGGCGTTTAACATATGTTTCTAAATACTACGTGTGCGGGCATACGCCGTGCGCACACTTAAGTTTCGGGCGGCAAAGGTACTGCTTTTTTCTGACATACGCAAATCAACATGCCTTTTTTCTCGTTTTTTTTGTATTTTTGTGGCAACAAAATGAATTTTTTTTGCATTTTTTTGCTTAAAAATTTGTATATATCAAAAAATAGTAGTAATTTTGCACGCTTTTTCGGCGTTTCGGTCTCTCGTACGTACGTGTACACGATATTAGAGAACGGGTGCAGGTGGGTGCGGGACTGGATGCGAGAGAGTGAATTATATTATAAACCATTTTTTAAAACAAACAAAAAGTTACAATGCCTACAATTCAACAATTAGTTAGAAAAGGAAGAGCAGAACTTATCGACAACAGCAAGAGTCCAGCATTGGACAGCTGCCCACAACGTCGTGGTGTATGTGTACGTGTGTACACGACCACTCCTAAGAAGCCTAATTCCGCTATGCGTAAGGTGGCTCGTGTTCGTCTGACGAATCAGAAGGAGGTGAATGCCTACATTCCAGGTGAAGGTCACAATTTGCAGGAGCACAGTATCGTCATGGTACGTGGTGGCCGTGTGAAAGACCTACCAGGTGTACGTTATCACATCGTTCGTGGTACGTTAGATACCGCTGGTGTGGCTAACCGCTTGCAACGTCGTAGCAAATATGGCGCTAAGCGTCCTAAGGCTGCGAAGAAGTAATAAGTTCTAAACTATTTTTAACTAAACGTTCCATACGTTGGGACAGATTTTATTAACTGGGTTGATCGGTTGAGTAAGCCCTACGAGTTAGAGCTGAAGACTCTTACAACCAAACACGAGGAGCAATAAGCTCTCGTTATTAAACAAAAGTACAAAACAATGAGAAAAGCAAAACCAAAGAAACATGTGATCCTCCCGGATCCAGTTTATGGAGAGGTAATGGTGGCAAAGTTTGTTAACCACCTCATGCTCGACGGTAAGAAGAATACCGCTTATAGCGTGTTCTATACCGCCCTTGAGACTGTTGGTCAGAAGAATAAAGACGCTGAGAAGAGCGCTTTGGATCTGTGGAAACAGGCTCTGGATAATATCACGCCTTTAGTTGAGGTTAAGTCAAAGCGTATCGGTGGTGCTACTTTCCAAGTTCCTACGGAGATCCGTGCGGATCGTAAGGAGTCCATCGCTATGAAGAATATGATTAACTTCGCCCGCAAGCGTGGTGGCCATTCGATGGCTGAGAAATTAGCTGCCGAGATCATGGACGCGCTTAATAACCAAGGTGGTGCCTTTAAGCGTAAGGAGGATATGCACCGCATGGCGGAGGCTAACCGTGCATTCGCACATTTCCGTTTTTAGTAGTTTTTAAGGTATTAGTCAATTGATAAGGAAATGGCAAAACACGATTTAAAATTAAATAGAAACATCGGCATCATGGCACACATTGATGCCGGCAAGACGACTACTTCAGAGCGTATCTTGTTCTACACCGGTTTGACTCACAAGATTGGTGAGGTGCACGATGGTGCAGCTACGATGGACTGGATGGAGCAGGAGCAGGAGCGTGGTATCACCATCACGTCTGCTGCGACTACTACTTTCTGGAACTATGCTGGTAATAAGTATAAGATCAACTTGATAGACACTCCGGGCCACGTGGACTTTACCGTGGAAGTGGAGCGCTCGTTACGTATCTTGGATGGTGCTGTGATGGCGCTGTGCGCTGTCGGTGGTGTTCAACCTCAGTCTGAGACCGTTTGGCGTCAGGCTGATAAATACAATGTGCCTCGTCTTTGCTATGTCAATAAGATGGACCGTTCGGGTGCTAACTTCTTTGATGTGGTTCGCCAAATCAAAGAGGTACTTGGTGCTACCCCATGTCCTATCCAGATTCCTATTGGAGCCGAAGAGAGCTTCAAGGGCGTGGTGGACTTGGTAAAGATGAAAGCCATCGTTTGGCATGACGAGACCATGGGCGCAGAGTACGTAGAGGAGGCTATCCCTGCTTCTTTGCAAGCAGAGGCAGACGAGTGGCGTGACAAGATGCTCGAGACCGTAGCTGAGTTCGATGATGCCCTTATGGAGAAATACTTAGGGGGTGATTTAGAGAACATTAGCGAGGATGAGGTTCGTGCAGCTATCCGTAAGGGTTGCTTGTCGATGTCTATCTTCCCCGTTATCTGCGGTAGTTCGTTTAAGAATAAAGGTGTACAGACTATGTTGGATGCTGTCTGCGCATACCTGCCTAGCCCATTAGACTGCGAGCATATTGATGGTAAGGATCCTCGTACGGATGCTCCATTGACTCGTAAGCCCGATGAGGATGAGCCTCTCTGCGCATTGGCATTTAAGATTGCTACCGACCCCTACGTAGGTCGTCTGTGCTACTTCAGAGTTTATTCCGGTAAACTCGAGGCTGGTTCGTACGTATATAACACCCGCTCGGGTAAAAAGGAGCGTATCAGCCGTATCTTCCAAATGCATTCCAATCATCAGAACCCTGTAGACGTTATCTGCGCAGGTGATATTGGCGCGGGCGTAGGATTTAAGGATATACGCACGGGCGATACGCTTTGCTCGGAGGAGCATCCTATTACCCTGGAGGCTATTGAGTTCCCAGCACCTGTGATTGGTATCTCCGTGGAGCCTAAGAGCCAAGCTGACTTGGATAAACTCGGTGTGGGCTTAGCTAAATTGGCAGAGGAGGATCCTACTTTCACCGTGAAGACCGATGAGCAAACGGGTCAAACCGTTATCTCTGGTATGGGTGAATTGCACTTGGAGATTATTATTGATCGTTTGAAACGTGAGTTCAAAGTAGAGTGTAACCAAGGTCGCCCACAAGTGGCATACCGCGAGGCTATCTCTCAACCTGTTGAGCTGCGTGAGACGTATAAGAAACAGACTGGTGGTCGTGGTAAGTTCGCCGATATGATTGTACGCGTTGAGCCTGCTGACGAGGAGTTCGAAGGTGGCTTGCAGTTCATCAATGAGGTCAAGGGTGGTAATATTCCTAAGGAGTATATGCCTGCTATTGAGAAGGGCTTTACCGCTGCTATGAAGACTGGTGTACTCGCTGGTTATCCTATCGATAAACTGAAAGTGACGGTACTGGATGGTAGCTTCCACCCTGTAGACTCTGATCAGTTGTCCTTCGAGATCTGCGCCCAGATTGCGTTCAAGAATGCTTGTGTTAAAGCTCGTCCTACCCTTATGGAGCCTGTGATGAAAATCGAGGTGGTTACCCCTGAGGAGAGTATGGGTGACGTCATTGGCGACTTGAACAAACGTCGTGGCCAAGTCGAGGGTATGGATACCGCTCGTACGGGTGCGCGTATCGTTAAGGCACATGTGCCATTGAGCGAGATGTTCGGTTATGTGACCGCATTGCGTACCATCACCTCTGGCCGTGCTACGAGCTCCATGGAGTTCTCGCACTACGAGCCTGTTTCTAGCACTATTGCTAAAGCCGTCTTGACGGAGTGCGGCGGTCGTGCAGACCTTGTATAATTAACGCGTGTGTACGCGTAAGGCACAAGCAAATGACTCTTTGTGCACCGCGTACACACCTTAGATAATTTAAAATAAAGATTTAAACATTATGAGTCAAAAAATTCGTATCAAACTCAAATCGTTCGACCACAACTTGGTGGACAAATCGGCTGAAAAGATCGTTAAGACCGTTAAAGCCACTGGTGCAGTAGTAAGTGGACCTATTCCATTACCTACACACAAGCGTATCTTCACTGTGAACCGCTCTACGTTCGTGAACAAGAAGAGCCGTGAGCAATTCGAGCTCGCTAACTACAAGCGCCTCATCGACATCTACAACAGCAACAATAAGACTGTTGAGGCTTTGATGAAATTAGAGCTTGCTAGCGGTGTGGAAGTCGAAATTAAAGTGTAATACAAATCAGGCCGCTTCCCACGGATAGCAAGACCTCCCTTGGGCGAGAGCGGAAGATAGTTAACAATAATCATTAACAATTTTAATCACAGCAAAAATGCCAGGATTATTAGGTAAAAAAATCGGAATGACATCCGTTTTCGGTGCTGATGGTAAGAATATCCCATGCACCGTTATTGAAGCTGGTCCCTGCGTAGTTACGCAGCTCAAGACAGTGGAGAAAGACGGCTATCAGGCAGTTCAAGTGGGCTTCAAACAGAAGAGCGAGAAGCACACCAACAAGGCTGAAGCCGGTCATTTCAAGGCTGCAGGCGTCAATCCTATGCGTTATCTCGCAGAGTTTGACGGCTTTGACCAGGAAGTTAAGCTGGGCGATGAGATCAATGTAAACATCTTCGAGGAAGGTGCTTTCGTAGATGTCATCGGCGTTAGCAAAGGTAAAGGTTTCCAAGGCGTTGTTAAACGTCATGGCTTTGGTGGTGTAGGTCAGAGCACCCACGGTCAAGATGACCGTCTCCGTGCTCCCGGTTCGGTAGGTGCGTGCGCCTATCCTTCCCGTATCTTCCCCGGTACCCGTATGGGTGGCCACATGGGTCAAGATCGCGTTACCGTTCAGAACCTCGTCGTTTTGAAAGTTATTCCTGAGTACAACTTGATCATGGTCAAGGGTAGTATCCCAGGTGCAAAGAACAGTATTGTAACCATTAACAAGTAAGATCAGTATGGAACTTAGTATTTTGAAACAAACCGGTGAGAAGACCGGCAAGAAGATTAAACTCAGTGATGAGATCTTCGGCATCGAGCCTAACGACCATGCAATCTACTTGGACGTTAAGCAGTTCTTGGCTAACAACCGCCAGGGTACAGCCAAAGCTAAACAACGTAGCGAGAACGCTCACTCTACTCGCAAACTCGGCCGCCAGAAGGGTGGTGGAGGTGCACGTCCAGGTGATTTGAAATCTCCTGTACGCGTAGGTGGTGGTACCATCTTTGGTCCCGTTCCTCGCGACTATAGCTTCAAATTGAATAAGAAAGTGAAACAGTTGGCTCGCCGTTCGGCTCTGTCTCTGCGCGCTAAGAATGATCAGATCATCGTACTCGATGCACTGGCTTTCGAGGCTCCTAAGACCAAAGCTATGGTAGAGGTATTGGCTAAACTCAATGTAGCTGGTAAGAAAGTGCTCTTCGTACTCCCTGAGAACAACGAAGTTGTATTGAAATCAGCTCGTAACATCGAGCGCACCAATGTGACCACTGTCGCTGAGTTAAACACATACGCCATCATGAACTCGAACGCTGTTGTCATTCTGAAGGATAGCGTGAAGGCAATTGAGGAAACTTTAGCATAAGGAGGCAAGATTATGGCAATTATTATTAAACCTATCGTCACTGAGAAGATGACCGCCGCCGGCGAAAAGTTGAACCGTTATGGTTTTCGCGTAGAGCGCGCTGCCAACAAGGTTGAGATCAAGAAGGCAGTAGAAGAAATGTACAATGTGCAAGTAGTGGATGTAAATACCCTCATTGTAGCTCCTAAAGTAAAACAACGCTATACCAAGAGCGGTTTACTTCGTGGTGCACAGCAGGCTTACAAGAAAGCTATTGTGACATTGAAAGAAGGTGAAACAATTGATTTTTATAGCAATATTTAAAAATGGCTGTACGTAAATTAAAGCCCACTACACCGGGGCAAAGACACAAAGTTATTGGCGCGTTTGACACAATTACCGCAAGCGCACCAGAGAAATCTCTTGTGTTCGGTAAACTGAAAACGGGTGGTCGTAACAACACAGGTAAGATGACCATGCGTTACATCGGTGGCGGACATAAGCAGAAGTACCGCGTAATTGACTTTAAGCGCAACAAATCAGGTGTACCCGCTACAGTAAAGACTATTGAGTACGATCCAAACCGCTCGGCTCGTATCGCACTCCTGTTCTATGCTGATGGTGAGAAGCGCTATATACTTGCTCCTAACGGACTGCAAGTAGGTCAAGTCGTATTATCGGGTGCTGGTATTGCACCTGAAGTTGGAAATGCTCTTCCTTTGAGTGAGATTCCATTAGGAACCCTTGTTCACAACATCGAGTTGCGCCCCGGTCAGGGAGCACAATTGGTGCGTTCGGCAGGTGTGTTCGCTCAACTCGCAGGTCGTGAAGACAAGTATGCTATCATCAAGTTACCTTCTGGTGAACTTCGTAAAGTATTAGCTGCTTGTATGGCGACTGTCGGTGTTGTTGGTAACAGTGATCATGCGCTTGAAAAAAGTGGTAAGGCTGGTAAGAGCCGCTGGTTAGGACGTCGTCCACACAACCGTGGTGTGACCATGAACCCTGTAGATCACCCAATGGGTGGTGGTGAAGGTCGCCAATCTGGTGGACATCCACGTAGCCGTAAGGGCTTGTTGGCTAAGGGTTATAAGACTCGTCATCCAAAGAACCAGTCCAACCAATACATTATCGAAAGACGTAAAAAATAACCTATTAAATTAGAAGAGAATTATGAGTCGTTCATTAAAAAAAGGACCGTTTATCAACGTTAAGTTGGAGAAGAAGGTGCTCGCTATGAATGAGGCTAACAAGAAAGAAGTTGTTAAGACCTGGTCGCGCGCATCGATGATCTCTCCTGATTTTGTAGGTCATACAATCGCAGTTCACAATGGAAATAAATTTATTCCTGTATACGTAACCGAAAATATGGTAGGTCACAAGCTGGGCGAATTCGCTCCAACCCGCACCTTCCGTGGTCACTCAGGTAATAAGTAATCCATTGAATCATTCACAACAAATTTAAACAATTTTAGACATGGGTGCTAGAAAACATAACACAGCTGAAGCAATGAAGGAAGCTCGCAAGGGCCAATACTTCGCTAAGCTTAATAACGTTCCTACGTCACCGCGAAAAATGCGCCTTGTTGCTGACATGATTCGTGGTCTCGAAGTGAACCGTGCCCTCGGTGCATTGCACTTCTCTACTAAGGAGGCAAGTCGTGCACTTGAGAAACTGTTGAAGTCTGCTATTGCTAACTGGGAAACCAAAACTGGCAAAAAGGCTGATTCAGAAACGCTATATGTAAGTAATATCATGGTTGATGGCGGTATGATGTTAAAGCGTCTGCTGACCGCTCCTCAAGGTCGCGGATATCGCGTTCGTAAACGCTCCAACCACGTTACTATCTTTGTTGATACTAAAACTAATAAAGCTCAGTAAGACTATGGGACAAAAGATTAATCCAATTTCCAACCGCTTAGGTATTGTACGCGGATGGGACAGCAACTGGTTCGGTGGTAAGAACTACGGTGACACGATCCTCGAGGATCAGAAGATCCGTGACTACCTCAACGCCCGTCTTGCTGAGGCAAGTATTAGCCGTATCGTCATTGAAAGAACTCTGAAATTGGTGACCGTAACTGTCTGCACCGCTCGCCCCGGTTATATTATCGGAAAGGGAGGACAAGAAGTTGACAAATTGAAAGAGGAACTGAAGAAAATCACAAAGCAGGATGTTCAAATCAACATCTTTGAGATCAAACGCCCAGAATTGGACGCTACCATCGTTGCTCAGAAAGTCGCTAAACAACTCGAAGGTAAGATTGCTTACCG
>DCID01000010.1:88706-93188 GCA_002315745.1 Bacteroidales bacterium UBA1735 | reverse complement strand
CAAATCAGCGGTCGTCTCAATGGTGCTGAAATTGCACGTTCCGAGATGTACAAAGAGGGTCGTACCCCCTTGCACACCCTCCGTGCAGACATCGATTACTGCCACGTTGGCGCACTGACCAAAGTCGGTATCCTTGGTGTCAAGGTATGGATCTGCCGTGGTGAAGTGTATGGCAAGAAAGATCTTGCTCCTAACTTCGCGCAGAAACCCGAAAGAGGTGGTGAGCGTCGTGATGACCGTCGTGGTGACCGCCGTGACAACCGTCGTGGTGATCGTCGTGACAACCGTCGTGGTGATTCTCGCAGAAACAACAAACAATAATGTTAAACCGATTTGTAGATTACAGTTATGTTACAACCTAAGAAAACAAAATTCCGCCGTTCGCAAAAAGGCCGCATCAAAGGCAATGCGCAACGCGGTAACGAACTGGCATTCGGTTCGTTCGGTATCAAGTCGCTTGGTACCATCTGGTTGACAGGTCGTCAAATCGAAGCAGCCCGTGTGGCCGTTACCCGTTACATGCAACGTCAGGGTCAAGTTTGGATCCGCGTTTTCCCGGATAAACCAATCACTAAGAAGCCATTGGATGTCCGTATGGGTAAAGGTAAAGGTGCTCCTGAAGGTTTCGTAGTTCCATTGGCTCCTGGCCGTATCATCTTTGAGGTGGACGGCGTACCATTTGAGGTAGCTAAAGAGGCACTGCGCCTGGCAGCTCAGAAACTTCCAATTACAACTAAATTTGTCGTAAAACGTGATTACGACGCAACCCAACTTGTATAATTAACGCAGATTGTTAAATTATGAAAACTGTTGAAATTAAAGAATTAACCACTGCTGAGATTCAGGAACGTCTCTCCACTGAAAAGGAGAACCTCGTCCGCTTGAAACTCAATCACAGTATTTCTCCGCTGGACAATCCGTTGCAGATTAAGGTTGCTCGTAAGACAATCGCTCGCCTTGCAACAGAACTTCGCGCGAGAGAATTAAAAAAGTAAAATCGAACGAAAATGGAAACAAGAAATCTTAGAAAAGAGCGTCAGGGTATTGTTACTTCCAACAAAATGGAAAAGACGATCGTCGTTGCCGTTAAGTGGAAAGAGAAACACCCTATCTATGGCAAGTTTGTAAATAAAACTCGCAAGTTCCATGTTCATGACGAGAAAAATGAGGCTGGTATCGGCGATACCGTTCGCATCATGGAAACTCGTCCATTGAGCAAAACTGTTCGTTGGCGTCTAACTCAAATTGTAGAAAGGGCTAAGTAATATGGTACAACAAGAATCAAGACTCGTCGTTGCTGATAACAGCGGCGCAAAAGAGGCTCTGGTTATCCGCGTTTTAGGCGGTACCAAAAAACGTTACGCAACCCTGGGCGACACTGTTGTGGTAGCCGTTAAGGGCGTTATTCCTTCCAGCGAAATGAAGGATGGTACGGTTAGCCGTGCTATCGTAGTACGCGTGAAGAAAGAGGTACGTCGTGCTGATGGTAGTTATATCCGCTTTGATGATAATGCCTGCGTGCTTATCTCCAATGCTGGTGAACTCCGCGGTAGCCGTATCTTTGGCCCTGTAGCTCGTGAGCTGCGTCAAACGAATATGAAAATTATTTCCTTGGCACCTGAAGTGCTTTAATCATCTAATCAATTAATTATGGCAAAGTTACATATTAAGAAGGGTGATATCGTCTACGTAAATGCAGGTGCTTCTAAGGGCAAAACCGGCCGCGTGCTGGAGGTGCTCGTAGAGAAAGAGCGTGCTATTGTAGAAGGTATCAACATGGTATCCAAGAGTACCAAACCCAATGCAAAGAACCCTCAAGGAGGAATCGTTAAACAGGAGAGTCCTATCCATATCTCCAACCTCAATCCCGTAGAGGACGGCAAACCCGTTCGCGTAGGTCGCGTGTTGAAGGATGGTAAACTCGTCCGCGTAAGTAAAAAATCAGGTAAAGAACTATAAGCATGAATACAGCAAGTCTTAAACAAGATTATAAGGAGCGCATCGTTCCTATCTTGATCAAAGAGTTTGGCTACACTACCGTTATGCAGTGCCCAAAACTCGAGAAAATCGTCCTCAACCAGGGACTTGGCGAAGCTGTGGCTGACAAGAAGATCATCGAGGTCGCTCAACAAGAGATGACTTTGATCGCTGGTCAGAAAGCTGTGGCTACCGTTTCCAAGAAGGATATTGCTAACTTCAAGGTTCGTAAAAAAATGCCTATCGGTGTGCGTGTAACACTCCGTGGTGAGCGTATGTACGAGTTCTTGGAGCGTCTCGTTCGCGTTGCCCTTCCTCGTATCCGCGACTTCAAGGGTATCAACAACAAGATGGATGGCCGTGGTAACTATACCCTCGGTATCACTGAGCAAATCATCTTCCCTGAGATCAACATCGATAACATCACCAAACTGTTGGGTATGAACATCACCTTCGTCACCACGGCTAACACCGACGAGGAAGGTTTTGCACTGCTCCGTGAGTTTGGATTGCCTTTCAAGAAGTAACCTTTAAACGTTAATCATTATGGCAAAAGAATGTATGAAAGCCCGCGAGGTAAAACGCGCTGCATTAGTGGCTAAATATGCTGCTAAGCGTGCACAACTCCTCAAGGATGGTGACTATGAAGGTCTCCAAGCTCTTCCGAAGAACGCAAGTCCCGTACGTCTGCACAATCGTTGCAAGATCACCGGTCGTCCAAAAGGATACATGCGCGTATTCGGTCTCAGCCGTATTCAATTCCGTGAGATGGCCTCTAAAGGTCTCATCCCCGGCGTGAAGAAAGCAAGCTGGTAGAAGTTAACAATATTTATTAAACAATGTTCCGAGAGTCGGAATAATTTTAAAAACATTTAAAACAATGACAGATCCAATCGCAGATTATCTCACAAGATTGAGAAATGCAATCAAAGCTGGCCATCGCGTAGTCGAGATCCCCGCTTCGAATCTGAAGAAAGAGATCACCCGCATCTTGTTTGAGAAAGGTTATATCCTTTCCTACAAGTGCGTGGAGGATGGACCTCAAGGCACTATCAAAGTAGCCCTGAAGTATGATCCCGTTAACAAGGTTAACGCCATCCGTAGTTTACAACGTGTATCCACCCCGGGTCTTCGTCAGTACGTAGGCTATCGCGAGATGCCTCGTGTATTGAACGGACTGGGTATCGCTATTCTGAGCACCTCTAAGGGTGTGATGACCAACAAAGAGGCTTTAGGCCAGAAGTTGGGTGGCGAGGTTATTTGTTATGTTTATTAATGTAAGGAGGATTAGTTATGTCAAGAATTGGTAAATTACCCATCGCTATTCCTGCTGGCGTTAATGTAGCAGTTAGCCCCGAAAACGTGGTTACCGTAAAAGGTCCTAAAGGTGAACTCGTGCAAGCTGTTGATCCATTGATCACAGTCACTGTCGAAGACGGTGTATGCCACGTCGCTCGTCCTAACGACGAGAAAGAGAGCCGTTCCAAACATGGTTTGTATCGTGCCCTCATCCATAATATGGTTGTTGGTGTATCCGAAGGGTACAAGGCAAGCCTTGAACTCGTCGGTGTCGGCTATCGTGTCGAGTTGGCTTCACCCCAAGTGCTGAACTTCTCGCTCGGTTATACGCACCCTATCTACTTAGGCTTACCTAAGGAAGTAAAGATTGAGGTGAAGGCTGAACGTAACCAAAACCCATTTGTCCTCCTCGAGTGCCCTGACAAGCAACTGCTTGGTCAAGTTTGCGCTAAGATTCGCTCCTTCCGCAAACCCGAACCTTACAAAGGTAAAGGTATTCGCTTCGAGGGTGAAGTTGTTCGTCGTAAGGCTGGTAAATCTGCTGGTAAATAATAAGAAAGGAATAAGTTATGGATAAGAAAATTGCACGTAGAGCAAGAATTAAAGCTTCTATTCGTACCAACATCGCTGGTACCGCTGAGCAACCCCGTCTGACTGTATTCCGTTCGAACTGCCAGATTTATGCTCAAATTATTGATGACGTGAAGGGTGTAACGCTCGCTAGCGCTTCCTCTCTCGCTATCAAGGATAAAATGACCAAGTCCGAGAAGGCTAAGAAAGTCGGCGCACTCATTGCTGAGGCTGCTAAGAAAGCAGGCGTAGAGCAAGTCGTGTTCGACCGTAATGGCTACCTCTATCATGGTCGTGTTCAATCATTAGCAGACGCAGCTCGCGAGGCTGGTCTTAAATTCTAAAACAACAGATAGTTATGAATAGAGTAAAAACAACCCAAGACTTGGAGCTCAAGGAGCGCCTCGTTGCAGTCAACCGCGTAACTAAAGTTACAAAAGGTGGACGTACTATGACATTCGCAGCCATCGTTGTTGTCGGAGATGGGGCTGGTATCGTAGGTTACGGCTTAGGTAAGGCTGGTGAAGTCACTTCGGCTATCGCTAAAGCTACCGAAGCAGCTAAGAAGAACCTCATCAAAGTGCCTGTCATGAAGGGAACTATTCCTCATGAGCAGTATGCTAAGTTTGGTGGTGC
>DCID01000010.1:73605-88656 GCA_002315745.1 Bacteroidales bacterium UBA1735 | reverse complement strand
GCCGGTGGTGCTATGCGTGCCGTATTGGAGAGCGTAGGTGTAACCGACGTCTTAGCGAAGGCAAAAGGTAGTTCAAACCCTCACAACCTCGTCAAGGCTACTATGGCAGCACTTGGCTTGATGCGTGACGCACGTGAGGTGGCTCAAAACCGCGGCGTAAGCCTCGATGTAGTGTTTAACGGTTAATTCATAGAAGATTATGGCACAGATTAAAATTCAACAAGTACGCAGCATCATCCGCTGCCCGAAAGTTCAGAAAGAGACCATGCAAGCCCTCGGTCTTCGTAAAATGAATGCTATCGTGGTTAAGGAAGCAACTCCTGCTATCCTCGGCATGGTAGAGAAAGTAAAACACTTAGTTAAAGTAATTGATTAATTTTGTAAATCACAAGCATTATGGAATTAAATAATTTAACTCCGGCTGCTGGTTCAGTGAAGACCGCTAAGCGCGTCGGCAGAGGTGCCGGTTCGGGACTTGGTGGAACTTCTACCCGTGGTCACAAGGGCGCTAAATCACGTTCGGGCTATTCTAAGAAGATTGGTTTCGAAGGTGGTCAGATGCCTATGCAACGTCGTTTGCCTAAGTTTGGTTTTAAGAACATCAACCGTGTAGAGTATAAGGCTATTAACCTCAATATTCTTCAACAATTGGCTGATGAGCGTAAGTTAGAGGTTATCGGTTTACCCGAACTCTTCGAGGCTGGCTTTATCAATAAGGCTATGCTCGTGAAGATTCTTGGTAATGGTACTTTGACCGCCAAACTGACCGTTAAGGCTAATGCTTTCAGCAAATCTGCTGAAGCAGCTATCACAGCCGTTGGTGGAACTATCGAAAAAATCTAAGTTATGCGTAAATTTATTGAAACATGTCAAAATATCTGGAAGATTGAGGATCTCCGTAATCGTCTGCTGACCACGATTCTTTTCGTGCTCATCTATCGTTTCGGCTCCTTCATTGTTCTTCCCGGTATCGACCCGACCGCTTTAACCTCCCTGCACGCACAGACTGCCGGTGGTTTGATGGCGTTATTGGACATGTTCTCCGGAGGTGCGTTCTCTAACGCATCTGTGTTCGCACTCGGTATCATGCCTTACATCTCTGCTTCTATCGTAATCCAACTGCTCACTATCGCAGTGCCTTACTTCCAGAAGATGCAGAAAGAGGGTGAATCCGGCCGTCAGAAGATGAACCAAATCACTCGCTATCTTACCGTCGCTATTCTGTTGTTCCAAGGTCCAAGTTACCTGGTGAACCTCAGCGTTCAGATGGCTCAGGCTGGTCAACCATTGGCTATTGGATTGAACTGGTTCACGATCTCGTCTACCATCATCCTTTGCGCCGGCTCTATGTTCGTCATGTGGTTAGGTGAGCGTATCACCGATCGCGGTGTAGGAAATGGTATTTCCTTCATCATCTTGATTGGTATCATCGCTCGTTTCCCTGCCGCAGTGGTACAAGAGTTCTCCAGCCGTTTGAATGACGCTGGTGGTGGTTTGATCGTGTTCCTACTGGAAGTAGTGATCATGCTACTCGTGTTCGCCTTCGCTATCCTATTGGTACAAGGTACACGTAAGATTCCAGTACAGTATGCAAAGCGTATTATTGGTAATAAACAGTATGGTGGCGTTCGTCAGTATATTCCTTTGAAGGTCAATGCTGCTAACGTAATGCCTATCATCTTTGCGCAAGCAATCATGTTTATTCCTATCGCTATCGTAGGCTTCCGCGCTGATGGTAGTAACGCTTTTGTCCGTGCTTTCATGGATAATAATGGATTCTGGTATAACTTTGTTTTCGCTATCCTCATCATCGCTTTCACCTATTTCTACACCGCCATCATCATCAATCCGGTGCAAATGGCAGAGAACTTGAAGCTCAACAATGGCTTCATTCCAGGTGTTAAACCAGGTAAGAAAACGGCTGAGTATATTGACTCTATCATGTCCCGCATCACGTTGCCCGGCAGTATCCTGCTGGCTATCATCGCGGTGCTGCCCGCTTTCGCTCGCCTCTTCGGCGTGTCGATGAGCTTTGCGCAGTTCTTCGGTGGTACATCGTTGCTCATCATGGTAGGTGTTATACTGGATACACTTCAACAAATCGAGTCTCACCTTTTGATGCGTCACTATGACGGATTCTTCGACAATGGTATGCGCATCAAGGGTCGTAGTGGAGCCATGGCTTATTAATTATGGTTTTTCTTAAGACAGACGAAGAAGTTGAATTAATGCGACAGAGTAATCAACTCTTGGGCATGGCTTATGGCGAAGTCGCCAAAGCCATCGCCCCAGGGGTGACTACCGCCCAATTAGATAAGATTGCCCACGATTTCATCTGTGACCACGGCGGAATACCTTCCTGCCTCGGTTACGAAGGCTATCCAGCCACCCTCTGCACTTCGGTCAATGAGCAAGTGGTACATGGTATCCCTTCGAAGGATGTGGTCTTAAAGGATGGCGATATTGTATCGGTAGATGGATGTGTACAACTCCATGGTTTTCATGCGGACTCCGCCTATACCTTCCCGGTAGGGGAGGTTAAACCCGAAGTGTTGCAGTTGATGAAGATCACCAAACAGTGCCTCTATCTCGGTATCGAGCAAGCCATCACGGGCAGACGCTTAGGAGACATCAGTTTCGCTATCCAGAACCATGCCGAAAAAGCAGGTTACTCTGTTTGCCGCGAGTTCGTGGGGCATGGTATAGGTCGCGATATGCATGAGGATCCCGAAGTGTGCAACTATGGTCGCCGTGGCAATGGTATTGTACTCAAGTCGGGTATGACCCTCGCTATCGAACCGATGATCATGATGGGACGTCGCAATGTGATTATGGAGGACGATGGATGGACAGCACGCGCTGCCGACCGTAAACCCGCCGCTCACTATGAATTGAGCGTGTGCGTACGCGATGGTAAGGCGGATATCCTCTCTACCTTCGACTATATTCAGGCCGTCTTAGGAGACAGGTTTATATAAAATAAATCGTAAATCGTAATTTGTAAATCGTAAATCATTTTATGGCAAAACAAGATGCAATTGAAGTAGATGGAACCATCACCGAGGCATTGTCCAACGCGATGTTCCGTGTCCAATTAGAAAGTGGTCATGTCATTATCGCTAACATCTCTGGTAAGATGCGTATGCACTATATCAAGATCCTTCCCGGAGACCGTGTGAAGGTGGAGATGAGCCCCTATGACTTGACGCGTGGAAGAATATCATTCCGTTATAAATAAACAGATGAAGGTTTGTGCAAGTCGAGTGTAAGCTTGCTTACGCAACTCGACGCAGCCAAAGCTCCATAAAAAATGAAATTTTTTATGAAAGTAAGAGCAAGTATTAAGAAGCGCAATGCGGACTGTAAGATTGTGCGCCGCAAAGGTAAGCTTTATGTTATTAACAAAAAAGAACCCAAAATGAAAATGCGTCAGGGATAAGCTGGACATTTTGGTAAACATTTAAAACAAATATCCCAAGTAAAGAATTATGGCTATAAGAATTGTCGGTGTAGATCTGCCGCAGAATAAGTGCGGTGAAGTCGGATTGACTTACATCTACGGATTAGGTCGTTCAAGCGCAAAGAAGATCCTGTCAGAGGCAGGCGTAGACCCAAGCATCAAAGTGCAGGATTGGACGGATGACCAAGCAGCTAAAATCCGTGAGATCATCGGTGCTAAATTTAAAGTCGAAGGTGATCTCCGTTCGGAAACACAATTAAACATCAAGCGTTTGATGGATATTGGTTGTTACCGTGGTGTTCGTCATCGTCTCGGCTTACCAGTCCGTGGACAATCTACGAAGAACAACGCTCGTACGCGTAAAGGTAAAAAGAAAACGGTTGCTAATAAGAAGAAGGCGACTAAGTAAACCCAATTAAAATCAAACTCATTATGGCAAAGAAAACAGTTGCAGCTAAGAAGCGCGTTGTTAAGATCGATGGCGTAGGTCAACTTCACGTTATGTCGTCTTTCAACAACGTCATTGTAACAATGGCTAATGCTGATGGCCAAGTTATTAGTTGGTCTTCAGCAGGTAAGATGGGCTTCCGTGGCTCTAAAAAGAATACTCCTTATGCAGCTCAGATGGCTGCTGCGGATTGCGGCAAGGTCGCTTTCGATCTTGGTCTGCGTAAAGTAAAAGCATACGTTAAGGGTCCTGGTCAAGGACGTGAAAGCGCTATCCGCGCTTGCGTCGCTGCTGGTATCGAGGTAACCGAGATTATCGACGTTACTCCTATGCCACACAATGGATGCCGTCCTCCTAAACGTCGCCGTGTATAATTAATTTTCAAATTTTCAAATTTTCAAATTTAAAAAGTTATGGCAAGATATACTGGACCTAAATCGCGTATTGCACGCCGTTTTGGTGAACCAATCTTTGGGGAGGACAAGGCGCTTAACAAGCGCAACTACGCTCCCGGACAACACGGCGTTAATCGTCGTAAAAAGAATTCTGAGTATGGAACTCAGCTCGCTGAGAAGCAGAAAGCTAAATATACCTATGGTGTATTAGAGCGTCAGTTCCGTCTCTTGTTCGCACAGGCTTCCCGTCAAAAAGGTATTACCGGTGAAATCCTTATTCAACTCTTGGAGTGCCGTCTGGATAACATCGTTTACCGCCTGGGTATCGCACCTACTCGTGCCGCTGCTCGTCAGATGGTCAGCCACCGTCACATCACTGTCGATGGTAAAGTAGTCAATATCCCTTCCTTCCAGGTTAAACCTGGTATGGTCGTAGCCGTTCGTGAGAAAGCTAAATCACTCGAAGTGATTGCTGCTTCGCTCGAAGGTTTCAACCATGGTAAGTACAGTTGGTTGGAGTGGAACGAGGCTGACAAGGCTGGTAAGTTCCTCAACATCCCTGCACGTGAGGAGATTCCTGAGAACATCAAGGAACAATTAATCGTTGAGTTGTACTCTAAATAATAATTAAATTCATGGCAATATTAAATTTTATTAAACCTGACAAGGTGATTATGTTGGAGTCGAGCAATACACGTGGTGTATTCGAATTTCGTCCGCTCGAACCAGGTTACGGCATCACAGTTGGTAACGCTATCCGTCGTGTACTCTTAAGTTCATTAGAGGGTTACGCTATCTGCTCCGTTAAGATCAGTGGTATTGATCATGAATTTGCTACCATCCCTGGTGTAATCACTGATGTTACCAATATCATCCTCAATCTCAAACAAGTGCGTTTCATCCGCAAAGCGGAGGTAACGGAGGAGGGCGAAGTCGTTCGTCTGCATATCTCTAAGGCATGTGCTTTCATGGCAGGTGACCTCAACAATGTGCTGCAGAACTTCGACGTGCTCAATCCGGATCTCCAAATCGCTGAGTTGGACGAGGCTGCTGACTTCGATATCGAGTTGACTATTAACAAGGGTCGTGGTTATGTGCCTGCTGATGAGAATCGCAAGCCTAACGATCCTATTGGCGTCTTAGCGATAGATAGTATCTATACGCCTATCCGCCTCGTTAAGTATGCCATCGACTCCTATCGTGTCGAGCAGCGTACCGACTACGAGAAACTCACGCTCGAGATTGTTACCGATGGTTCTATCGCTCCTAAGGACGCATTGACCGAGGCAGCTAAGATCCTTATCTATCACTTCATGCTCTTCTCCGACGAACGCATCGTGCTCGAGGAGGATACGCGCAAGAAGGATAATGCTTTGGATGAAGAGATGCTTCGTATGCGTCAGCTTCTCAATCAGAAGTTGCAGGATATGGACTTGTCCGTACGTGCGCTTAACTGCTTGAAGGCTGCTGAGGTAGAGACCTTAGGTGAGTTGGTACATTTCCACCGCAACGACCTGCTCAAGTTCCGTAACTTCGGTAAGAAATCTCTCACCGAGTTGGACGAACTGCTCGAGCGTAATGGTCTTGCTTTTGGAATGGATATTAGCAGATACAGAGTTAACGAATAATTCAATCGTAAAATTACAGAACAATGAGACATAATAAGAAATTCAATCATCTTAGCCGTAAGGCCGCTCACCGCGGTTCGATGCTGTCTAATATGGCTTGCTCGCTCATCATGCACAAGCGTATTTCGACGACGTTGGCTAAGGCTAAAGCGCTCCGTATCTATGTGGAGCCATTGCTCACTCGTGCGAAAGAGGACAATATGGCTAACCGCCGTCTTGTTTTCAGTGAGCTCAAGCAAAAAGAGGTTATCAATGAACTCTTCGGCCAAGTTAGCGAGAAGATCGCTAACCGTCCTGGTGGATACACCCGTATCCTCCGCACAGGTTTCCGTTTAGGTGACGCAGCAGAGATGTGTATCATCGAGCTCGTGGACTATAACGAGAACATGCTGAAGGATGGCAAGAAGGCTGCTAAGAAATCGACTCGCCGTGGTGGAAAGAAAGCCGCTGCTGCTGAGGAGGTTGCTCCAGTAGTTGAGGAGCCTAAGGCAGAAGAGCCTAAAGCAGAATAATCATTTCTCAAAAAAAGGGTAGAGTGTTCCACACTTTGCCCTTTTTTTGTCCTTACCTATGATAATAACTATCGACGAGAACTCGGGCTTTTGCTTTGGCGTGACCTCCGCCATTCATGCTGCCGAAGAGGAACTGCAACGCGGTCCCCTCTTCTGCTTGGGCGATATCGTTCATAATGGGCAGGAGGTCAAGCGCTTAGAGGACTTGGGCTTAGAGACCATCGATTACGACGATCTCCGCACTTTGCATAACGTCAAAGTCCTACTTCGTGCTCATGGCGAGCCCCCATCTACCTATCATATCGCCGCCCATAACGGAATCGAGATCGTAGATGCCACCTGTCCTGTCGTCAAGAAACTGCAGGAGCGTATCCGCCTCACCTATGAGCAGCATCGCGATGCCCAAATCGTTATCTTCGGTAAGGTCGGTCACGCCGAAGTCATTGGCTTGCAGGGGCAGACCAATAACACCGCGATCATCGTCGAGTCCGAGGCTGATCTGGATAAGTTAGACTACTCCCGCGACATCTATCTTTTCTCTCAGACCACCATGTCCGTCGATGCCTTCCACGCCTTGATTGATAAAATCAATGCCACCCTTTCAACTTCTAGCGCTTCCAGCGCTTCTAGAGATTCTAGAGATTCTAGGACATCTAGAGCTTCTAGGACATCTAGGACATCTAGCACTTTTGGGGCTTTCCACTACTATGACACGATTTGCCGCAACGTCGCCAATCGCGTCGCTCACCTCCAGCAGTTCGCCTCCGAGAACGACATCGTTCTCTTTGTCGGCGGCGCTAAGTCTTCCAATGCCAAAGTGCTCTTTGAACATTGCCGCGAAGCCAACCCCAATACCTATTTCCTCTCCTCCCCCGACGACCTCGACGCATTACCACTTTCTAGAACATCTAGAACATCTAGAACATCTAGAACTTCTAGAACTTCTAGAACTCTTTCAACTCCGACTCTTAGAGTCGGCATCTGCGGTGCCACCTCCACCCCCACCTGGCTCATGCACCAAGTCCGCGATAAACTTCTAAAATCCCGCTCGTCGGGCTAAGCCCTTGCCGCGGGGCGATCCCTTAGTTTATCACAAGTGTCAGCATCCATAAGTCTCTTCTGACGACTTCGCGACGTGTCGCTTGTGAGGTCAGAGATACTTACTACTGCTGCCACCACAAAGAAACAAAGAGCACAAAGACAACGATAAATATATAAGGATATGACGGAGAATGAAATAGCAAAAATAGTACATAATAAGTACCAAAAGGTTCTTCAAACACTGGGAGTAGGGCTATTAGAAAAAGCCTACCAAACTGTGTTAGACTATGAATTACAACAGGAAGGATTACGTGTTGAGTCTGAGGTAGAGTTACCTATTAACTATGAAGGTATTGTATTAGATAATGCTTATCGGGTAGATTTATTAGTAGAAGATAAAGTAATTATTGAACTAAAAGCCGTAGAGAAATTAGTGCCTATTCATCGCTCGCAATTGCTTACATATCTGAAAATGAGTGGCAAGCGGTTAGGTTTGTTAATTAACTTTGGTGATACCCAATATACGGATAACTTTAAGCGGGTACTAAACTGTAACAACCCCGCTGAATTAGATAAATAGTATTTTTGCGAAGCAACTTCGCCTTTATGTAGTGCGAAGCACACTCGTCTTTGTGATCTTTGTACCTTTGTGGTCTGACTTATAGAATGAATTAGTCCTCCGTTATGGAGCGGAGTGGAATAACAAATAGGACTAAGACATTCGGCAAGACAGACTTGTGATTAAAAAATAATAAAACCATGCTATTAACCCTACTCAGCATATTCTTCATCACCTTTACCGACAAATCGGGCAGCCAGCCCATTACCTTTGCCGACCGTGCCACCACCCAGCGCATGCAGTGGACTATCCCCACCGACTCCTTAGACTATGCCGTCTCGCCTATTTATATCGACAGCCTCCGTGCTAAGGGCGCGACCATCCTGCATACTAGCCGTTGGTTCAACGGCGTGACCACAGACATGCCCGATGCGTTAGCGGAACAGGTGAAGACCTATTCCTTTGTCCGTGCTGTCGAACTGACGCGGGACTCCACGACGGCCAAGGCGATGCCTCGTAAACTATCTACCCAGCTCTCCGAGATCGATTATGGCGCTGCTCAAAAGCAACTCGACCTCTATAACCTCCCTCCTGTTCATGCCCGTGGCTATGAGGGGCAAGGTATCCTTATGGCTATCTGCGACGCCGGGTTCCTGCACGCGGACACGATGCGTTGCTTCGATCGTGCCCATTGCTTAGGCACCTTTGATTTCTCGGACGATGCGAAGGGCTTCTTTGAGTCCTCTAATCATGGCACCCACTGCCTCAGCACTATCGCTGGTTGGCAGGAGGACTATCGCGGTTCGGCTACGCAGGCGGATTATTACCTCATGCGCTCGGAGGAGAACCTCACCGAGAGCCCCAAGGAGATGGATAACCTCGTCGCAGCGATGGAGAAAGCCGACAGCTTAGGTGTCAATATCTTCTCCGTTTCGTTGGGCTATTTTAACTTTGATAACCCTGCTTTTAACTTGTCCTATCAGCAGATGGATGGTCAGCATACGCGCGTCGCGCGTGCTGCGACTATCGCAGCCCGTAAGGGGATGTTACTCGTTGTTGCTATGGGTAATGAGGGCGATAAGACGTGGCATTACTTAGCCACCCCGTCGGATGCCGACTCTATCTTATCGGTCGGTGCCGTCGGCTTGGATAGTGTGATGGCTGCTTTCTCGAGTTATGGACCTTCCTATGACGGTCGCGTCAAGCCCGAACTCTGTGCGGTTGGTTACCAAACGGCTCTGATCAACCCCAGCGGCAAGGTGATGGCGGGTAATGGCACTTCCTTTGCTACACCTTTGATCGCAGGCTTAGCTGCGTCCGTATGGTCAGCCATGCCTACTGCTACCGCGCAGGAGATTAGGCAGCGTATCATCCGCTCTTCCCACTGCTATGCCCAGCCCGATGCCCGTTTGGGTTATGGTATCCCCAATGCCGAAAAAGCCTTGGATTTTCCCACCGACATCGACTATATTTCCTTACCCCTTGATGGGGAAAGGATGCCCAAAGGGCAGGATAGGGGCATTATATTCCTCAATGGGCACCTCTATCTCCGCACCTCCGCCGGTCTCTTCACCCTCCTCGGCCATCGTGTCTTTCCTTTTCGGGAAAGATAGTTCCTCAAAGCGACCTGCACAAGCTATCTTTTCCTTCCTAGGCTTTCTAGGACATCTAGGACATCTAGGATTTCTAGGACTTCTACCCCGTCTTTGTGCCCTTTGCTGCACAAAAATCAACTTTTTTTGCATTTTTTTGCGAAAAAAGTTGCATATATCAAAAAAAAGCAGTACTTTTGCGCCGTGTTAGTATATTTTCCTCGCACGCGCAACGCACATTACGTGCGCGTATAGAACAAGATAATTGTAAACATAATACAAAACTTTTAAACAAAGCATTATTACGAACCAGACAGTGAACCATTAACCCGAATTTTTTTATTTTGATCCTCATTGAAAGGAAAGAATCTTTCCAGACGATGCATGACCAAGCGCAAGACGATGTTTATCGACACTTGATCTTGTAAAAAAGAGACTAATTAATTTATTTTATTATTAACCCAAACGATTGATTTAGTCATGGAAGTAGAAAGACAAATAATGACTATTAAGTTTAATCCCGCAAGTTTATTTGCGCAATCGCTCATACAAGCAATGCGATTGTCTAAGGAATTTGAAGTGGAGGAGACGGAAAAGTACGATCCTGAATATGTGAAGATGGTACGTGCTGCGGAGAAAGGTAACTCTTGTCGTTTAGCAATTGATGAACTATGGAAGTAGTTTATACGTTGGTATACAAGGACAAGGCTGTAGAAGATATTGAATTCTTCAAACGGTTAGGAGATGTATCAATCCAGCGCAAGATTACATCGCTGTTAATGGAATTGGAACAGCATCCTGAGACGGGAACGGGCAAGCCCGAGAAGTTGAAAGGTGATTTGGCAGGGTACATGAGCAGAAGGATAAATACTGAGCACCGATTGCTATATCGAATAGATGACCAACTACACGTAGTAACCATTGTTTCCATGAAGGGACATTATTAGAAGCTACAAACATTATTAGATTAATCAATTTTTAAAAAAAACAAAACAAAAATGAAAAAGTTATTTTCAATCGTGCTGATGGGAGCTGCGCTCTTAGTAAGCACAAACGCAAAGGCTGTCGTTGTTAACGATGAAGCTGCTTTGCGTAGCGCTATCGCTGCTGGTGCTACCATTCAATTAGGTGGTTCTGGCGAAATCTTCACAATTGCTGCACCTCTTGACATTGAGATTGATGGTGCCATGATCCTTGACCTGAACGGTCACAACCTCGAGTATGCGTATAATCCTGAGGATTACAAAGGTATCGGTGATACCAAACGTCAACAGGGTCGTATGATTAACCTAAAGAAAGGTACTTTAACTATTAAAAACGACGCTCCTGCTACGGGTGGTTGGATTAAGAACAACACCGCTAACTTCAAAAGTTGGTCATTTGGCTACTATGCAAGTGCCTCTGCTACTACCCTAACTACTGGCACGGAGATCGTTGTAATCAGCGTAACTGGTTCTGCTGATCCTACTGCTGAGAACTACACCGTATTGAACGTAAATGAGGGTGTTAAGTTAAGTGCTCCTGATGGTAAGGTAGGTATTATCGTAAACGCTGTTACGGGTTCTGCAACTATTCCTTATGCTACTTACCAATATGTTGCTAAGAGCGCTTCTAAGGATTTCTCTACCCAAACTCTTAAGTATGGTTGCTCGTTCGGTGTAGTAGTGAACATGAATGGTTATGCGTATGGTAACAAGTATGGCGTTCAGATTTCTGGTAACAACTCCGCTGCTCCAAAACTCGGTATGCAATATGACTTCGAGAACATGGATGCTGGCGTAGCATTTGCTGATGCAAAGACGGCTGCTGCTACTCAAGGTTATGGTACCACTGGTTATAAGTGCAACTGGGCATGGGCTGGTGACTTCATTGGCGTAGGTGCTGAAGCTTTGAAAGATGCTAACTTCCCAAAAGTAAACATCGGTAAGACTGGTGAGTGCGCTTCGTTGATTGAGACCACTTCTAATGGTAATGGTTTATATTGCGCTGGTTACTCTGAAACTGTTATTGAAGGTTACTGCCATGGTAGTAATGGTGTGTATGTAAAGGCTGGTGATATCACCATCAATAATGCTGTTATTGAGTCTGAGAACCCCAACTATACCGCTATTTCTGGTAAGACTGATCGTGAAGGTGCTGGTAACGCACTCGTTTGCGAATCTAACGCAAGCTATCCTGGTGAGACCAAGGTGACTATCATGGGTGACACCAAGTTAGAGGCTATCTCTGGTTTCGCTATCGAGGATAAGGTTACTACTGCTGTTGTTTCTACTACCGATGTTATTGAGATCCAAGGTGGTACTTTCATTGGTGGTGAAGAAGGTGGTATCATTACCAATACTGAAACGGATGTTAAGATTGAGAATGGTAACTTCACGGATACCACAAGTGTTAAGCCATACTTGAGTAGTGACAACTATACTATTACTACTGCTGATGGTACGATGGTTGTTTGCTCTGGTACAAAGCCAACTTGGGAGACAGGTGATTTAAAAGATGATGGTAAGGATTATCAATGGAAGGATAAAAATAAGATCCAAACTATTAGTAGCAACATCACAGTAGGTTTCTTCGATTTAGAGGGAGGTAAAGTAATCGTTGAGAATCGTGCAACCTTGACTGTTAACCGTCTCATTTTGGGTGCTGATACTGCCAACATCATCGTTAAAGTTGGTGGTCGTCTGATTGTTGATGGTGACATGGGTATCGTGGCTAACACCGTTGGTAACATCACCATCGAGGCTGAGGAGAACAACATGGGTCAATTCTTATTCAACCCTATTGTTAACTCTAACCGTCACCCATTGGCTACTGTAAACTTCACTTCTAAGGCTTGGGGTAAATCTGCATCGGAGCACGAGACTCAAATCTTCGGTATTCCTATGTTAGCTGGTTCTATGGTTGGCGTAACAAGCGATAACAACACCGCTATTCAAAAGTTCGACGTATGGAGAGAGACCGCTTGGTCTGAGATTGGATATATCAACTATTCTCCTTCTGTAAACGATCCTGCTAACTTGGCTAAGTTCGACAAGAACTTCGGTATCTACTGTATTACCAGTAACAACGCTGAGGGCACTAAGATCAAATATACCTTCACGGGTAACTTGCTGGGTAACACCCAACCTGATGAGTTCAGAATCTTAAAGGGTTGGACTTCTGCTGCTAACTCTTGGACTGGTAACGCTGATCCCGCAGCTATGATTGCTGCTCTTGAAGCTGCTGGTTGCGTTGGTTCTGTTTATACCTATGTTTATGACAAAGTTAACCACAGATTACAATGGCAAGCTCGTAATGGTTTGAAAGCCCTTGCACAAGCTGAGCCTATGCAACCTATTATGTTCTGCAACGAACAGAATAAGGTGGTGGCTTCGAACATCATGAACTATGAGCAGCTCGTTTGGAACTTCCGTAATGGTGCTCCTACTGCTCCTGCTCGTCAAGAGGACTTCACCAAGGCTATCATCCGTATTGCTGACGCTACTGGTTTCGCTGATGAGGCTGTAGTAGCAGAGAACGATGCTAAATACAACGCTCCTAAATATCCTAACGAGGCTATCCGCGTTTATGTAAATGCTGATCAAGAGTATGATATCTTCGCTACCGAGAACGTAGATAACACCTTCATCGGTTTCAATGCTGAGGCTGCTGGTAAATATACCGTTAGCTTCAACGAGATCCAAGGTGAGAACCTCGTATTGGTTGACCTCGTTAACAACAAACAAGTTGCTATCGTAGAGGGTGCTGAATACGAGTTCGAGGCTAAGGCTAACGAGGCTAATCCTTATCGTTTCCAAGTTCGCAAGATTGCTGAGCAAGCAACGGCTGTGGAGAACGTAGAGGCTGAGGCTAAGGCTGATGGTGTTTACACTATTACTGGTCAATTCGTAGGCATGAAGAGCATGTTGAACAACCTGCCCGCTGGCGTTTACGTAGTTGATGGCAAGAAAGTCGTTAAATAAATCAATTTTTGTTGGGCGGTTCACGCCGCCCAACCTTAATCACTAAAACAATGAAAAAAGAATATTTAGTTCCTGATAGCAAATACATTGAATTGCAAATGCAAGGAAATGTCTTACAGAAAGTCAGCGGAGGTGGAAAACCTGAAGATGATCCACACTTTCCATGGTAGGATTTCGAGAAAACTATTATTACTTTTTAACACTATTAACAATTTTATTAAAATGAAAAAGATGATTTTTTCGCTGCTCGCAATTGCAGCAACAATGAATGTAATGGCAACTAACTTTTCTGCCAAAGCTACACTCACATTAACAACCAGCGACGCTTCGTGCGAAATCGTTATTGCTGAAACCAATGATAATCCTGCAAGCCTTTGCGCTCCTATGAACTTCACAGGTCGTGATATCGCTATCTACGTGAAGAGTGCAGGCAATAAGTATGAGCTTTTTGCTACCAATAACTTAGAGGAGATCGAGCTTGGCTTGATGACTGACGCTAAGACTTCTTATACCTTGGAAGCTTCTGATGTGGAAGGTACTCCTATCCGTATCAAATTATTAGATGGTACTATCTTTGAGGCAACTGAGGGTGCTACTACTACTTTCACTGCACAAGCTAGCCAGGCAGAAATTACTGGCATGATGGTTAATCCTATCGAGCCAGCTCTCTGCCACCAATATGGTCATCTGATCATTGAGGCACATCAAGGTGAGAGCCTCGTTGTTACCGACATGGCTGGTAATGAGAAGATCAACATCGCTTCTCTTCCTACTAAGCACGAGGTTGTTGAGTTGACTACTCTGACCGCTGGTGAGCAATACAAAGTTATCCTGAACAGCGCTGACGCTGTGATTATTCGCAAGTAATAATCACGTTCTCAATAGTTGGTTACCCCGCACACCCTCGTGCATGTATGCACACGCGTATGTATAGTATGGTGTTGGGAGGAAGAGAGAAAAAGTATTAGTGAAGAATGAAAAGTACAGTACAGACATATAATCGTTTAGTGGTACACGTTCCAAGTGTGGAAACGAAACGCTTCAGAGCCATCGTCAAGGCATTGGGCTTCTCCATCGAGAAGAAGAATGCCATCGACGAAGCCCTCGATGACATCGAGGCTGGTCGCGTATTCGAAGCCGCATCAGTCAATGATCTTCGTAGACGTTTCGCCTGATGTATAAACTTCGATATACTAAGCGTTTTGTTCAAGACTTAGCGCGTTGTAAAAAGCGTGGACTTGACTTGGAAGAGTTATGGTCTGTCGTGGAGGAATTAGTTGCCGAAGGCAAAGTGCCTGAAGAAAACGATCCTCATATGCTCCGCGATGAATATGCTGGATGTTGGGAGTGCCATATCGACGATGATTGGCTTCTCGTTTGGAAGCAAAACGAGAATCGCCTCACACTCCTGCTAACTAACACTGGTACTCACGATGAGTTATTTACTAAGAAAT
>DCID01000010.1:72160-73526 GCA_002315745.1 Bacteroidales bacterium UBA1735 | reverse complement strand
GGCGCTGGTAAAACAACCGCCTCTCGCACCATCTTACCTGAAATATGGAAATGTAAAGAATTTGTGAACGCAGATGAAATAGCGAAAGGAATATCGCCATTCAATCCGGAAAGTGTATCTTTCCAAGCAGGTCGAATCATGCTGCAACGCATTGATGAACTGCTTGAAAAAGGAGTCTCTTTCTCGATTGAAACGACATTAGCCACTCGATCCTACGTAGGTCTCGTTAAACGAGCTCACGAAAAAGGATACAAGGTAATCCTTCTCTATTTCTGGCTCACTTCTCCAGAACTCGCCATTCAACGCGTTGCAGAACGCGTCAGCGAAGGTGGACACAATATACCTACTGAAGATATCGTTCGTCGATACTATCGTGGAATATAGTAACTTCTTTTAACTTGTTTAAGGATATTGTGGATGGCTGGTCATTAGTGGATAATACTGCGTGTTCACAACAAGTATTGATAGCAGATAAACATTGTATTTATCATTTACAAACTTATAAACATATCGAATCATTATGTCAGATAGTGAAATGAAGTTGTTTAATCAACAACTCAAGCAAGGTTTAGATTTAGCTTCATATCGTATGATGCGAGATAAAGCGATGAGAAATCTTAGTGTGATCATCGGTGATGATAAAGGTGGTTGGCGTAAAGTCTCTGCACGCGATGAGTTTGTACGTTTGTATCACGAACCTGTTCCAACATTTTAACATCAGTCACTCCATATGTATAAATCTTGAAAGAGAATATAAAATATGAAGTATAATAAATTAAAAACAATATTAACCCTACTGGCAGTGACCGTTTGCTCATGGTCGATAGCTGCGGAAGAGGTGGTGAAAGTCCAGATCTGTGACGAAACAGCCCCCTTCCTCTTTGGCTGTCAAACCTATAGCACTTCGGGCACCTATACCGGTATAGACGTTGGCGGTGGTGTTCTCAAGACACTCCAACTCAACTATGGTGCCACCTCTCCAGAGACCAATCTGGAGGATAGCATCTTAGTGGGACAGACCTATCTGTTCGCCTGCCAACAACTATCCCGTACTACTGCCGGCGAGGTTAATGCTACCGAAACATTTACCAATGTATCAGGCTGCGACTCTGTGGTTAACCTGAAGCTACTGGTGAAAGTTCCTTGTGTTGACAAGGAATCGAATGTGGAGGCTACAATCACCCTTGGACAGAAGTTCCTCTTCGGCTGCCAAGTGCTATTCCCACAAAGTGTTGGGGATACACTTGCCGATGATGTGCTGCCCCTTGCTGGTGGTTGCGACTCTACTGTTCACCTCACGCTTCATGTACTGCCCGCTTGCAGTCCTGTTGAGACAAATATCGAAGATAGTGTCAAGGTGAATGAG
>DCID01000010.1:59774-72061 GCA_002315745.1 Bacteroidales bacterium UBA1735 | reverse complement strand
AGATGGTTGTGACTCGATCATCAACTTGACGTTGTATGTTCAAGTAGCTTGCCAAGACACCACGGTAGAAATAAAAGATACCATCCAATTGGGAGAGTCTTATCTCTTCGGTTGTCAAATCGTAACTCCTGTTACTGTAGGAGATACACTGCTGACCGATACGCTAAGCACTACTCTTGGTTGTGACTCTATAGTTAAACTGACTTTGACTGTATTAGCACTGGATCCTCTGGATACCACGATTGTAGATACCGTATGCTACGGCAGTGACTATGTTCACCGCTTAGGTACGATGTACAATCTCGTTAAGGACACTGCATTCAACGACACTGTCTTTAATGCTGTGAAGATAACCGAGACTTACTATCGTGACTCCGTATACCGCTACGAAATTGCAGTATTGCCAGAGGCAAAAGATAGTGTAGCTTCGATTACCATCTGCGAAAAGGATTCGTTCTTATGGTATGGTCAAATGATCAACAAGACGGACACATACTACGCTACGGATAAGTACGCTCGCTTTGATTGTGATAGTGTGAACTATACTTTGAATGCGATCGTCAATAAGGCTTCGTATAGCGAGAAGAAGGATACCATCACCATCGGTGATTCCTATATCTTGCCATCTCTACGAGTTGTTACTCCAACTTATCCAGGTGACACCCTTGTAAGGGATACTCTCGTTAATGCTGTTCTGTGTGACTCTATCGTAACGATCAACCTGTTCGTTAAGGATACGTGCAAGCACTATTCTGCTATCGAAGCTGCTCTCATTTGTGAGGATCAGCTCTTCTACGAATGGCGTGGACAGTTTATCATGACAGCAGGTTTGCACTATGATACCGTTCATCTGGCTTCGGGCTGCGATAGTATCTATCAATTGTCATTGACAATCGTTACTCCTATCGTTCATGACATCGAGAACGCTACATTCTGCGAAAGCGATGGTTACTATGAATGGAAGAATCACTTCATCCTTAGCGAGCAGATCGGTGCCACCAACGATACCACTGTCGTAGATACCGTCAAGGATCAGTCTTGCGGTTGTGCTATTGAGATCTCTAAACTCTACTTACAGATGTTTAGAACTCCGACCGACACTATCGTAACCGATTCGACTATCTGCGCAGGCGATGTAGTTGTTTGGTATGGTAAGAACTACGTGAAGACGGGTACCTACAGAGATACCGTTCGTAATGCAGCAGGCTGCGATGAGAAATATGTCAAACTGAACTTAGTTGTTCGTGACTTCATCGTTATGCCTACCGAGTACGATACTATCTGTGCGAACCAGCCACTCACCTGGCACGGTCAAGTACTGACTAAGACAGGCGTTTACTTCGATACCATCCGCTACGCTTCCGCACCTATGTGCGATAGTGCAGCATACATGTTGGCATTGACCGTGAACGAGATTGACTCGATCACCATCTTTGACAATATGTGTTTGGCTGAAGCTCAAAGCACCTATCCTCAGTTCCATGTAACGGGTACCGGTATCTACAAGTATGTTACTTCATCGCTTGTAACTGGCTGTGACTCGATTACGATGCTCAACATCATCGTTAAGGCAGATCCTGATAAGATTATCGTAAGTGACTTAGAGCACAAGCCTATCGTAGCTTGCGGTATGCCAATCGATGTAACGGCTTCTACGATTGAAGTGGCTGCTATCTTCGCATCGAGAGAGGATGAGACAATTGCGGTTGTCGATACCTTCTGGTTCGAGGCGAAGTACCCTGGCGAGACCACGTTCAAGCCTATCAGCGAGAAGGATACCATTAAGTCCTATCTCGAGGATCAACCCATTAAGATCAGACTCGCGTTCACTACCGAGTGCGATACGACCATTAGGGGTATGGCAGTTGATTTCTACGTGCAAAAGCCAAGTCCTGAGGTATTGCCGGGTTATGACAACTTACCTGCTGTTAGCAAGTATAACAACTGGCTGCTCATGATCAACTACAAGGCTATTACCGCTATGGGTTACACCTTCACAGAGGATGATGTAACCTGGTACAAGGTTGTAGGTGAAATCGATCCTGCGGGTGCTCGTGTGGATGACGATTCGTTGGCAACTGGCTTCTACTACACAGAGGATAAGGCGCTTGTTGGTGACTATTACGCAGTGATCGATGCTCACGCATCCTTCTTGCCTTGCGGCGCATTCTTGCGTACGGTCATCCTGCACTGTGCTACAGCTCCTTCTAGTCAGATGCGACTCGTTCCAAATGCTATCCGTCAAGGAGAGACGATGGAACTGATCAATATCAATCCAGAAGCTGAAACGAAAGTATTTATGTACGATCATGATGGTAAACTTGTTGGCACCACTGAATCCGAAGGTGCAGACCGCCTCTACGTGCAACCTAAGCATGGCGTAGGCGTATATCTGCTCCGCGTATCCAATGGTGAGAATGAGCAAACCTTCAAATATGTGATAACCAAATAATGGAGGATAAGACAATGAAAAAGTTCAATATTATATTATTGCTATTGTGTTGCCTAACCTCCGTTGGTTATGCACAAGTTTTGGTGGGTAATAAAGCCGAACCCGAAGAGGGTATCCAATCTAAGGGTTATCTCCCTGGTGACGGATACACCTTCCAACACGGCGATACCATCATCATCAAGCAGGATGCGATCAACTACTTGACCGGTGAGAAAATGTCCAATTGGGTTTATACCGTTCGTCACCTCGTTGAAAAACAAGGCGGCAAACGCTTCCCAGATGGCGTCCTCGTTCAAGGTATCATATCCTGGGTTCCTGCCAAAGACCTCTATCTGAGTGCACCAACTAATGGTCAAGCATCTCAGTTCGGTCAGAATGGCCAAGGTGCCCAAAATGGTCAAAATGGTCAAAACGGCCAAAATGCCCAAGGTGGTCAAAACGGCCAAAATGCCCAAGGTGGCCAGTATGGTCAAAATGGTCAGAACCAACTAGGAACGAATGCAGGTGCTGTGGCTCACAATGGCGTGGTTAGAGATACTATCTATATCAACCAGGAGATCCACGATACCGCATACGTACACGATACCGTTCGTGTCAAGTTCAACACTCGTTTCGGAATAAACCGCTTCTCCATCGGTGTTCGCGGTGGTCTGGCTTCCATATTGCACGGCTCTAATGTGGTCGATGATAAACTCGGCTTCGATGCTTATCTTGACCTGCAATATGCCCACTATTGGAAGCAAGGCGACAAAGCAGCCATTGGTCTCTTACTCGGTGGTTCATTTGGTTTCTTACGTGGTGGCCTCAAAGGCACTATCCATGACCAATACCAAGTACCTACCGCTGACGGTACGATTCAGTACACCATCGATGTGGCTAGTATAAACGAAACCCAAGACCAAGTCATGGTGGAAGTTCCTGTCATGTTATCTATCGTAACAGACAATGGCTTCTTCCTCAATGTTGGTCCACGCGTTTCCTTCCCTATCTGGACGCAATCGAAACTCACTATCACTGATCCTACCATTGACGCTTACTTCATCGAAGAGGACGTCCATGTGATCAATGAGACCATTACTGGTAAAGTGGCGGCAGATGCGTGCAAGAACGTTAAGAACTGGAAAGCTCCAACCCTTAACGTGCTTATCGGTGCTGAATTAGGATACGAGTTCCCATTGAAGAGTGGTAATGCACTTGGATTAGGACTGTATGGTAACTATGGCGTTTATTCGCTCTATAGCAAACCGGACGCAAGTCAGAAGTCCCTTATCCCCATTCAGGTTCCAACGGCTACACCGGGTGCTGAACCTGCAGTCGTGAAGGTGGTTTCTCCATCCGATGTATATACCTCCAAAATGGGTATGTTCGACGTCGGACTCAAACTTACCTACCACATCCAGTGGAAGAAGTTGACCCTCTAATATTCAAAAAAACGCGGCTCGAAAGAACCGCGTTTTTTTGTATTGTCTCTAACCACTAAACTGTAGCGAAGCGTCCTCTAAACTCTAAACTCTAAACTGTAGCGGCTCCGCCGCGTCCTCTAAACTCTAAACTGTAGCGGCTCCGCCGCGTCCTCTAAACTAATACCACAGCGTGGTATAAATCGGATAATGGTCGGAGTAATTGATGCGCTCCACTTTAAAAGTGGATGGTGTAAACGATTGGGAACAGAGTATATAATCAATCCTCACTCCTACACCGTGCTTTCTAAACGTTCCCCCTAACTGCCCCCTACATCCTTTTAAAAAACAGTCCTGCAAATTCACTCCCCGCATCTTTAAGTACGTCCACGAGAAGGGCACATCGTTGAAGTCCCCAGCTACAATCACCGGATAAGGCGACTTACTTATCTCCTCCCGAATGGCAGCCACTTGCGCGTGGCGTATCTCTCGCGCCGACTCTAACTTATCCGATATCTTATGTGCCGACTCTTTAATACGCTCTTTCTCTAACTGATGAGGCAAATCGACGGCCTCTAAATGATTCGACTCTAAATGGTTGTTGAAGAGTCGAAACGTATCCTTCCCTACCACCACATCGCATAGGTTGGATATATTCCCCCGCGAGGTATAGCGTATCGTCTGCTTGTTAATGAGTGGATACTTGCTATACACGACTATCCCATACTGATGGCGCTTGTCGTATATCTTAAAGTCGTAATACGAGTAACGATACTTGTCCCGCATCGCCTCTTTGAGCTCCGAAAACGTTAAGAACTGCTCATCCTTATATACATCCACTTCCTGCAGGAACACGATATCGGCCTTCTGCTGCTGCACATAGCGAATGACCTTATTCTTGTTCGGCTTTGCGAACATCCCCATCCGCTGGGTGTTATACGTCATGACGGTGATAGACTGCTTCCCTGTCACATCTTGCTGCTTGCCGTGCGAGATAGAGAGTAGGCTAATAGTGGCTATAGCGGCTATAGTGGCTATAGTGACTATAGCTTCTATAGTTCCTATAGATTTCTTTTTCTTCGTCATCGTTATGGTTGTCGTTATGGTTATGGTTGTGGTTGTGGTTGTGGTTGTGGTTGTGGTTATGGTTGTCGTTGTGGTTGTCGTTGTCGTTATGGTTATCGTTGTCGTTGTCGTTGTGGTTACTTCGGCTCCATCGTGATGAGCGGAATGAGCATCTCTTCCATCGAGATGCCTCCGTGCTGGAAGGTATCACGATAGACTTGTGCATAGTAATTGAAGTTATTGGGGTATCCGAAGAAATCATCACCTGTGCAGAACATGTAACTGCTGCTGATATTGGGGCACGGTAACCCTATGTTCTTGGGCTTCGTGATTTCCCACACGTTCTTGCTCTGACAATTGAGTGCCTTACCGACTTTATATCTCAGGTTGGTGTTCGTGTTCTTATCCGCCTGAATGAGAATCGGGTTCTGTACCCGCATGGTGCCGTGGTCGGTAGTCAGTACCATCTTATACCCTAACTGCGCAATGCGTTGCAGCATGGCGTATGTGGGCGAGTGCTTGAACCAACTCAGCGTCAAACTGCGGTATGCCGCCTCATCGTTGCATAACTCCCGCATCATCTTACTATCCGTGCGAGCATGGGACATCATGTCAATGAAGTTCAGCACCACTACATTGAGTGGCGTCTGTAGCCCCTTGAACTGCTTGGTGATCTTTTCGCAGAAATCACTCTCTAACACCTTGTAGTAGTTGAACCCATAATGCTTGCGATACCGATCTAACTGTGTTTGCAGCAGATCTTTCTCACTCAAGTTCTTACCATCCTCATCGATCTCCTCTACCCATAAGTCGGGATACATCTCCTGTATCTGCAACGGCATCAGTCCCGAGAAAATCGCGTTCCTCGCATACTGCGTCGCCGTGGGTAAGATAGACATGCACATCCTATCTTCCGTCACGTTAAAGAACTCCGACACCAAGGGCTGAATCGTCTTCCATTGGTCGTAGCGGAAATTATCGATCACTACCAGGAACACTTTATCACCCTTATCCAACATCGGGAAAATCACTTTCTTGAAGATATCGGGTGAGAGCAACGGCCTATTCGTGCTATCTCCAAACCACGACTCGTAGTTTTTCTCGATAAACTTCGTAAACGCCGCATTCGCCTCCTGACGCTGCATGTGCAAGGTCTCCTTCATAGCGGACGAATCAACCTCCTGTAACTCCAACTCCCACTTCGTCAGCGTTCGCATGATAGCCATCCACTCGTCTGCCGTCTGCGCCGTGTTGATCATATATCTAATATCCGAGAAATCTTCCTGATAACTGCGGTTCGTATGCTGCTCCACGATCTCTCGCTGATGGATATGTTTCTTCAGACATAGCAATATCTGACTCGGATTGACAGGCTTAATGAGATAATCGGCTATCTTTGCCCCAATCGCTTGCTCCATGATGCGCTCTTCTTCGCTCTTGGTAATCATCACCACCGGCAACTCCGGATGAAGCGCCTTAATCTCCTCCAACGTCTCCAGTCCGCTCAATCCAGGCATCTGTTCGTCTAGGAACACAATGTCTATACTCTCCGTGCGGCAACTCTCAATCGCATCTTGACCATTATTAACACCGATCACGTGATAACCTTTTTCCTCTAAATAGATGATGTACGGCTGTAACAAATCTATCTCGTCATCAGCCCAAAGAATTTGGTACATAGTTCCTCCATTTCTCGATTAAGTTAGACATATCTTCCGGCCATTGGCTATCAAAGAACATCCTTTCGCCCGTGCGGGGATGCGTGAAACCAAGGGTCTTGGCGTGTAGCACCTGTCTGGGACAGAGTGCAAAACAATTCTGTATATACTGCTTATATTTCTGCGTCGGAAGTCCCTTTAACACTTCCATGCCACCATATTTCTCATCGGCAAAAAGCGGATGTCCGATCGACTTCATATGCACCCTTATCTGATGGGTACGCCCCGTCTCTAACCGACACTCCACCAGTGTCACGTATGGGAAGCGCTCCAATACCCGCCAATGCGTCACCGCCTCCTTGGCATTCGGGTTCTCCTCTATATCCCAGATGCGATACATCGTTCGGTCA
Organism: Bacteroidales bacterium UBA1735; assembly: GCA_002315745.1. Classification (GTDB taxonomy): domain Bacteria; phylum Bacteroidota; class Bacteroidia; order Bacteroidales; family Paludibacteraceae; genus Colicola. The sequence continues at coordinate 65,076 of DCID01000010.1, read as the reverse complement.
CGTAGGTCGCGACCCAACGCGCCCGTTATCGTCCCGTTATCCTCGGCTATCGTACCCCACACGAGGGCATTGTACGTCCGCTCCGTCGTATGCTCAAAGAACTGCATCGCAAGATGTGTCTTCGCCTCTGGCGTCTTCGCTATCAGTAACAATCCACTCGTATCCTTGTCAATCCGATGCACCAGCCCGATATTCGGATCATTGATATCTATACTCCTTACTCCTTCAGCGAAGCGGTCTATACTCCCAAAGTAATACGCTAGGGCATTGAGCAGCGTATGCTCGTAGTTACCATGACCCGGATGAACCACCAACCCCGCCGGCTTGTTGATCACCATCAAATCGTCGTCCTCATAGACCACTTCTAGCGGTATATTCTCCGGTTCAATGGTATAATCATGCGGCTCGTGATCAAGTAGCACCTGAATCACATCCCCAGGCTTCACCTTATAGTTACTATTCACCGCTTTACCATTCACCCACACGTTACCCGCATCCGCGGCATTCTGGATACGATTACGCGACGTACCTGACATGTGCTCTGCCAAGTACTTATCGATGCGCATAGGCGTCTGACCTTTATCGACCTCGCAACGCCAACGCTCCCATAACTCTTCGTCTTCTATCAAAAGAAATCCTCCTCTTCGTCTTCGTGGGTTATTACGTTAAGATTCACGGCTTTCTCCAAGTCCGTAGTCAATCGGATATTGACCAATGATCCTTCCAATATCGAACTACCGGCCAACGGCAATTGCTCGTAAACGACATATAGACTCTCCGTCTCTTCTGTGGGCGGTACATCGTATTGATAACTGCCTAAGGTCAAGTACGAACCTAATAGCAACGAACGTGCTTCAATCAGATTCTTCCCACACAGATTGGGTACTATCACTTTCTCCGTGCCCTTGCCTTTACCGATCACTAAGGTAACCGCCGCTCCTTCCGTGACGCGCTGCCCCGGCTCAATACTCTGACCATCTAAGCGTACATCTAAGATGATATCCTTAAACTCCGAGGGCTCATAGATATAGTTCGCTACCCGCAATCCTACTGTATGCAAGGTGGCTTCCGCTTGGCGGAAACTGGTATCGTGCAGGTCGGGTAATGGAACCGCCCGCGCACTCTGTGCATTCACCGTCACATAGATGACACGCCCATGTTTCGCGTGCGAAAATGCGATAGGCGTCTGCTCCACGATAGTGCCTAAGGGCACTTTCTTCGAGTACGTGGAATCGATGACCAAGATCTCACAACCAACACTGTCCGCCAGTACCGCCGCCTCGTTGATGTGAAGACCCACCAAATTGGGTACATCTACTTCGATCCCGTGCTCCGTGTAGGAGCGTAACCATAAACTAACTCCAACCACACCTATCACGCCTAAAATAAGGGCGATAAGGAGATTTTTAAGGACAAAAATACCCTCCGTTTTGATAACTGAACTTGCTTTTTTCATGTTTTTGATAAATAAATCGTGCAAAATTACAAAAAAATTTTGTTATTTGCAAAAAAGATAGTAATTTTGCACACGATTTCCGAAATATCTCGGATTTCTAATAATTTAAAGCTTTAAAGAAATGAAGAAAGTATTATTCGTTGCAGCTATCGCATTGTGCGCTATGGGCTGCTGCAAAAAGTGCGACAAAAAGTGCTGCGAGCAAGCTGCTGAGGCTGCTGTAGAGGTAGTTGACTCTGTTGTAGTTGCTGACACTGTTGTTGTAGAAGAGGCTGTTGTAGCTGAGTAATCAGTTCACTCTTTTTACGAACACGAGCCGAGCTTTTGCCCGGCTCTTTTTATTTCTCAACCCCGCTCGTCGGGCTTAGCCCTTGCCGCATTAGGTCGTGCAGAGGTACTTAGATAAATGGTGGATAGTCCCACAAAGCGACCTGCACAATTCCATGACAAGGGGGTCATGGAACGGGAAGGGGCGACGAGGGGACGTCGCCGTCGCGTGTGGGAGCTTATCCACCATACCTGCCGAATGCGAATGAATTAATCGTAGAAAAATAGCAAAATATTTGCGTATATCAAAAAAAAGTTGTAATTTTGCGGGCTCAAAGTAGTATGCCTATCGATGAATAAGAAAAAGATCATCAACGACCCTGTCTTCGGTTTCCTCTCCATCCCGAACGATTTGCTCTACGACGTGCTCCAGCACTCGTACGTGCAACGCCTAACCCGTATCCGTCAGTTAGGCCTGTCTAACTTCGTGTACCCAGGGGCCATGCATACGCGCTTCCTGCATTCTATCGGTGCCATGCACCTTATGCAGGAGGGTATAGAGGCCTTGCGCCAGAAAGGTATAGTGATCTCTGATAACGAATCTACCGCAGCACAAATAGCTATCTTGCTGCACGATGTGGGGCACGGCCCTTTCTCCCATGTACTGGAACATACCCTTGTGGAAGGTATCACCCATGAGCAGATATCCTTACTCATGATGGAGGAAATCAATGAGCAGTTGACGATGCACAATGCACAGTTGGCGATTGATCAGCGAGGGGTGTTGGACGAAGCTATCGCTATCTTTAAGGATGAATATCCACGCCATTTCTTACATCAGCTCATTAGTAGCCAGCTCGATGTGGATCGCATGGATTACCTATGCCGGGACTCCTTCTTTAGTGGCGTACAAGAGGGCAGGGTAGCGAGCGAACGACTGCTTAAGATGCTTAATGTCGTACACGATAAGTTGGTGGTCGAGTATAAGGGCATCTACTCTGTGGAGAAGTTCCTCGTCGCACGCCGACTCATGTATTGGCAGGTCTATCTGCATAAGACTAGCGTCGCAGCGGAACAGCTGCTCATCATGCTCCTTACCCGTGCTAAGGAACTGGCTAATAACGGGGTCGAACTATTCTGCCCACCTGCCTTGCGCTACTTCCTCTACCAACATATCACACAGAAGGACTTCCAGGTCGGTAGCGAAGCCTTACACCAATATGCACTCTTAGACGATAGCGACATCACCTCCTCTATCAAGGCGTGGATGTCCTGTGACGATAAGGTGCTGCGGCTCTTATCTACCGCCTTTACCAATAGACAATTATACCGTGGACGGCTATTAACAGAACCGCTGTCGGACGAAGATAAACAGACACTCACCGCACACTATGTCCATACCTTGGACATCGACCCCAAGGATGCTCACTACTTCTTTGTCGAACATGTGCTAACGAGCAATACCTACTCGGAGAAAGATGACTCTATCGACATCCTCTATCCCGATGGGGATGTGAAAGATATTGGTGCGGCTAGCGAGATCCTTGATCTCAAACTGCTGACCAAGAAGCCCCAAAAACTATACTTATTCCAGTTTAGAGCATGATAGAATTTAGCGCTACACAAATAGCTATGCTGTTAGGCGGCAAAGTGGTCGGTGATGGTAATCGCCAAGTGAGCGACATCGCCCCCATCGAGACCGCACAAGCCCACCAACTCGCTTTCTTGACGGACGCGAAGTACTTGCCTGCGTTAGATACTACCCAAGCGGGCATCGTCCTAATCACCTCCTCTTTGGTGGAGAATATCTCCCTCCCTTCGATGGAGGGAAGGGGTGGGTCTCTTATCCTCGTCGAGAACGCTCGTGCCTCTATGGGACAACTCCTCCAACTCGTCGAGAAAACGATCAACCCCGTACGCACAGGTATAGAGCAGCCGTCGTTCATTAGCGAAGGGGTGCAGATTCCTGAGGATGCCTACATCGGCGCTTTCGCATATATCGGTAAGAACGTGCATCTCGGTCAAGGGGTGCAGATCTACCCCCATTGTTACATCGGCGACAACGTACGCATCGGCGATAACACCGTCCTTTATGCCGGTGTCAAAGTCTATTACAACTGTGAGATAGGTACTAACTGCATCCTCCATGCCGGCGTGGTCATCGGCGGAGACGGCTTTGGCTTTGAACCCGATGAACAGGGTGTTAACCATAAGATTCCCCAACTAGGTAATGTCATCATCGAGGACGATGTGGAGATAGGCGCTAATACGACCATCGATAGAGCCATGATGGGCTCTACCCGCATCCAACGTAATGTCAAAATAGATAACCTCGTCCAAGTGGCACATAACGTCCAAGTCGGCGAAGGTACGATCCTCTGTTCCCAAGTGGGTATAGCCGGCTCAACCACGATCGGCAAACATTGTATCTTAGCCGGACAAGTGGGCGTGGCAGGACATATAACCATTGCGGACAATAGCATCTTTGGTGCCCAATCCGGTGTCGCTGGAACCATTCGCCAATCGGGCACCTACCAAGGCTCACCTTGCTTCGACGCGATGCAATGGCGCAAGGCAGCAGTTGTGTTCAAACAACTGCCGGAGATGTACAAACAACTCAACGACCTCAGTCGTTAATCATAGAAGAAGTTATAGAGGTTCTAGAAAGTCTAGAAAGTCTAGGAAGTCTAGAAAGTCTAGGATTTCTAGAAAGTATAGTATGAAGCAACAAACAATAGGACATTCATTTGAGTTAGTGGGCAAAGGACTCCATACAGGCGATGTGATCACCGCCGTCTTCTGCCCCGCGGACGTGAATACCGGCATACGTATTCAGCGCTCCGACTTGTCCAATCAGCCTACCTATGAGGCGTTGGCGTCCTATGTTACCCAGACTACCCGAGGCACGGTCTTAGAGTGCGGCGAATGGAGAGTGAGTACCATCGAGCACGCCATGAGTGCCCTCTACGCCATGGGTATAACCAACTGCCTCATCACCCTCAATGGTGCAGAGATGCCCATCTTAGATGGCAGTGCTATGCCTTTTGTGGAGCAAATACAGCAAGCAGGCATCGTCTCTCAACCCGCCGCAGCGAAAGAGTGGGTCGTGACCGAACCGCTTACCTTCGATAATGGACAAGGGAGTACCATGCATATCCTACCTAGCGATCGATACGAAGTGCAAGTCAAAGTGGACTACCCCTTACCTATCGTCGGCATACAGGAGGCACATATCATAGACTTGGCTAGTTATCCCCAGGAGATAGCTGCGGCGCGGACCTTCTGCTTTCTACGCGAGATCAAACCCCTGCTTCAGTTAGGACTCATCCGCGGTGGCGACTTGGCAAACGCCCTCGTCATCTACGATAAACATATCTGCCAATGGACGATGAACCGCATGACTCGACGCCTTCGTCAACCCCATGTCGATGCCTCGCAGTTAGGGTACCTAAGCCCACTCAAATATGAGAACGAACCTGCTCGACATAAACTACTGGACGTCATAGGTGACCTCGCCCTCGTTGGTGCCCGCATCCGCGGACGTATCGTCGTCGTTCGCCCAGGACATGGATTTAACAC
>DCID01000010.1:58434-59689 GCA_002315745.1 Bacteroidales bacterium UBA1735 | reverse complement strand
AACATGGTACATCAATTAGCTTGTGTGCACGAAAGTGCCAAAATAGACCCCACTGCCCAGATAGGTGCTTTTGCTATCATTGAGGAGGATGTGGAGATCGGTGCCGGAACTATTGTGGACGGCAATGCGACCGTGCGTGCGCATACGCGTATCGGTAAGAACTGCCACATCTTCCCCTCTGCTGTCATTGGCGCTATCCCGCAGGATCTGAAGTTCCAAGGCGAACTGACCTATACCATCATCGGTGATAACAACGTCTTCCGGGAGTGTAGCACCGTCCATCGCGGCACTGCCTCTAAAGGCCAAACCGTCATCGGACACGATAACCTCATCATGGCGTATAGCCACGTCGCACACGATGTCATCTTGGGTAATCATATCATCCTGTCCAATGCTACCCAACTCGCTGGCGAAGTGGTCGTAGACGATTATGCCATCTGTGGCGGTGGTACCCTCGTACACCAGTTCTCGCATATCGGATCACACTGCATGATCCAAGGGGGAACGAAGGTCACCAAAGATGTACCACCCTACGTCATTGCTGCTCGCGAACCTATCCAGTTCTGCGGTATCAACTCCGTCGGACTCAACCGGCGTGGTTTTACTCCCGAACAGATAGCGACGATTCAACAGGTTTATCGCCTCTTCTTCGCTTCGCAACTGAACATGTCGCAAGCCGCAGAACGCGTCCTCGCGGAAGTCGCACCCTCCCCAGAACGCGATGCCATCGTGGACTTCATCAAGTCCTCCCCACGAGGCGTCATCAAGGGTATCTAGAACCTCTAGAACATCTAGAACTTCTAGAACTTCTAGAATATCTAGAACCTCTAGAACTTTTTGAACTATTTGAACTATTAAGCATATATGGAAAATGAAGAGAAAAGTCTCAATTTTATTGAGCAGATTGTAGAAAAAGATTTACAGGAAGGTAAGAACAACGGACGTATTCAGACCCGTTTCCCGCCAGAACCCAATGGCTACCTGCATATCGGTCACGTCAAAGCCATCTGCATGGACTTTGGTATCGCCGATAAGTATAATGGCATCTGTAACCTCCGTTTTGATGATACCAATCCTGTCAAAGAGGATGTGGAGTATGTGGACTCCATCCAGCACGATATCGCTTGGCTGGGCTTCCACTGGGGGAACATCTACTACGCCAGTGACTACTTCGAGAAACTATATGACCTCGCTATCCGCTTCATCCAAGCGGGCAAAGCCTACGTGGACGAACAGACCGCTGAACAGATAGCCG
>DCID01000010.1:53630-58405 GCA_002315745.1 Bacteroidales bacterium UBA1735 | reverse complement strand
GTACACCTACCGAACCCGGTGTGGCTTCACCTTTCCGTGATCGCCCTATCGAAGAGAACCTCCGTCTCTTCCAAGCGATGCAGAACGGCGAGATCGAAGACGGTAAGATGGTGCTGCGTGCCAAGATTGATATGGCTAATCCCAATATGCATTTCCGTGATCCTATCATGTACCGTATCATCACGACCCATCCGCATCATCGTACGGGTCGTCGCTGGAACGTGTACCCCATGTACGACTTTGCCCATGGTCAGTCTGACTACTTCGAGGGCGTCACACACTCCATCTGTACACTCGAGTTCGTCGTGCATCGTCCCCTATACGACTATTTCATTGACCAGTTCGCAGACAGCGACTATCGTCCACACCAGTATGAGTTCAACCGCCTCAACATCACTTATACCGTCATGTCTAAGCGTAAGATGCTCCAACTGGTCAAGGAAGGACTCGTTGCCGGTTGGGATGACCCACGTATGCCGACCGTCTGCGGTCTGCGTCGCCGTGGCTACACACCCGAAGCGATACGCGCTTTCATTGACACCATTGGTTATACCAAAGTCGAAGGGATGATCGACTACACTTGGCTCGAGAACGCTATCCGCGAAGACCAGAAAGAGAAAGCCGCTCGCGTCTGCGCCATCCTCGACCCTGTCAAACTCGTGCTCACTAACTACGACGCTGCGGCGGAGACCTTAGTGGCTGAGAACATCGACGGACACCCTGAACTGGGTACACGCGAGATGGTCTTCGACAAGGAACTATATATCGAACGCGCCGACTTCCAAGAGGAAGGTAACAAAGACTTCTTCCGCCTCAGTCCCGGTGGCCGCGAGGTGCGTCTCAAGAATGCCTATATCATTCAAGCCACAGGCTGCGACAAGGATGCGGCTGGTCGTATCACGACCGTCTATGCTACCTATGATCCGACCTCTAAGTCGGGCACCGAAGGGGGTAACCGCAAGACCAAGTCCACCATCAACTGGGTGGAGTGCAAGACTTGTATCGACGCCGAGGCTCGTCTCTATGATCGCCTCTTCGCTTGCGAGAATCCTAGCGCCGAAGAAGGTGATTTCCGTGACTTGCTCAATCCCAATAGCTTGCAAGTAGTTAACTGCAAGGTCGAAGGTGCCTTGCGCAGCGAACTGCACGAGACCAAATATATCGACGGCATCGCACAAGTCAACCACTTCCAGTTCCTTAAACAAGGCTACTTCGTGGTTGACCCCGATACCACCGCCGATCACCTCGTGTTCAACCGCACCGCTTCGCTCAAAGATAATTGGCAAAAATAAAACAAATAGATGGCAAGGACTATATCTTCTGCGAATGGCGACGCAAATATGTGCGCTTGACTCCAGAAGAGTGGGTGAGACAGCAGTTCTTACACCGCCTTGTCACGGAGTATAGTTACCCCGCCTCGCTTATCGCCGTCGAAGTGCCACTTCGCGACAAGCGTGCGGATGCCATCGTTTATCGTTCCGATCTCACCCCGCTCGTCCTCATCGAGTTTAAGGCAGAAACAATAGGCTTGACCCAGCAAGTGCTGGATCAAGCCGTTATCTATAACCGCCAACTCCATGTGCCTTACCTCATTCTCCATAATGGCCACCAGACGATCGTCGCTGGTGTCGATGAACAGCACATTCGGTTCTTGGATGCTATTCCGAACGGGTCACAACTATCGTGACTGTACCGATCTTCCCATCACATCATACGCTTTCCCGTCCCGCACAATAATCAACTGCCCATTGTGCAGCACTTTATGAGGTTGCCCCTCTACGGGGAAACCTACGGAAGGGGCTTCAAATCCCGTAGGCTCGATGGTCTGATCTTTCTTGCGGTAGATCTGTATCGGCGCTTGGGTCGAAGTGTACGTGGTAAAGGTCTTGTTGTTGGTATTGAACTGTATCGTTCCTGCCTTGGCATCCTTGCTTGTAACTACCGCATCGCCATTTGCTGCAAAGGTTATGTCCCAATACTGATTACCTTCACCTTCCACCATGATCTTATTCATTTCATTGGCACGCAGCAGTTTCTCCACACCGATATAGGCACCCTGTTCGTACGGATCTTCTTCCTCTACGATCACATAAATCTGCCATCCTTGCGTGGTCTTTGCCATACGAACTTCATCGACGCCCCAGCATCCTATACTATCTCCATCCCGTACAATCTCCAACTCGGCAGCAGCAATACGACCTGCTGTGTATTCGATGAGTTGCTGCTTGTCATCTCTCTTCTTATACGTATAGGTCTCAAACGCCGCCGAAGCGCGGTTATTGGTCTCGTTCACGAAGATGACAGAATCATTATGATGCAATTCGGATAAGGAACGTATCTTGTAATACACATCCCGTCCGCGCCAAATATCTTTCTTCTTGATGGTCACATAGCACGTATCTGCCAGTTGCTGCCCATCGGTCGAAGTAGCAATGATCATCGCCTCTCCAGCCGCTACACCGGTCACCGTACCATCTAGAACAGTGGCAATAGCACTATTGGACGAAACCCAAGTTACACCCTTATTCGTGGCACTATCGGGCTCATAAGTCACCGTCAGTTTGGCTGTGGATTCTTCCTCTATCGTGAGACTATCTTGATCCAAACGAACTGCGGTCAATGGTACATCCTCTTCCTCATGGCGAACGCTATCCCATACCAAAATGATGGTATCAATCAGCGCCGCACCGCCCGATGCTACTCGTACACCTATATAGGGATAATTACCAGTGATACCGAGTGAGGAAGTGCCTTTGGCGATTGTTCCCACGACTTGCGATTGTTTACCTTCAGCCTGCAAGTCGCTTAGAGAATAAGCCGTGTTGCTACCATAGATGTTTAAAGTACGATCTTGACAGTTCTTACTCCATGCTATGCGTACCTCACGCAAGTAACCCTTAGAGGTCGTATTGACCACACCGCTGAGTTTAGCCGCCTTGCTGGTGAACTGCATGGCATTCGTGTTCTGATCTTTGGCACAGTTACCCTTATAGGCTGTACCAGAAGCACCATTGCAAGTCCAATCTGTGTAGGATGTAGTAGTAACCTTTGTATTGGCTAATGTGATGGTATCATGCATCGTGGTTGCCGCCATCGAATAGACGGCTGCTACCATAAGGATAGTTAATAAACTGATTCGTTTCATTGTACTTTATTTCCTAAAATCGTATAAACGTGATTACCACGGAGGATCAGTACTTGTCCGTCGCGAATAATCTTTTCATTATGCATCGTGCCTTGTCCATCGTCCACTTTTTCTACATCCATTGGCTTCCACTCTTCATCCACAAAGACGGTGATGGTCACGCGGTCAAAAGCAACATCTTCCTTAGAGGTCGGATCCACTGTGTAGAAATATAGCGTGGATACATACGTACCAGGAGTATAGACATTATAGGTGGAAACAGTAATCGTCTCGTCCGTGCGAGTGCTCAACCCCATATTGGTTACAGCACCATAGGTAACGGTTGCGTTTTCTGCACCCGCTACTATGCCCATTTCTTCGCCATAATACGATGGCTTACCGCCCTCCGATTGTTCCCACTTGATGTATAGAGGCTTCACTAAGTTCTTCACGGAGAAGGTGAAGGATACGGTATCTGCCAAATAGTTATTCTCGTTCGGATTGAGATAAACAGACTTAGTGCTGAGAGTCAGTTTGGGTTTCGCTTCCTCTTGAGTGATACCCTTCGCTTTGATCTCTATCGCGTAGTGGATATCCCCACAATCAACAAAAAGACTATCCGCATACTCGCCTGCCTTAGTCGTGGAGAAGATGACCGAAGCAGTGCCTCCCTTAGCAGGCAGTTGTTCGGTCAAGAGATAGAATGCCTTACCGCTCTTAACGCGCAGATAAATACTGTCACGCACATCCTTGTTGCTCTTGAATGTGAGCGTCTTGGAAGCGTTATACGGATCGACTTCCTGTCCCCAACCATCGTCATACACCACCTCGCCAAAGTCGAGCAGGTGGGTGATGGTGTCTGTTCCGTCCAAGATAGTCACCTCGGGCACAAGCACAGGCTCAATCCATGTGGGTGCATTGTTGGAGTAAAGGTAGATGTCCGCCAAGTTAGCATCCTTGAGCGAATAGGTGGAGTACATGGCATTGGCAGCCGTCTTGTTGAAGTACATACCAAAGGACGAATAGTACACGTTCTTCAGATATGCCACGCTGTCATCTACTGTGACTGTCCATTTATTTTGGTTGCTCAGTTCTGTCGAAACAGAGAGGTTCTTTTTATCATTATATACATAGAGGTAGCGACCTTGCGCATCCTCAAAATAAAACTTCTCGTCGTCCTTATGCACGGTATAGGCATAACTCTCGCTCACCGTCACTTGGTGGCGCAACTCGTCATAGACTGCATCCACGCCGCGGATATTTGACTTGGACACATCGTAGTTATATAGCCCCATCACATAGTCCTTGGCGGTATTTCCGAAGAACACTTTCACACCTTCTTTTAGGCTATCCAACTCTTGCACGATGTTCCATGTCACATCGGGCAGAATGATGGCGGGAGTAACGGTTACCCAACAGGTATCCGTGAACGAACCATCTTCTGTTTTGACCCATACTGCCGTTTGTCCTTCTGCCAATCCGCGAATAACACCCTCTTTCACAGAGACAATAGTGGCATCCTCAACACCCCAAGTAACCCGTTTATTGGTTGCATCTTCAGGTAACACCGTTGCTTTCAGTGTATCCAACTGACCAATCGCAATCTCTATGCTTTGTGCGGATAGTTCCACACCCGTCACGGATTGAATAG
>DCID01000010.1:0-53556 GCA_002315745.1 Bacteroidales bacterium UBA1735 | reverse complement strand
ACGATACCATCCACTTGGTAGGGTGTCTCTGTGTCCTTAGGAGCTTCTACACCATAGTTGCTTAAGGTATTTAAGATTTGTTCGCCAATCGTAATATTGCCGCTGCCATTGAAATGGCTATGGTGGTAGCGCACATAACGGCTCATATCTTGGCGATACTGAGGCATAGCCGTAAACACTTCGGGTGCAGGAGCACCTGTACCTGCTTTCACCACGATATCCGCTTCGCAAAGCAGGAAAGAGAAACGCTTATGGTCGGTCTTGAAGACGCCACGCACACCCGACAACGTATCGCCTAAGTTGGCATCAATGGTGCTTGCTACTGCCAAATAGCCTGTTTCGTCTTTGACGATATATTCGTATTGGGATTGGTACACGAGTACCACATCGTGGAGTAGGCAAGTGTCCTTACTTGTTGCCACGGTACTTCCAGCCACACCGCCTACGGCTTTCATGCCGCGAACAACCATTGAGTCAATCGAAATAGGATTGAGTTTCTTGGCTTCACGTAGTAACTTCACGGTCACAGGTACAGTCTTCTCAATAATGTCTGTGTTGCCGTCCAAACCTGTCAGAATGAGCCGTGCTGAGATAGTCGAATCGGCATCCATCAGAGCCACATGTTCTATATCGAAGGTCACAGTCACTTTGCCTCCTTCGGCAGGTAACTCGTTTACAGATGCTGCAAACACTCCTTGATGTTGAATACGGGTCTCTGGATAAGTATGAGGTTCGATACTATCCTGTTCGATCACCACCTCCATCTCCATCTCCAAATGTTCCGCAGCGATGGTCACTTCCTGACTGAAATGGGCGGCACTATCTTTGATGCGTGCTTCCCAAGTGATGGTCTCAGGTTCAGGCGTGATACTACCTGCTTTTTCGTCATGGCGGTAATAAACATAGACATTGCCATAACCCGTGTAGCAGGCAAAGACTGCTGCGTTGGCATTATATTGGATAAAGCGAGTAGTCGTTCCTACATTTGCCCAGTCGCACATACCATCGGTAACTTTATTGCACGTCCACTTGGCGTTGTTGTCCAGGGCGGTTTGCGCTTGCATGTTATTGGCATTGGAGGCTTTAGGATTGTAGCAGAGGTACTTGCCATTCTTATCTTGGAACGCGAACTGTCCTTCGCCCAATACCTTCAACGTATAAACGCAGTCCTCCTGATCTTTATCCTGCACGCGTTGCATATCTTCGGAAAAGACACCATCTTGTGCGGCAATGTTATTACCACTCTCGTACACACCCATGATGGTCTTCGATGCCTGACGAGCAATGATGACTTGGTCGCCATTCTTCAACTCCGATGTTGCTTTCATCAGCGTATAGACATTGCCTTCCAACGGTTTCTCCAGCACGGTCACCACGCAGGTGTCGGCAATCGTCGAATCGCCTTTCGATTGGGCAATAATGAGTACATCTTCTGTGGTGATACCCAATGCTGTGATAATCGCCGTAGCGCTATCGGCTTCGATGGACACCTTCGTTGGGTCGGAACTTGTCCACACAATGCGTTTGTCGGTAGCATCCACAGGATCAAACGAAACAGACAGGTTCTGCGTTTGCTCTTTGTAGATGGACACCGCTTGTTCGTTCAGCGTAATCGACTTCAACGGAGTCACTGCTTTCTCCGTATAATAGACCTCAATCTTCGTTACAAAGACTTGCTTCTTGCTTTTTGCCGATAACTCGATATTCAAGTTCTTCTGTGCAAAAGTGTAGGCTTTGAAGGCTGCGGTTGTGGACTGAGCCTTTCCATTCACGGTGATCTGATTCCCAGCATCATTACCTTTCGCATAGACTTTGATTGAGTCCAACTGCTTGGTCAGATCTTCTTTCAACACCAAGGTCAAACTGCCAGGATTGTTATTGCTGGCAAGTTTGAGTCCCTGTTCGTTAGGGGCTAAACCTGCAAAACCAGTCTTGCTAAATGACTCCACATACTTCTGTCCACTAAACAGCAGTTGCTCCAATGTGGTGAAAGTCGCATCCGATGCGGTGGATGAGGAATTAAATACTAAAGTGTACTTGGATGCCGCGCCAGCCATAACTGACACGCATAATGCCAATACTAAAAATACCTTTTTCATATCTCTCATTTTCAAATCTTCAAACTAATCTAACTACAGTCTCTCGCCCAAAACAGAGTACTTCTCTTCTCTGCGAATAATCACTATCTGTCCATTTCGAAGAACCTTATAAGGTTGCCCCTCCACGGGGAAACCTACGGAAGGGGCTTCTATGCCTTGCGGCTGATCGGGGTGTTGCTCAATGAATGTAGGATAGAGCACCACCTGTTCCCAATCGTAAGAAACGATACCTTCTACGCGATAGCGGTGATAAATACCCATATCCACAGCCGCCTGAACAGCCGTCAATGTTACACTCGCTTGCGGTAGGGTGAACTTCTCCGACAGTACTACCACCTCATCCTCTAAGTTAATACCAAAAACAGGCTCATTGGTGAAAGGTACACTGTCAAACTGCACATAGCGGCACACATCTGCCGAATCAATACGCGTCACGGATTCGGGCAGGCACTCCACTTTCTTCGCTGCTGCACTGGGCTTGGCTGCCATGTGCAACTCGGGTACACCATAGTAGTTCTGGAAGCGACCTTCGACCTTGCTGATAACCACACCTTTCTCTAAGTCCTTGGCATAGTGCTCGGTAGTAGGACCTTCGTCAATGAGAAGCATCGAGCCCGTGGAGTCACGGACATAGACGTACTTGTCATATTTCTTCGTCACGACCATCGTATTGAGGTAGATATATTCCATCTCTTCCACGTGGCAAGCCTCCTCTATCGTCAGTTCGCGTGTTACCTTCAGTGTCACGTTCACATACAGCGTGGTATCGGCATTGGTCAGCACCAACGTGTCCAAAAACGAACCTACTTCATTCGTGGCATAACGGATAGTGAGTTTATCGCCATCGCGATCCACACGGTTGGTGTCCAACGCAAAGACCGTGCCTTTCTGTAAGCTCACCATCAAGTCTTCCGTTAACCGATTGGTCTTGATCTCAATCGTCTTACTGCCTTGCGCAATCGTATCGCCCGCGCGCATCACTTGCGTACCAAACGCGATCATTGGCACTTGGATAATAACTTTACTGAGGTCTTTCTCTTCCTCCTGTTTGTATATTGCCACATCGGTCATCTGCAAATTTGGGTAGCAACCAAATAGATCAAACGAAGGGTTATACTGAATATACTTACCCAACGAGTTACCCAAACTCATGATCGTGGCTTTACCATCGGCAGCAATGTCAATATCCCAATATCCATAGTCGCCATACGTGCCCTCGTCGTAGCACTTGTTCCATACACGCAGCGCATTCTTTGTTTTACCACCATTAGCCACGAGATATGCTGCCCAATACGGATCGTAAATGGTGTAAGATGCCTGTTTCTTACCTTCCGAGATAGCGGGTTTGATGAGATAGGTCACTTCCTCGTTACCATTCACATACTCGCGTGTTGCATCGTATTTGGCACTAATAGCGTGGATATTATTCTTGCTCACACTCTCGTCAAAATAGCCCATCACTTTGTTTGTCTTGCCGTCTGCAATACCGAACATCACCCAAGCCGAGTCGCCAATCTCATTCAGGTTGGTCATCAAATGGTAGGTCTTATTCGTGAACACAGCAGGACTGCAATTGTCTGCCTTAATGGAGATACCATAGATATGGATGGAGTTCGTGGTGCAGTGGACCGATAGCGTCACACGGCCACTCTTCTCTGTCAGTAATGGGAATTCCATATCGCGGATAGTGGTGCCGCCTTCTTTGGTAACGGATTGCGTCATCGTGGTATCATCATCGCCAATAGTGATGGCGACTGTGCCAGCACCATTGGACGAGTTGGTGCAATAGTGCACAATCACCTTGCGGATGTTCGTCCATTGGATATAAGACATTGCTTCGCCTGTGCCATCGCCAGATGAATAGATAGTGACGCCTTGTCCTGTGGTGAAAGTGCTACCTTCGTCGGTGCTTTTCCAACCATCGGTCACATTGTCACAGGTAATTGTTCCCACTTTACTGCCCCATTGGGCATTGGTAAATGTGTACGTAGTAGTGGTTGCTTGAAGAAGCAGTGTGCTCATACCGAGCACGAGAATCAATAATGTCTTTCTCATGATAATAGTTGTTTATGTTGTTTAATCTGTTGTCGTTGTGGTTATGGTTATGGTTGTCGTTGTCGTTGTGGTTGTCGTTGTGGTTGAGGTTGTCGTTGCCGTTGTGGTTGTCGTTGTCGTTGTGGTTGTCGTTATGGTTGTCGTTGCCGTTATGGTTCCTCATACTTGCCATTGATTTTAGTTGGTTCAATATGTAATGCCACATGGGTGTGGACACCAAATCGTTGTTTGAGTCGTTGCTCGATGAGCATCGAGTGGTGATGTGCCTCATAGAGTGGGGTCTTACCCGGCATACGCAGGTGCATCTCGATGGCGCAGTTACTGCCCAGTCGGCGTGTCCGCAAGTGATGCATCTCGCTTACCTCCGGATCTTCCGCTACGATACGCTTGATCTCCTCGATCGTCTCCTCCGGCAGGCTATGCTCGAGCAAATCAGACAAGGCCTCTTTGCATATCTTCACGGCTGCCACGATGATGAAGATACTCACCACTACAGCGGCAATCGGATCCAACACCGTCCACTTATCGCCCAAGAAAATGGCACCACCTATACCTATCGCCGTACCTATCGACGAGAAGGCGTCCGAACGGTGATGCCAGGCGTTAGCTACTACTACCGGCGAGTCATATTGATGTCCCACCCGAACGGTGAACTGATACGTCAACTCCTTGAGCGCTATGCTGGCAAGGGCTGCCCATAAGGCTATCTTCCCAGGCATAGGCAATGTCTCACCATGGATCACCATCAGTATCTTCTCTATCCCTTCGGCAGCCAGCAGACCCGCCACCACTAAGAGCGCAATACCCACCAATGCGGTCGCGAGGGTCTCATACTTACCATGCCCATAGACATGCTCGTCGTCGGCGGGCTTATTGCTCACTTTGACAAAGATGAGCACGATCACATCCGTCAGAAAATCAGACAACGAATGGGTTGCATCCGCGATCATGGCTGCCGAGTGTCCCACGATACCCGCTACGAACTTTAGGATCAGCAGGACGGTGTTAATCACCCCGCCCCAGATCGTTACGCCAAAAATGGCGCGTTCTCGCTTCCGCTCTTCTTCGGTCAGTCCCATAGTTGATTACCGATTAGCGTACATCGACTCGTAGTAACGCTCATACTCACCCGAGGTGATGTTGTCCATCCATGCTTGGTTATCCAAGTACCAGCGAACGGTCTTCTCTATACCCTCCTCGAACTGTAAGGATGGCTCCCATCCCAACTCGCGTTGAAGTTTAGAACTATCGATCGCATAGCGCATATCGTGACCCGCGCGGTCGGTTACATAGGTGATCAGATCCAAGTCTTCACCTTCCTTACGACCTAGCAGACGATCCACCGTCTTGATCACGACCTTGATGATATCAATATTCTTCCACTCGTTGAATCCGCCGATGTTATATGTATCGGCTATCGTACCCTTGTGGAAAATGAGGTCAATGGCACGCGCATGATCCTCGACAAATAACCAGTCGCGCACGTTCTCACCCTTACCATAGACTGGCAACGGCTTGCGGTGACGGATATTGTTGATAAAGAGCGGAATCAGTTTCTCTGGGAACTGATAGGGTCCATAGTTATTCGAGCAGTTGGTCACGATCGTGGGCAAACCATACGTGTCATGGAACGCACGCACAAAATGATCCGAAGACGCCTTCGATGCGCTATACGGACTATGTGGCATGTACTTCAAGTCCTCGGTGAAGAACTTCTCACCATACGCTAAGTGATGCTCTGCGGACGAAGCGGTGGTGGTGAACGGAGGCTCAATGCCTTCGGGATGGGTCATCTCGAGTGCCCCATACACCTCGTCGGTCGAGATATGGTAGAAGCGTTTGCCCTCGAATTTCTCCGGCAGCGATTCCCAGTACAACTTAGCGGCTTGCAGCATGGATAAGGTACCCATCACATTCGTGCGAGCGAAGGTGAACGGATCTTTGATACTGCGATCCACGTGACTCTCTGCTGCTAAATGGATGACACCATCTACATGCTCCTCTTGCATCAATGCATACATCGTATCGAAGTCGCATATATCGGCCTTCACAAAACGATAATTAGGCTTATCCTCAATATCCTTGAGGTTAGCGAGGTTACCTGCATACGTCAACTTATCCACATTGATGATGCGATAGTTTGGGTACTTGTTCACAAATAGGCGAACGACATGACTGCCAATGAATCCAGCTCCGCCGGTGATAATAATGTTCTTCATAACACGTATTGTATTTGTTTAAAATGATATTTCTTCGTTTTTTCCAGATTGTCTAGATGGTTTAGACTGTCTAGAGGTTCTAGAAATTCTAGAACAATCTCTCCATTCTCGCAGACGTCCTTGATAACTGCACGGAACGCCCCCGTTGTCTCCCCCCCCACTATCCTCGTCGGCTCGGTGCTCACTTCGCGCTCTTTCCACCACCACTCGCCTGTTCGACGATATAATCTCTCCATATATTCTTCCTTCAGTCGCTGCGGCTCGTTCACTTGTTCCAAACGGCGTTTCAATGCCTCCTCCAATCGCTGTTCAATCTCCTCTATATGCTCCTCCCGTCCGGTTACCTGCTTCAGCGAAACGGGGTTGGGTGCATCACCGAGCCACTGCGTCTGGTTGATGTTGAGCCCAATACCGATGATGGCATAATCCATGCGCTGTCCCACTAGTCCGGTCTCAATCAATATACCACATATCTTCTTATCCCCTACATAGATGTCGTTGGGCCACTTAATGGAAGGTTGACAATGTTCCAACAGTTCCGCGTCCAAAATGTCGCACACCGCGAGGCTGGTGGCCATCGTTAGGCGAAACGCATGCCCCACCTCGACGGCAGGTTGCCTCACTAAGTACGAGAATAGTAAATTCTTGCCCTTTTCACTCTCCCAACTATTCCCCGCTTGCCCACGTCCTGCTGTTTGACAACTTGTCCACAGACTACCTTCGAACGTGTCCAAATGCTCGCGAATCCACGAGTTAGTACTATGGACGGTTGCGATATACATCGAGTAAATACTTTTGTATAGCCGTTTGTATATGACGTGCTTTGGTGGGTGCACTATTGACTAAGATGGCAAAGATCCACTGATCGCCATTAGGCAAGTCAATGTATCCCGCGAAGTTCTTCGTCCCTGCTATGGTGCCGCTCTTGGCATGGATACGCCCCTGCAGTTCCGTCTCGCGGCAGAGACTACTGAGCGTTCCATTCTCGCCGCTCACAGGCAGTGATGCTACCCATACGTCGCGGTTCTTGCTGTTGCTCATATACCTCAGTAACTGTACCAAGGTCCTTGCACTCGTCGCATCCTGGGGCGCCAATCCGCAGCCGTCTTTAATCTGAAGGTCCTTAGTCGCTATCCCTCTCGAACGCCAGAAATCACGCATCTTCTCGCACGAGTTATGAATCGTTCCGGGATGTCCGTAGTACAAACCGAACGTGCGGAAAATGGCTTCCGCATAGAGGTTATTACTATGTATGTTTGTCTCGGCAATCAGTGCCCCCAAACTGTCTGAATAATGGGTGTAGAACACGTTCCTAACCTCCGTCTTCAAACTCTGTTCGGCGATATAGGATGCGGGCTGATAGACCGTTATACCGGCTGCCTCTAATCGTTGCGTCAGATGATACGCCAATAACCATCCGGGATTAGGTAAGTCACTTTTCACGCCAAACTGCCCGCGGTTAGAGGGCACACTGCCCGTCAAATAGCGTTCGTTGGAGTAGGGTAGTCCACGCACATACGCCCCATCGTAGGTGATCTGGGTGCAGCGGATATGGTTAATCGTCTGCAAGGGTGGGTAATTAGGCTCGGTACGTATCACATCCGCCACACTACCTACCGCACCACTCTTGAGCACGATATTGAGCGTGTTACTCATATAGTTAATCGCGAAGATACCCGGCGCATAGTAGTTACCTGCATCTTCCCCTAACCACGCAGGGTTGCTCGCATCGCCGTCCAATAAACTCATGTCGGCAATCACCTGCCCATCGATCGCTTTAATACCTAATCCCCGTATCGCTTTCACCCATCGGTTGAGGAAAGATTGGTTACCTTTGAGGTCACCCAACGACGGGTCACAGCATCCGCGAATATAGATATCGCCATGTAATATCCCATTCTCTATCTTACCCGTATACTCGAGGTTCGTGGCAAAGCGGTAGTCTGCCCCATACATCTCCAACGCCGCCCCCGTCGTGAACAGTTTCATCACACTCGCAGGGGGTACTACATTATCCTCGCGGTAATGGTCAATCACCTCGCCCGTCTTAGCGTCCTCAATCAGGATACTGATGTTCGCATGCTCACAGATAGGGTTCTCGGTGAGTAGCGTGATAGCGAGTAATATGGTGTTCAATACATGCATCTTATCCAATCGTGCCCTCTAACGACACTTGTAGCAGTTTCTGTGCTTCGACGGCAAACTCCATCGGCAGTTTATCCATCACTTCTTTCGCGTACCCATTCACGATCAGCCCCACCGCATCTTCTACCCCTATACCGCGTTGACGGCAGTAGAAGAGTTGATCCTCGGATATCTTAGACGTCGTTGCCTCATGCTCCACAATAGCGGACGGATGAGCCACCTGCATGTCGGGGAACGTGTGTGCCCCACATTGGTCGCCTAATAGCAGCGAGTCGCATTGCGAATAGTTGCGGGCATCGACCGCGTGACTACCTATTTTTACCAAACCTCGGTACGAGTTCTGCGAGTGCCCAGCCGATATACCTTTACTTATAATACGCGAGCGCGTGTGCGCGCCTATGTGAATCATCTTCGTACCCGTGTCCGCTTGCTGGTAGTTATTGGTCACCGCTACCGAGTAGAACTCTGCCGACGAATGGTCGCCCTTTAATATACAACTGGGGTACTTCCACGTGATGGCTGAACCCGTCTCTACTTGTGTCCAACTCAGTCGCGCGTTCTCGTGCGTGATACCTCGTTTGGTCACGAAATTGTATATACCTCCCTTACCTTCCTTATCGCCCGGATACCAGTTCTGAACCGTCGAGTACTTCACCTCCGCATCCTTATGCACGATGATCTCCACAATAGCGGCATGCAACTGATTCTCGTCCCGCATAGGTGCTGTGCATCCTTCTAGATAACTGAGATACGCCCCTTCGTCAGCGATGAGTAGCGTACGCTCGAACTGACCCGTGTTCCCCGCGTTGATGCGGAAATAGGTGCTTAACTCCATCGGGCAACGAACACCCTTCGGTATATACACAAACGAACCGTCGGAGAACACCGCCGAATTGAGGGCTGCATAGAAATTGTCGCTGTAGGGAACCACCGAACCGAGATACTGCTGTACCAATTCGGGGTACTCGCGTACCGCTTCCGAGATGGAGCAGAAGATGATACCTTGCTTGGCTAAGGTCTCGCGAAACGTGGTCTTCACACTCACCGAGTCCATCACCGCATCCACCGCCATGTTCCCCGCCAAGGCTGCCCGCTCCTCCAAAGGTATCCCTAACTTATCAAACGTCTTCTCTATCTCCGGGTCAATCGCCTTCTCGCCTTTGGCATTTTCGCCTGCCGCCTTCGGGGCTGCATAATACGATATGGCTTGGAAATCGATCTCCGGTATGGTCAGATGTGCCCATGTGGGCGGTGTCATCGTTAGCCATTTGCGATAAGCCTTGAGACGGAAGTCCAACAGCCATTGTGGCTCGTTCTTCTTCGCCGAGATCAGCCGAATAACCTCCTCATTGAGTCCACGCTCAATCACGTCCGTTTCTACATCCGTCGTAAAACCGTACTTATACTCCTGCTTGGTAATATCGTCAATTATTTCGTTCAACTTTTAGAACTCCTTTCAACCTAATAAAAAGAGCCACCCGTAGGCGGCTCTTTCGTGGAGGTCGGTAGCAGATTCGAACCGCTGTCCCCGGTTTTGCAGACCGGTCCCTAACCACTCGGGCAACCGACCCTTTCACATTTGCGGCTGCAAAGGTACAACAATTATTTGAATTACACAAATTTTTTGTCTAAAAAAACGAAAAAAATGTTATTTTTAGTGCTTTTCCATATTTTTTACCACCTCATCCCGTACGATTGTGATGATTTCTTGCGAATCATCGGTGCCGAGTTGGTCCAAATAAATGGGCTCACCAATATGCATCGTGATGGGGTGACGAGTCACCCACAGCGCATGTCTATCCATCACTTCGTAGCATCCTGTCAGCGAGATCGGCACAACGGGCAGGTGCAAGTCTATCGCAATCTGGAACGCACCCCGTTTGAATCGCCCTACTTCACCATTCGACGTCCGTGTCCCTTCGGGGAAAATGACGGTGCATATACCATTGGTCAATCGCTGCTCGACCTCTTTGAGGCTATTCATCGCATTCACCGCGGACTTACGCTCTACGAAGATATGTCCTGCTGCTTGACATGCCCAACCTACGAACGGGGTGTGCTTCAATTCCGCTTTCATCAGCCACTTGAAGATGACGGGTAACCAACCATATATCACGAACACGTCGTACATCGACTGATGGTTACTAACGAATACATACGACTGCTGCGGCTGTATATGCTCCTGACCCGTGATCGTTACGGGGATAAAGAGCAGATAGCAGAACAGCCGTGCCCAATACGCTTGCACCCGATTGACCCAATACGCATTGCGCCACGGGAAGGCTAACATCGTCACCGTCGCCGTCACCACCGTCGCCACCAACAGCAGCGGCAACGCAATCACTACTTGATATATCCTATATAAATACTTCATCTCTTTTTCTAAAAGGTTTCCCTATGAGGGAAACCTACGGAAGGGTCTTCTAATTCTGCAAATACCTCAGCATAAACCCACGATACATGGCGCAGATACGGCGTATCTCGTCCCACGTATCTTCGGACAACTTCGTTCCGATCACCTCAACCACACGTCCGGCGGCGATCGTACCGATCTCTCCGCAGCGGCGGATATCGAATCCATCGCTCAATGCATGCAGGAACCCACCGGCATACAGGTCTCCTGCACCCGTCGAGTCGGTACACGATGTCGTAAT
The DNA here is from genome assembly GCA_002315745.1 of Bacteroidales bacterium UBA1735. GTDB lineage: Bacteria > Bacteroidota > Bacteroidia > Bacteroidales > Paludibacteraceae > Colicola. The sequence continues at coordinate 42,384 of DCID01000010.1, read as the reverse complement.
AGCACCTATATGATAAACCTCATCCCCTTGTTGCACATAACTACCGCGCTTACCCACTTTCACAATGGCGATCTGGCACTGCTTAGCGATCTCTGCCACCGACTCCTTGGCACTCAGCCCCGTGTACGCATACGACTCGTCTTCGTTGGCAAAAACGACATCCACATACTGCTTGATCAGGTTAGTCAGGAACTCCTTGTTCTCCGATACGACGTTGTAACTCGCCAAGTCGAGCGACACCATACACCCTGCCTCTTTGGCTAAGCGTACCGCTTTCTCAATGAGCTGATGGTCTTGTACCAAATAACCCTCTGTGTGGAAGATATCGTATCCGGCAAACGCCTCCTTGTTGATATCTTCGGGATGCATGTTCGCTGCCGCACCGAGGTAGGTAGCAAACGTCCGTTCTCCATCAGGGGTGATGAGCACGATACTACATCCCGACATCTTCTGCTTCGAAGTGAGTAACATAGGCTTGACGTTACTCTTGAGCATATCCTCGCGGTAGAAATCGCCCACTTCGTCGTTACCGATCTTACCGATGAAAGCCGCATTACCGCCCAATTGCGCGATGGTCGTGATCGCATTACTCGTACTTCCGCCCGCCACCATGCGCTTACGCACATGCGCGAACCTAAATTGTATTTGTTCCGCCTGCTCCATCGAAATCAAGTTCATACTTCCTTTCGGCAGACCGAGTTCACGAAGATCATCTTCCGACACTTGCAGTAATACATCTGTTAAGGCATTGCCTAATCCAAGAACCTTTTTCATTGTTATTTGGTCATTTTAGGTAGCAAAATCTATTTTTTTTGCAAAGATACGCATTTTTTTTCAAAAAAACTTGGTCATATCAAAAAAAAGTTGTACTTTTGCACCCGATTTCGAGAGAGAATAACTCTTTTGGGGTCAAAAATCACTGCTTCCTTAGCTCAGTCGGTTAGAGCATCTGACTGTTAATCAGGGGGTCCTAGGTTCAAGTCCTAGAGGGAGCGCTAGAATGACAACTCGGGTTGTCATTCTTTTTTTTATTCAAAAAAATTCAAAAACTATTGTGTATATCAAAAAAAAATTGTAATTTTGCACAATTTTACATAAATTGTGATAAGTATGGGACTTTTTTCTTTTAGACAAGAGATTGCCATTGACCTTGGAACGGCTAATACGATCATCATTTGCAACGATCAAGTGGTGGTAGATGAGCCCTCTGTCGTGGCTATTAGTGTGGCAGATAACCAGATGGTCGCTGTCGGCCGTAAGGCACAGCAGATGATCGGTAAGGGTGGTAACGTTATTCGTACCGTGCGCCCCTTGCAGGATGGTGTGATTGCCGATTTCTATGCGTGCGAGATGATGATTCGCGGTATGATCCGGATGATCCCGAAGCAATCTCGTTTCTTTGCACCGAGTATTAAGATGGTTATCTGTATCCCTTCGGGTTCGACCGAGGTCGAGATACGTGCCGTGCGTGATAGTTCGGAGCATGCGGGTGGTCGTGATGTGTATATGATCTATGAGCCAATGGCTGCCGCTATTGGTATGGGTATCGACGTGGAGAGCCCGGAGGGCTGCATGATCGTCGATATAGGTGGTGGTACCACCGAGATCGCTGTCATCTCCTTGGGCGGTATCGTTTCGAATAAGTCCATTAAGATCGCCGGTGATGACTTCAATGCAGACATTATTGAGTATATGGGGCGTATGCATAACATGCGTATCGACGAGCCTACGGCGGAGCGTATTAAGATCGCTGTCGGTTCTGCCCTGCCTGAGTTGGATGAGCCGCTGGACGATTACATCGTCGTTGGACCTAACAAAGTCACTGCCCTGCCCATGAAAGTGCCCGTATCTTATCAGGAGATTGCCCATTGCTTGGATAAATCGATGGTGAAGATTGAGAACGCTGTGCTCCAAGCCCTCGAGGCTACTCCTCCTGAGCTGTATGCCGACATCGTGCGTCGTGGTATCTTCTTAGCCGGTGGTGGTGCCTTGCTCCATGGTCTGGCTAAGCGTCTGACGGATAAGATCACTATTCCTTTCCATGTTGCTGAAGACCCATTGCGTGCTGTGGCTCGTGGTACAGGTATATCTCTTAAGAACTGCCAGAACTTCGCATTCCTCATTCGTTAGCCTACCTAAGCGATGAATAGTTTGCTTAAGTTCATACAACAGTACAGCAACTTCCTGGTGTTCCTGATCCTGGAAGTTGTTGCTTTTATGCTCTTGGCAACCAATCGCGAGTATCCGAAGAGTGTGTTCCTCTCTACAGCCAATAGGGCGGTAGCGAAGCACTACGAACGTGTCAACGAGGTGGATCAGTACTTCTCCCTGCGCGAAGAGAATGCGCGGCTCTATGAGGAGAACATCCGCCTGCAGAACGAACTCATCGCATGGCGTAACCACATGGAGGACTCGGTCGAGCAGACCTATCTCTATGCCCATCTCGATTACCAACTCATGCCCGCTAAGGTGGTGCAAGTGACGACCAATCGCTTACATAACACCCTGACCATCAACAAGGGGCTACGGGATAGTGTCTATCGCGGGATGGGTGTATTCAACGACGAAGGAGTCGTCGGTATCGTCTCGACCGTCGGACAACGCTTCTCCGTTGTCATCCCTATCATTCATACCAAGAGCCGTATTAGTTGTATGTTTGCTAAGAATGGCTATTATGGTACCATCGAGTGGCAGGGACAGGATATCCGCCATGTGAAGGTCAGCGATATACCTAACCATATAGCGGTCAACATCGGCGACACATTGGTCACTAGCGGACTGACGCCTGTCTTCCCGGCGAACATACCCGTGGCTGTCGTGGAGAAGGATACCTTGATGGCAGGTGCGTCCTACCATCAGATCACTGCCTCGCTGCTTACGGACTATAAACATCTGCACTACGTCTATATCATCGATAACCATGCGCAGGTAGAACAGGAGAACTTGCAACGTGAAGAACGGAACTAACATATTGATTTGGATCATGGCGATCGCACTACAAGTGCTGCTTTTCAATCGCCTATCGTTCTACGGCTTATGCCATCCGCAGGTGTATATCTTATGCCTGCTCATGCTGCCCATCGCGCTCCGTCGCGAACTGGAGATGCTTATCGGTTTTGCCTTGGGTCTCGTTATGGATATCCTCTGCAATACCTTAGGGGTCCACATCGCCGCGTGCGTACTAGTCACTTTCCTTCGTCAACCCCTTCTCACATCGATGGTGCAGAATGCGGAACGACTGACCACGGAGATCACGATGGCGACCATCCCTATGGCGGCATACATACGTTATGCAGTCATCTTGATTGTGGCGCATCAGGCTATGGTTAGTCTGCTTAGTGCCTTCTCTTTCCACCATCTGGGTTGGACATTCCTACAGATCATCATCAGTTCAGCACTCTGTGTCGGCCTTATCTTGGGCTATAACCTCCTGCGTAGCAAATGATTAATGACCAGTACTATAATCGTCATATCGTCATTAGCGGCATCGTGATTGGTGTCGTCCTACTGTTCATTATCAAACTCTTTTTCCTGCAGATCATCGACCAAACGACCCAAGAGTCGGCGGACAACAATGCCCTCTATCACCATACTATCTACCCATCACGCGGACTCATCTATGACCGCCATGGTGAACTGCTGGTCTTCAATCAACCTATCTACGATGTCACGATCGTCATGCGTGAGATGGGACGCGACTTTGATACGCTTGGCCTATGCCAACTGCTTGCTATCACCCAGCAGGACTTTAATGACCGTATCGCCACTATCTCTAATCGCCGTCGTAACTTGGGCTACTCTCCCTATACGCCTCAGATCCTTTTCTCCCAACTGCATAAGTCCGATATAGCAGCCCTCAGTGAGGAACTGTATCGTTTCCCCGGCATCGCTATCCAGAAGCGTACCCTTCGGGATTATCAGTATGCCTCGGCAGCGCATATCTTAGGTAGTGTGGGCGAGGTCAATCAGAACGATATCGACCGTGATCCCTATTACCAGTCGGGTGACTATGCCGGGCGCGATGGGTTAGAGCGCACCTATGAGAAGCAACTCCGCGGACTCAAAGGTGACGAGGTGCTCATGCGCGATGCCCGTGGACGTATCCAAGGTAGTTACCATGAGGGCGAGATAGATAAGCCTGCTATTGCCGGCTCGGACATGACCATCACCATCGATATACAACTCCAACTCTTAGCCGAGAAACTGCTCAACGGCAAAATAGGCAGTGCGGTCGCTATCGAACCCGCTACGGGCGAGGTCTTGGCGATGGTGTCCAACCCCGCTTGGGATCCTAAACGCTTAGTCGGTCGCGAACGGTCGGCTAACTATAACGACTTAGCACAGGACGAGACCAAACCGCTCATGAACCGCGCGACACAGGCGATGTACTCCCCCGGTTCGACCTTCAAACTGCTCCAGTCCCTCGTCTGCTTGCAGGAGGGTGGTATCTCCCCCAATACACGCTATGACTGCAATGGACCCGAGACCCTGCCGATCAAGTGTACCCACCATCATGGTAGCCCCGTGGACTTGGGCTCCGCCATCGAGCAGAGTTGTAACCCCTATTTCTGGTGCGCGTTTAGAGACATGCTGCAGAAGAACGGATATGGCGATGATAACGATATCTTCCGCGAGCGCTATAACCTCTGGCGGTCGGATATCATGCAGTTCGGCTTGGGGCAACGCTTCGAGGATACCGACATCGCCGAGCAGGCTGCCGGCTGTATCCCGTCCGAAAGTTTATTCAATCGTATCTATGGACGCAAGGGATGGAAAGCCATCACCATCCGTTCACTCAGTATAGGTCAGGGTGAGATACTAGTCACGCCCTTACAATTAGCCAACGAGGCGGCTATCATCGCTAACGAAGGCTATTACATCACGCCTCACCTCAATAAACATGACTCCCTGCTCGTCCATCGTCACGAGACCACCATCCAGCCTACCTATTTCCGACTCGTTAAGGAAGGTATGCATCGCGTCATGACTAATGGTACAGGTCGGTGGCATAATATCGATTCGCTGCAGATGTGCGGCAAGACCGGTACCGTGCAGAACCCCCATGGCGAGGATCATGCTATCTTCATCGGTTTTGCACCGCAAGACCATCCGAAGATTGCGGTTGCTGTCGTCGTGGAGAACTGCGGCTTTGGTGCTACATGGGCTGCACCGGTGGCTACCCTTATGATGGAGCAGTACTTACTCGGCACCGTCAAACGAGTGACGAAGATGGAGGAGTACTCCAAACAAATATTGAACTCAAATGTCACGCAACGGTAGTGTATTAAAGAACTTAGACTGGACGACGCTCTTCATTTTTGTGGCGTTGGCGCTGTTTGGATGGATGAACATCTACGGTGCCAGTTTTACCTATGAGCGAACGGGCATCTTCGATTTTGCCAATCCCTCTGGGCGGCAGTTCGTGTGGTTCTTAGGCGGACTGCTCATCGGTGGCATCATCCTTATCTTGGACTATAAGATGTATGACATGCTGGCGTATATCTTCTATGCCGCGATGATCTTACTGCTCTTAGCTACGCCCATCTTGGCGCATAATGTGAAAGGTTCGTACTCGTGGATCAATATAGGACCCCTTGTTTTCCAACCCGCGGAGTTCGCTAAGTGTGTCGTCGCTTTAGCGGTGGCTAAGTATATGGGCAGTTATGGCTATCGGGTACGCGATTGGCGAGACCTATGGATACCCGCGGTACTCATTGTCGTACCTATGTTCATCATCATGGTGCTTCAGCGCGAGACCGGTACAGCCCTCGTTTTCTTGGCTTTCTTGCTACCTTTCTATCGGCAGGGTATGTCGGGCTTGGTGCTACTCGCAGGGGTCTTAGCGATCGTCGTCTTCATCGTCGTCATCCGCTTCTCTATCTTACCAGTCGCCATTGGCTTAGTGGTACTCTTTGCTATCCTTATCTGGCGTACGTGGAAGATCAAGCGTTTTTATCGCTGGGTCTTAGCGGGCATGTTAGTGGTCTATCTGGGTTTTGCGGGTATATGTAACTTCGCTTTCACCAAGGTCCTTCAGCCGCACCAGCGTGTGCGTATTGAGGTGCTACTGGGTATGAAGGACGACCCGTCCGGTGCGGGCTATAATGTCAACCAGGCGCGTATCGCTATCGGTTCAGGTCGGTTCTTTGGTAAGGGCTACCTCCGTGGCACGCAGACCAAACTGCGTTATGTGCCCGAGCAGGATACGGACTTCATTTTCTGTACCGTAGGCGAAGAGTGGGGTTTCTTCGGTTCGGTCTTGGTGTTGGTGCTGTATGCTATCTTCATCCTTCGTCTCATCCAGATGGCGGAACGCCAGCATGACACTTTCTCGCAGATCTATTGCTACAGTGTAGCGTCTATTTTCTTCTTCCATCTGACCATCAATGTCGGTATGGTCTTAGACCTCCTCCCCGTCATCGGTATCCCGCTACCATTCTTCAGTTATGGTGGTAGTTCGATGTGGGGCTTCTGCTTACTCCTTTTCATCGCCCTCCGCCTCGATGCCGCCCGTGTCGAAAAGTGGCACTAAATTTACGATGCGTTTGCCGAAGATGGCGGAGCCGATGCGAACCATGGTCGATCCTTCCTCAATAGCGATAGGGTAGTCGTCAGACATGCCCATGGACAAGACCCCTCCCAACCTCCCCTCGAAGGGGAGGGATTGGTTGAGAGTGAGAGACGAGAGACGAGCGAGGGTGCGGAAGCAGCGGCGGATCTCGGACTCGTTGTCCGTGTTGGTCGCCATCGTCATGAGACCAATTATTTGAGTGAATGGTGAGAGTTTAGAGGACGCTTCGCTACAGTTTAGAGGTGAGAGGTCTTCGGGAGAGAAACCTGTTTTTGTGGTTTCTTTCGCCGTGTGGACTTCGAGTAGGACATTGACGGGTCGGTGGATACGCGCGGCTTCGCGGTCGATGGTCTCCAGCAGATGGACACTATCCACGGATTGGATAAGGTGGACGAAAGGTACGATATCGCGCACCTTATTGGTCTGCAGGTGTCCGATAAAATGCCACCTAATATCCTTCGGTAGGGCTTGGTACTTCGCACACAGTTCCTGCACGCGACTCTCTCCAAAATCGCGTTCACCGGCGTCATAAGCCTCCTGTATTGCCTCGATGGGTTGGAACTTACTGACGCACACCAGCGTCACACCCTCTGGTAGGGTGCGACGAATGGCGGCAATGTTTTCTCTAATGGACGGCACGGATCACCTCCATGATAGGTGTACGAGCGACAGAAACGATCTCACAATCGTAGCCGTTCATCGCCTGCTCTAAGTTCTTATGCGCCTGCATAGCCGTTGAGCCTGCTACGAGCACAGAGACACACTTGCGGGTCTCCTTATCCTCATCGATGGTAATCATCTCAACACGACCCTTGTACCACTTGTCGGCATCAGGGGCATCGATGATCTCGAAGAACTGCTTCTTGGTGCAAGACGGCACCTCGATATCGCCCGCGATGAAAGCGTGTATATCCTCCATGAGGCGTTGTTCGACATCGGCGGGGGTGAGACCCTCGACTAAATAGGTTTCTTTGACTTTGCCAGGGTTATCTTCACCCGTTTGGCGTTCGTAATGGACTTTTACTTCGTAGAATAACATAGTATATTTATTTTATCAAGTTGCATATATCGGTGGCGGAGAGGGGATGGGTAGGCATCTCTATAAACGAGTTCGACCAGTAGAGTAGTGGTGCCGTAGGTTGGATATCGATGACACGGTCTAAGGGTTGTTCGTATAGGGTGAGTTGCCAGCCCGGTAGTACCGAGAAGACGACATCGCCCAGACCATATTTATTGAGTTGCGGCTGGTAGTCGGGATGCAAGAGTGCCTCATGGGAAGGAAAAGCGAGGGCGATGCCTTCAAACTCCATGAGGAAATCAGCGACCTTGCGTTGTAGCGCGGTTAACGATATCTTCCGTTGCTCGATGAGTGTGCGGTTGAGGTAAAGGGTGTTACCATAGATGCCATCTATCCAGCGCTCGTGGCCATAGATAGCCATGAGATAGGTGGAGGTGAGGGCAGCGACGCGGTCGATATGGAGTTCGCGCACAGGTATGCCCGCTTTCTCCATGCGTTCGCGTCCCATACCGAAGATAGGACGACCGATGATGACGAGGTTATAGTTCGCTTTGCCAACCCGCTTATTGAGTTGTTCCATTAGGAACCCGATGTCCTGATTGAGCCCCAAGTAGATATCCTCCTGTTCAGCGGACTGAATGAGGTCGGTGGTGGTATGGGGCGTGATGGTGGTGAGTTGTAGGAAGAGGAGATCAGGATGCTGATCCAGTCCTAACTGCTGCTCCTGCTGGATGGCGAGCGCAAGTTCGATGACCATGGTGTTCGCCATAGGTGAGTGCGCCAAGACGGTGGCGTTGGTATAGTCAAAAGGCTTCGCCATCTCCTCGGGTGTGGGGGAGAGATACGAACCTATACCGAGGCGAGGTGTCCAATGGCGGGACGCTAAGTCTGCCATACGACCTGAGACGTTCATCTGGTCGGCGGCATTAGGTAAGCCTTCGCTATAGAAAGAGGTGCTTGCCCAGCACGCTTGGTCGGCTTGCAGCCAGCAGCAGGCGTTCGCACTATGTCCTGCCATCAGGATAGTGGTCTCGGGGTGGATACCGACGGCGTAGATCTTCGAGGCTGCCCCTTCTTTCATGCGCAGGTAGTCGCCTATAGTAGGCGCTAAGAGTTGGCGGGGCGAGTAAGCGAGGTCGGTATGGATACCTTTCTCCGTGGGGTCAAGGAGTAGGGCATGGGGCAAACGGTCCGTGCGAGAGAATGCGGCATCCATCGTATAACCATGATGGGCAGGCGTGGTACCGGTGAAGATAGTAGCGGTGGTCTCATTACCGCCATAGACCTCTTGGTCAAAACCAAAAGTGGTTTGATACGCCTCTTCGGAGAGGACACGGAAACCACCCGCTGTCCAATAAGGACGGAGGATATCGAGGTTAGACTGGTTCAAACCATCCACGGTGATGACGACTGTCAATCGCTCAGACGCCATGGCGGGTTGAAAGAGTAGAACGAGGATTAGCGCTTTAAGGATAGTATGGATGGGAGTCTTAAACATAGGTGAAGAAGGGGGAAAAGGAACAGTCTCCAGTTCCAGCCCACCAGAGGATGGATGGAGAAATAGGTGAGGAAAATAACAATGGCAAAGAGGATCACATAGACCACGATAAAAGGTAGGTCTAACCCATAGAAGGAACGCTTGTACTTGCGTTCGACCACCGATACCGTAAGCCACAAGATGATACACAGGACGAGTCCAACCCACCATGTCTTGTACCATGGTACGGGCGTTATCACGAAGGGAGCGATGGATGCCGACTCGACGAGTGGTTCACCATCGACGAGTTGCGCGTGCTGGATATAGTACATCAGTTCCTCGGGAAGGAAGAGACGGGCTTCGCCCTGCATAGGTTGGTCAGCACGCGAACCGAATATCATGTTGATCCCAAAATCTTCCCATGAGTGCTTCCCCGTATAGTGGCGGATGAAGTCTCGATAGGTACAACCTTCCCAGCCCGTATAAGACGAAGTGAGGCTATCGCCCACGATATGTTTGATGAGGTAATAAGGGCGTGTGGCGCAGTTGTCGAAGACGAAGTTATAGAGGTAGGAACGATTAGCAGGCTGGTAGTTGACGATCAGGGCATCGAGTAGAGCTTGCTGCTGAGCATCGGTGAGATGGAGCGGTTGCTCGTAGATAGTGCGTCCCTCCTGCGCGTAGGCGTACGCGAAATAATCATAAGGATCAGCGCCTAACTGGTAGTAGGTCTCACCCTTGACGAACTTCCAATAGAAATGGTCGGTATCGAAACTGAAACAGCCGTAGTTGAAGACATAGTCCCACCCCTGTTCGGTGTCCTGCACACGAATAGCCGTATGTCCATAGCGGGCATAGAGTTCTTCACCAGGAGAGCAGGTGAGTAAGGATATATATAGAACGAGTAACTTAAACATACGTGAGGATAAGGGTTGGGATAGTGGTTAAAAGTAAGCCTAAGCCATAGCCGGCGATGACCTGCCAATCGGTATGGGCATTGAGCCATAGTCGGGCGTACATCAGCAGAAGGGCTATGACTAATAGTGCGACTATCAGCCCCACAGAGGGCATGAACCCGTAGTAGAGAAAATAGGACAAGATACCGCCTGTGAGTCCTCCCCAACCGGTGAGGTGTGCCGATATTTTCCACCACTGATTAATGAACGCCACAGAGGCGATAGCAAACGTAGCCCCTAGTCCAACTAATGCCAAGAAAAGGGGTGCGTGGATGGTATGGATCAAAAAATACACCCAGAACCCATAGCACAGGGTGGTATAGACGTATGGCATGGAGCGCTCGGAGACGTTGGTGATATAGAGGTCTTGGATCGTACCGCGACGGATAGCGAAGAGGATGAGGGAGAACGGGATGAGCGCTGTGAGAAAGAACGTACCGCCGATAGAGACCCACCAGTAGGCAGGGATGAGGGGCGTTTGTTGGCTGAACGCGATGCAGAAGATGAGCACACCGAACGTGGGCATCCACAGCGGATAGAGGAGGATGCTGAAGGCTTGGGCTAGTATGTCGAGCGTGCGTTTCATTACAGTTCTTTGCGCAAACGGGCTACGGGTATGCCGAGTTGGTCGCGATACTTAGCGATAGTGCGTCGAGCGAGGGTGTAACCGCGTGCCTGCAGGATATCCACTAACTGGTCATCGTTCATCGGGTTAGTATGATCCTCGGCGGCAATAACCTCGGAGAGGATGTTCTTCACCTCGCGGGTGGTCACGGTCTCACCTTCGTCATTGGTGGTGGCGTCGTTGAAGAAATATTTGAGGGGGAAGACCCCATACTCCGTCTGGACATACTTAGAGTTCGATACGCGTGAGATCGTGCTCACATCGTACCCCGTGATATCGGCGATGTCCTGCATACGCATAGGACGGAGGTTATATTCGCCCCCATGTAGGAAGAACTCGCGCTGCTGGGCGACGATCGATCGCATGGTGCGCGAGAGGGTCTCGTTGCGCTGCCGAATGGCGTCGATGAACAGGTTAGCATCATCTATCTTCGTGCGAATGAACCGAGCCGCCTCGCGTTTGCTCTTAGACGAGTCCGTATCCGAGTAGGCAGTGAGCATCTGCTGATAATCAGCACTGACATGGAGGGGTGGGATGTCCCCATCCTGGAGGGTGATGACGAGGTCACCATCCTTGTTCTCCACCACGAAATCGGGGATGATAGACAGTTGCTTAGACTCGGCTGCGGTGTTGCCACCAAAGGCATTGGCAGGTTTCTGATTGAGTTTGAGTATCTCGTTGATAGCGGCTTTGAGTTCGTCCTCGGTGATATTAAGCGACTGCTGTATCTTGGCGTACTTATGATTGGAGTAAGCGTCAAAATGGCGGGTGAGCATCTCGATAGCGGTTATGACAGAGGGTGTCTGCGGTCGTTGACGCAGTTGGGTGATCAGACACTCATGCAGGTCGTAGGCAGCCACTCCGGGAGGATCAAACTGCTTGATTTGTTCCACGATATGTTTCATCGCATCATCCGGCACGATCTCTCCCTCTTGGAAAGCCAAGTCGTCCACCAACTGCTCGGTAGTGCGGCGCAGGAAACCATCATCGTCGATGTTACCAATGACCCACTTGGCGATATGCCGTTCGGGTTTGGTCATCTTCGTGAGGTAGATCTGCTGCTTGAGGTAGTCGAAGAGAGAAAGGGAGAGTGAGAGGGAGTTCTCGATGATCTGACTTCTGGGCACCACTTCGTCGTCGTTGTCGTCGCCGTTGTAGTTACCGTAATTATCGTAGTTATCGTAATTATCGTAGTTTTCGTTGTCGTTTTCGTTGTCGTTTTCGTCTTCGTTTTCGTTATAGTTATCGTTATCGTTATCGTTATCGTTATCGTTCACTCGTCCCTCTTCGAGGGCAGGGTTCTCCTGCAACTCCTCGTTGATGCGCTGCTGCAAGTCACAGGCAGGCAGTTCAAGCAATTTGATCACTTGAATCTGCTGAGGGGTAAGCTTCAGCTGCTGGGTTTGACGCTGTTGTAACGATAAAGATGACATTGACGATGTACGATTTACGATGTACGATTTATTTGACGGCGGCGAGGACGGCGGAGGTGATGTACGCCAATTGTTCGTCATCGAGTTCGGTATGCATCGGTAAGGATAGCACGCAGGACGCGAGGCGTTCGGCTACGGGGAAATCACCCTGTTTATAGCGAGGATCTTGGTAGGCTTTTTGCATGTGCAGAGGCACAGGATAATAGACCATAGCCGGTATATCTTTCTCTGCCAAGCGGGCTTTGACTTGATCGCGATCGACGTTGATGAGACGCAGCGTATATTGATGGAAGACGTGCGTCGATTGTGCATCACGTCCTGGGGTGAGTAGATGTTCGTTATTAGCAAAAGCGCGATCGTAGTAAGCGGCAGCGCGTTGGCGGTTAGCGATATAGTCGTTGAGATGTGGCAGTTTAGCATCCAAAATAGCGGCTTGAATACTATCAAGGCGTGAGTTAACCCCCACAAAATCATGGTGATAACGCACGAAACATCCGTGGTTAGCAATGGCTTTCATTTTCTCGGCGAGTTCGTCGTCATTGGTAAAGATAGCCCCACCATCGCCGTAGCAACCGAGGTTCTTAGAGGGGAAGAAAGAGGTGCAACCAATATGTCCCATCGTACCCGCTTGGGCGGTATGGCCGTCCTTAAAGGTGTATTGCGCACCGATAGCCTGACAAGCATCTTCCACCACATAGAGGTGATGCTCCTTGGCAATCTGCATGATGGCTTCCATGTCGGCACATTGACCAAAGAGGTGCACGGGCACGATAGCTTTGGTCTTAGGGGTGATGGCTTTGCGAATAGCATCGACGGAGATGTTCATCGTGTTCCAATCCACATCTACCACCACGGGAGTTAGACCGAGTAGCGCCACCACTTCGGCGGTGGCAATGAATGTGAAAGTCGGGGTGATGACTTCGTCGCCGCGTTGGAGTCCTAAACCCATGAGGGCTATTTGTAGGGCATCGGTACCATTACCGACGTTGATGACATGTTGGGCACCGGTGTATTGCTCCAGGTGGGCTTGGAACTCGCTCACTTGGGGACCTTTGATAAAAGCGGTAGAGTCTATGACTGCTTGGATACCTCGATCGATCTCGTTTTTGATGTGTTGATATTGCGTTTGCAAATCAACCATTTGAATCTTTTTCATAGGGTTATTGTTCAATGATATATTCTACAGAAGAAGGGTTACTGCGTACATAGGTCACCCACGGATTATTGCACTTCACATGCACGGTAAGACGTTCCTGTGTGCGCGTAGGGTAATGGCAGACGGCATGCACCTGCTCCTCGCTCAGAGAGGCAAAGTGGCTCACTCCAATGCGCAGTCTCACTTCTACTTCGGAGGGGAAGAGTCTAAGCACCTCCCCTTCGGGAACATTGTCTGCCTCGAGGGGAATCGTCATGACCTGTTCGGTAAATCGTTCGCTCACCACGCGTACCGATACAGCGGATTGGCTGAGCCGGATGTGAGAGGGTGCTATGAGTTGGGCGATGGCCTGCATGGTATCCTGTATATTGGATAGGACAAGTGGTTCGGTCTTGACCTCATTGATGGCGCTGATGGCGTGATAGGTACCATACAGGACGACCGACCGATCTTGTAAGACGGGTTCGCCTACCATCTGATACTGCGAGGCAGGGGTGAAAGTGCCTTGTAACTGGATGGGAACCGTCTTTTTATGCAGCCTGACATAGCGGCACTTGACTTGCTCGGGCAGGACAGCCTGAATAGTGGTGGTACCTTGTATCTGGTTGGAGATATGCGTCCGCAGCAACTCTGAGGAAAGTGTGATAGTACCTTTCTCAGCTATGACCTGTTGGCTAATATCCACGTGTATGACGGGCGGGTGTTGTTGATACACTTTGAGCCGGTGTCCCACGTCGTGCAGTTCCACACGGATGGAGGTAGGTAAGGTATCTTTGCACTCAATAATAGGTGATAGTCCCTGATACGATATCTCGATCGGGACTATCAGATTACGTACGGTACCCATGGAGTGACCATACCACACCACACCTGCTATCATAAAGCAGCAGGCGAACGTCAATAGCTCGCGGAGGGTATGTTGGGGCATAGTAGGTTACTTATTGTCAGTCTTAGGAGCCTGCTGTGCATCCTCTGCGGAGGCATAGACACTACCTTTATCTACCTTGATGGTGATGTCCTTGGCGATAGTGATGATGAACGCATTGTCTTGCACTTCCTTGATCTCACCATAGATACCACCGGCGGTGATCACTTTATCGCCTTTCTTCATGGCTTCGCGTTGCTTGAGCAGTTCTTTTTGTTTCTTCTGCTGTGGGCGAATCATAAAGAAATAGAATACGACGAAGATAAGGATCATCATGATCCAGAAACTCCATTGATTTTGACCTTGTGCAGCAGTAGCTGCTTGTAATAATACCATGTTCATAATTTTAATAATTTACGATTTACGGATTTACGATTTACGATTTATTTGTTATTTGTTATTTTTCAGTTGTTTGAAGATGCGGTTTTGTTGACGCAGTTCGAGTAGGGTCTCGTTGAGGATGCCATTGATGAAGATATAACTCTTGGCGCTGGAGTACTCCTTGCTGAGTTCGATATACTCGTTCATAGACACCTCGAGAGCGATATCGGGGAAGTTGATGATCTCCGTCAAAGCCATGCGTAGGATGATGGTATCCATGTATGCGACGCGGTCTGCATCCCAGTTCTTGAGGTGCGCATTGATCAGATCCTGATATTCATCACGATGGGCAATCGTTTCGCTCAGTAGTCGTTCGCCGAACTGCAGTTCCTCTTCGCTGTCGAACATCTGCAGGAGGGGAGCGTTGTTATCACTATCGGCTGTGAAATGGCGGATAGTCTTAGCCACAAACGTGAGCACTACCTCATAATCAATCGTCCAGTTAGCAGCATCTTGGGCTATCTCCAACTCCTCCATCGCGGAGAGCATGTCTTCGTTCTCGGGCAGGAGATTGCTATAAATGAACTTCCATATCTTGCGATCATCCTCGTAGGTGTTCTCGGGTGCATCCATGTACTGACGATAAGCGTCTGTCTCGATGAGCTGTTTATACACGGCAGCGATGGCCTCTTGTCCCGCTTCCCAACTGATATGCTGTTCCGTCACATAATGGCGCAGTTGGCGGTTTTGAAAGAGTTGTTCTGCCACCCTGTTCTGTACGAAACGATGATTGGGTACATAGGTGGTGTGGGTGATCTTAGCGCGTTGCATAGCGTCCTCAATCTGCTCTTGGGCATAGGCGGTTAGTTCGTTCGCGAAGTCCAATAGGGTGATGTAGAGCGCATAGGTGTCTGAGAAACTGTGCAGCAGTTCCTTGTGGGCAGCAGCGGTTGTCTTGTCTTCGTCTTTGTAGAAAGCGAACAGGGTTTGTAGTACCCTAGTTCGTACCATTGTTCGATTGATCATGTTCTTATTCCATTAACAGGAACTTACGTCCGTTTTGAATCACTATTCCGCGGTAGGTCTTATCCACTTCCATACCGAGGATATTATACATTTTACCATTAGGATCAAAAGTAGCGGGTGTGTCGCCATAGATAGGATCTACCGCCTGCGGGAACTCGCCGCAGAACAGCGACGGGATAGCACGCCAGCAGAGGTTACTCCACTCGTAGCACGTGTTCTCGTCCAAGAAAATATCCTGTGTTTGGGTCTTGTTACTACCAATATTGAAGATGACGTATATCTCCTTCAGTGCCTCATCCATGGTGTAGTAATAGACACTATCTTCTCCCACTTTCTCAAAGGTTGTCCAAGGCATACCAGGCCACTTGGCATAGGCGGCTATTCCTTCCAATGGGTAGGGCGTATCGATGTACTTATTCGATCCGGGCACTTTGGCGCGGGTGAAGGCATAGAGGCACACTTTCTTCCAGTCGTGTGGTTTGACGAACTTAACCTCTAATGCGCCCATCTGCGGCTCTTTATAGGTATAGGTCTCCTCACGAGTCTCCGTCTGCAATCCGCCAGCCGTCTCGGCGTAAGCGCTGATAGTGGCGGTCTCTAAGATGGTGAAAGTGGTGTCGTTGACCGCTTGGAACGTCTTAGTGGGGTCAGTCGATTTGGTGAAGTAGATAGTCGCTTCTTCGGCACCGACCACGTTGATACGCACTTGCTGTCCCTCTTCGGTGCTACGGAAATAGCCGGACTCAGGACTGATGACGATATCAAAATCGGGATTGATCTCGGTCGTCTCGCAGTCGAGCAGTACCTCGTAGTAACTGAGCGTATCGGTAGCATCTTGCCATCCATAGCAGACATCGTAGTCCGCCATCAGGTCGTTCGAACGCACGTTCAGTTCGCCGCACTCGTTACCCGAGTTGATGCAGAAATTGATCGAATCGAGGTCGTTGGCAAACTCGAAACTGTACCAACCTTCTTGATCTTGGTAGATACGTTGACCCGGATAAGCACCCATCACGTTGCTCGAAGTGGGGTTGCCCAAACTATCTACGCCCGTGTATTGCCATGCATAGAAATAGACGCGACTCCATTGCTCGGGTTTGCGGAAATGTACTTGTATTCCGCGTTTGAGAGGCTCACGATAGGTGTACGTATAGGTCTGTACTTTCGACGAAACGGTACCATCTACGCCAATGGCTTTAAGCGTCGTCGTGGTGTAGAAACGTAGGGTATCGCCAGGGGTATATTCACTGGACTGAGCAGTAGGCTCTGTACCATCGGTGGTGTAGTAGATATGCACATCGCGTTGCGTACCACCTACGGCTTCCATCACGACCTTGACACCTACGAGGGAGTCCTCAAAGTTAGCACTTGGGGTCACGATCAGACGAGGAGCCACCGCGTTATCGGCTTTGACCCATACAGAGTAACCATTACCCGAAGCCATGAGTTGGAGATCCTTGTCCCATGGGGTCTTAGTCGCTTTCGTACCTAATTGCAGCACGATGAAACCATTCTTACCTTCGATGGTCGCTTGGTAACCGGTATTGGAGGAACCATTATTGTCCCAATACTCATCTTTGACAACACTCTCATTATGCACACCCGCGCAGTGACGGGCATTGATCATCTCTTTTAACTCCTTACTATATTTATACCAGTGTGGATAGAACACGCAAGGGATACCGGGCATCGAGAGCATTTCGGCATTGGCTTGCATGAGGCGGTCATATTTGGCTGGAGTCATCGATTTGCCATCTTCGCCACCGAACTCACCGCCGTTACCGCGGAGGAAATTGTCGTGACTATCAATCCATACTACCGCATATTTCTTCCAGAAATCATCTGCCATCAATCCGCCGCCACGACCGACGTAGTTGCCCCATTTGCCGAGTTCATCGACCCACGAGTACTTAGATTGGAAGTCGAGTGCCATGGTGTTATAGTTAGCATCTTGGATAGCTTGCTGCATAGCACCATTACTTGCCCATAACTCCAAGAAAGAGATATAGGCTTCGCCGGCTTGGTTATAGTCATTGAAGTGGGAAGCGTGCAGTCCTTTGCAGTAGTCGTAACGGAAACCATCGTAGCCGATCTCGGTACGCATCCATTTACTATACGCACGGCACATCTCCTGTACGCGTTTGTCCGCATGTGCCCAGTCGCGAGCAGAGGCGTAATTGGCTTCGTTGCTACCGTCATACCAAGGAGCATCCTCGGGCAGACCGGTTGCTTTACCCCAACATTCACCCGCGAGGGTGTCCTCTTTCATCTCCGGCCAGTTCAGCTCGTCGTCGCAGCTGATCCAACTCGTATCAGGCACAAAGATACCATATTCACCGAAGTTCTGGATAGACAAGTCGCACCATGCACCCTGTGCATCCATGTGGTTGATCACCATGTCTGCCACCACTTTGGTGCCCGAGTTATGCAGCGTCTGTATCAGTTCTTGCAGTTCGGCGCGGCTACCCCAGTCGCTCGACTGGTTAGAGTACTGCTTGGGGTGGTAACCTGTACCCGTTGCCAAAGCAGAGGGTGGTAACCAGATCAGGTCGAAGTACGCACCGATGTCGCCGGCTTTGCCCAGCAACGTCTTCCAACGGGTATCACCATACTTATCCGTACCGGGAGTGTCTTCGCTCACCGCATACGAATCCCAATAGAATCCTTGCATCAGCACATCCGAGCATTGGCTAGGCACAGACGAACCATACACAGACGGATCGAATGCCCCGCCGGCAGCAACCACGGAGATCTTATTGCTCACAAACGAGACGGTGACCTGATCGGCTGCGGCTAACTTGAAGCGCACGTTGCCATCTACAGAAGTGACATAACCCGGAGTGCTGGTCTTGGCATCCACAGCACTACCGCCCCAACTCTTATCCCATGTACCATTGGTGATCTTGAAGTCATACGTCCCTGCCTCGAGGTTAAACGTCTTGGTACCATCGGTCAGTTCGCAGCCATCGGCTACCCAACTCTTGCCACAGCACCATTCGCCACCTGCCGCACCGTTACCCGCGATATAGAACGTACCCGTACAGATACTCTGAGGCGTTCCACAATCGCTACCATTGCCGATATAGAGTTGGTCTTGCTGGTACTTGAGTTTGATATAGAAATCGTAGCAACCCGTGACACTGCACGTATATCGATCCGATTCTTTCGTGAATCCTTTTTCACTATAGGTGTCCAACGTGACCACCCAAGCGGCTTGGTTGTCATAATCGTATAACTGGCAGTAGTCGCCACTAACGATGTTCACATGGGCGGTGTACTCCGTAAACGATGGATCGCCAGGGGTAGGGTTGAGAGTGCCTGCATAATAGTCACAGCCATTGACTAAGATGCCAAAACTGGTCGCCCAAATGGGGCTACTTAAGATTACTGCTGTGAGTAATGTCCAAAACTTTTTCTTCATGTGTATAACTTATTTAGTGTGCGTTAAATGAAAATAGCGCGCAAAGGTACAAAAAAAATCCCATTCATGCAAATTATAAGCGTATTTTTATACAAAAATACACTTTTTAATCACCACTGTATCGTTCTCGACCCTAAATTCGACATGCCAACCCGCATATTCCATCTTATACACGCGCGTAGGGTCAGACTGATAGGCAGGTCTTGGATCTTGGCTCAATATCTCCTCTATTTGGGCACGCATAGAGGCGTCCATCTCGGGCATCGGCGTGTCCCATTGGATGGGCAAGGAGTAGTCTTTCGTCTCTTCGGCAAAGCCGTTACGGGCATCGGGATGGGAGTCGGAAAAACTGAGATACGGTTTGATATCGTAGATGGGAGTACCATGGAGCAAGTCTGCTCCACGAACAACCAATACACAGCCCTCTTTCTCCGTCCGTTCGACGCGCAGTAACTCCACCGAAGTTAATCCCAAGTTATTGGGACGATAAGGAGAACGAGTGGCAAACACCCCCATCCGCACATTCCCTCCTAACCTTGGAGGCCTAACCGTCAACTTAGAATCTGCCACCTGTACCCTGTCACCTGCCACCTGACTAAACTCCCATATCAGCCACAGATGCGAGAAATCCTGTATACCTCGTATCGCATCTTCGGAGCGGTAGGGTGGCAAGAACACAATCCGCGTCTCTATCTGACTCGTTTCGCGAGATTGGCGGGGGATGCCAAACTTATCCGTAAACCCATTTTGAGCAATGGCAATTGGTTGTATTTCCATATTATTTATTTTTTTCACACCTAAGGTACTACTCTACGTTGTTATTCTTTCCAAGATTTAATGGCGACCGTTTTTACGTCCGTGCGGAGGGCAGTCGTTCCGCAAATGTCCCCCGCGCTGCGCGCTCCTCCTGAAGTTTGCTCCAGACTCCCTCCGTACTCCTTTAGCGCCTTATGGGCGCTGGTCACCGCTAAGGTAGCCTTTGGGCTACCAGCGCTTTAGGCGCTCCCGAGGGGCGTATAGAACCCCGTAGAAACAGTGGTATCCAGACCCCTATATCCATCCCTTTTTGCAACAAAATCGGTGCAAAAGTACAAAAAAAACACTAAAAATGCAAAAAAAAGTACAAAAAATTTGTGTATATCAAAAAAAAGTAGTACTTTTGCACCCGCTTTTCGCCCAAATAGCCTTGCGAGGCTTGGGATTAGATTCGAAAAGCGCCTAGGTACCTTAGCTCAGGTGGTAGAGCAATGGACTGAAAATCCATGTGTCCTTGGTTCAACTCCAAGAGGTACCACAAAAAAAGAGACCGCATCGCGGTCTCTTTTTCTATCTTTCTAGTTTTCGTTATGGTTGTGGTTGTGGTTGTGGTTGTGGTTGTGGTTATGGTTATGGTTATGGTTGTCGTTATGGTTATGGTTGTCGTCAAGATTCCATCTCACGCCGATATAGAAGCCCCAGCCGCTGATAGGCGCCCACACCATAGTGGCATCGTAGTTGGCAGCATGGGGATCGACATAGGCTGTGCCTGGGATCAAGTCGCCTACGATAGGTCTATCCTGCGTCATGTTCGTCCAGTTCTCTGCACCGAAATAGACCGAACCATCCTTGAAATAGTGCGTGATCTGTCCCATCAGTTGTGCGTGCCACTTATGGTACTTAACCCCATCAATAATCTCATACTGCGAACTACCTTCGGGCAAGATATAACCATCGGGCATACGGGCGCCACCAATGAACTGTGCCGTGAGATCAAACTGCCAACGTTTCTTAGGCGTCTGATAGGAGGTAGAGATAATCGCCTTATACTTATTTTGCAGCACTTTATCGCGGGTCTCGTATTGACCTGTAAGCGTATTCCAACTCGTCTGTTTGGTGTCTGTATAACGGAATGCCAATGTCCAGTTCCAGCCGCGTAACACCTCCATGTTTGCTTCCGCCTGCACGGCATGGGAGTAATAGCGCCCATTGGGTACATCCGACATGTTGGCAAAGATAACTTTCAGCGGGTCTTTGTCTAAGTCCACTAAGGTTCCATCCAATAGTTGCGTGTAGTAGTACTCGCCACTGAGTTGCAGTTCGCGGTTGCCAATAGGGATATAGAACGACATAGTCGCACCCGCATTGAGGGCTTTCTCCTGATGAGGCATGCCCATCAACCCTTCCCATCGCTTATTGGATGCCAGAAAAGACATGTTGTCGGTAATCATGTTCACACTGCGGTAACCCAGTCCCACACTTCCGCGCATCACCCACCACTCGAAGGGGGTATATTTGACATTCAGTCGCGGGGTACAGAAGAACCCATGTCGTGTCGAATAGTCGGCACGAACGCCGGCTAAGATAGTCACTTTCTCCTTGTAAGAATAGGTATATTCGGCGAAAATGCCCGGTGTCACTTCGTAGCGATCCAGCACGACGGGTGCCTCCGAAGTGAACGGCGTAATCGATTCCCAGTACTGGTCATAGTTGACGCTGACGCCCGCTGCAATCTGGTTCTCGTGGTTATCTTCGGGATCAAGACGCTCGTTCTCCAACGCTGCCTGATAGATGGCATTGAGATAGGCATTGACCTGTGAGGCATCCCATAGACGCGAACCATAGTGGTAGTTCTGACTATGATAGGACGCGGAGGCGATGACACCGATCGACATCTGTGGGGTGAACATATACCCATTCTTCATGAACCCTTCTATACGACGGGTGCGTAGGTCAATCTTATAGGGATCGGGCATGTGATCATGCACGTGTTGCACTTGTCCGCTGATACGTTGGTCATAGACACCCTTGACAAAGACTTGTCCCGTGTAATCCCCTTTGGTGATGTACCATCGGTTCATCAGGTTGAGATGGTGAATATAGGGCGCATCCATGAAACCATCGTTGTTACCATCCAGTTCGCGGCTTTGGTCTTTGAGCAGCACCGCTAAACCGGTCGAGCACTCGTCATTCACTTTCCATCCGCCGGTCACGTTGAGTTCGAGATCGACATTATCGTTCATCATCAGGTTGACTTCCAATGGTTTTTGCAGTTGGGGCTTCAAGAACTCCACATTGATCTGTCCCGTCAGCGCCTCATAGCCATTACGCACAGACGAGGTGCCCTTACTAATCTGAATAGACTCCATCCATGGACCCGGAATGAACTCCAAGCCTAAGTTCTGGTTGAGACCCCTGACGCCTGGTGTATTCTCCATGAGTAACTGTACATACTTACCCGACAGACCCAGTAACTGAATCGTTTGCACACCCGTACCGGCATCGGAGTAGTTGACATCGACCGAGGCGGAGTTTTCGAATGAACCTGCTAGATTACAACACGCCGCGGTACAGAGTTGCTCCCTATTCAGTTTCTCGGTGTTAAGCACATTCGTACGCGACTTAACTCGCCCCGCACGACGTTGCACCACTTCTACCTCTTGCAGGTCAAAGTCACTCACTTTCACCGTATCTTGCGCACATAGCGTGCCTGCTATGCATAGTAATAATAGGATATATCTTTTTCTCATAATAAGTTTCCAATGACATGTATTAAGAACGCTACCACCCAAGCTAGCGCCAAACTATGTACCACCATGAACGCTGCCCATTTGGTACTTAATTCTCGTCTCAGTGTGTTCACCGTGGCTACGCAAGGGAAGTACAGCAGTACAAACACCATAAACCCAAACGCCGTCAGCGGCGAGAACGCTCCGACCAATGGTTCGGAGTGGAACAGTATGCCCATCGTGGACACAATCGCTTCCTTCGCGGGCAGACCTGTTAGCAAGCACACCGACATCTTCCAGTCAAAACCTAACGGACGAACCAACGGCTCTGTCCATAGGCCTATCATCGACAGGTACGAATGCTCTAGATCCATCGAGCGCGACGGGAAATAGGTCAAACCCCATATCACGATACTTGCCCACAAGATCACCGTCCCAATCTTTTGCAAATAGTCCCACGTGCGTTCCCAGATATGCTTGCTCGTATTGCGCCAAGTCGGTTGCCTGAACGGTGGTAAGGTCGATACATAATCCTGCTCGGGCTGCTTAAACCACCGCGTATGTTTCATCACTAGCGCAAAGAGGATCGATAGCACAATACCAATCAGATACAGCGACATCATCACTAGCGGCTTGTGATCGGGAAAAAAGACCCCCACGAACAGCATATAGACCGGCAGCCGTGCCGAGCAACTCATAAAAGGTAGCATCAGCATCGTCAGCGCACGATCTTTGTTGTTCTCTATGTTACGGCACGCCATGATAGCGGGCACATTGCACCCAAAACCAACCAGCATCGGTATGAACGACCCCCCGTGCAATCCTACTACGTGCATGATCTTATCCATCAGGAACGCGGCACGCGCCATATAACCCGTATCTTCCATCAACGAGAGGAAGAAGAACAGTATGATGATGTTCGGCAGGAAAGAGATAACTGCCCCGACGCCTTGGATGATACCATCCACGAATAGACTCGTTAGCCATCCTGCCGGTAAAACGGCACTCATCCAATCCACTAGCCACGCGATACCATCTTCTATCCACCCTTGCGGGTATGCGCCTAACGAGAACGCACACGCGAACACTAAGTATAATATGCCGATGAGGATAGGCAGTCCGATCCACTTATTGGTCAGTACCTTATCCAGTCGGTCGCTAAACGAGTGTCCCGTGTCGTTTTCCGCGTGGGTAAGGGTCTCCTCCAATGCACCATGAACGAATCCTTGTCGCGCTTCGCGGATTACTTCGGCGGCGGACTTGCCAAAACTGATCCCTAACGCTTCGCGCTCATGTTGTGCCGCTAATACGACCTCGGGGCAAGATGGCATGAGTTGAAGTATCTCCTCCTCCCGCTCCATCAATCGAATAGCTAAGTGACGCTTGGAGAACATCCGATGTAGTTCGGGATATTGGGCAATGATCTCTGTTAACCGGCGGATAGCCTGTTCAATATCGTGCCCATAGGTCACGTGCACGTGGCGGAAGAGCTCATGACCATCCCGCAGCACTTGCTCTTTGTCCTCCACTAGACCAATATGCACACCCATCAATTTCCCTAACAGTAGGTAGTTCAGCGCATGGTCGGTGGCAAGGAGATCGGCATAATGGGTAATGAGCACCACAAACGGGCGGTGCCTATCGATGATAGCCGCCGTACGTTCCAGGTCGCGCTCTAAATACCGCGCATCCACTTCCTGAATATATATCCCGTTCTCGGTATATTCGGTCATTTGGGTCTAATTTGGCTGCAAATTTTGTTAACAACGCTATTTCAGTTTCCAATTCTGCCAAGTGTCGCCTAGAGTGCTAGAGGCGATGACGGAGGGTGTTTGTGATTTGCCGTTGATGAGGATAGACTGCTGGCTCACGTTCTTGGTGATATAGTTGCCCAGATCCTGCAGGGTGACATCACCCTTGGTGTCTTGGAGTTTCTTGAGCAGATAGTAGGTGAACATACCATGCCCTTCTTCCTTGTTGGGGTAAGCGGTCTCGTCACCCTGTGCTGCGGAGAAGACTACCATGTTACCTTGTGGCACGCCCGACTTGGCTTTGATGGCTATACCACGCGCCGAAGCGAGCATACCGTCTTCCCGCTTACTGCCGCTAAAGCAAGCGTCCATAAAGATGGTTACAGAATGAGCTGGAATATCACCTAAGTTGCGGTATAATTCATCCAACTGATATCCAGAAGATGGCAAACGCCCGTCTCCATCAACTGGCAAAAGAAAAGAAGATTTATTGGATTCGTCTGGCATGCCATGACCAGCATAATAAAATATAATCTGCACATCTCCTTGATAGGCTTCTGCCAGCATACGTAACCAAGCAATTTCTGTGCGCATATCATTTAATGTGGCATTCTCGACATAATGTACATTAGCATTTGGCATACCTAATGCGGATACGCAATACTTTTTAAAGATTTGACCATCATTCTTGGCACATGGCACATCATCTACTCGCTTATAGTTCTCATTGGCAATGATTAGCGCAAATGTATGGTTATTATTGCGAACCGATGATTGTGGGATGTTGATGTCCACAAGGGATTTACCGACAGTCAACTTCTTTTGTTCTATACTTTGTTGACCACGTTGTATAGGTGCATTGGAAGATTCTATCTCTATAGGCTCAAAGTTATATTCTACATCTGCTACTGAATAGTTAAGTGACGCTTGATTACTATATCGATAAGTTTTACCATTAGGCATCTTTATTTCCAAGGAAGCCAACCCAAGATAATCAGCATCAATAAAGAAGGAGGGATATAACTCCTTCAAGTTCCAATTAGCTTTAAAATATGGTGCTTCGCTTATAGGTACTGGCACAAGGAGATTGCCTACAGAACTATCACGTATTAAGAAGATTTCATTGTCTGGATCATACTGCGAAAGTGAAAAGTTTAACTTAATTGTTTTCTTCATCGTGTCAATATACAAATGCTCGGCTTCAACAGTAACTTCCTTAATTTTAACTGCACGTGTATCAGCATTTACTCTCTTTTGCCAATCCACCGTCTTTTCAAATTCTCCACGTTTCTGCCATTCGTTAACAGTATTCTCCACGAAATCTTTGGCATAAACGCTAAACGGCATAACATCTAATCCCCATACATCTTTGGATATGGATATAGTTCTAGAATCAACGTAAGAAAGAATCGTATTATTAGGCGCTATCGCAGCAACTCTTAATACAATACCATTCAATGCCATATTAGGAAAGTCTTTGTGTACATCCCAATTGATGATATTGATACCTGTTTTTGTGTCACCATATATATTACCCGATATTGAGCCTTTTATTTGGTTAAAAAAACGCCCCCCATCTGTTGAAATAGATATGGTAGTATATGCAGAATCTGTTAATTGGTAAGAAATCTCTACCTTACCCATATGTTGATTCACGACAATGTTAGAAACTCGCTGTGCACATACCACAAATGGCACAGTCATTAAACACAAAATAAAAGCAAATTTATTCATTATTCATTAAATTATTTATTCCTCTTTTATTACCCTATATTCCTTAAGTGATCTGAATGGCTTATTCCTTCACCGTCAGCCTCTTGGGAGAGTTGGATTGGGTCTTATCTCACTTGCTGCAGAATCGTTTCTGCGTCACATCCCATACGTGTGATGGCGCACATCTTCTTGCCCATATCCTTCAACGAATGACCACAATGGTACACTACATCATCCATTTTGTATACCCTCCATTCGAATTACTCTAATTTTTTGAGTAGTTGCATCACTGAGAATACCAATTAGCATTAATTTATTCTGTAAAAGCAACCTCTGATGATAACTGACGGATACCATCCATCTTTAAGTCTGGTGTATTAATCCGAATATCACAATCTATCACAAAGATTATCCCCTCTTTGGATTGGATCACATTCTCATCGTGCAAATCACTCAAATAAATTTCTGCTGTTGCGTATGTCCAATTACGACGATTCTTTAGCTCAAAACCCAAGTTCGTGGCAAACTTTTCTATCTCGGCTTCCGATAATGATTTACCTTGAACAAAAGGTTGTTCCACAATGATTTGAAATGCGCCTTCACTATCTCGACCAAACCCCAAGACTATTAGTTTAGTTTCAGGAAAATAAGTATTGTACAAGGCAATGCGGTCTAATGCCAAGACGGGGGTAACATAATAATCCAACCCAATCATTTTAATAAGTGATGCGCCATGATAGAACACGCGCGCTTCACCTCCTTGTGCCACTTCTTGCCCAAACTGTTGTTGCAACCGATCATTAACACAATCCACCCAACACCCTACGCGTTTAGCCCATCGCTCTATCCGTGAAGCTTGGATCTCTCCGCATTGCTGCTCTCTTTTGAATGAGCCGATTGGTGCAGTGAGGCAATTTGGTGCAATACTTGCTCCAGCGAGTATGGTTGCAATGACATTTGTCGAACCGCCCGCTGCGCAGCCACGCTGTTCTGGTAGTGAAAATCGTTGATATAACAACTTCCCATTAATAAACTGTTCTGCATAATTATCCAATAAATGCAAACCTTCGGAAGAGTAACCTCCTTCGATGATAGTCTGAATAGATTGCCAAAAGTCTGCGTTTGACATTATTTTACTCGTATTACAATTTTGCCGCAAAATTACAATATTTTTTTGGTTTTTGCAAATCTTGAGCAAAATTATCTTATAGTTTTACTTAATTATCGTTATTACTTCCGTTCTGACGACCATCTGCTCGTCCTTGGTCTGATTGGCATATAGCCATCTAAGGAAGGGCTCATACTTTAAGGTGCGAGGCAGTTGCTCATCTTGCCAGTTCTTACCTCCCTGCGTGTCATTAGCCTTGGTGAAACGATTGGGCGAAAAGACCACATAGAGGATATTTTGCTCGCGAGCCAACTGCGTATTGAGCGTATATTCGTCAGCCTTCTTATCCAATACCGCTGAGAAGAAGAGGTACTCCTTATTTGCTTCTATGGATTGAACTCCCTCCGAACTATGCTCATAAGGCAAGATACAATAGGCATTTTGGTTTCCATCTACCAAATAGACGCATAGTGACCCAGCCACCGGAGACTGAAAACGTAGGAAGATATCGTTGCCGTCATAAAAGGTGGTGCGACCTCGTTTCTCCGCCGGGCTATTGATGAACTCGGCTTTGATATCGACGGGCTGCCCCATTCGCTCGCGACCTGTACCTTCTACATACACCTGTACGCGCCATAACTCACCATCGTGAATGGACTGCAGCACCTTCTCTGTGATCGTCTCGACCCATTCTCCGCGGGAAGAGGTACTGCCCATCGAGAAGAAATCGTCGCTATAGGAATGCGTTTTACCCGCATCGTTCGACTGCTCAATCTGAACGATGATATTACTCACATCCACCCCAAAGCGTTCCTCCAAGGCTTTCTGCTTGGCACGCTCTAAGGCGCGTTTCTCCGCATCCTCCTGAGACTCTTTACGATCGTTGGATAAATATTCGTAGGTAATAGACAGGCGCACCACTTTAGCAGCCTCTGTATTGGTACAGAAACCCACCATCAATAGGCAAACGATATACCTTAATATCTTTTTCATAACATGTTCTCCAGTATAGATATACAAATCTGCGTGCAAAGGTACAAAAAATATCTGACATACGCAAATCTTTGGGCAAAAAAGTGATTACTTGCGCTTCTTAAGCGACCAGTCCTGTATGTACTGGCTCGGTCTTGTATCGTCTGATAATCCACCAATCGCTTAATTGGCTCATTTTGCCGACTCCTCTCTATCACTAGGATTCTCCAAGAAAAAAAGCGGTTCGTAGGCGGTTCGTAGCGGGTTCCAAAGCGGTTCCGAACGGGTTCCCATCGTACCATGGTGCTCCCTTGTTATAGGGCACCTTAGGGCACCCCGAGGACGCCTTACCACCCCCTAGCCGCTGCGCTGTGGCGTGAAACATAGACCGTGAAGTGTCGTGAAAAGTCGTGAACTTCACGACTTTTCACGAGTTCACACTCATGCTGTCTTCTTGTATTCTCCATAGGTAACATGTTGTATATCACCACATTTAACCCATTTCGTCAACCAATTTCCCATCGTCCCCACGGACACGCCGAGGGTGTCCGCGAGATGTTCGGCATCGTTCTTTGAGAATGCCTCGGGCAATCTGTCTGCGCCCAAGTGAGAAGTAATGAACATGTCCTACGATGTCGTTATCGTCCCATCATCCTCTCGGCGGAGTGATTAGGTTCAGCCATACACAAAAAAGTAAAAAGTGACTTTTCAAGTTCTTTTTTGCATAAATGTTTGCATATCTCAAAAAAAAGTAGTAATTTTGCAGCGTTTTTAGAAAGAGTAGTACCAATAAAAGTTTGAATCTATGGGAAATTTGATTAACAACGACTCCGTGGTGAACAAGGCATCTCGCTCTACAAGTGGGAAGGCCTTTTATGATTTTAAACGTATCACACAAGAGGACTTGAACAAATACCGTATTGGTTCGTATGCGTACCTCTGCTAATTTTTTTAATATTAACTATATTTTTTGTGATGGAAGATCGTAGATTTGAAGACAAGAAAGAGCCTGAAATCGTGTATTCTCGTTCGGTGAAGGCAGGTAAGCGTATTTACTATTTAGACGTGAAGAAAGCACGTAACGAGGATCTGTATTTATGTATTACAGAGAGTAAGAAATTTATGGGAGAGAACGATGCTCCTCAGTTCGAGAAGCATAAGGTGTTCTTGTACAAGGAGGACTTTGCCCACTTTACAGAAGGTCTGGAAGACGTAATCAATTACGTGAAGGGACAAGTTGGTACCATTGAAGAACGTGAAGAATGGGTACCGGAAGGTAAAGAATCTGAGACGGAAGAGTCGAAAGACGAAGAGCCCAAACGTCGTGGGTTATTTGGACGCCTTAGAAAAGAATAAGGTTAGCAACTAATCACAGAAACTATTTCTCGTGCGACATTCTCCTTCGATTGAAGGGGGATGTCCTTTTTTATACCCGTACGCGCGTATAGGGTCACTTTATTGGTGTCACAGCCAAAGCCTGCACCTGCATCTCTCAGCGAATTAAGTGCAATCCAATCCATGTGCTTGCGCTCCAATTTGGAGAGGGCATTGGCTTCTTCGTTCTGCGTCTCTAAGGCAAACCCGACGAGTATCTGTCCGTCGCGTTTGGTTGCACCTAAGGTAGCCGCGATATCGGGTGTGGTCTTGAGGTCGATGGTGGCAGAGGTCTGATTGGGCTGTTTCTTGATCTTCTCGGTGGCAGTCTCAACAGGCGTGAAGTCGGCTACGGCTGCGGCTAAGATAGCTATATCGGTCGTTTTCCAAGCCTCAATGGCCTGTTCGTACATCTGCTGTGCAGAGATGGAACCCATGATCAGCGTCACCTCTGCTCCGCGACGACGACATTCGTTGGCAAGAGCGATCCCCATCTTGCCTGTGGAGAAATTACTAATGAACCGCACCGGGTCGATACGTTCAATAGTGGATCCGGCGGTGATAAGAACACGCTTGCCCTGTAAGGTCTTAGGTGTGGTAGCGGATAGGATAGCCTCATAGATGGTATCCACTTCCTGCATACGTCCCTTACCCGTACTGCCACAAGCCAGTTCGCCTTCGGCGCAGTCGAGCATCGTGATGTTCGGGTGCTGGCTCAGGGTGGCTATTGCTTCTTGGGTAGCCGGTGCCGCATACATCTTATCGTTCATCGCGGGCGCGATAACCACAGGTTTGCGCATGGCGGCAAAGGTGGTCGTGAGTGCATCGTCGGCAATACCATGTGCCATCTTCCCCAGCACATTCGCCGTAGCGGGTGCTACGACCATCACATCTGCCCAATCAGGTAGCGAGATGTGCTCTGTCGAGTGCTCGTTAATGGCGGCAAAGACATCCGAATAGACGGGGTGTCCCGAGAGAGTCTGTAGGGTCAAGGGGGTCACGAACTGCAAAGCATGGGTGGTCGTAGTCACTTTGACTTCATGCCCTGCCTTGCGCAGCAAGCGTATAAGATCGGGGATCTTATACGCTGCTATGCCACCGGATATGCCTACTAAGACGTTCACTACTTCAAGGCGTCGTCTTTGGAACCAGTACGGTAGATGAGTTGATTGTCTACGAACTCTTGGGTAGCCATCAGAGTGGCTTTAGGAAGACGCTCGTATTGACGCGAGATCTCAATCTGCTCACGGTTCTCGAAGCTGTCATCCAAACTGTCTTGAGGGTTGCCAAAATCGGCTAACTTGGCATCCAGTTCACGCTTCATAGCGTTGCTGATTTGGTTAGCACGTTTGCTGATGATAGCCACTGTTTCGTACACATTACCTACTTTCTCGGTCATTTGATTGATGTCGCGAGTAATAGTGTTCTTAGGTGCTTTTGATTTTTTGAAGTCCATAATATTGTTGTTTTTTATTTTAATAGCTTCTTTATATCTTTGAGTATTCGTTCTGCTTGGTTGCGATGCTTGGAATCGGGATAGTCAATGATGAAGTTGTAGTATTCATCCTGTGCATCACGTGCCCGCTCCGCTATCTTATCATAGGTGGAGTTAACCGCCTGCTGATATTTGGCTAGGAAAATGAGCCAACTCAATTCCTCCATATGACTATTGCTTGGGTATTGCTTGAGTGCGTTCTTAGCCACAATCTCGCAACTAAGGTAATTATTGCCCAAGTAGGTGCCTAAGTTGTAGTACAGTTTAGCATTCAGATACTCTTTATAGGCCAGTTTATCATACATCTCGTTCAGTTCCTTGTAGGCCTGCTCGGAGTAAGGACTTTGTGGATAGAACTCAATAAATTGGGTAAAGGCATCGATAGCCTCTTTGGTGATCTGTTGATCTAACCGCGCATCCGGGGAGTTTAGGTATAGGCAGTGCCCTGTCTGATAGCGAGCCTCAACGATGTATTTTCCCTTTGGGAAATTGCGGATATAGGCTTGATAGTATTTAGCCGCTTCGTCGTAACTCTTTTGTCCCATATTCGAACGAGCCTGGTAGCATACCACATCCTCAAATCGTTCCGTGCCCTTATAGTAGGGAGCTATATCGTCAAAGAGCGTCTTGGCTTTCAGATAATCCTTGCTATTAAAGTACGCTAAAGCCTTCTGGTATTTATAGTCCGGATCGCGTGATTTAAGCACTTGTTGGTACTCCCCACAGGAGGTGAGGAATACCAGCAGGAGCATATATATGTAAACGTGTTGTCTCATTCCACATTGGCGTCCTCATCTTCTTGGAGTAATGTTTCCCAGCGAGACGAGGTGAATACGCGTGTCTCATCGCCCTCAGCAATGATTAAGTAGCAAGCAGCATCTTCGGTTTTTTCGATCATCTCCATAGCCTCCTCTGCGCCCAGTACCATACATGCGGTAGCCAATGCATCGGCGCGAATGCCGCTAGAAGCGATGACGGAAGCGGCTAACAGGTTGTGTTGTACCGTGTAACCCGTACGAGGATCTACGGTATGGCTGCGACGCTCGCCACCGTCGTAATAGAAACGGCGGTAGTTACCCGAAGAGGCAATACAGATATCGTCCGTGAGGATAACATCTTCAATCTCTTGAATCTGACCGGTAGGATCGTCAATAGGTTTGGTGATACCAATACGCCATTTCTCACCCTTATCATTCAGACCCTTAGCCACTACTTCGCCTCCTATATCGACGAGATAATTGGTGCAACCCTCTTTAGCCAAGAGCGCCGCTACAAGGTCGCAAGCATAGCCCTTAGCAATAGCACTTGCGTCCAGTTGGATACGGGTATCCATCTTCATGATGCGGTGGATAGTAGTGTCCAATTCGACATATTGGATGCCCACAAACAGGCAGACACTATCAATCTCATGTTGCGTGGGACGATACGTGAGCGAGTCCGTACCAAAGCCCCATAGGTTGACTAATGGTCCACATGTGATATCGAATCCACCGTGACTCATTTCGGTCACCTCTTTGGCGGTAGCAAACATGATCTCAAACAAGGAGTCTGTCTGTACATCGTCGTTACGATTGATGCGAGCAATGATGGATGCTTTATTAAAGATGCTCAACGAGGAATCCATATGCGCCAATACCTGCTTAATAGCGTCCTCGTGATCGATAGGTGCTTGGTAACGGATGTTGTAGTACGTGCCAAAGACCAGACCCTCGTGGTAGAAATACTTCTGTTTGTTGCAACTAGGCCAGCAGATGAGTAAACCTGCTGCTACAACCACTAAACCTAATGCAATCAGTGTACGTGTTTTGTTCATAAGCGTATAATTTTTAGATGGTTAATATTTAGAACCAAATGCCTAATCCAACTAGGCCATTTAGTTTTTGTTCATACAGTTTAAAATCTCCTGCCGCGTTGATGTAGGCATTGTCTTTATTGATGCCGTTAGGGTTAATCGTACCTTGCGCATAGAGATCAATACAGCATGGTCCTGCCTCCCATTCTTTGTTCAGTTTGAGTCCGATGCAGACCACGGCAAACTTCTCGTTACCATAGAGTGGACTCTCCCAGGGTGACATGCCTATATTCGCATCCAACGATATCTCGTAGGGGAAAGTGTGCGTATAACCTAATTCCAAATAGGAGGAATAAGCACGCTTAGGGGAGCCGTCTTCGTTGTAGTTAATGTCGCATCCCGCAATCACAGTACTCCAATTGATGTACAAGGGCACATGGAGTTGGTCGTCAAAATTGTAGCCCACTAAGATATCCGTTTGGCTGGTGTTGTTCTCAGACGCCTCAATCTCTTCCACCGACTGCCATGTAAAGAAGTTACTGCCTCGGAAGTAATAGTAGTGGTTAAAGCCAATGGTGGCACCATAGAACGTGTACGCTAAGTTCAGATCCAACTCGGGCATAAACTGCGTATTGGGATTACCATCCTCGGTGATATCCAATCCCGATTGGAACTTCCAGTCCGAGGCACCGAGGGATGCCCATGCGCCGAACTTAAATTCCGTATGTTCGGTCTCAAATCCTATCGCCAGATTGGGCTGAAAACTCAGTCCGCCATTGTAGATACCACGCCATATATAGGCGGTCACTACATCAAACCCCGCATCGTACGCCAAACTAACAGAAGACTTTTCTGCCTCTGCTGGCTCTTGTGCTTGTGCACCTATGGCCATGGCCATCAACGCCACTATGATTCCAATCTTTTTCATCTCGTTACACGTACGCGTATGCTTCCAGGCGCCTGCGCGTATTGGAAAAAAGGCAATGCTGTGATCAAAAATCACAGCAATCCCTTTATCAAACCAATGAGGTTATAGCCACCAATGCTTATAAGCTATTCTTAGCAGCCCATGCAATACGCAGAGCTACCTCAAGAATACGGGTTTGCTCCAGCGTCACGATGCCGCCGTCTGGGCCAGCCTCAATGTGGTAACCGCTCTCCGAAGTGCCTTGGCCATTAAAGATGGCACGTACTTCATCTGCATTGATTCCTAACTCGGCTGCGATTGCATCCATGCTGCCATGTGGCAGGCTGTCTTTTACCTCACGGAGGCGATTAAAAGTAGTTCTAACCATAACTATTATAAATGATACGTTTTCAAATTTGCCGCAAAGGTACTACTTTTTTTTGATATATGCAATACCTGTCCCGTTTTTTTCGGGATAAATAGTTACTTTTTGGCAAATTTGTATCAATTACTTCACTTCAAGTTCCTTATTCTGACGACGGATAGCAGGGTTATACTCCAACTCAGACGTAGGCAATTCAAAGGTGAACTTACGTGGATCACTGGGTCTAATCTCTTCATTTTTACGGACTAAGTGGTTGGTACCCAAGGTAACCGTCTCGCCGTAGCGGCGGAAGGTCTGCATACCATATCCTTCACCCCACATCTCAATACGCCAGTTGTAACGAATCTCTTCTCCTAATGTGGAGTGATTAGACAAACTGGTTTTCCACTTCTCGTATTTCGTTTGTGTAGCGGTCTTGTCGTCTTTGATACGTTGATCGGTAATCTTTGTCAACCATTGAATGGCTTTTGCATCGTTACCATATCTCCAGTTAGCTTCTGCAGCGATGAGGTAACCTAACTCAGCACGCATAAACACGTGATCGCAAAGCCATGCACGATCCAATGCATCTGCTTGGGGAGCTTTCTTGTAATTGACCGTACTTGGGTTAAAGAATTTGCCATCGGGAGCATAATTGTAATCGTACCTGGACATATTGTTCCACCATTTGGAACGAATATCCCATGAGCGAGTGGTTGCCGTAGTCATCTTGTATAACGCATTGTCAATAGCCTTCACGTCTCTAGCCCAAGCGTAACTGTAGGTGAATATATCCACCTGACCAAAGAAGGATGCCAAAGAGGTCGTGGTCTGGATGGTAACATCTTGTCCCCAGATCCAGTTGGTCTCATTTATATCCGCAAATCCGGTAGTGAGAACTTTTTCGTTAGCTAAGATAGGAGCCGACGTTTTCGTAATGAACTCCTCTGCATATGCATAGGCATAGAACCAATCTTCATCCGAACCAGCTGAGTTCAAGATGAAATAGGCCAAGTTC
Organism: Bacteroidales bacterium UBA1735; assembly: GCA_002315745.1. Taxonomy (GTDB): domain Bacteria; phylum Bacteroidota; class Bacteroidia; order Bacteroidales; family Paludibacteraceae; genus Colicola. The sequence goes on along the minus strand of DCID01000010.1, from coordinate 7,476 downwards.
AGCAATGCTACCTCCGAATTGATCTCTTGCTTCATAGCACGGGTGAAACCAGCCTTCTCGGTAGCCTGTAACAGACGGACTGCAATAGTCATATCTTTGATCACAAAGCGAGCTACAGAATCGGCATAGATACGTGGGTTACCTAAAGTGGTATCCTGCAGTACATCTGCTTCGGTGTAGATGGGCACACTCAATACAGTCTCCCAATCGGCTTCGTCGGGTGTGGGCACAAAATACTTCTGCAGGTTAGCATAGCTCCAACTACGCAGAGCGATTAACTGTGCATAGTAATTGAGCACTTCTTTGTTAGCTTCAATATACTTCTTGTGAGCAGTAATAGAGTCGGTGATTTGTACATCATCCTCAAAATAGTTCAAGAAAGAAAGATCGAGGGCATTACCATCGGCATCCTTGGTCTCTTTGGCATACACGATACCCTTGTTACATTGACGGATGATACCATAATAGAAGTACCAATAATAGGAACGGCGAGCATAGGTCATTCCTCTCTCATCGTATTCAAACCAACCATAGTTGCTGACTGGCAGTGCCATATCGCCACAGTTCAAGTCTCCGTACATATCGATGGAACGGAAACCGAATACATCATGGTCACCGCCGTATTGATACATCAACGCGTATGCACCATAGACAGATCCATGTAACTTATCTGCTTTTTCGCGGAATTGTTCCTCGGTAATCGTACTACCTTGAGGCTGCTGGTGAAGCCATTCGGAGGAACATGCACTCAGTAACACGGTCAGTGTTGCTAAGGCGTAAATATATTTCATTGTTTTCATATTCTTAATCAATTAGAGTGTTAAACTATTGAACATATTTTAGAATACCACCTTGATACCGCCCATAATCGAGGATAATGGGGTGTATGCGTGCGTGTCACTACTACCAGTAAAGGAAGCGGTTGGGTTGTAACCCTTACGCGCAGCGGCAATGGCAATGTTATTAGCAGCTACATACAGACTCAATTTATTCATCTTAGCCTTCTCAATCAACTTCTTTGGGAAGTTATATCCTAATTGGATACTATTGAGTGAGAAGTAGGAGTTGCTCGTTAAGAAACGAGTCGAGGTAGCGTTTGCATATTGGTCGTCATTAGCGGTACCATTACTCAAACGAGGAATGTCGGTGTTGGTATTGGTCTCCGACCATGCATTGCGCATATCTACGTGCCAGTTATAACTACCTACTTTGTCGTTGGACATCAATGCCTTATACGTGTAGTCGTAACCATAACCACCGATACGCCAACTGGTAGCGATATCCAAGGTGACACCATATACTTCTAAGTTAATACCCAAACCACCTTCGAGATCCGGTAAATAGCTCTTACCGATATATTGGTCTGCTGCTAAAGTGTAGTCGGTAACCATCGTATCGCGAATAATAGCGTCGGGATTCTCCTGTTGATATTGATACAAGGAGGAGATATAGTTGTACTCACCTGTGACAGGATCTTGCTCTAAGAATGCACCTTTCTTCTCATCCCAGTAAGCTTGGTACAAGGCGTTACCTTCTTTATCAACGCCACCATAAACCACGGTGTAGTGGTCATACATGGAGTGACCTTCAGACATCGCACCACTCATGATCATGCGGACTTCGTTTCCGTTTTCATCCGTATAATCCACAGGCATCTGGGTCATCCAGTTCCGGTAGTGCGTAAAGTTCAGGTTAACATCCAACTTTACATTACGCTTTTGTACAGCGTGAATATTGAAGGTAAACTCTTCACCTTGGTTCACCATCTTGGCATCGTTCGTAGGAATAGACGAATAACCTAACGAAGGCGATACAGCGCGGTAGAAGAGCAAGTTATCCGTGATCTTGTGGTAGAAATCGAACGTAAAGTCAACCCACTTGCCGAAACGTAAATCCAAACCTAAGTCCACGTGGTTCGTACGCTCCCACGTAATCTCGGGGTTACCTTTGCTTGCCCAAATATAGGCGATTTCATCATTGACGTTCTGAATAGCATAAAGGTCGGTGTAGGAGTATAAGGAACTCATTTGGTTACCAATCAAACCCCAGCTCAAACGTAACTTACCTTCCTTGAGCCATTTCACATCGCTCATAAAGTCTTCATTGGTGAACGTCCATGCAGCACTTACACCACCGAAGTGACCCCAGCGGTGACCAGCTGCATAACGGCTGGAACCATCGGCACGGTAGTTACCTTGGATCATGTAACGCTCTTTGTAGCTATAGCTAGCTAAAGCATAGTAACTATCCATCGTCCATCCTTCAGAACCACCTAGGATCTCATCATTACGAACGGCATTACTTAACTCTGTACTCCAGTTATCGGCTAACATAGACTTATAACCATACGTATAGTTGTAGCGGTACATCTGTGTCTCGTGTCCCAACCATGCGTTAATGGTGTGATCGCCAATGGTCTTGAAGTAGTCAAATTGTTGCTTGGCCTCCAAGAAGAATACATTGGATGCTTGTTGTGCGATACGACCTAAACCTGCTGCATCGCCATAGTACTTATTAGTAACTTGGCTGTAACGATTGTTAGCGTATTGGATACCCACCGATGCGGTGAACTTCAAGTCTTTATAGAACTTAATTTCGAAGTCCGTATTCGCATCTACATTGTGTTGCTGTTGCTTCTCTTGATCCAAACGGAGCGAACCAGCAGGGTTAATACCATATCCAAAAGTACGACTCAGTGGGTTACCCTCTAAATCGGCATCACCATAGTCGTATGCGGGACCACCTAAACGGGGATCGGTAGCAATCTTACCATCCGCATCGCGCAGGTAAACAGGATAAATAGCAGGAATAGCATTGATGTAGTAGAAACCATTGTTCATCGCACCATCACCATCCTGATTAGGATTATTCATCTCATAGTACGAGTAGGCAATCTGCGTCTTGACTTTGAGCCATTTCTTAGGCTGATAGTCTAAGTTACTACGTACATTGAAACGGTTGAAGTCGGAGGACTGATAGTAACCCTCATCTTTGGTGTATCCAAAACTGGTGAAGTAACCTAATTTATCCGTACCACCGCTGAAACGAAGGTTAGCATCTGCACGTTGACCTACGCGGAAGATAGCATCTTTCCAACTCTCCAAATTCTCATAACCTGCTTTGCGGTTAGCTTCGGGGTTGAAAGAAGGATAAACATATTGACCATCATTGTTATTGAGAATCAGTTTATTACCTGCTTTGTCCCAGATATTATAAGCCTTGGGCAATCCGTAATCTCCGTTGTAAAGGTGATTATTAGCAGCCGCAATAGCCTGTGTCATCGTCTTTCCTTCAATCAGTCTAGCTTCGTTATACAAGCTCTGCCAGCACATGGTTACATACTCCTCTGGGCTAGTAATGGTCTCATACAAAGGCAATAAGCGCATGTTTCCACCATAATCGACATTCACTTCAATCTCATCTTTATCATTGCGGTTACCTTTCTTCGTAGTAATAACGACCACACCATTCGCACCACGGCTACCATAAAGTGCCGTAGCCGATGCGTCTTTCAAGATGGTCGTACTCGCGATATCACCCGGATCGATAGACGAGATGTCTCCGCTATAAGCCATACCATCTACTACGTAAAGAGGAGTAGCACTACCATTGATAGATCCTACACCACGAATAACCAAAGTAGCATTGGAACCAGGCTGACCGGAAGTGTTAATAACCTGTACACCAGCTACTTCACCAGCCAATGCTTTGGTTACTTCTGTGGCGTGTTTCTTCTCGATATTTTCCGCATCTACGGCTTGTGCCGAACCTGCGAAACTACCTCTCGAGATGTTACCATAACCTGTCACAACGACCTCTTCAATCAACTCGCTGTTCTCTTTAAGAGTCACCTTAACGCTTGATTGTGCTTTAACTTCTAGAGTCTGTAGTCCTACGAAACTGACAATTAACATGTCCGATCCATCTGGAACATCCAACTCAAAATTACCGTCGTAGTCAGAGATGGTACCGAGTGACGTGCCCTTTACTTGGACACTAGCGCCGATAATAGGCTCACCCTTCTCATCCACTACTACACCGCTAACATGTATGTCCGCCATAGCCAATAGACTGAGGCCACATACTAGGAAAAGTGTAATAACTTTCTTCATACTGTAATTGTTTATGATTATTATTATTTATAGTCCAAATTGACGCAAAATGCGAAAAAACGCACAAAAGTAGTCAAAAAATACCACATATGCAAATAAATGATAGAAAAAAAAACGTTTGTGTCAAAAATAATACATTTTGTGCCATTAATATAGCAAATTATACATAAAATAGGGTCGAAATTGTATTTTCTGTCAATAAATCGTTGGCAATATCTTGCAAAATGTACGGAGTGGTTTGTTCTATCTTACTATATGTCTCTTGCCAAGTAGGTGCTTTGCTGTGGTAAAGCATTAGTTTCGCCATAGCGAGTACATTATTCTCTTTGTTCTCGGCAGAGATGGCCATTTGCCCGCGCAACTGCTGCAATGCGCGGTGAAACTGAATCCCGGTCAAGGATGTCTCACGTAGGCGACGAAGTTCCTGGTATATCTTATCTACACATTCGTCCTTATGCTGCGGTTCGGTGGCAAAATAGATGCTCCAATAGCCGCTATCACTAAGTGGAGTGTATTGCGACTCAATGGTATAAACTAAGCCCCTTTGCTCGCGAAGACTTAAATTAAGGCGCGAATTGAGGCTGCCTCCGCCTAAAAGTTGGTTGAGAAAATACATACCTAATTGCCGCTCATGTCCTATTGGATACGCGCGTCCGCCTACCATTGCGTGTACTTGATGGGTGTGTTTACGATAGGTTTGACTCTGCGCGACTATCTCCCCGGGTGCTTTCCTATCGCCTTTCGCCTTCTCGCCTCTCGCCTTCTCGCCGATGATGGATTCCACCAATCTAACTACGCTCTCAAACGGCATCGCCCCCTGCGTGAAGACCACCATTTTATCCGGTGTATATAGATCCGCTATCCATTGCATGGCGTATTCGCGCCGACTGCCGATCTTGCGTACACTCTTTTTGGTTCCTAAAATAGGCATAGATAGCGGATGCCCTTGAAAGATGAGGTTCTCAAAGTCGTCATATATCAGTTCGGATGGGCTATCCTCATAACTATCGATCTCGTCCAATATAACGCAGACCTCTTTGTCTGTTTCTGCTTTTGGGAAAGTGGGACGAGTGACCATGTCTAAGATCAGACGTAGGGTCTGCTTGTAGTGACCAACGGGCGTGGCTGCATAGAAGGTGGTCTCTTCCTTGGTGGTATAAGCATTGATTTCGCCGCCTATGCCTTCGATATGATTGATGATTTGACGAGCAGATAGGTTGCCCGCTCCTTTAAAGACAGTATGCTCTATATAGTGGGCTAAACCATTGAGTGTTGGCTGCTCATCGCGGGTGCCTACACCCACCATGACACCGACATAAGCCACTTCGGATGTGCTTATACGATGGACTATTTTGAGCCCATTCGGTAAAATTTTGTAAAAAGTTGCACTATTTATTTGCATATTTCAAAAAAATGTTGTACTTTTGCATGCTTTTTCGGTTTTATCCCGTTTAAGTCTGCGGCATTGGCGGAATTGGTAGACGCGCTAGACTTAGGATCTAGTTCTTCGCAGAGTGAAGGTTCGAGTCCTTTATGCCGCACGTTATGAAACGTTTGTTCGCTATTTTTCCTATTGTTGCTTTATGCTTCATGAGTGCTTGTTCTGATGTGTGTGATCAGGACTTTACTCCGGAGATAGTTCCGTTTAAGTTTTATCTATTCCCTATCGATGAGGTGACAGACTCTGTGCGTGAATTGACCATTATCTCGTCTGCTACAGAAATGGCGTGTTATGACACAATCTCGGTGGGAGATACGGTGATTGGCACTGTAGCGTTGAATGCTCGTACTAGTGTATTGACTACGTTCAGTATGTCTTATGACACGACAGCTTTGGCGGTTAAAGTGCTGCTCACAGATGAGCAACAACTCAATATAGTGGCGGACTCGACAGATGTGGATAAGGGGTTAGTCTATTTTAAGCCTAAATATGGTAGTGCCAGTCTGCAGGTGCGATATGTACCGCTTAAGACAGGGATGGATACCATATCCATGCGCGTAGCATCTACGTCTAAGTTCTCTCCAAATTATTTTGATTTTCGTCAACCCGTTAAGTGATCATTCTTGGTGCTTAGCCTCTTGCCATAAAGCCTCCATCTCATCAAGGCTTAATGTACTTATATCACGTCCTTGAGCGGTGGCTTGTTGTTCCATATAGTTGAATCGCTTAATAAACTTCTGGTTGGTTTTCTCCAATGCGTTATCCGGTTTCAACTTGTAGAGTCGTGCGGCATTGATGAGTGCAAAGAGTAAGTCTCCTAATTCTTCCTCCTGTCTCTCCCTTTCACTCTCACTCTCCCTAACCATCGTTTCTTCGAACTCCCTAATCTCCTCTTTTACCTTCTCCCATACATCCTCTCGATGTTCCCAATCAAAACCAATATTGGCGGCTTTATCTTGGATGCGGTAGGCTTTAACTACGGACGATAGGCTATCTGGGATACCAGCAAGGACGGTTTTGTTACCACCTTTCTCTTTAAGTTTGACTTGTTCCCAGAGTTTGCTCACTTCTTCAGGACTATGTGCTTCCACACCTCCGTAGATGTGTGGATGGCGGAAGATGAGTTTGTCGCTGATGAGATTGCATACATCTGCCATGTCGAAGTCCTGGGTCTCACTACCAATCTTCGCGTAGAAGACAACGTGTAGGAGGACATCTCCCAACTCTTTGGCGATCTCCTTTTTGTCTTCGCGGATGATGGCGGTGGCTAATTCATTGGCTTCCTCAATGGTGTTTTGCCTCAGACTCTCGAAAGTCTGTTTATGATCCCATGGGCATTTTTCTCTCAATTCATCCATGATGTCGAGCAGGCGCTCGAACGCTGCTAGTTGTTCTTTTCTACTATGCATAGTATATTCATTTCAAAAACGGGTGCAAAATTACAATTTTTTTTTCAAATATGCAAATTCTTTTACGCGCGCGCACACGTATTAAATAAGGTGTAAAGAATAGGTGTGACTAGATGTGAATAGATTTTGTGCATGTATACATATGTTGATTATCAGCCATTTACAAAGAAAATGCAAAAAAAATGCATAAAAATTTTGTCATGTTAAAAAAAAGCAGTACCTTTGCATCCGTTTTCGCGACATAGTGAACGAAAGCGCATTTAAAAAGTGATCTTTGAACGATTGTAAACAATAGATGTAGTACAAGAATTTGGGAAATACAATGTAAATTGTAACAAAATTGTTCCCGTTAATTAGTACACGATAAATTGGAAAGCGTTCTGAGCTAAAAAATAATTTCTTTTACAACGAAGAGTTTGATCCTGGCTCAGGATGAACGCTAGCTTCAGGCTTAACACATGCAAGTCGAGGGGCAGCATGAGATTAGTTTGCTAATCTTGATGGCGACCGGCGC
>DCID01000035.1:23304-36820 GCA_002315745.1 Bacteroidales bacterium UBA1735 | reverse complement strand
CGATCCTCACCTTCTTTGGTGAAACGCTAACCGGCGTACTCATCCTCGTTGGCCTCAAGCCTCCTAAAAAGTAATGAGATGTACTATTTAGTTATGTACTATGTACGATTTATTTAGTCATTTAGTTTATTTGGTTATTTATTATTGCTAGAGCATACGAAAATGGCACAATAAATACAATGGTACATCAATGGTAAATGGTAAATAATAAAATCGTAAATGAATTTATGTCCAAGAAAACAATGTCCCACGAGGAAGGGGTAAATTTCCTCACTGCGCTTATTGCGCTCATCTATAACCTCGTCCAGTCGATCAAACGCAAGGATCCCAATGCCTAAGCGCCACCCCGACTGAGTAACGCAACGCCATCTACCACCAAGTAGGTGGCGTTTTTTGTGCATTTTTGCACTTTTTTGCGTGCGCGCTTGCATATGTGAAAAAAAAATAGTAATTTTGCAGCCAAATTGCGTAACAATGAAGAATATTCGTAACTTTTGCATTATAGCACACATTGACCATGGTAAATCTACCTTGGCAGATCGCATGTTAGAGATAACCCACACCGTGGATGTTAAGAACATGGAAAACCAAGTGCTAGATGACATGGATTTAGAAAAAGAGCGTGGTATCACCATCAAGTCGCATGCTATTCAGATGAGGTGGACCCCCTCTGGCTCCCCCTCAAAGGGGGAGGAATATATCCTCAACTTGATTGACACCCCGGGTCACGTCGATTTCTCGTACGAAGTGAGCCGCAGCATCGCTGCCTGCGAGGGAGCCTTGCTCGTGGTGGATGCGTCACAAGGTGTACAAGCCCAGACTATCTCCAACCTCTATATGGCACTCGATCACGACCTGGAGATCATCCCCGTGATGAACAAGTGCGACATGGATAGCGCCATGCCCGACATGGTCGAAGATGAGATCATCGACCTATTAGGCTGCAAACGCGAAGAGATACTGCGCTGCTCCGCCAAGACGGGCGACGGTGTAGAAGCTATCCTCAATGCGATAGTCGATCGTATCCCCGCTCCCCAAGGCGATCCCGAGGCACCATTGCAATGCCTCGTCTTTGACTCCGTATTCAACTCGTTCCGCGGTATCATCGGTTACTTCAAAGTAGTCAATGGCACCCTCCACGCCCACGACCGTGTGCGGTTCTTCAATACCGGCAAAGAATATGATGCCGACGAGGTGGGTATCCTCAAGATGGATATGCAACCGACCAAAGAGATATCTGCAGGTAACGTAGGTTATATCATCTCCGGTATCAAGACCAGTACGGAGGTCAAAGTGGGCGATACAATCACCCACGTAGCACGTCCTTGCGCCGAAGCGATTGCGGGCTTCCAAGAAGCCAAGCCCATGGTCTTTGCGGGCGTGTATCCCATCGAAGCAGAAGACTATGAAGATCTGCGTGCCAGTTTGGAGAAATTACAACTCAATGACGCCAGCCTCAGTTTCCAACCTGAGAGTTCGATGGCATTAGGATTTGGTTTCCGCTGCGGATTCCTCGGACTGCTGCACATGGAGATCATCCAAGAGCGACTCGATCGCGAATTCGATATGAACGTCATCACCACTGTGCCGAACGTGAGTTACAAAGTGTTCACCAAGGACGGTAACATGAAGGAAGTGCATAACCCTGCGGGCATGCCTGACCTCACAGAGATAGACCATATCGAAGAGCCCTATATCCGTGCGTCCATCATCACGACGAGTAACTTCATCGGGAACATCATGACGCTGTGCCTCGATAAGCGAGGTGAACTCGTTAAGCAGGAATATATATCCGGCAGCCGCATGGAACTGCTATTCGACATGCCGTTAGGTGAGATCGTGATCGATTTCTACGATAAACTCAAATCCATCTCCAAGGGCTACGCGTCCTTCGACTGGCACATGAACGGTTTCCGTCCGTCTAACCTCGTCAAACTAGATATCCTACTCAATGGCGAACAGGTAGATGCCCTATCTACCCTCACCCACCGCGACAACGCCGTCGATTTCGGCCGTCGGATGTGCGAGAAACTGAAGGAATTGTTACCCCGTCAACAGTTCGATATCGCTATTCAGGCGGCTATTGGCGCCAAGATCATCGCACGTGAGACCGTCAAACAGGTACGTAAGGATGTGCTAGCCAAGTGTTATGGCGGTGATGTGAGCCGTAAACGCAAACTGCTGGAGAAGCAGAAGAAAGGTAAGAAACGTATGAAACAGATCGGTAATGTCGAAGTGCCACAGAAGGCGTTCCTTGCCGTGCTGAAGTTAGATTAATGAAGTAATGTACCATTTTATCATTTACCATGTACTATTTATTGGGTCATTTAATTCATTTAGCCATTTACTGCTATAGCACACGCAAATGTCCCAATAAACTCAATGGTACATAAATGGTAAATCGTAAATAAAAAAATCGTAAATAATAAATTATGCTGAACACGATTATTTTGATTATGGCTGGTCTCCTGATTGGCGTGCTGGTCAAGGTAATGGGACGCTATGTGCGTATCCCTTACACGGTGGTGCTCTTTGCCATCGGTATCGTTCTCGGGTTGCTATCCAAGACGGTATTGGCAGGGATGCCTTTCTCCACGGAAGGTATCAACCTCATCTCGAAGATGAACCCCGACATCATCCTCTATGTGTTCCTCCCCATACTCGTGTTTGACGCTGCCTACGAGATGGACTTACATGTATTCCGCAAGACGCTATTCAATGCATCCGTACTCGCAGGTCCCGGAGTGGTCATCTGTATGTTACTCACCGCAGCGCTCGTGATGGGTATGGCGACTCTTTTAGGCGGATACGATCCTTCGCTATGGCCCTTTGCCCTGATGTTCGGCGGACTGATTAGTGCCACCGACCCAGTAGCCGTTGTGGCTTTATTACAGGAGTTAGGGACAAAGAAACGTTTCTCCACCTTGGTAGATGGTGAATCGCTGCTCAATGATGGCACCGGTTTGGTATGCTTCATGATGTTCTACAGCGTGTATGCAGGTCAAGGCGAGATAGACCATCCGTTCCTCTACTTCGTGTGGGTAGTGATGGCCAGTTTCGTGATAGGGTTCGTGTTCGCCCGATTGGCTATCTGGCTCGTGGAGCATGTAGCCAAAGAGGAAGTGCTGCAGAACTGTATCATGGTAGCCGGTGCCTATATCACTTTCATGCTCGCGCAGAGCACATTCGGCGTGTCCGGTGTGATCGCGTTGGTCGTGTTCGGACATCTGTTTGCACAGAGTTGTCGTCCGCACCTCAAGCCCGAGACCAACGAGTGGATGGGTAAGTTCTGGTCACTGATGGCCTATATCGCCAACACGCTGATCTTCCTCATCGTCGGTATCATCATTGCCACGAACGTCCATGTGACATGGGGAATGATTGGCGGTATCGTGCTCGTATATATTGGACTGAATGTGATTCGCTATATCATGGTGCTCATACTGATGCCTATCCTGCGCTCGAATGGTTACGGACTATCGTGGCCGGAGTTTGTGATCTTAGGCTGGGGCGGACTGCGTGGTGCACTGGGTATGTGTATGGCGCTGATGGTCAACTGCACGACTGCTATCCCCGAGACTATCCGTCACCATGTACTCATTTATACGGCGGGTGTGGTAACGCTGACGCTCTGCATCAATGCCACGACCTCCAAGAGCCTCGTCAATCGCCTGCGTCTAAGCGGCCAAGAGAGTGCGTCCGAACGACATATATGGCGGCAGATACTGTCGCTGATTCGTCATCACGACGAAGAGACACTGACCGCCTTGAAGCAAGACCCATACCTTAAGCAAGCCAATTGGCAGATCGTGGAGAGTAAAATGATCGACGCACCCACGCCGCAAACAGACGAACAACTCTCGTCCAATGAGATGTTATGCGTGGTACGCACCAACGTGCTCGCACATATAGAGAAGGTGGCTAATGACTATTTCCACGATGGTATCCTCAATTTCTTCAGTTACGAACGTATCACTTCGGCGATTGCGGTGCTGAACGACTTCGAAGGCGATCACGCCATTGACGATGGTATGCTCCAAAAAGACCTACGCCGTCGTCGCTGGTTCAAGACCCGCCGCCGTGCGCTCAATGACGCCTGCAACCTATGCCGCGGATATACCGTCATCCTGATGGAGACGCGAGAATTCATTACCAAGACCCTGCAGTCCAAGGTGCTAGATATGCCCGTAGAGAAGAATACGATCGACCAAGTACTGACCGAAGTAGATCAACTCATTCGCGTGGCGTCCGACCTACTGAGCCAATACAGCAAAGAAGATGCGGTCATCTTCGCCGAAGGAGTGACGGACAAAGCGACCCGTATGCTGCTCTCCAGCGAAAGAGGACGCGTCGAGCAACTACTGCAAGAAGGTATATTGTCACAAGACGCAGCCGATGCGCTGTTTGTCGATATCGCCCAGCGGCAAGGGTTAGAGATAGTGCACTAATAACTATTTATAAATTATAAAAGATTATGGCCATTATTCCAAGTTGGATGCTTATTCCATTTGCGACGATGCTTCTATGCATCGCTATCCTGCCACTGATGCCCCATGTGGGTGAATGGTGGGAAGAGAATCGAAACAAACTCATTGTTTCGTTAGTTTTAGGTCTGCCCGTCATCACATGGATGTGGATACATGGGCTCAGCGAGAACCTCGTTCACCAGATGGTGTACGACTATGTACCGTTCATTCTGCTGCTCATGGCGCTGTTCGTAACCACAGGCGGTATCTGTATCAAGGGTGACCTCAAAGCCAACCCGGTGACCAACACCACTATCCTAGCTATTGGCTGGGCATTGGCTTCGTTCATGGGTACAACAGGTGCGGCGATGTTGCTCATTCGTCTGCTGCTGGAGACGATCAAACAGCGTAAGTACAAAGTGCACACGGTGCTGTTCTTCATCGCCATTGTCGCTAACTGCGGTGGACTACTCAGCCCACTCGGTGATCCACCTTTGTTCCTGCTCTTCCAGAAAGGTGCGTCCTTCACATGGTGGATGCAGAACATGTTCGTCGAATGGTTCGCAACCGGTTTCTTATTACTCCTCTTCTACTTCATCGCCGACACCTATTTCTACGGCAAGGAGTCTGCTAAGGACTTGATGAGAGATGAGGCAGAGCAGAAGAAACTGCAATTCAAGGGTCTGATTAACCTGTTCTGGTTAGGTGGTGTGATTCTATCGACCATGTTCATCAATGGTACCTACATCCCCGCTATGGCAGCACACGATGCACCCTTCTATATCAAGTTACTGCGCGAGTGGGTGTTCATCATCATCATCGCGGGATCGTGGTTGACGACGAAGAAGAGTATCCGCAAAGCCAACAACTACTCCTGGACTCCTATCCTCGAAGTGGCTTGCGTGTTCCTAGGTATCTTCATCACGATGACTCCTGCGTTGATGTTCCTCGGACAAATGAAAGATGCTATCCAAGCCGTATTATCCGAGCCATGGCAATATGTCTATACAACAGGTTTGCTGAGTGCGTTCTTAGATAATGCCCCCACCGCCATGGTCTTCAACGAGATGGCTCCTTCTGGCATCATCGATGGCTTAGCCGAAGATGCGTATTTGAAAGCCGTTTCGATGGGTGCCGTGTTCTTTGGTTCGCTGACATATATCGGCAATGGCCCTAACTTCATGGTCAAGAGTATTGCCGAGCAAGAGGGTATCGAGATGCCATCGTTCTTCGGATACATGGGTAAGTTCTCCCTCGTCGTTTGCTTGCCCGTCTATATCATTGTACAATTGCTCTTTATATAGAATATGACTATTATAGACCAGATCATCGCTTGGTACTCGGCGCATATGAACTATGCGTCGATTACGGCGTTGATGACCATCGAGTCATCGTTTATACCTTTCCCCAGTGAAGTGGTTATTCCTCCTGCAGCGTTTGTAGCAGGACAAAGCGAAAGTGTACTATGCGTCACCGGTACGTACCCTGTGGATGTGATGCTGATTGTGCTGTTCGGCACATTAGGTGCCATGTTGGGCGCGATCATTAACTATTATCTCTCTGTATGGCTCGGTAGGCCTATCATCTATAAGTTTGCAGATAGTAAGTTGGGACATCTTTGCCTGCTGTCGGGCGAGAAGATCCAAAAAGCAGAAGAGTACTTCCGTGACCATGGTAACATGTCCACGTTCATCGGTCGTTTCATCCCAGGCATACGCCAACTCATCAGTATCCCTGCGGGATTGGCACGCATGAAGATGGCTCCGTTCCTGCTATACACGTTCTTAGGTGCGTTCATCTGGAACATCGTCTTAGCCTTAATCGGCTATATTGCAGCCGGGCAGATGGACACCATTAAACAATATAGCCACGAACTAAGCGTGGCCATACTGATTGCATTAGGAGCAGTGGTGCTCTATTTCGTCATTAAGAAAATAAGTGCACTTCTATTCAAGCGTTAACCTCTACGCCACCAACGAGAACGCGGTTCGTCGGAAGGTTGCGACGCATTATTGGAATCGTCATCATCCTCAATGGAGATGACGATTTCGTCATCCTTAGGAGCGGCATGGCGCTCGGGGCGTTCCGGTTGTACAGGTTGTGCTAGACTTTCCGGCTGTTCCGTAGATTCCGCCTGAGTGGGGGTCAAATCCACCTCGACGGGTTGCTCATCCTCTTTAGGTGTAGGTAGTTCCATGTTTTCGTAGTTCATCTTGACCGCGTCATCGATAGACACTTTGCCTGCCACCTCTTCGAGCGAAGGGATATCGCTCACCTCGTAACCGGTAGCGATGATGGTGACGCGTACTGCTTCCCCGAGGGTCTCGTCCACGGACACACCCCATTGTACTTCGACATCGTCGCCCACCTCTTCCACGAAGCGGTTGATCTCATCGAACTCCTGCATGATGATCGCATGTTCGGTGGAGCAATAGAACTGCAAGAGTACCCGTTTAGCCCCGTGCACATCATTGGCGTTAGCCAGCGGCGATTTGAGGGCATTATCAATAGCCGCTGTGATACGACGCTCACCTTCGGCTTGACCCACATTCATGATAGCCACATTGCCATTCTTAAGCGTGTTATAGACATCGGCAAAGTCGGTGTTGATATAACCCGGTACGGTGATGATCTCCGCAATAGACTTAGCCGCATTCGCGACCACATCATCCGACTTAGAGAACGCATTAAACGCCGTGAGGTCGGGGTAGATCTGTTTGAGTTTCTCATTGTTGATGATCAAGATAGCATCCACATGTTCGGCTAGTTTAGCCACACCGGTAAAGGCCTTGCGGATCTTCTGTTTGCCCTCAAAAGCGAATGGGATAGTGACGATACCGACCGTGAGTATATCCATCTCCTGTGCCACCTCTGCTACCGTAGCGGACGCACCTGTACCAGTGCCACCACCCATACCAGCGGTAATGAAGAGCATCTGCGTTCCATCCTGCAGCGACTCTTTGATCCGTTCCCGACTAGCCTCGGCATACTCGTGCGCTTTGTCAGGATTACCACCTGCGCCCAAGCCTGGACCCAGTTGCAGTTTAGCAGGAACGGACGATTTCTCTAGCACTTGTTTATCCGTGTTACATACCAAGAATGTTACGCCTTGGATGCCCTGACGATACATGTAATTGACGGCATTGCAGCCACCACCACCTACGCCCATCACTTTGATGATACAGTCTTCCTTAATCTCAATTGGTAAGGGTAATGTGTCTTTTTCTATCATAGTTGTATTCATTAATTCGATTGATCCGTAAATAAATTGAGTGTTCCTATCTTCAGTTTCTCCATCACAGTAGGAGCCTTGACTAACTGGTTCTGATGCTCCTGACGATAATCACCGCCTAACACCAATGCTCCCACTAAGGCGGAGTAAGTTGGCTCATAGAATTGTGGATCGGTATCTCTGTCCAACAAACGATCGTGTGCGCCATAGATCACTTGAATAGGTGTCTTCTGCTGGATGAACTCCTGCATACCGGCTAACATACTCGCGCCCCCTGTTAGGTAAAGGGTCTTGATGCGGTCGGCGTAGTGATTGAGTTCCTCCATTAGTGGATTGACTATCTCCTCTAACTTGAGCGAGATGGTGTATGCCACTTCCTCGCTAGTCACGCTCAGAGGTGCTTCGCCTGCCACGGCAGAAGGTAATTTCATTTTGAGGTTCTTCTCCACCTGTGCGGCAGAGGCATAGCCATACTTGCACTTGAGTTGCTCCGCCGTGGCGAAAGATATACCTTGCTGTTCGAGTACACGCGTGACATGATGTCCACCCTGCCCTATCACTTTATTGAAGAAATATTGGGTGCCCTTGTAGATAGACAAAGTCGTCGTCTGTGCGCCCATATCTAAGACGGCACAACCATCTTGGAAAATGTCCGAACCATCTTCGACCGCAAAAGCAGACAGCAATGCCTCGGGACGTACAAACGTCTTCTCAATCGATTTACCCGCCTGGTCAAACGCTTTCTGCATCTGTACACTCATATCTAGATGTCCCACGAAAGCGATATAATGCGCTTCCACCAAGGCTGCACGTTGGTTAGGAGAAGGTTCGCAATCTTGCTCTACCCCATCGAGGGTAAAATAGACCGGCACTAATCCCAAAACAGCCACACCCTTATTGTGCGCCTCTATTTTCTGCTTACACTCCGCCTCCATATCGTCCAATAAGGCACGTGATATCTCCTTAACCCTAATCTGATCACGTTTGGAAGAGACTTCTGCCGTCTTCATCGATTTGCCACCCATCAGCACAAAAGCCGTCGGTAACTCCGGCAACTGAATACGATTGGCTAACAGACGTAGTGTCTCGCCTATCATAAAGCCCACATTAGCAGACTGGCTCACTACGCCTTGCTCCACACCAGGGTACTTATTGGACTGCTCCACTCCTAAGATGTGGAACATATCATCACCTAAACGACTAGCCGCCATTGCGCGAACGCTATGACTGCCTATATCGATTGCCACCAAAGGCAACTCTTGTGCCAGCTGTTGTTTCTTTCTTGCCATAGTTATTCCTTGTTTCTTCCCACTACCTGATTGTGATAACGGAGGTCTATCTCCGAGTAGGTGCGCCACCCTATTTTCTCAAAACCCTCCTCATAGAGCGTTTGCAGTTTGCGCAGTTTATGGGCATAGCCATGCACCTCACCCAAGATGATCTTGGTCTCGTCGGGGCGTTGCACCAAATACACATATCGAGGATTGACCACATGAATATTCTCAATTTTCTCGCGCCAATAACGATGATGACTAACCCACAACACCATGTCTGCCAACTCACCCGTAGCCATCTCCGTATTCACCAGTCCCACCACCGATAGGAGCGGTGTTGTGACCGATTCGCGAATAGGCATACGCAACCTATCCGAATCTACGAAGTAACTCTCATCTGCTGTCACGACTCGCAAGATAGGTATGCGCTGCGAGAGGCGGATACATATCACCCCAGACGATGTCATATAACACTGTGCGCGTCTAACCATCGGATGCATAATAATCGCATTCTCGATGCGTTGAGTGGATATCTTGTTCGCTTTCTTACCCACCGGATACAGGTCTTGCTCTCGTAATAGGTTAGCCAACTCATTCTCCGTCACATACTGACGACGCGTAGAGTCGGTGATGGTCCATTCTATAGCCGTGCACGTGGTCGTACGCACCCGACGATTCGACCACACTGCTACCCCCACCAAGTAGGCGAGTAACAGGGCTGCTATGATAGAGAGCAATACTATTTTGACATTAATTCGCATGGGCTAAAGCTTGAGCAATATCGGGTACCAATCGATCTATATCGCCTGCACCCAACGTGATGATAGCGACAGGCTTTTGGTCAATAGATAGGAGTCTATTCACCAATTCCGTCTTCGGCACTAACGATTTATGGGGACAGGTGATCTTGTCCAACAGCATCTGCGAGTCCACTCCTGCTATCGGCAATTCGCGAGCCGGATAGATGGGCAATAGGATGACCTCGTCGAGTTGACTGAGCACCTGTGCAAAATCATCCGCAAAGTCGCGCGTACGCGTATATAAATGAGGTTGGAATACCCCTACGATATGCCGATTGGGGTAGAGTCGACGAATGGACGAGATGGATGCGTTCAGTTCAGTTGGGTGATGGGCATAGTCGTCTATATACGCCACTTGCGGGGTATTGACATGGATATTGAAGCGTCTATATACACCCGAGAACGATGCCACACCGGCTTGTAGTTCTTCGGAGGTCACCCCATTGAGCCACGCTACTGCCATGGCTGCTACGCTATTCTCTATGTTCACCCAGACGGGAACGCCAAGGGTGCAGGTGACAGGTTGCACGCCCTTCGGGCTGTTGCAGGTTGCAGGAAGGTGGAAGTCGAAGGTGATGGAACCATCTTTGACGACTATATTATCCGCATAGAAGTCCGCTGGCTCGTTAACGGCGTAGGTATAGACCGCTGCGCTGATAGACCGCTTCGCTGAAGGAGTATAGATCGCTTCGCTGTAGGATTTTTTGATGACGATGGTTTCTTGCACCAAGGATGCGTAATGCTGAAAACTCTCCTGATAAGCCTCCGCCGTACCATAGATATCCAAGTGGTCGGGATCGATACTCGTGATCACCGACATATAGGGCGTGAGGTGATGAAAACTGCGGTCATACTCATCCGCCTCCACCACCACATAATCGGAGTGCTCGTCGAGTAGCAAGTTCGATTGGTAGTTATTGCTAATACCACCTAAGAAAGCGTTCGTACCCACATGTGATTGGCGCAGCAGATGCGCTAAGATAGTGGACGTCGTGGTTTTCCCATGCGTACCTGCCACACAGAGGGCTTTCTTCTGACGAGTCACCAAGCCCAACACTTCCGAACGCTTCAAGATCGTGAAGTTATGCTCACGCAAGTAAGTATAGATAGGCTCGTCGTCGGGCACAGCGGGTGTGCGAACGACCAAGGTATTGTCTTTGGTTAAGCCTTGACTATTCCATGGTGCATCGCCCATCGTCTCATCATAGACAATGGATATACCCTCATTTTCCAACTCTCGCGTCAGCGGAGATAGGGTGCGGTCATAACCTCGCACCTCATAGTGATTCGCACGGAAATAGCGTGCCAAGGCACTCATGCCTATGCCACCTATTCCTAAGAAATAGAAATATCTAATATGTTGATATTCACTCGGTAACATTTCTGCCTAATACATCATATAATTGGTCACCCACTTGGATATAGAGTCTGCCATTCTTCATGATCTTTGGATAAATCTCTGCCTGCTCTGTCACCTCCACATCCGTAGCGGCGCAGGTATAATTGGTATTTTTCTTATTACCCCAAATATGCTCTACCAACGATGGTTCATCCACAAACGGGTTACGGTTACCTTGCTTCTTCTCCACTTTGTCATTACGAGTGATCTCTTTCTGCGAAACAGGGTCATTGCGATGCCACTTGAGCATAAGTGCCAAGGCAGTATTATTCAACGTTGCTGTACCGCTATTGAAATATTTCCACCCCTTACCCCCTTGCGTAAAACTCTTGTTCTTATAACAGGTAATCATATAGAAATAGACACGCGCCACATCGCCTTTATACTCGTCAGCAGGCTCAAAAGCGGTCTCACCCGAGAAGTTCGTACTACTGCCCAACTTGCTCACCCCATTCGTCCACGTATAGGATGACACCTCGTCGTATATCCATGCCGAGCGGTTGGTATTTGCCACATAGTCGGTCGGAATGACATGGTGCAAATCGGTGTACATCGGTTCTGGTGATTCTGCACTATGTCCCCACCACGATTTAGGCAACATGTGTTCGCGGTTGTGGCAAGTACATTCCTCTTGATCTATATCTTTACAATAATTCCACTTCTTAAACTCACAATTCGAGTACATATCCATGACATTATTATTCGCATCCAAATCAACCTGCGCATTATCCGCACGGCATTGTGCATACGTCAACACCGTATGATCCTCAATCAGATCATAGACCGCATCCAACAAAGTCGTCGACTTCATTCCATTAAGCGTACAGTAGTCATAGCCGTCCGCTAACATCGTCGTGCTTATGCATAAAGCGACAAGAAACATCCAACTTTTTCGCATATTGTATTAAATTCAAAATTTTTACGCAATTTGGGTGCAAAGGTACGAATTATTTTTGGAATATGCAAGAAAATATGACCTTTTTTATCAATATATTTGCATATTCCATTTTTTTGTAGTACTTTTGCAGTCCAAAATCGTTAATATATCGACTATGAGTATTTTTGATCAAGTGAGCGAGGACATTAAGAAAGCAATGCTCGCGAAGGATAAAGTAGCGTTGGATGCACTACGTGGCATCAAGAAAGAGTTTTTAGAGGCTAAAACTGCCCCAGGTAGCGACGGCGAGTTGCATGACGATAAAGCGTTGCAGATCATGCAAAAACTGGTTAAGCAGCGCAAGGAGTCTGCCGACATGTACCGTAACGCCAACCGTCCCGAATTAGCCGAAGAGGAGATGGCTCAGTGCGCCATCATCGAGCGTTACTTGCCCGCCATGCTCTCCGACGAAGAGTTAGCAACCGCCTTACAAACCATCATCGCTCAAGTGGGCGCACAAGGTCCACAAGATATGGGCAAGGTGATGGGCGTAGCTACCAAGCAACTGGCCGGCAAAGCCGAAGGACGCGCCATTTCTGCCAAAGTGAAAGAACTTTTGCAGAAATAGTTTAGAGTTTAGAGTTAAAAGTTTATAGGTAAGATTATATGGCAACACAAGAAGAAACATTCAAAAAAATGGTCGCCCACTGCAAGGAATACGGATTCGTTTTCCCTTCCAGTGAGATCTACGACGGATTAGGTGCCGTCTATGACTACGGACAGAACGGCGTCGAGTTGAAGAACAATATTAAGAAATACTGGTGGGACAGTATGACCCTACTGCATGAGAACATCGTTGGTATTGATGCCGCTATCTTCATGCACCCCACGACATGGAAAGCATCGGGTCACGTAGATGCCTTCAACGATCCTCTGATCGATAACAAGGACAGCAAGAAGCGCTACCGTGCCGATGTGCTGATCGAAGATCAGATTGCCAAGTATGACGAGAAGATCGAGAAAGAGTTAGAAAAAGCCCGCAAGCGTTTTGGGGACAACTTCGACGAGGAGTTGTTCAAGCAGACCAACGAGCGTGTACACGAGCATATCGTTAAGCGCGACGCGCTGCACGAGCGTTATAAAGCCGCTATGAACGCCAACGACCTCAATGAACTCAAGCAGATCATCTTAGACGAAGAGATCGTTTGCCCTATCAGCGGTACGCGTAACTGGACAGACGTGCGCCAATTCAACCTCATGTTCCAAACAGAGATGGGTTCGACAGCCGATGGTGCGATGAAGATCTATCTGCGTCCCGAAACGGCACAAGGTATCTTCGTGAACTACCTCAATGTACAGAAGACGGGTCGTATGAAGATTCCTTTCGGTATCGCCCAGATAGGTAAGGCGTTCCGTAACGAGATCGTAGCCCGTCAGTTCGTGTTCCGTATGCGTGAGTTCGAGCAGA
>DCID01000035.1:9063-23281 GCA_002315745.1 Bacteroidales bacterium UBA1735 | reverse complement strand
GTTCTTCATCAAGCCTGGCACCGAGATGGAATGGTTCAAACACTGGAAAGAGTTCCGTCTCAAATGGCACAAAGCCCTCGGCTTAGGAGATGAAAAATATCGTTACCACGACCACGAGAAACTCGCCCACTATGCTAATGCCGCTACGGATATTGAGTTCCTTATGCCATTTGGCTTCAAGGAGGTAGAGGGTATTCATAGTCGTACCAACTTTGACCTGTCGCAACATGCACAATATAGCGGAAAGAAGATTGAGTACTTCGATCCCGAACTCAACGAGAGTTATACCCCGTATGTGATTGAGACCTCTATTGGTGTGGATCGTATGTTCCTCTCCATCATGTGTGCTGCCTACAAGGAAGAAGCCCTCGAAGGAGGTGACACTCGCGTCGTACTCAACCTGCCTCCTGTTCTCGCACCTGTCAAAGCATGCGTCATGCCACTCGTGAAGAAAGATGGTCTGCCTGAGAAAGCCCGTGAAGTGATGGATATGCTCAAGTTCGACTTCAAGACGACTTACGACGAGAAAGACTCGATCGGTAAACGTTATCGCCGTCAAGATGCTATCGGTACACCATTCTGTATCACCATCGACCACGATACACTCACCGACAACTGCGTGACCGTACGTTACCGCGACACGATGGAGCAAGACCGCGTGAACATCAACGACCTTCACGCATTGATCGCAAAGGCCGTAGATATGAAGCAACTCTATAAAAAGATTATGGAGTAAGGAGTATAGACCGCTTCGCTGAAGGAATATAGACCGCTACGCTGAAGGAGTATAGACTACAGGCGGCGGTGATAATGATAGCCGGAATGGGGATCTTCAGGATCCTCATTCTTTTTTATCCATTTATGCCAGAGGTCACTAAAAAAGCCTTCTCCATGACGCCACCATAAGAGCAATAACCAACCAAAGAGCATTCCACCCAAGTGGGCAAAGTGCGCCACATTATCGCCCGGAAGGTTACTGAACCCAGCCATCAGTTCGAAAGCAGCATACATTAATACAAATACGCGCGCACGTACGGGTATAGGAAGGAATAGCAGGAACATCTTCACATCTGGGAAAAGCCACCCAAAAGCCAACAAGATACCAAACACCGCCCCCGATGCACCCACCGTCACCACCTTACCGGCATAATTGACCATCACCGATGTGGCCTCGTAGTCGGATAGCAGTGATTGCACTTTGATCGCCCATACACTTTCCTGCACCAGAGCAGCACCTAATCCGCAAATGAGATAATAAATAAGAAAACGCTTACTACCCCACTCGTTTTCTAAGATAGGGGCAAACATGAGCACGGCAAACATGTTGCAGAATAAATGCCCAAAACCACCATGCATGAACATGTAGGTCAATGGTTGCCAAAAACGGAATGTAGGAGCTGTTACATAATGTAGCCCCATAATCTGGGTCAATTGGACGCCGTATTGTTGCAGCGTCATATCAAAAAGTAATACCATCAAATTGACCAAAATGATGTACTTCGATACAATAGGTAAATTTCTCATAACGGGTGCAAAATTACGCTTTTTTTTGGAAATAAACACACAGTTAGCCCATTTTTTCAGTAAAAAAGGACAAAAAATACACTTTTTTTGCATTTTTTTGCCAAAATGTTTTGCAGATATCAAAAAAAGTTGTAACTTTGCATTCGTAAATCGTTTCCCATGATGTGGAATCGGTAAAATTAAACGTTTAATTAACCATAAAACATTATTGTTATGAACAAAGCTGAACTCGTTGCTGCCGTTGCAGCAAAAGCTAAAGTTACAAAAGTAAACGCTGCTGAAGTTATTGACGCTGCTCTTGAGGCTGCTATCGCTGCTCTTAAGAAAGGTGAGAACGTACAACTGATTGGTTTCGGTACTCTCTCTGTTGTTAAGAAAGCTGCTCGTCAAGGTATCAACCCTGCTACCAAGGCTAAAATCACTATCCCTGCTAAGAAAGTGGTTAAATTCAAAGCTGGTGCTAAATTGGCTCTCTAATCAGCAATCTTTATCCGTAAACGAGTTGCTCCCGTCGAGCAACTCGTTTTTTGTGAAAAAATAGTTATGTTAAATTTGATTATTAGTGGTGCCCCAGGCAGCGGTAAGGGAACGATCTCCGATATTATTGTGGAGCATTATGGTCTTACCCATATCAGCACGGGGGAAGTACTGCGTGCAGAAATAGCTTCGGGTAGTGAATTAGGCAAAGAGATTGATGCTATCATCTCAAAGGGTAATCTACTCTCAGACGATAAGATGATTGCCATCATCGATAAGTTCCTAGACTCCTTAGATGCCAATTGCAAGGGCGTCATCTTTGATGGTTTCCCTCGCACCGTAGCGCAAGCCGAAGCATTAACCGACATGCTTGACCGCCGTCATATGACCATCCACGTCATTGACCTCTTTGCTACCGAAGAGACAACTATTGCTCGTCTTCTCCATCGCGGCGAGACCAGCGGTCGTGCGGACGACAATTTGGAGACTATCCAGAAAAGGTTGGCTATCTACCACGAGAAGAGTGTGCCTGTGTACCGCTATTACTTAGCGAGACACGAGTATTTCTTTGTTAATAGTAACATCAACCCCGAGGTTACTTTCGCCCAGGTGCAAACCATCCTTGACCTGATAAATCGTAAATCGTAAATCCGTAAATCGTACATCTCATGGCCAACTCTAACTTCATCGATTACGTCAAGATCTACTGCCGCTCTGGTAAGGGTGGCGCTGGCTGTATGCATCTGCATCGTGCCAAGTATGTACCTAAAGGTGGACCAGATGGCGGAGACGGAGGTCGTGGTGGGCATATCATCCTACAAGGTAACCATAATCTATGGACACTCCTTCACCTCAAGTACCAAAAACATGTAATGGCGACCGATGGAGGTCGTGGCGGTGAGAGCCGCAGTTTTGGTAAGGATGGCGAAGATCGTATCATCGAAGTACCCTGTGGTACCGTCGTGTATGACGGAGACACCGGAGAATGGATGACCGAAGTCAAGGAGCATGGTCAACGTATCGTGCTACTCAAAGGCGGTCGCGGTGGATTAGGCAACTGGCATTTCCGCACCGCTACCAATCAGACTCCTCGTTATGCCCAACCGGGTGAACCCTGCGAGGAGCGCAATATCATTCTGCAACTCAAAGTGTTAGCGGACGTCGGATTAGTCGGGTTCCCCAATGCGGGCAAATCAACCCTACTCTCCGTCGTATCTGCTGCCAAACCAGAAATAGCGGATTATCCGTTTACCACCCTTGTGCCGAACTTAGGTATAGTAGGTTATAGAGACGGACAATCCTTCTGCATGGCGGATATACCCGGCATCATCGAAGGCGCCAGCGAAGGCAAAGGGCTCGGGTTACGCTTTCTGCGTCATATCGAGCGCAATGCGGTATTACTCTTTATGGTACCCGCTACTGCCGAAAAAATAGATAAGGAGTATAACATCCTCCTCTCCGAATTGGAGAAATATAACCCTCAACTGCTAACCAAAGCTCGTATCCTCGCCATCTCTAAGTGTGATACCATTGACGAGGCGGCATTAAAGAAACTGGACAAAAAACGGGCGCAGTTAGAGACTAAGTTAGGTCTTCCTATTGTACTGATCTCGAGTATCAGCGGTTTAGGTATCGCTGAGTTAAAGGATCAACTGTGGGAGGAACTCAATAAAGAGCAGAACCAAGTCATCGAGATCTCTCATTCGCCCATCGAAGTGAACGTTAACGATAACGACAACGAAAACGAAAACGAAAACGAAAACGAACCACAAACCATCTACCTCAACGAAGTGGAGGAAGAGTGGGATCTCAATAAATATAAAGGTATAGGTTGGGATGATCAAGAATAAGCCGTTTTACGAGCGATGTATTGAGTGGCGTGAGCGACACATCAGCGAGAAACAGTTAGTACTGATTCTCAGTTTTGTGGTCGGCATCCTATCTGCCTTGGCAGCCACCTTGCTCAAAACACTTATTCACGGCATTCAGTATCTTGTTTCCCATTTTCTCATCGCCGATGGTGGGGCTATCTGGTACCTCATCTGCCCGATGATCGGTATAGCCTTAGCCGCCATTTTTGTGCGCTATATCGTGAAGGACGATATATCTCATGGTATCACCAAGATCCTCTATGCTATTGCGCAACGCAAGTCTATCATTAAGATTCATAATACGTGGTCATCCATCGTGGGTTCGGCACTCACCATCGGTTTTGGTGGATCCGTCGGAGCCGAGGCGCCTATTGTACTCACCGGTTCAGCCATTGGTAGTAACCTCGCTAAACTGTTCCGTCTCAATCAGAAGACCATGATGCTCATGATCGGTTGCGGTGCGGCAGGTGCAATAGGTGGCATCTTTGAGGCACCCATCGCAGGCTTAGTCTTTACGCTCGAAGTATTGATGATGGATCTGACGATGACTTCGGTAGCGCCTTTGCTAATCTCGTCCGTGACGGCAACAGTCATTGCCTATATCCTCAACGGCATGGATCCCATGTTCCTATTGGAAACAACCGAACCGTTTGCAATCAATCGCATTCCATGGTACATTCTCTTAGGTGTGGTTTGCGGCTTTGCGTCCCTCTATTTTATCCGTGCCATGAACGGATTGGAGCAGTGGTTCAAACGCGCGGTGCAGATATGGTGGATCAAGATTCTCATAGGTGGCGTCACCTTAGGACTACTCATCTACCTCTTCCCTCCGCTCTACGGCGAAGGATACGATGTGATTATCCAATTGATTAATGGTAACTCCACTTCTGCCTTTGTGTCTAGTCCTATCGCCTCTATAGGCAATGGGACATGGCTCATTATTAGTTATTTCACCCTCATCGTACTATTGAAGATTGTCGCATCGGTTGCCACCAACGGTGGCGGTGGTGTTGGCGGTATATTTGCGCCTTCGCTCTTTATGGGCGCATTGGTAGGATTCATTACAGCACGTATCCTCAATGTGACCGGTATAGTCGTGCCTGAAGCCAACTTCGCCTTAGTGGGCATGGCAGGATTGATGTCGGGTGTCATGCATGCACCACTGACTGGTATCTTCCTCATTGCCGAGTTAACGGGAGGTTACCATCTTTTCTTACCCTTAATGATCGTATCCATCAGTTCGTTCTTGATCATCAAACTGTTTGAACAGCATAGTTTGTATGCCATGCGTTTAGCACAGAAAGGTGAACTCATCACCCACAATAAAGACCGGTCTATACTCACGCTCCTTAAGATGGATAACATGTTAGAGACTGATCTTATCACGCTTCATCCCGAGATGACCCTAGGAGAGTTGGTCAAAGTGATTGCCAACAACAAACGTAATATCTTCCCCGTCGTTGATAATCACAATCATTTCAAGGGCATCTTACTCTTAGACGAGGTACGTAACATCATGTTCCAACCACGTCTATATGACCGTTTCACCGTACAAGATCTAATGAACTCTCCTCAAGCCTTACTGACTCACGATATGACTATGGACAAAGTGATGGAGGTCTTTGAGGACACCGGAGCATGGAACTTACCGGTTGTAGATGAGCATAAAAAATATCTTGGATTTGTCTCCAAATCCAAGATATTTGAATCCTACCGTCACGTCCTCGTTCACTTCTCCGAGGAATAACGTTCCTTATTCAAACGCGCCCATTTGCAGCATCGAGACCTCCTTAGGTGTGAGGTAACGATATTTGCCGCGTGCTACGTTCTTCTTCGTCAATCCGGCGAAACTTACACGGTCTAGTTTAACTACCTTATAGCCCACTTTGTCGAACATACGACGAACTACACGGTTTTGACCCGAGTGGATCTCCAATCCTAAGTGACGGCGATCACCCTCATGAGGGAACTCCAACGCATCGGGAATGATGAGTTCGTCATCCAACATCACACCATCCCGCAATACCACCTCATCCGCCTCTTCTAAATCGCGGTCTAATGCCACTGCATAGATTTTCTTCTTACCGAACTTAGGGTGTGTCAGTTTAGCTGCCAAATCACCATCATTGGTCAGTAGCAATACACCCGTAGTATTACGATCCAATCGACCTACAGGGTAGATACGCTCTGCACAGGCATCTTTCACAATATCCATCACCGTATGACGCTCCTCTGGATCGTCCGTAGTAGTAACGGTGTTTTTGGGTTTATTGAGAAGGATATACACCTTGCGCTCACGGCGAATAGGCTGATCGTGGAACATGACCTTATCCGTAGGCAGCACCTTAGCTCCCAACGAATCAACGACCTCACCATTCACCGTAATCACACCCGCCTGGATGAAATCATCTGCCTCGCGGCGACTACATATACCAGCATTGGCTAAGTACTTGTTCAAACGAATGGGCTTCGTTGGATCTTCGTACTTCTCCTTATACTCAAATTGTTTTTTCTTGGAGTAATTGCCCGCATTATGTTTTGGACGCGGACGAAAATTTTGTGAACGATCCCTTGGTTCCATCTTCTCCACCCGCTCAGCACGAACAGGACTATCCTCACTCGGACGAGAGAAACGTTGGCGTTTGCGTCTAGGTGCAACGCCATCTTGCGATGGTTGAAAATGGTTAAAACGGGGACGTGAACCTGCGCCCTCTGCGCCATGGTTCGAAAAATGATTGTTTGAATTAAACATATTGCTTAGTATTTAAAATGCCGCTATAATCACTATAGGAGCTATACACAACGACGACTCCAAGCATAGACTTAGAGCTCGCCGTTATGTTATAAATAGGAATATTGATTAAGCTTCAGCAGCTTGCTCAATAGCTAATTTACCACGATAGTAGCCGCAACTTGGGCAAACAGTGTGATAAATGTAATGTGCACCACAGTTAGGGCAAATAGCCAATGCGGGCATCTTAGCCACGTCATGCGTACGACGTTTCGCTTGTCTGGTGTGCGATTGTCTTCTTTTTGGATGTGCCATAATATTTACAATTTACGATTTACAAATTACAATTTACTTTTCAAATTCTCAAATTTTCAATTTTTCAAATTCTTATCTATCCTATTGTGTCGGGATCGTCCGCTGAGCTGCAGAGGTGGTCTTGGAGAAGTTTATCCATTTGAGGATTACAACCACCGGGTTGGTGACTATGCACCAGCGGAAGATTCACAATAATCAATTCATATGCTAACCAACTCAGATCCAAACTTTTTGCTCCCTCTTCCACCTCCATCTCATCTTCCTCATCCACCACTATGTCCATCGGATCTAAGCATCGGTCACAGGTTACCTGCACCTTACCTTGAGCCTTAATGGTCAACTCTAAGTCATTGGGTCTCAGTACTACTTTCGCTTTGGCTTGGATGGTTCCGCCCAATAGTTCCGTCTTCTCAATTGACTGGATATAAGCATCATCTAACTGAAAATCAAACTGATGCACTCCCAATTCCAATTTATCCAAATCAATTATTGTATCCATATGCGCAAAAACGGCTGCAAAATTAGTATTTTTTTTTAATATACGCAAATTTTTATTCAATTATTCGCATTTTTTATTGAATTTGTCATTTATACATGCTACTATATCCATGGAAAGCGCACCTGTAACGCCTTGCGTTCTTGGGCGATATGGCGTTGAAAAGCCTCATCTTCAGCGGATCCAGGGTTGAGTGGTCTATGATGGCTATCCTTCCATAGTTGATGCAATTCCACCATGGATTGTTGCGTAGCCCGATCCATATAGATAGACACAAACTTCTCCCATATATACGAGACTGCCATGGCAGAAGGATGCTTCAAATCGTCTGCGTAGAAGCGGTAGTCACGCAGTTCATCCAACACAATCTCATAGGACGGAAAATAGTTGACATTCTTCAGTCCCTTGCTCAAACGTTCCACCGCCAGCAACAGGATACTTTTACTGAGTTGATTCTCATGCAGACCATCTTTGAGGTGCCTTATCGGCGAAACCGTGAAGATGATACGCTTCGTCGAAAGACGCGCTAAGATAGGTTGCCATTTCTCCACAATCTCATCCACGGTCAAGCGGCGGCGTCTAAAGCACTCCGCAGGCCTTTTCTCACAGTTATCCACCACGACCCCATTCTCTTCATACACCCACGCCGTACCGAAAGTGATGATGACCACATCGGCTTTGGTTACGCAATCGTCATTGATATGATGGGCAATAGAGATAGGATTATATAATGGACCCGTGGGATTACTCACATACCGAAAATAATGGGCAGCAAAACGCGTTGCCATATTATCCGAGAAACAGGAACCTAAGAGGCAAATTTGATCCTTGTAATCAATCGTCCATAACGATGGACTCAACTCAACAGCAGTACTTAGTATCATAGTTTACAATTTTCAATGCACGATTCACGATTATTCAAAATGCATCACCTTAGCAGGCGAGATGCGGGTCACGATGCTCGACGGTGCCAATAAAATCAACAACGAAATGGCGATCACGCCTATATTAAGCAGTACCAGCCATCCTATTGGGAAGGCAATAGGTACATAACTGACATAATAGGTGGCAGCATCCAAACCTATTACATGCCCATAGTACTGCACGATGCACAGCACTATACCTAACAGATTACCCCAAACAACTCCTTTGCCAACTAGCATAGCCGCTTGGGTAATAAAGATCCGCCGAACTTGTTTATTATTAGCGCCTAAGGCTTTCAGCGTACCTATCAATGTGATGGAATCCAGAATCAGTATGATCAAACCCGAAATGATATTGAAGCCGGATACGCAAAGCATCAGTAGGATAATGACCACCACATTGGCATCCAATAGATCTAACCAAGAGAAAATTTGCGGATTGAGTTGTTCCACTGTTTCCATGTAATAGCCATTTCCATCTTCATCAAATCGGTTCGCAGTGGCATAAAAAACAGCATCTGAGGCTTCCATCATATGGTGCATATCATCTACCTGAATGCCAATACCGGAGACTTGTTTCTCCGACCATCCATTGAGCCGTCTCAGTAACTGGGGCTGACTTAAGACGAATAGTTCATCAAATTCCACAAACCCTGTCTCATATATTCCGCTAATCGTCAGTTTGCGCACTTGTACTTTTTCTCCCACGAAATAACTGAAGAAGGTATCCCCCACTTTCAGTTGCAATAACTGGCTCAATCGATAGGAAATGATGGCCTCTTTCTCACACGATGGCAGGCTCCCTTCCTTAATATTTTGGCTAAAATAGTCGAGATCATCCGTACCCTTCATCACGATACCATGGAAGGCATCCTTCGTTTTGATAATGCCCGGTTTGGTAATGAACGTACTGGCATTCTTGACATACGGCAGATGCGCTATGGCAGTCAACATCGAATCGCTGACCGTTATCGGTTGCATCTCGTAGGTGTTGTTATTATCAAAGTTCACCACCTGAATATGGGCACTGAATCCGACCACTTTATCCGTGACCGTTTGTTTGAAACCGACTACAATGCAGACCGTTATAAACATCACCATCACCCCAATGATGATACCTGCCAAAGCCACCCGCACAGCTGGGCGCGAGGAACGAGTCTCACCTTGTTGGGAGAAATATAAACGTTGTGCTATGAATGTTTCAAATCTCAAAATATGTTAAATTTATCTATTCTCCTCTTCTTTGGCATAGTTTTTGCAAGTCGTTTGATGTCATAAACATACCTTATTATGAAGAAGTATATTTTATCTATTCTCGTTTTTTCTTTCACTCTGGTAGTGAATGCGCAGTCTTGGAATGATCGTCCTATGAATAGTATCGAGGAGGATGCTCAGCGTCAAACGGAAATGTTAGTTCGCGAAGTGGGTATTCAAGATAGTGTTCAGCGTGAAGCTATCTATCAGATGTTCCTTCGTATGAGCACGGATCGTCGTCGCAGTAACACGCGGGCAGAGGAACTACAGCGATTGATTCAGATGGACAAAGATCTCAAAAATATTCTCACTCCGCAGCAATATGACCTGTTTATGAATACGCAGGTGGACACGCGCATGCAGCGTCCTCCAATGCCTTTTGGTCAACCCCCACACGATGGAGAACCCCATCAATGCCCCATGCCACCAGACCACCGATAATCAATCCTCCCAGGATATCGCCTAAATAGTGTACTCCTAAGTACATGCGACTATAACAGTTCAGAGCCACCCAAGCCATCAGCGCAACGGTGGCTTTGTTATTTCTCCATATCGCGCTGAACAATACAGCCACCGACATCGTGTTAGCAGCATGGCTACTAACAAAACCATATCTACCACCCGCATAATAGTTCACCACCTCAATGAGTCCCGCCAAAGCAGGTTCATGCGTTGGACGCCATCGGCAGACGAGTGGTTTAATCACGCCCGACGTCAGCCAATCACTCAACCCAGCAGCCACCACCAATGCTAACACCAACCATATCGCCTTGCGCCAATCGAAACGCCAAAATAGCATCACTATCATCCACGCATACAGTGGTATCCATACCCACGATTGGCTCACGTACCAAAAGAACGTGTCCGCCCATGGTGCATGCCATCCGTTGATGGCTACTGCTATGGCCTGATCTATTTCTATTATCCTTGCCAACCTTTCAACTGCTAGAACGATTTCAACTATTCACAATGACCGCCGTTAATCCAGCCACCAATCCTGCCGTCTCGGTACGTAAACGCGCTTTACCTAATGACACAGGCTTATACCCTGCCTCCAACGCCATGGCTATCTCTTTTTCATCAAAGTCCCCTTCGGGTCCGACAAGCACAACCACCGAATGGCCTCTTGTTAAACAATTCTGTAAGGCATATTTATGGGGATTAGCCTCATAGCCATCCGCACAATGCGCAATGCATTTATCGTCGGCTTGTGTCTGCCGAATAAAGTCCTCCACACGAGTGAGGGAATGAATCACAGGATAGGTCACTTTGAGCGATTGTTTAGCCGCAGCCACCATAATGCGTTGCAGTCTATCATCATTCACCACTTTACGTTCCGAATAATGGCACAAGATGGGTGTAATCTCATCCACCCCTATCTCCGTACATTTCTCAATCATCCACTCCAATCGATCCATGTTCTTCGTTGGTGCAATCGCAATATGAATATGTCCCTGATGGAGTGGTTCCGGACGCGATTCGGACAATATCTTTACCTCACAATGATGCCTATGTGGGTTCACCACTTCGGCTTCATAAAGTGTACCCCGTCCATCCGTAATCTCGATATGATCGCCCGCCATAGCACGCAATACTTGCACACAATGTTGGCTCTCCTCTTCGGAAAGGCATCCTGTTTCTAATATATCTGGTACATAAAACATCCCTGTAACCTGTAACCTGCAACCTGCAACCTGTTACAACTCGCTTTCTTTCAGTCGCTCTGCATTTTCGGCAATAGTCAGGGCATCTATGACGCCTTGTATATCACCATCCATGAATGCCTGTAAGTTATAGATGGTATAACCTATACGATGATCGGTGATACGTCCTTGCGGATAATTATACGTACGGATCTTCGCGCTACGGTCACCGGTAGAAACCATCGTCTTACGGCGTGCCGCTATATCGTCTATATACTTCTGATGCTCCTTATCATATATCTGCGTGCGCAGGCGCGCGAGCGCGCGTTCCTTGTTCTTGGGCTGGTCACGCGTCTCGGTACATTCAATCAGGATCTCCTGTATCTCCCCCGTATTCGGGTTCTTCCAGTTATAGCGCAATCGCACACCGGACTCCACCTTGTTCACGTTCTGTCCTCCTGCACCACCGCTACGGAAATAGTCCCAGCGTATCTCTCCTTCGTTGATATGAACCTCAAACTCATCCGCCTCGGGCAATACAGCCACCGTAGCAGCGGAGGTATGGATACGTCCTTGTGTCTCCGTCACGGGTACCCGCTGAACACGATGCACACCGCTCTCATATTTGAGTGTACCATAGACATTCTGTCCCGTCACATTGAAGATAATCTCCTTGAATCCCCCCACTGTTCCTTCCGAGAACGAAGATACCGTATATTTGAATCCATGTAACTCAAAGTACTTAGTGTACATTCGGAAAAGATCACCCGCAAATATGGCTGCCTCATCGCCGCCTGTACCACCACGGATCTCCATTACCACGTTCTTACCATCCTCCGGATCTTGAGGCAAAAGCATGATCTTCACTTCCTCTTCGAGTTGTGGTAATAATGGCTCTATGCTATCTATCTCCATACGAGCCATCTCCTTGAGTTCAGCATCGGACTCATTGAAGAACACCTGCTTGGCGTCTTCTAAGTCACGACGGGCTTTCTTGTACTTATTCGCTGATTCGAGAACTCGCTCCAAATCGTGATAATCGCGGTTGAGTCGCACATATCGCGCCTGATCCGCTATCACCGCAGGATCGGTAATGAGTAAACTTACCTCATGGAACTTAGCCTCTAATCCTTCTATCTTATCTAATATATCCATATACTTGTAACGTATTCTGTAACAACGAAGCGATGGTCATCTGTCCAACACCACCCGGTACAGGAGTAATAAATGCGCACTTAGGTGCTACCTGTTCAAAGTCCACATCACCACAGAGTCGATAGCCCTTTGGCGAATTTGGATCGGGCACACGATTGATACCCACATCGATCACGGTTGCTCCCTCACGCACCATGTCCGCCGTGAGTAACCCCGGATGACCTACGGCTACTATGATAATATCCGCTGTTAAACAAATCTCTTTAAGATGCTTCGTATGCGAGTGACAAAGCGTCACGGTCGCATTACCTCTCTCATGTTTTTGCATGAGCAACGAAGCCATCGGTTTGCCCACAATGTTCGACCGTCCGATCACTACGACATGCTGACCATCGGTCGGTATATTATAGCGAGCCAATAACTCGCGTATACCGCGAGGCGTAGCACTCACAATCGATGGCAATCCTTGTGCGGTACGACCTACGTTCTCAGGCGTCAAACCATCCACATCCTTGCGATAGTCAATAGCCGATGTGATCGTATGTTCACAGATATGAGCAGGTAAAGGCAGTTGCACGATAAAACCATCGATAGACGCATCATGGTTGAGTCGTTCCACTTCGCGGAGCAGTTCGGCCTCGCTAATAGTCTCTTCCAAAGCAATGCGTTGGGCATCAATTCCCACTTCGGCACAAGCTTTCATCTTGTTCGCCACATAGGTCTCACTTGCCGGATTATGTCCTACAATGACTATACCCAAGCGCGGAGCACGTTTGCCCTGTGCCACAGCCGCAGCCACTTCTTCCCGCAGTTCCTGTCTAATCTGTTGCGCTATTTGTTTACCGTCTATTATCATCTTCTGAACTTACCTTGTTGCACTTTACGCATCATCTTACCCATCTGGTCAAACT
The DNA here is from genome assembly GCA_002315745.1 of Bacteroidales bacterium UBA1735. GTDB lineage: Bacteria > Bacteroidota > Bacteroidia > Bacteroidales > Paludibacteraceae > Colicola. The sequence continues at coordinate 9,981 of DCID01000035.1, read as the reverse complement.
GTTTCAAGAAACGATTGACTTCGACGATGGTTGTTCCACTACCCTTAGCGATACGATCCTTGCGACTACCATTGAGGCAAGCCGGGTTCTCTCGCTCATAGGGTGTCATACTACCGATGATAGCCTCAATGGACTTAAAGGGTCTATCGCCTATCTCCACATCCTTCATCGCCTTGTCCATACCTGGGATCATACCCATCAAGTCCTTGACCGAACCCATTTTCTTAATCTGTTCTATCTGACCCAAGAAATCATTGAAATCAAATTGATTCTTAGCGATACGCTTGGATATACGGCGTGCTTCCTGTTCGTCATACTGCTCTTGGGCGCGTTCCACGAGGGACACCACATCACCCATACCCAATATACGATCGGCCATACGGCTGGGGTGGAAGACATCCAGCGCCTCCATTTTCTCACCCGTACCGATGAACTTAATCGGTTTATTGACCACGCTACGGATAGACAAGGCAGCACCACCGCGGGCATCACCATCTAACTTCGTCAGAATCACACCATCAAAGTCGAGACGATCGTTAAACTCTTTCGCCGTGTTGACCGCATCTTGACCCGTCATCGAATCAACCACAAACAGCGTCTCCGAAGGTTGGATGGCGTTCTTAATAGCAGATATCTCTTGCATCATCTGCTCGTCGATAGCCAGACGACCCGCCGTATCGACAATCACCACGTCGTATCCATAGACGCGTGCCTCCTTGATAGCCGCCTCGGCTTTGCGTACAGGGTTGGCTTCGTCTAATCCCAAGTACACCTTCGCGTTGATCTGCTCACCTAAGACGCGTAATTGCTCAATGGCAGCAGGACGATATACATCGCATGCCACGAGCATCACTTTCTTATTCTTCTTTGTTTGGAGGAAATGGGCTAACTTAGCCGCATGGGTCGTCTTACCCGAAC
>DCID01000035.1:0-8989 GCA_002315745.1 Bacteroidales bacterium UBA1735 | reverse complement strand
TCCGATCCCATCAATTCCGCTAACTCATCATGGGTGATCTTCACCATCAGTTGTCCGGGTTTGACACTGGTCATGACGTTCTGACCCAATGCTTTCTCCTTGACACTATCGGTAAACTGTTTAGCGGTCTTGTAGTTCACATCGGCCTCTAATAGCGCCTTACGGATATCCTTCACGGTCTCCGCAATATTAATCTCCGTAATTCGGCCTTCGCCTTTAAGAATCTTAAAACTTCGTTCTAATCGTTCACTTAAATTATCAAACATATCTAATCTATATTATCATATTTCTTATTCCTTCATCCGAATCTCATCACCCAATGCGCCGCATAGGATACACTTCTCTGTCGTCTGTATTCCGAAGAAGAAGAACGACAACTTGATACCAGCCGTGAGGTTATGCAACTTAAAATCCCACATATCTTTCGTGCTCGCTACAGGGTTAACCGTGAAAGTGGAGAAATCGTAGCGCGTAGATTCGGGTATGATATAGCGTTCATTATCCGTACGAGGGCAGATATTCATCAGTCCCACTTCGGCAAAAGCGGACAGACGGAAACGACGATCTTTGGCGGTCTGTTTCTTGTAGCCCTTCTTGCCATAGTTGCTCATTTCCCATTCGTAACCCAATTCGCCATAGGCCATGATATCGAATCGCAGTTTGAGTCGATCGCCCGTATAATGTTCTTCCACCTCCTTACGGAAACCATGGTTATCCATTTCCTCTAAGATATCAATATATCGGTTGTATGTTCCCGTCGTCGAGATTGTGGTATGCGTCACCGAGTTGCCCGCCAAGGCCATACTCAGTTTGGTTCCCAAGAGGAAATAGAATCCACCAAAGTATGTTCCTACCAGAATAGGTAACTGGACATACAGTGTCCGTGCCTGATCCGTTTGATTGGTAAAATCGTAACGCAAGGTGAACGGCGTCTTATTATCCGAATCGACGAGCCCAGGCACAATAATCGAATCGTTTCGAACATAATTGCTCACATCTTGCCATCTAAAACTCAACCCCGTCTGAACGATTAACTTCTTATGCAGGTACGCATAATCCAATCCAAAGCCCAGTCCATAGCCACCAGGACTACTGCTTAGCACCGGATAGGTACTGAGTAACGCGGAATAGCCACCATCGATATGTAAACCAACGAGATGGTGTATGCCATCGTAGGCCGTCGTACGCAAACCCGCATTGTTCACTCTATTCTCCGGAATAGAACTGGTGATCTTCTTGGCCTTCGAATATTCATTGAGCACACGCGTCTGCGCCACCGACAATAGGGGCAACCCTATCATCAGTGCCATGAGCACCACTCTCGTCCTATGTTGAATATTCGCCTTCACTATTGTACAACCACTTTAACCGTACGTTCCTCTCCATGATTATCTTGCTTCATGTAGAATAGGTACACACCCGTTTGGGTCGATAACCTTACCGGATAAGCATTATGTTCACCGGGCACAAAGCGACCGGATTGAATAGCCACACCGTATGGATTATATATCGTATATGAACCAGCCTCATTACACATAATGTTCGTATAAGGTGATTCCTTGAACACCAGCGAGGGCACTACGCTTACATACGGTTTAGTTGGCATGAGCGAACTATCGCGAAGTGTCAACTCAACCGGACAGGTGAGCATCGCTATCGAGTCATCCGTACGCGTCAAGAGTACCTGATATTCGGCTTTCAGATCTAAGTATTGTGGTACAAACAAGTACGACTTCGTTTCACCCATCATCGCCTCGCCATTCTTATACCACTGGTACTTAAAGAACTCGTATCCACCATTATAATCCTTATTGAGCACACAGATAGCGTCTGTCCAGTGTTGTTCAGCTACCCAAGATGGATACTGCATCGTTAACAAATAATCTTGCCGCAGCAGTTCTTGATCCTTACACGTACCATTGATGAAGTATGCTTTCGCCGAATAAATGTTTGGTCGCAAATAGTCGGTCGGTGTTTGTGGATGGAAGACATCCACATCCACTTCTGTTGCTCCTGCCGGTACGGGGATGAAGGTCGTATCTTTGGGGAAACGATTGGCTTGGGCGATGGAATCATAGACCACTTTAATCGTTCTGGGCGCATAATCGGTATTATATCGATAGCGCAACGTGTAAGTACCATCATTGGCGCATGCAATGACAGGCGTGATATCAAACTTCGTGATGGGCACTACCGCCAAGTTCACTTTCAATATACTATCGCATCCGAAATGGTTGATCAAGGTATCTGAATAAACACCGGTTGAGTCATAGTATTTATCCACCAACTTATATCGCTCGCCCACACAGATCGTATCGTTCCACTCATAGGTATAGATAGGACGCACATTCAGCTGCAGACGGAAGATCGAATCACAACCAGATCCTGTCTCCAACCGATCCATCAATGCCGTGTCTTGCGGCGTATAGAGTGCCTGCGTCCGTTTTACAAAGTCGCCCAACTCATGGTCGCGCCACTTAAAGAGCGTATCGGTGCCACAGATGGTATCCACCTTCAAACTATCGTACGATTGGTTAAAGGTCAAGGTGAGATAATAGATGGAGTCACAAGCGATACCCTTCACATCATATCGCCTTAAATCTTTCACAATAGTAGCCTTGTCGCTCACATAGTCACTATCGCGCCAGTGCACTGTATCTCCCGTACAAGCCACCTCGGTCTCAAAGAATCGATACGAGGGTTTGACGAAATAGCGCAGTTTGAATATGGAGTCGCAGTGACATTCAGATGTTGTTTGGAGCGAGTCATAGATCACTATCCAACCTAACGTATCTGTGGGCACGCTATCAAAGCGTTCACCTTTCTCACCACGGAGCCCCATCGTGTGCGGAGTTAATGTTTCATCCCATTCGGATATCCACTTATAACTATCGTAGCGGCAGATGGAGTCATTGTCCGGATAGGGTTTTTCTACAGGATAATGATAGTAATCGTACCACGTCATCGTCAAATCAATCACCGAGTCGCACTTCGATTGTCTATCCTTCTTATAGTTCACCTCAATATGTTTGGTTGGGTACACCACTTTCTGTCCATTCCAGTACATCGTATCGTTCTTGCATCGTGCACTATCGTCGAACACACGTGCCGCAGGCAGCACCGTCAATCTCAGCACATAGACAGAGTCCTGCGGTGTATTAGATGCCGTCTGTTGAGTCAATAGCGAATCATAATACGTACCCGACGGGCGGAGGTTCATATACGTGAACCGATCCGCATTGGGCGACTCCGGACGCCAATCCCAGTCGTTATTCGAGCAGATAGCCGTATCCTGTACATACCGATAGGTCGGGAAGATCCATACGGAGTCACGCACGATTGAGTCGCATCGACACGAAGAGGTGGACGGGATCGTGTCAATAAAGAACGTATCAATCACTACACGAGTAATCGAAGTATAGTCCTCGGGATCCACGATATCCTTACGTGTAATCAGCGGTAACGTACCTCCCTTGCCGCCAAATGACCACGTAGAGTCATTATCGCCTATCGAATCCTTGCGCAGTGGCATGAAGTAGGATGGCTCAATATGGATAGTGAGGTAGTTCGTACTATCGCAGCCCAGTACTGTTCCGGCTGTGAAAGTGGAGTCATAAAAGAGCGCACCTGCCGTACCCGGTATATGTATGATCGAGTCATACCGCGCCGTTGGAGCCGGCAACAAAGGATGTGCCGCCTCATCATAGTCATACGCGGCAAAGAGATGCCTATTCCATAGCAACGTATCGTTCGAGCACATAGCTGTATCGAAATGTACCCTCTCCGCATTATACGTCTCATTATAGGTTGGCGCTATATACAACTCGAGCGTCCACACCGAGTCGCAATGAACAGGTATATACCCCTCCTTGGGGTGCAGAAAGACCGTATCGGTCTTCATGCTATCGACCACAGTGATCCATCCCTGGACGTCGGTCGGTATCTTCGCCACGGGTTGTCCATCGATATAGAAGGTATGTCCCTCATGCTTTTTCCACACATAATCTGCGCCTTGACAGGTCGTATCGCGCATCAGCGAATCCTTATAGGGGAAGCCCGTCAATTGCAAGTTATAGATAGAGTCAAAGCCTAAGCGGTTTGTCAACGAATCATAGTACCATATAATTTCGCCCGCCTGCGGGATACGTTCACCTTTCTCCGTACGCGGGATCTGGATATGTCGTTCTTCTAAGGTCTCCGAATCGGTAATCACCCAATCGTACGTACAGTTGGCGCACACAGGTGCCCAAGTTGTATCACGGAAGATATCTACTAACTGAATAAAGGTCGTACGAATAGAGTCGCACAAATACGTTCCTACATCATCCGTTGTGTGGAATTTTACAGTATCGCGTTTACTTTCCGTTATCACTTCCCAATTCGATGGCATAGGGGAAGGAATATCTATAAACTTATAACCCGCGTATACCTTACCACTCCATTGTACTGTATCTTCCGTGGATAACAGAATCGTGTCTGGATCATTGCTGATGAAGTACGTAGGAATAATCTTCAAGTCGCGTATATAGACCGAATCGCAACCTAAGCCCTTACCGCTATTGCAAACCGCACAAGCGTGGGATTGGAGTGAATCGATTAAGGTATAGCGACCTGCCTTAGACAAAGGTATCTCATCTGTCCATACTTGCCACTTATTACTATGTGCACTATCCACCATCCAGATCTGTCGTCTCTCTTCACCCGCTACCGGATGATTCTCCCATACGTATGTACCATCCTTCACTTGGCAAGTGGTATCGACATCATGGTACATATACACGGGGTACACCATGATCGTATGCAGCACACCACTATCGCATTCGCACGTTTCAGTCTTAGCCACACTATCTAAGATATAGGGTGTCGCACTGGCGGTAAAATGATAGGGGATATCAAAGAACCAATAGGTTTGATTTTCACAGATAGCCGTATCTATGGTGGTCACATAGGTAGGATTGAGACGTATCTTCATCGTATGAATAGAGTCACACGTGAACATGGACATAAACCGAGCCGTGTCCTCATAGTCCATCGTCTCATATTCCGCCGTCACAATCTTACTTTCCGCCGGTTTATCGCCTTCGTACTTATAGCCATAGTAGCATGTACCTTGCCACATCAGTGTATCGTTATCGCATAACTGGAAGGATTGGCGGAAGATATAATCGGGATTAACCGTCAAATGCAGTGTCCAGATAGAGTCACACCCTACACCCTGTTTGCAGTCTGGGCAGGTCGTTGTTTTTAAGGAATCCACAAAGGTAAACTCACCTGCTTTGTCGGTAGGCAACGCACTTGCCAACACACGTTTACCATGCACCTTATCCCACACTTCATGCGAGCCATCGCCTATGTGATTAGCCCATACAGCAGGTTTGGTTCGGCAGACAGACTGATAGTCATGCATAGTTGCCAACGTATCCTGATATACGGGATGCACCCACACATGTAGTGTATCCCAATATTCACAAAGCACCGCTCCAGAGGCATCTTTGATCTCCACGTGGCAGGTGTCTATATGTTCGCCTAAGGGCATGTTTTTACCTACGTACTTACCTTTAGGCCATTCCTTCATGTGCTCATATTCTTGGTTACGGCATATATGCACCACGTGGGATGTATCTTTATTAGAGATAACACGGAGTGTTAGTATATCAACCTCTTTGATACATCTCCTTTGACCCGTAGGATCAACAGGGCATTCGGCACAATCAGGTACTGTCCAATAGATAGTATCTATAAATATTCCTTCACCTTTGTCATTAAAGCGAGGATCATCTTGGCGAATGCCTTCTGGCAGGATCTTAGTACTATCCTTACGTATCCAATCTTTAAAGACCGCCTGAGGATTACCTCCTGTACACCACGATGTATCTTGCCAAAATACAGTTTTCGGCATGATGGTCAGATGCAACGTCATGGAGTCTTTACAGCCTCCACCTGCTCTAAGAAATTCGGGGCAATGTTTAGCCCACCGCGCTGCTTCGTCAGCAATCACACCACCTGGTGCGATACAATTAATCGACTTTTTTACATCCGTAAAAATTGTATCGTATGGTTTCATCACATCTCGGAATTTGAAGTTTGATAGATTAAATCGTTGCTTACCATCAATCTTGATATTCAGTTTACGCACCGAGTCTTGGCACATGGTGGTATCTTGATAGCGCACAATCGTATCGCATCCCCACAACATTAAAGTTACGATGGAGTCACAACCATTTACACTAGTATAAATACGGGTAATAGAGTCCGCACCCAAATGGAAAGGAACAGTGTCGTGCTCCAAATCTTTTGTTTCAAACTTAAAGATAGATATAGCTTTTTCACCTACACCAGGATGATTGTAATCATCATAGAAGAAGTGGATCGTATCCGTCTCACACACAATACGCCAAGTCGTATCGTTGTAGATACGATTGACGCGCACCATGGTCCGTAACGTATCGGGATCGGGATCGAGTTCGGTACAGATAATATGGTTCTTATACCGCTCCATCTCCACCGAATAGTACTGGAATGGATCACGCTTCGAGGGGTCTAATTTTTTTTGATCATCTAAGATGAACTGGTACTCCAACTTATGGTTCTTCACCCGTTGGTCAGGAGCAGACTGATCCTCGGTAAAGATAGGTGGCTCTTGCTTCTTCAACGACTTATTGTCGCACTTATAGATCTTCCACACTACTGAGTCCCCTGCATTGCGGTCGGGCAGCAAACCGAAGAAATCTAAGGTCGTACTATCGCACACAATGGCTGTATCTAAGCGCTCCTCGTCCTTAGGCCAATCACGCAACTGACGTTGAAGCCAACCTCTATCCTCCACATACGGCAAATCGTATGATGCGGGAGACATCACCGGTTCGGGGTTCTCTATATACAGCGAGTCATACGGCATAGGAGGATTAAAACCGAGCGTATATTGGTATGCACGTGATTCGGAAGTCATGCCCATTACAAAACCAGTAAAACCCGAACCATCTGTCGTAATACGGTGTTTACCATGAGTTGTTAGCTGAATATTTGCGTATGCCTTTGTCGGGTCAGTACCCATCGTAGTAAAATTAGAAACATCTACTAAACTACCATCCAATGTAATTTTATTTATATCTAAAACAGAAGTGATGATTTGTACAAAATATTTCTGTTTACCTTCATCCGATTGGTTCACAATCGAATCGGTATAGAAACTCATTTCTTTTACACGATGCGACCATGGTACCACCATTGCATTTGTTGGATGTCCCCAGTTATACTCTTTCTTATGACCTTGTATATCATAATATGTTTCTTGGTTCGCACCACCACAAGACAAATATGAATAAGATAATATGGGCTTATCTGCCGTGATATGAGCATCCGATAAGACCGTGTTCAATTCCTCAGATTCAGTCAAAGATTCACCAGCATTCAGTACCACTTCTTTTGAAGATGGAGTTCCTAATATACTATTGTATTTAACTATTTGAACTTTGGTATTATCTACCGTGGCAGTTAAATAAAACTGATTGCGCAACGTACTTCCAGCCAATGCTAAACAAAATTCTGAACCAAGATGCATCTGAGGCAAAGTTTGCTCAAAGGTATGGTTACCCGAGTATGTCGCATCATTAGGAATTTTCACAAATTCGTTACCATTGAATACTGCCACTGGTCTATCCGAGCACACAGTACTACCACTCAAGTCAATAGATCCAGCCGTGCCTCCGCTTTGTTCTTTCGTTTTACTCATCACCAAATACACATCACCCACATTCAAAGTAATCTGAATTGGATTTCCAGGTGCTCCGCCGCGCGTTGTAAAAGCAGATGGATAAATAGTCACTCTCGTATTTTGTTCTGTACCCACCACTATGAACTGTGTAGATTTAGCATCATCATGATAGGTCTGGACATAATACTCCTTCCACAGCAACTCCTTTGGAAATACTAGTGTTGCATCACGAGTAGAACCCGATCCTGTACCTTCCACCTCAGAAAGTGCGTAACAAGAAAACTTTGTTTTTCCATCTTTGGCATAAACAACCACACCTTTATTCACCACTTTTTCAACATCCTTACCTTCAATATAGAATGTTTTAGGATCAAGACCATCAAATTTTCCAAAACCGCCGCCAACTGGGATATCAATGGTACCCAATGCCGTACCAGGAGCACTACCCAATGCAACAACTACTGTTACCGCCTCTTCAGCTACAGCATAAATAGTAAACTTCGGGGGGGTACCTTCCAGACTAGTCACATTGTTTGACATGAACCCTGCCCAGAACTCCGTACCGTATGTACCGGGCAAAGCAGTTACCGGCGTTTGTGCCGATAATCCTAACGTGCTCATTACCAACATGAGCAGACTCACTAATCCATATTTTACGCGTATACGTCGCATGTGCGCACAATAAAAAAGCGTGCAAAGATACTACTTTTTTTTGACATACACAAATAAAAAAGGAGAAAAAGTGCATTTTGCCTCACTTTTTCTCCCTAATCCTAGTCCTTCCTAGTTCCTAAACCTCAGTTCCCCATCGCGCAGTTCGACGATCACCGGCCTCTTGGCATCCACGCGTCCGCCAATGATCTGCTTACTGAGTTCATTGAGCACCAGTCGTTGCAGCGCCCGTTTCACAGGCCGCGCCCCATACTGCGGGTCATATCCCTCATGGGCGATAAACCCTATCGCATCCGATGTGACGCGCAGGTCTATACCCTGCTCTTCGAGCATCTTATGCACGCGACCTACTTGCAGCTCAACTACTTGACGGATAGCATCTTCGTTCAGTTCCTCGAAGTGAATGATATCGTCGATACGGTTGATAAACTCCGGTCTAACCGATGCCCGTAACTGCTCCTCGGTGAGGTTAGAGGTCATGATGATAAGCGTGTTCTTGAAGTTGACTAACCTACCCTTGTTATCCGTCAGTCGTCCATCGTCCAGCACTTGCAGCAGCACGTTGAACACATCCGGATGGGCTTTCTCGATCTCGTCGAACAG
>DCID01000025.1:1515-35196 GCA_002315745.1 Bacteroidales bacterium UBA1735 | reverse complement strand
ACTTTCTCACGCTTATCTTTGAGGATAATCTTCACACCCGCATTGAGGTATGCGAGCTCACGCATACGGTTAGCGAGGATATCGTACGAATAGACCGTCTCGGTAAAGATGGTATTATCCGGCCAAAACTGCACGAATGTACCCGTCTTACCTTGCTCCCAGTTACCTGTCGCTTCGTTCAACTCGATATTATGAACTGGAGCAAGGGGTTTACCTTTCTCATAGTCTTGCGAGAAGATCTTACCATCGCGATAAACCTCCACGTGCATCTTGGTAGAGAGTGCATTCACACAACTCACGCCCACGCCATGCAGACCACCGCTGACCTTGTACGAATCTTTATTAAACTTACCACCGGCGTGCAGCACAGTCATCACCACCTCCAATGCTGAGCGATGCTCTTTGGGGTGCATATCGACAGGGATACCACGACCATTATCCTGTACCGTGATACTATTGTCCGGGTTAATGTGCACTGCTATCTCGTTGCAGAAGCCTGCTAATGCCTCATCGATAGAGTTATCCACCACCTCATAAACCAAGTGATGCAGACCTCTGCCGGAGATGTCTCCAATGTACATGGCAGGACGTTTCCGCACTGCCTCTAATCCTTCGAGCACTTGAATACTCGAACCATCATACTTTTCTTGTTCTTCCATATAGTGTATTTTATATTTATTCGGTTTTTGCTAGATGTTCTAGACTTTCTAGACTTTCTAGATTCTCTAGATTTTCTAGGGGTTCTAGGGATTCTGAGTCACGCGCGTAGCGCGCGTACGTGTAAATCGGCTGCAAAGGTACAAAAAAAAAATGATATACGCAAATATTCGACCTCATTTTTTTCGAAAAAATGCACATTATTAAAAAAACGCCCCAAAAGCACCCTTATAGGCACAAAAAAAGCCGCAAGAATGCGGCTTCCTATGTTGCGGAGGATGGGATCGAACCACCGACTTTCAGGTTATGAGCCTGACGAGCTACCACTGCTCTACTCCGCGATATAATTCAGAAAAAACTGAAATCGAGTGCAAAAGTACTGCTTTTTTTTCAAATATCCAAATTTTGAACCTATTTTTTTACTTTTTGTTACTTGTAGAGCACAAAAAAAGAAGCCGTTCGCACGGCTTCTTTGGGAGGTTATCTCACGGAGGTGAGTTGTTTAACTTTGTTGTTAAAGTCTTTCTTTTTGAGCAGTTCCTCGAGGGTGAGGTGCATGCGGTAGTTCCAGAAATGTTTGGGGTTAGCAGGTACGTTGATACGTTCTGCAAACTGGTCACCCAAGCGCACTTCGCCGTCAATAGCGAGCCAATCTTGCAGCGGTAGGATGACCCACATAGCGGGAGAGTACATGTGCTGATTGATGATGAACTCCGCAATCTCAGGCGTCATCTGTTGAGGAGCTTCACCCCACCACCCCATCTGTTCATTATAGAACTTTTGGGTCTTACCGCGATCCTCTTCCCACCAAGCACGCATCGGGTTCATATCATGTGTACCGGTCGTGCAAACGCTAAGATAGGGTGCATCAGCAGGGTGTGCAAAGGTGATCGTTGGATCCTTGGGCATGCGCTGAATCTCGAGACTGAGGATCTGCAACTCGTGCATCACATCGGGTACACAAGCGGGCACCATACCCAGGTCTTCGCCGCAGCAAAGCATACCGGTTGAACGAATGAGGGTCGGTAACTTACGCATCGCTGAATCACGCCAGAATTGGGTATGACGACGATAGAAATAGTCATTATAGATACGAATGATTACATCCTTCTGATCAACATAGAGTTCGTTGTACGAGTGCGACTGATAAACGGTGATACGGGGGTGTAGGAGTTCGGGGTGACGTTGGTCACGCACAAACAGCACCTCGCAATGCAAGTACAACAAGCCGTTCTTAATATTTTCCTGAGCCTCAGGCGTTAGTGCCTTTGCAGGAGACTTAGCGGGCAAGTGGTCGAAGTAGTTCTGTACCTTAACCTGTGTATCGAACTCGTCCTTGAACCAATAGACGTAACCATCATTGGTATTGAGGAAATGTTCCTTCGCAAATTCGGTATCAAAGCCAAACACATCGCCCAAGAAATTGGAACGGAGGTAGGGCTTAGTCATACGATCTTCATCCAACTTAACGCCCATGTTCCACAGGTCTTGCAGCGAATAAGGCAGTGCGGGGCTGAAGTGTCCACATAATCCCCATACGTCTGTTTTACGCATTTGCCAGATACGGAAGAAACCAAGGATATGATCGACGCGATAAGCATCAAAATAGTCCTGCATCTTCGTGAAACGGCGACGCCACCAAGCGAAGTTATCCTGCGCCATCACGTCCCAGTTATACGTTGGGAAACCCCAGTTCTGACCACTCATCGAGAAATCATCAGGGGGTGCACCCGCAGAAGCATCCAAATTAAAGAGTTGCGGATCCGTATGGGCATCGACCGAGTCAGGACTAATACCAATAGGTATATCCCCCTTCATAGCCACACCTAACGAGTGGGCGTACGCCACTGCCTCAGATAGTTGCTGGTCGGCATAGAACTGCAAGAAACAGTAGAATTCAGCAGGCTGTTTGTCGCGTTTATGCAAGAAATCCGCATAGGGTTTGAGCCAAGTCTTGTTCTTAGTAAAGAACTCCTTATACTCATCGGACGCGAGTACCTGCTCTTTCTCTGCCTTATAGATGGCGAGGAAATATTTCATCTTCTCGTCATAGACACATTGGTAATCAGCAATGGTCTTGGCGTTAAAGGCTTTCTTAGTCGCCTCGTATTGCTTCTTCTGTGCTGCCGTGAGTTTACCCATACGAGGGATATTGATATAGATGGGATGCAATGCAAAGACAGACACCGCGTTATAAGGATAGGAGTCGGTGTTCGTATGGGTCAATGTCGTATCGTTGATAGGCAGGGTCTGGATCATCTTCTGTCCCGTTAAGGCTGCCCACTCTGCCATCTTCTTCAGATCGAGGAACTCGCCTATACCGAAACCATCCTCCGTACGCAACGAGAAGACGGGTACAGCCACACCGGCGCCTTTGAAACGAGGTTGAGTACGGCGGAAATTGCGATCGTTGATATTAATCTTCACACCCTTGGTGATACCCCAGATGTGGCGGTTCTCACCCCACTCCATGTCCACAATGGCTTTCGTCTTTAAATCGTATATGACGTACTTATATTCAACCACCTGATCCGGTTTGATCGTCACTTCACCACGCCAAACAGGAAACTCGCCATCCAACAGAACGACCATCTTGTCCGGTGACCAATTACCCAATTCGGGTACGTTTCCCATCACGCCCACACCTTGGGTCGGTAGGATCTGCGGCAGGTCAATACTAAAGCGGATATTGCATTTGCCCACTTTCGCCATCTGCGGATTGGTACGATGGAAGAGCGCTTTTAAGAAGGCTGTCGTATAGAATGCTTTCTCGGCATTTTCAGCTTGCCAAAAATCACGCACAATCATACGTTTCTCCGCTGCATGAAGAGTTAACGAACGTGGCTCCCCCGCCTCGTAGATATAGCCACCATCCTCCAAACGGATGGCATACTTATACTGAATAGTGCCCGTGGTGTCTGGTACTTCAATCGTCTCTGTCCAATAATCCTGCCCCTGACAATGGAGTTGCAAAGGCTTTTTCTCACTCCAACCAAAGTGTTTAGACATCTCAATCACGCATAGTGACTGGCCATAAGGTGTGCGATAATTAATCTGAAAACTAATGTTCATAGTGGTTCATTTTTTATTTGGGTGCAAAATTACAACATTATTTCGATATATGCAAATATTTCCCAACTTTTTCGGGATAATTTACAAAATTATCCTATTTTAACAGTTTTGACAGATAGGTAAATCGAAATGGGTGCTTAGAAGGTGGGCACGGAAATGGTCGGCAGCAAGGCTATGGTAACATTGCTCGAAAGAAGACTCAAATACATTCCCGAAACTATACTGCGCCGCCTTATCCATACAGCAGGGTAAGAGTTCGCCAGTAGTAGTGATAACAGCCCCTGTCCAAAGGCGATGGCAGGCGTGGATATGGCGATGTTTGAGACGATAGGTACCATCCGATAGACGGGTATAACGTGAGTAGCGTTCGTTGGATGGCATAAGTGGATTACCCTTTTCATAGTGATAGAACTGTGCCGTCTTGAAGGTAAGGCTATCCGCACCCATAACACGATAGTGACTTTTCATCGCTGCCCATTCATGCTCATTACTCCTGAGGCGCAAGCATTGCAGTTCGATATGAATAGGTGCTCCTATCTCGTTCTTAGCCTGACGCAAGTAAGTTAATCCGTCTAATGCTTTATGCAAACTACCTCCTACCCGATAGGCATTATACGACGCTTCACTCATGCCGTCGATAGAGACAATAATACGGCTCAAACCAGATGCGACCAATTGCTTCGCCAAGATAGGTGTCAGCGATTGAGCATTGGTTGAGACAATCGTGTACAGTCCTGCTTGATGGGCAAGGGCAATCATCTTCGGCAGATCCGAGTTCAGCAAAGGCTCACCTTGGAAGTAGAACTGCACAGTATGGGCATAGGGTGCTATCTGCGGGAGTAAAATTTGAAAATTGGAAAATTGGAAGTCAGACCGCTTCGCTGTCAGATGTTGAGTGCCTACTGGACATTGAGGACAGTGAAGTTGACAAATATTAGCAGGCTCGATAGAGACGAACGTGGGTAAATGACGAACACGCACTACCCCCAATAGGGATAGCGCGTAAGATGATTCTGCTCGGAGCAGATTGATCGTTCTATGCCACAGGAATCTTATTGACACGACGCTCGTGGCGACCACCCTCAAAATCGGTGGTAAAGAACTGTTGCACAATAGCCAACGCTTTCTCCTGAGAGATATAGTTGGCGGGCATACCTAAGACATTGGCGTTATTGTGACGGCGGGCAAAATCTGCCAAAGGCACGTCCCAGCACAAAGCAGCACGTATTCCTTGGTGCTTATTGGCAGTGATGCATATACCATTACCCGTTGAGCAAATGGTAATACCAAAATCGAATTCGCCTTTCTCCACCGCTATAGCCAATGGGTGGGCAAAATCAGGATAGTCACAACTCTCGGTCGAGAAACAACCAAAATCTTTTAACTCGGCACCCTGTTTGGTAAGGTATGCCATGACCTCTTGTTTGAGGTTATACCCCGCGTGATCCGACGCGAGAGCAATCTTCATTTCATTGAATGGTTTCATTATATGGACAAACTTGTTGACAAATTTCACATCGATGGGTTACATATGCCACGCAACGACGAGCATCCCATTCGGCTTGACCTAATGCCTGACCTGGGCAAGCGGCGAGGCACTTGGTGCAATCCGCACAGCGTGAGGGTTGAAGACGCCCTGCGGGCTGTTTTAAAAGTTCTAAGGGTTCAAAAGGTTCAAAGTGTGTATTGAGCACCAATTCTCCTAAGTGGACATACGAACCTAAGGTGGGATGGATGAACTGGTGGTTCTTACCAATAAATCCAAGCCCTGCTTTCACCGCCCAAGCGCGTTCTAAGAACGGAGCCGAGTCACAAAAAACATGCTGTGTATCCGCCACTTCAACAGTAGCATCCAACTCCCGTATTTTCGCCTCTAACTCATAGAGTTTGGACTTCACAGCGCGATGATAGTCATGACCACTATGGTCGTAGGTCAATACTCCCACCACAATCGTTTTCGCACCTGGGACTAACTCTCGTGGGTCATAACGTAACTCTCGATTGCGCTCCAAGTAAGACATGTTCCCATGCAGTCCATTTGCTACCCAACTCTCCATGAATGCCGCCTCGGCATCCAATCGCTGAGCAGAAACAAGTGCCGCATCGTCCAAACCGACTTCGCGAGCTAACTGTAAGACTTGTACAGCGTTCATTAGAAGATGGCGGCTAGGTTACCGAACATCAACTTACACGATATAGCAAGCACAATAATGCCAAAGAACTTACGAATAATATAGAGTGACGTTTCACCTAGATACTTCGTCAACCAGTGCGTGCCAATAAGTACCAAATACAACACTAGCATACAGAGTACCAACGAGTAAAGCAAGTTGATAATGGAGTACTCCGCCGTAATAGAAAGCAATGCCGTAAAGGCACCAGGACCTGCATACATCGGGAAAGCGAGAGGCACAATCGATCCCGAACCACTAAACTGGGTAGGTTGGAAAATGACGATATCGAGAATCATCTCTAACGCCATCAAGAAGATGATAAATCCACCGGCTACAGCAAAATACTCAATCTGAACATTGAATAACTTGAGTACCCATTCGCCCAAGAACAAGAAAACCATCAAGATGACAGTACTCGCTAAGCACACCCGCCAAGCACTAATCTTAGTGCCCTTCTCCTCCATAGCAATGGTGACGGGTATATTACCAAAGGGGTCAATAATGGCAATCAAAAACACAAACGATGATAACACTTGCCAAATGTCAAATTCACCCAAAAAAGCACTGAATCGAATAAAAAAATCTGCCATAATAGTTTAAATTTGCCGCAAAGGTATAAAAAAATGTGCAAATGTGCAAATCTTTTTGCATAATTCGATTTTTTTTTGTACTTTTGCACGCTGAAACGTGAAAAAGCGCATTTATTAAAACAAATTATACATAATTATGATTAATTCACAAGACATTAAGAACGGCGTTTGCATCCGCTTGGATGGTCGTTTGTATTTCGTGATCGAGTTCCTTCATGTGAAACCTGGTAAGGGTAACACCTTCATGCGCGTGAAGATGAAAGATGTAGTAGATGGCCGTGTATTAGACCGTCGTTTCGACATCAGTGAGAAACTAGAAGATGTACGCGTAGAGCGTCGTCCTCACCAATTCCTCTATCAGGAGGGTGAAGATTATATCTTCATGAATCAAGAGACCTTTGAGCAGATTCCTATCGCTCATGATCTCATCACTGGTGTAGATTTCTTAAAAGAAGGTATGGTTTGCGAAGTAGTGAGCGATGCTTCCACCGAGACCGTGCTCTTTGCTGAATTACCTACTAAGGTAGAGTTGGCTATCGCATATACCGAGCCTGGTATTAAGGGCGATACCGCTACCAACACACTCAAACCTGCTAAGTTGGAGACGGGTGCAGAGATTCGCGTACCTTTGTTCTGCAACGAGGGAGAAATCATTCGCGTAGATACACGCGATGGTAGTTACTGCGAGCGCGTTCGTTAATCAACTCGCCTAATAGCGACAAGGTGGTGCGTATAGCCCACGTTTGGTTCATTAGAGAAGATCCCCTTTTGGTCGATCTTCTCTACTTTTACTCTACCCGAGCAATGAATGACGCGCTCACCATCAAGCAATATCCCCACATGACTGATACGTCCATCTTCATGGTCAAAGAAAACGAGGTCACCCACTTGGGCATGTGACAACCCGGAGACTTCATGTCCTTGTTGGGCTTGCTCCGAAGCGTTACGACGTAGCGACCTTCCAAAGAGAGAGCAGATGACTTGGGTAAACCCTGAGCAATCCATACCTAAGGCATTCTTTCCACCCCATAGATAGGGAATATTGAGGAAGAAACGGACGGTCTCCATCAATGTCGAAGCGTTCATCGTTAGCGGCTGCTCCGCCACCATCTGGGGGTCAATACGGAAAGACACACCGAGGATGTCAAAGCGACCATCTTGGTAGTTAGGCAAATGGGTTCCTGCGGTAAGGGGAATAGTTTGACCATTGTTCTCGCTCACCGCGTACGCCATTGGCATCCTAACAATGGCTTGTTGCGCTACCTTTGCCATCTGTTGTGCCTCCGTGTCGGACATAGGAATGATCATCTTTCGATCCACCCAACCTATTTGTCCATCTTCGTCCAAGCAAACACGTGTCCAACGCGGCTGTTCCTCTAAGATAGTCACCACCTGCGCAAAGAGCAACTGGGTGAGTTGCTCACTACCTTCAGACGCCTCTTGGCGAACGGGCACGACACTATGAAGGACAATGGCTTGCATCAGACTGCGTTCTGTAACCGTATGCGGTCTGCTTTATTGATTTTCTCTTCCGCCAAAGCACGAGTGATGACAAAAGAGGTCGGTTTATCTTGCGATTGGGACGGCAGATCATACATCAGGTCGATCATGATCGTCTCTGTGAGGCTACGCAATCCACGAGCACCTAACTTAAACTCAATAGCTTTATCCACAATGAAATCCAGCGCTTCAGGTTCAAAGGTGAGTTGAACACCATCCATACCTAATAGTTTCTGATACTGCTTAGTGATAGCGTTCTTAGGCGTTACTAAGATACGGCGTAATGCATCCCTATCTAAGGGCTCTAAATAGGTAAGAATAGGCAAACGACCGATGATCTCAGGAATGAGACCAAAGGCCTTTAAATCCTGAGGCGCTATATACTTAAGTAAGTCGTTCTTATCCACTTTCTGACTCTTGAGCGAAGCATCAAATCCGACCACTTGGGTATTGAGACGTTGAGCAATCTTACGCTCGATACCATCAAATGCGCCGCCGCAAATAAAGAGGATATTCTGCGTATTCACATGGATGAACTCCTGCTCCGGGTGCTTACGTCCGCCTTGAGGTGGCACATTGACCACACTACCTTCAAGCAGTTTGAGCAAGCCCTGTTGCACACCTTCACCACTCACATCACGAGTGATACTGGGGTTATCGGCTTTACGAGCTATCTTGTCTATTTCATCAATAAAAACGATACCTTTCTCAGCACGACGGACATCATAATCGGCTTCCTGTAATAGTCGTACAAGCAATGATTCCACATCTTCACCTACGTAACCTGCTTCGGTCAAAACGGTAGCATCCACGATGGTAAATGGTACGGCTAAGAGTTTAGCAATAGTGCGTGCCATAAGCGTCTTACCCGTTCCCGTTGAACCAACCATAACGATGTTGGATTTCTCGATCTCGACCCCATCGTCTTGGGGTTGTAGTAGGCGCTTATAATGGTTATAAACAGCAACAGATAGGTACTTCTTTGCTTCATCTTGACCGATCACGTATTGATCTAAGAAGGCCTTGATGTCCGCAGGTTTGGGAAGATTGCTCAAAGAGAGGTTGTTCATATCGGCAGCTTTGCCTTGATGCGCAATCTCCTCTTGCACCATCTTGTGTCCCGCTTCGATACAGTCGTAGCAAATGAATGCCCCATCATCGCCTTGGAAGAGATGACGTTCGCCTCTTCCACAAAACGAACATTTATCGGATTTACTATTGCGTGCCATTATTATTCTCCTTTACGAGTGTATATGCGGTCAATCATGCCATAATCCAGCGCCTCCTTTGCCGTCATCCAATGGTCACGATCCGCATCTTGACGAATACGATCGATGTTCTGACCGGAGTGGTCAGCAATGATCTGATAGAGTTCGTCCTTGAGTTTAAGAATCTCTTTGGCGGTGATCTCAATATCCGATGCCTGCCCTTGGATACCTCCTAAAGGTTGATGAATCATCACACGACTATGAGGCAACGCTGCACGCATATTCTTCTCACCTGCCACCAGCAAGACTGCACCCATAGATGCTGCCAAACCCGTGCAGATAGTGGCTACCTTAGAGCGCACGAACTGCATCGTATCATAAATACCCAAACCAGCATATACACTGCCACCAGGGGTATTGAGATAGATACTAATATCGCGATCGTTATCAACCGAATCCAAGTAAAGTAACTGCGCTTGAATCACATTAGCGGTGTAGTCATTCACCTCCGTCCCCAAGAAGATGATGCGATCCATCATTAAACGAGAGAACACATCCATCTGCGTCACATTGAGTTGACGCTCCTCTAAGATAGAGGGGGAGATATAATTATCACGAATCACATTCGCTTGTGCGTCGGTCATCACTTTCTCTACATGCATAGAGTTCAGCCCTTGTGCTGTAGCAAAATTTAAGAAATCGTTATTCATATATGTTAATTGTTGGGACTATTTCTAGAACTTCTAGACTTTCTAGAACTTCTAGAACTTTTTTAAAAAACCATATAATAAGGAGCCGAGCCGAGGCTCGACTCCTTACATATTATATACGCGTACGCGCGCTAGGCGTTAACGGCCTTCTTCTCGCGACGACAAGCTTGTGCACGTAGGATCTCGTAATAGATGTTCGGAGCGATACACATACTCGAGAACGTACCTACAATCACACCTAACAGGAGAGCAAAGACGAAACCACGAATAGTCTCACCACCGAATACGAAGATAGCCAACAGAACGACAAACGTACTCATCGATGTAGAGAATGTACGACTCAATGTCGCATTGATAGCACCATTGATGTTCGCAGCTTTATCGCGTTTCGGATAAAGGGTATTGTACTCACGAACACGGTCGAAGATAACCACCGTATCATTGATGGAGTAACCGATAACCGTCAATATAGCCGCGATAAAGGCTTGGTCAATCTCCATGGAGAAAGGCATAATCTTCCACAATACTGCGTATGCACCTAATACCAGAATCGTATCATGTGTCAAAGCGGTCAACGCACCTACTGAGTAAGCGAAGTTACGGAAACGAAGCAGGATATAGAGGAAGATACCTATCAACGCGCAAATGACAGCAATCACCGCAGCAGTCGTGATATCGTCTGCAATAGCAGGACCCACTTTCTGAGACTGCATGATACCTACCTCTGGGTTGATCTCGGTCGATTTGAATTGCTCAAACGTAATCGACTCGTCTAAGTAAGGTTTGCAGCCCTCATATAACAATGCCTCAATCTCGTCATCCAAAGTCTCGGAGTTATCATTGATACGGAAGTTAGTCGATACACGGATTTGGTTAGCAGCACCAATGGTGATGACACGCACGGTAAGGTTCTCACCTTCTGGGTTCTGCGCCATAAAGGCATCCGTCAAGGTCTTTTCAGCCTCTTGGGTATTCACATCCTGTGCAAAACGAATGATATAGTTACGACCTCCAGAGAAATCGATACCCAAATTCAGTTTACCGAACACGTGCGGATCCAAACCAACAATACCTACTGCCACTAATACACCAGCAATGATGTAGAACACTTTACGAGCACCAACGAAGTTCGCTTTCTTATTCTGTAAGAAGTTCTTCATCAAACGAGTCGTGAAGGTCAACTCCTTTGCATCCTCTTTGCGTGCATAGCTCTCTAACCACAGACGAGTAATGAACACGGCGGTCAGGAAGGACGAGATGATACCAATCATGTACGTTACAGCGAAGCCTTTGATTGGACCAGTACCGAAGATAGCCAAGATAGCACCTGTTAGGAAAGAAGTCACGTTCGCATCCACAATGGCAGAGATAGCGCCCTTGAAACCATCGTCGATAGCCTTGCGCAAGTTCTTACCAGCATTCAGTTCCTCACGAATACGCTCGTAGATCAGCACATTCGCATCGACTGCCATACCCATGGTCAACACAATACCGGCGATACCAGGTAAGGTCAGCACGGCGCTGAACGAAGCGAGAATACCTACCAGCAGGAACACGTTGCACAGCAATGCACCATCGGCAATCAGACCAGGAATCCAGCCGTAGTAGAAAATCATGTAAACGAGGATCAGGAAGAAGCCCAAAACGAAGCTCCACAAACCATTCACGATAGCCTCATGACCAAGGGAAGGACCAACCACATCCTCCTGGATAATACGAGCAGGAGCTGGCATCTTACCAGATTTCAAGGTATTGGCTAAGTCCTTAGCCTCTTCCACGGTGAAGTTACCTGTGATCTGACTGTTACCACCTGCGATCTCGTTTTGTACAGTTGGGAAAGAATATACATAACCATCCAATACAATGGCTACCGACTTACCGATATTGTCACGGGTTAAACGCTGCCATGTCTTAGCGCCCTCAGCGTTCATCGACATAGAAACATTCGCATATGCACTCATTTGCGAGAAGTCAGCGCGAGCATCGGTGATAACGTCACCTTCGAGGCTTGCACGACCA
Source organism: Bacteroidales bacterium UBA1735 (assembly GCA_002315745.1). Taxonomy (GTDB): domain Bacteria; phylum Bacteroidota; class Bacteroidia; order Bacteroidales; family Paludibacteraceae; genus Colicola. The sequence goes on along the minus strand of DCID01000025.1, from coordinate 23,266 downwards.
TCACGTTGTGCCTTCAGCGCTACGAGTTGATAAACAGAACCAGCCTCGTCAATTGCCTTTACCGTCCATTTGAGACGGAGATCACGTGGCAATACTTGTTTAGCAATCGTGGAGGAGAGCATCGCATTCACTTTCGCTGTATCGGTGTAGTGTACCATACCTACGACTGGACCGCGATAAGCCTGACCCGCATTGTTAATGCTAGGATTGAGGATAGCAAAGAGAGGATTATTCTTCTTATAATTCTCCACAGCCGCAACCTGATCAGCCGCAGCACTATCCGTATCTAAACCTTCTACAAGGTCAGCGATGTCGTCACTCTCTTTTACTTCTTTTGCCTTCTCTACTTTGGCATCTTTCTTAGCGTCCTTAGCATCCTCATTGGCAGCATTGAGTTTAGCATACTCATTGTTGATCTGAGCAATCTGAGGCAGAATCTCTGCGAAATCATAAGTCTCCCAGAACTCTAAGTTCGCACTACCTTGAAGCAGTTTACGAACACGCTCAGGCTCTTTGATACCAGGTAACTCAATCAGAATACGACCGGGTTGCGACAGCTTCTGGATGTTCGGTTGAACGACACCAAAGCGGTCAATACGGGTACGTAATACGTTGAAGGAGTTATTGATAGCACCATCCACTTCCTCACGAATCACTTTTTCTACCTCTGCATTGGTAGAATTAAGCGTCACTTTATCCTTCAATTCGAAGGTGGAGAAAATAGCGGATAACTGCGCATTAGGATCAACCTCATAGAATGATTCAATGAACAGAGTCACGAAATCAGCACCACTGCTCTTCTGCTTTTGAGCAGCCATGGCCATGGATTGGTTGAAGATGTCAGAGGTGTTGTAACCACTGAGTGCGCGAAGAATGTCAGGAACGGAAACCTCCATGGTGACGTTCATACCACCCTTCAAGTCCAAACCGAGATTGATTTCTTTCTCACGGCATTCTTTCAAAGTGTAGCCAAACCACACTTTCTGTGTAGCGATAGAATCGAGATACACAAACTCTTTTTGAGCATCGCCAGCGGCATACTCCTTCGCCTTTTTGTCATAACGCGAAGTCACCAAACTGAACGACAGATAGAAGGCGCATACTAATGCCAAGCATACCGCCAAAATTCGAACAAGTCCTTTGTTTTGCATAATGTTTTGTTATTTTATTTATTTATATTATTGATTGCGTACGCAAAAAACCGCGCAAAATTACAACTTTTTTCTGACTTATGCAAATTTTTGCCGTAAAAAATGCAAAAAAACCGCTATCTGCATGAAAAAAGTTCCACTATAACCACCATCGGTTAAAATGTGCGACCGCTCCGTGACCATGCCCGAGTTGATATTTTGCACCTGCCACGATGGCGGCATTCATATAATCTTTCGTTTTATGAGCAGCTTCAATAAGGGAATATCCTTGCGCTAAGTATGCCGCTAAAGCAGACGACATCGTACAACCTGTACCATGGGTATTGGGGGTATGTACACGCACAGAAGGCAGTTCAATCATCTGGTCTGTTTCCCGATCATAGAGAATATCGACCAAACATTCTTCCGAGAGATGACCCGCCTTAAGTAAAACAGATGTTCTATACCGCTCTGCCAATTGCTTAGCCGCTATAGGCAAATCCGATTGCTGTTGAAGGGACACACCCCCCAAGAGGATCTCAGCTTCGGGGATATTGGGTGTAATGACTCGCGCTTGGGGTAGCAAATCGCGTTGCAAAGAAGCAACGGCACTCTCTTCCATCAACCGATGACCAGAGGTGGATACCATCACTGGGTCAAGCACCACATTGGTTATACCATATTGATCCAATGCTTGAGCCACCGCTTGCACGACCGCTTCCGAATGCAGCATACCTATCTTAACAGCATCCACCCCTATATCTTCCACCACAGCAGCAATCTGCCCTGTCAGTATATCAATCGGCACCGGCGATACGGCTTGTACCCCCATGGTGTTCTGCGCCGTAATGGCCGTAATAGCGGACGCTGCATAACAACCACAGGCGGATATGGCTTTGATATCTGCCTGTATGCCTGCACCACCACCGGAATCACTCCCCGCAATAGTTAGCACACGCTTATAGGTGAGAGGGGAGAGTTTAGAGGACGCAGCTTCGCTGCTACAGTTTAGAGGGGAGAGGTGAGCAGCTAGAGATTGGGCTGCGAGGAGGGGATCGGTGGCATTCATGATCTCGGAAACGACGGCGATGCCGTTCAGCCCTGTTGCCATCACCTCGGCTACATTGTCCAAGTGTATGCCTCCTATACCGATCGTAGGATGCGTACTGAGTGCTACAGCCTGACGCGTTCCTTCTAAACCAAAAGGACAAGCCGTATTCGTCTTCGTCGGTGTAGCAAAAACGGGCGAGATGCCGATATAGTCAATCGGTAGCGCGTTGGATAGCCGCACCTGCTCCATATTCTCCACCGAGAGACCAATAATCGCCTTATCGCCTAATAGCCTTCTCGCCGTTATCACATCCATATCAGACTGTCCCAAGTGCACCCCATCGGCATGAACCGCTAAGGCTACATCCACACGATCATTGATGATCAGCGGCACTCCTGTACCCACCAAAACGGCCTGCAACTGTCTCGCTTCGTCAATCATCGCACGGGTATCCATATCTTTCTCCCGTAATTGCACCATATTACAACCACCTTGGACGGCTTGTGCCACCACCTCCACGAGCGGATGTGGACTAACACCTGTTACCAAACATAGAATCTTATTATAGTCCATACAATGCATCTAAAAATAATGTGCGCATACTACCACTTCCTTGCGCTTGGAGTGCCGCCTGTTCCCCAGCCTTACTCATGGCGGTCATTCCGTGGATGGCAGCTTGATAGGGATCACTATTCACCGCCGCAAAGGCTGCCACAATAGTCGTCGCAGCACACCCCATAGCAGTCACACGGGTCTGTAAAAGGGATCCACCGGTGACCGTGTCCACCCGCTGTCCATCGGTGATATAATCCCGTTCACCACTGACAACAACGATGGCACCCGTCTTTCGGGCAAGCGCTTGGGCAGCATCCACCACTTCCGCCCCACTGATGGTAGCATCTACCCCCTTGATAGAAGGGGTGTCGTGTACCAAGGATGTACCATGAAGAGCAAGAGCATGGATCTCGGAGGCATTAGCTCGAATAATAGTCGGATGACAAGTCTCTATGATCTGCCATGCCGATTCGGTGCGATAAGTGGATGCCCCTGCTCCAACAGGATCAAAGACGATGGGGTGACCCAAAGTTTGCATCTGCTTTCCTGCAGCCAGCATCAGGTTGAGTTGGGCAGTATCGAGTGTGCCTATGTTCAAGACGAGGACGGATGCTGCGGCACATAGGTCTAGTACTTCGTCCATAGCATTGGACATAATAGGCGAAGCACCAATAGCGAGTAACGCATTGGCAGTAAAGTCCATAGCAACAGCATTGGTGATGTTATACACCAATGGTGATTGAGTGCGCAGACGATGGAGGTCTGCTAAAAAAGAGGTGATCATAATCTAAAGGCCACGGTGACAAACCAACCCCATTCGTTCATTTTCTGATAGGAAGCGGCCTTATCCTTCACTAAGTTATTGAGTCCAAAGTCATACCCAGCCTGTAGTCTGTACATATCCCATTCCAAACCACCACCTAACCCCCAATGAACATTGCATCGATAGAGTTCTCCCGAAGCGTAACGGTCATAATCGGTTAAGTGAGCGCCATGTTGTCCCCACCATTCGCGGGTAGGGTCACTCAGATGATCCTCCACTTTGACATCCTGTATGAGACCGATGGTGAGATCAGGTCCCGTAAAGAAGAACATGTTCAACTTTTTCCAAAGGGGAATGACATAATAGCACCGAACAGGAATAGTCATCGTCCACTCCGTCACGCGGTTATGTAAATATTCCTCCTGAGTGGCATCTGTTGTTATGGAGCGCGAATGCTGCGTATTTGTACCATAAACAACGTTCATCAGCACACCGGTCTGTATGGACAAATGATATGGCAATAAGAAATCAAACGTAGCACCTACATGGGCTCCGTTCAAGAACATATTGGGAAAGTTTTCTGACCGTTGTTCGTTCTGGTTATAACCCAACTCTAATCGATACTCCACCGCAAAACGATAGACTGGTGCATTAGGATCAGGACGGGTTGGATCAAAAAAAGTATTATCCGCCGTAGCCAAATCCGGTTGTGCTACCTTATTATCTTTCTTTTGTGCATAGGCGCACGCGAACGCGCCCAATAGGAGTAATATGGTTAATCGAGCCTTCATCTTTATCTAATTTGGGCACAAAGGTACAATAAAAATAGCAAATAGACAAAAAAAATCAAAAAAAAACGTTTTTTTTCGTCAAAAATTTTGGTAATTCAAAAAAATATAGTACTTTTGCACGCTTTTTGGTCAAATTCTGTACCCAATCGTACATCGTAAATGACCAAATCGTAAATAACTTGGCCTATTCGTCTATCGGCTAGGACGACAGATTTTCATTCTGTAAAGAGCAGTTCGACTCTGCTATAGGCTACCAAAACTGACCTTCCTCAAAGGTAAATCATTTGTTTAATTAAAAAACAACAACTACAAGATGGCAAATCACAAATCATCTTTGAAGCGTATTCGCCAAACGATCGCTCGCAAGGCACACAATCACTATTACGCTAAAACCGCTCGCAACGCCGTTCGCGACCTGCGTGCAACTACAGACAAGGCTGCTGCCGCTAAGGCTCTGCCACAAGTTAGCTCCATGTTGGATAAGTTAGCTAAGCGCAACATCATCCATCGCAACAAAGCTGCTAACCTCAAGTCCAAATTGGCAATCTACGTGAATAAATTAGCGTAAGTCATTGGATAAGACGATAAGAAAAAGGCTACCGATTGGTAGCCTTTTTGTTTGATATAACCTATGCTCTCCCCCTTAGAATCCCGAGAACACGACCTCGATAGACATCGGACTAAAGACATTCGAGGCAGAGTATATCTTAGTCGCTGAGATGGTCTGCTGCTGTTTCACAGCTGTAATAACGGCTGTCGAAGAACTGCTCGCGTACTGAACAGATACAGGAACAAGCACCATGTCTAATATATTCGTTGTATCCTCTTTATGACGTAAGATATTCGTTAATAGGGATGCTAATTCGTATTCATAGTAGTACACGACATCATCCGTCCCATCTACCGTCGTATAGGCTAATGACGCCAGAAGCGCACAGGTGTCCGATGGTAACTCCTTATATAGGAAGAACCGCTGGAAGGCTTCGGCTTTGAGTAGGAGCATATAAGCTGCCGGTTGCGACCAATCGTCTGGCTCACGCAAGGACGATTTACCCTCGTAGAGGTTATCTACCTGCACGCGTACTTTTGCCATATTGACGTAAGGGCGTTTGTTACCCACTTTCTTCATAATAGAATCTTTAATGGCACCCATAGGTAACATCAAGTCGGTATATATGTTCGCTGGCGCAACAATATAGTTATACAGCGAACTATCTTGCTCTAAACGTTTAAAGACCTCCTCCTTTTGATCATATCGTATCGCATTCACTTGGCGCACCTCGGAGTTGGCATACAATGCTTTCTCGTCATTCACAATCGTATCGCGATCACCCCGCTTGTAGGAGAAGGAATAATGGACAATGAGCGCAATATCGGTTACATTTAAGATCGTGGAACCACCAAAGTCCGAATAGATGTATAATCCCTTGAACCATTGGTCGAAATCCTCTTGCGTGGTATAATGACGACGCTCGGGATAAGCCGGATCTGTGAACCAATCCACAAACTCGTCCGATAATTTGGCGCGAACAACCGTGGCATACGTTCCGTCTGTGTATATAGACGAATCAACTCGTTCGGAGGCAACTAGAATCTTCGGGTGCTCTAATATGCTCGGAGCATCCTCCGCTACATACTGATCAATCGATATGGAGGTCGAATAGGACGAGGAGTATTGGAATGTCTCCTTCATCCGCTTCACATCTATCACCATCGGCGTATTCCCATCTCCGTCATAGGTACGATAGGATAAGGCTATTTCCATGGAGTCAACCACTATATCGCTAGGATATTGAAAACCTTCAGGACATGCAAACTGGGTCAATATCTGCGCATGCATCGTACCATATGAATTCTCCATCTCTCCTAATAGGAACGAATCCGGCCATGAGATAATGGAGTCGCACGGCAAGATGGCAGATCGCATATCAAATGTATCTACTTGAACCGTTATTTTATCTTCTGATGTAAGGATGGAACTTCCCGCTGCTAAGTTGTCTTCACTACAACTAATACATGCGGCAATAGTCCATATGAGTAATAATATTTCTATCCACTTATTCTTCATTGCGATGAATAACATCTTGACAGAAAGTATAATAACGCGTCATCTCATCACCTTCCTGATAGGGCAAAATAGGCTTCCCACTTGTTTGTGCATAGTTGATCACACGCTGATTAACGACCGGCGTCGATTGGATAATCGCATCCGAATAATCAATGGCTAAGCGCATCAACTCCTCATAACCCACAGGGAACCCGTCTATGCTACGAACGCTGTTGGCGGATATACCATCTATCATCAACTTATTGACAAAACTGGTATCAAACGGCTTAGCATACTCCTTATCATCTAAAGCCAATACTACTTTGGCATTGGTAAAGAATGGCGTATCCACATACGCTAACTTAAGGTACAAGGGTACTAAAGCTCCCACCCAACCCGAACAATATATCACATCTGGTGTCCAACGAAGCTTCTTCACCGTTTCCAGCACGCTGCGAGCAAAGAAAATAACGCGTTCATCGTTATCCTTGTACATATTATCCATCATATCCAAGATACCCTTACGACGACCGAAATAGTCATCGTTATCTACAAAATAGATTTGGATACGCGCTGCCTGAATACTAGCCACCTTGAGCAGTAACGGATGATCCGAATCATCAATGATGATATTCATTCCGGATAGGCGAATCACTTCGTGCAACTGATTACGTCGCTCGTTTATCTCCCCATATTTGGGCATAAACGTGCGGGTCTCAAAGCCATTCGCTTGAAAGAACTCAGGCAGGCGACGATTGAGCAACCGTATAGGCGTCTCTTCAGCCAGATAAGGAAATATCTCTTGCGAGATAAAAAGGATACGTTTGGGTTCTAACATAAGCCGTCTTTTTTAACGAAAAAACACTTTCGCACGGCAAAGGTACAAAAAAAAATTGATATTTACATTATTTTTTTCATTTTTTTTGCATTTTTTGCATTTTTTTTGTAATTTTGCACGTTTTTTTAGTCAATCAGCATACCATTTATGCAAATTATTACCTCTAAACAAGAACTCCTCCAACACATGGAGGCTTGTCAGAAACAGCACAAAACAGTCGGCTTAGTTCCTACCATGGGAGCCCTCCATCAGGGGCACGCTTCGTTAGTTAAACGTGCTGTCAGCGAGAACGATGTATGCGTCGTTTCCGTTTTCATCAATCCTACCCAATTTAATAATCAGGAGGACTTACTCAAGTACCCCCGTAATCTCGAACGAGATGCCGAACTACTACGTTCACTAGGAGTGCACTTCGTTTTTGCCCCTACACCCGAAGAGATGTACTCCCAACAAGAAATCAATAGCACTTTCCATTTCGATTTCGGTGGGTTAGATCAAGTGATGGAAGGTAAAATGCGTCCGGGGCACTTCAATGGAGTGGTGCAAGTGGTGAGCCGACTATTCTACTTAGTACACCCCACCCGCGCCTATTTTGGAGAAAAAGATTATCAGCAGTTAGCCATTATACATTTTATGGTAGAGCGCTCCAAACTCAAAGATACATTTGGTACACTACAAATCATAGGGTGCCCTATCGTACGTGAAGCGAGTGGATTAGCCCTATCTAGTCGCAATGAGCGGTTAAGCGATGCGCAAAAACAGACGGCATTGAACATATCCAAGACTTTGTTTGCTTCACGAGAATGGGCAAAAACGATGTCCGTCAGTGAGGTACAGCGCCAAGTCATAGACACCATCAATGCAATCGATGGACTGGAAGTGGAGTACTATGAGATTGTAGATCAATCTACCCTACTGCCCGTGAAGACGTTCGATCATGCCATCGGTTGTGTTACCGTCTATTGTGGCGAAGTCAGACTCATTGATAATATCCAATACTGATGCGCATCGTCCTTGACCGACATATTCCGTACCTAATAGAGGCTCTCACTCCCGTAGCCGATGTGGTTGCCTTAGAACCCGAAGCCATCTCCGCAGACACGATACAGGATGCAGAGACACTCATCGTGCGCACTCGCACGCGCGTCAACCGCGCGCTTTTAGAAGGTACCAACGTGCAATTCGTAGCAACCGCTACCATAGGATACGACCATATCGATACCGCTTATTGCGAAGAGAAGGGTATAGAGTGGATCTCTTGTCCGGGTTGCAATGCCCAAGCCGTGTGCGATTATGTCGAAGCTGCGTTGACAGAACTCTATACACCAGAGCACTTACATCGCATGCATATCGGTATAGTCGGTGTGGGACATGTAGGCTCATTGGTGGCGAAGATGGCGGAACGATTAGGTATGACCGTATCGCTCTCCGATGCGCCTAAGGGAATAGGTGAAAGTCTCGATGAAATCGCACAAAATTGCGATATCATCACCTTCCATACCCCACTGACCCAAGGGGGCAAATATGCTACCTACCATCTATGCAATACCACTTTCCTACAACACTGCCGTCCTAACGCGCTTATTATCAATGCCGCCCGGGGAGGTATAGTGGATGAACAGGCACTACTCAGTAGCGGTCATCCATGTGTGATAGACTGCTGGGAAAAGGAGCCGCAGCTCAACCAAACATTGCTTCGCAATCCCCAAACACGCTTAGCCTCTTTCCATATAGCCGGCTATTCGTTACAGGGGAAATACAATGCGTCACACGTCTGCGTGGAAGCCTTGGCTAAACATTTTGGTTTACCCCCTATCGCCATGCCTACTATCGGTCAAGCAACAGGCGATAGTCAGTCGGGATGGCTAGGTCGAGTCACAGAGAGTTTGCGACAACACCCCGATGAATTCGAACAATTACGTACATATTACCAACTTAGATAAACTATGCAAGAGTTTTCCATGATTGCTAAGACCTTCAAAGGTCTGGAAGAAGTACTGGCAGGCGAACTCGTAGAGTTAGGCGCCAACAACGTGCAGATGGAACGACGTGCGGTCTCTTTTACCGGTGACCAATCGATCCTCTATCGGGCAAACTTGTGGTTACGCACCGCCTCGCGCGTGCTCGTACCTATTGCTACTTTCAAAGCCAAAGATGCCGATGCCGTTTATGAGCAAGCCAAACAGATTGATTGGAGTAAGTACATGACCCTATCTACCGGCTTCTCCATCGATGCTACCGTCTATTCAGAGACATTCCGCCACTCTAAGTATGTGACCTATCGCGTCAAGGATGCGATTGCCGACTGGTGGATGGAACGCGAAAACAAACGCCCCAACGTCCGCATCACCAATCCCGACCTCTGCCTTAATATACATATTGCCGCAGAAACAGTGACTATCTCACTTGATAGCAGTGGCGAGAGTCTGCATAAACGTGGTTACCGCGTAGCCAACACCGAAGCGCCTATCAATGAGGCATTGGCTGCCGGTATGCTACTCATGGCAGGATGGAAAGGAGAAACCGATTTCTATGACCCTATGTGCGGTTCGGGTACGCTACTCATCGAAGCCGCTCTTATTGCGCAGAACATCGCTCCGGGTATCTATCGTCAAGGGTTTGGTTTTGAGAAATGGCTCGATTTTAATCAGGAACTGTTTGAGGATATCTACAACGACGACTCGCGTGAGCGTCCTTTTGCACATCATATCTACGGCTCAGATGCCTCTTTCTATGCGGTACAAGCCGCCCTTAAGAATGTCAAATCGGCAGGACAACAACGTTTCATCGACGTCAAACAGATTCGCTTACAGGAAATCAAACGCGAAGAGAATGCCCCCACAGCCCTCATCATGATGAACCCTCCCTATGGCGAACGCTTGGCGCAGGACAAAGATGTGCTGCGGCTCTATCAAGATATAGGTACTGCCCTTAAACACCAGTTCACAGGCGGTTCCGCTTGGATCATCTCTTCGAATGAGGACGCCCTTAAATGCATCGGACTCAAACCTGCACAACGTATCCATCTCATGAATGGTGAACTAGACTGCTTATTCAATCACTACGAACTTTTTAAAGGAGAACATAAAGAATGGAAGAAATCCATATCACAGACTACAACTACCCGCTTCCCGAAGAGCGAATCGCGAAGTACCCACTCGCACAAAGAGACCACTCGAAACTCCTCGTTTACCGCGAAGGGCAAGTCTCCGAAGCGCAGTTTTTCCAAATCGGGGACTACATCCCGAAAGACTCGCTCTTAGTCTATAATAATACACGGGTTATACAGGCACGTCTGGTCTTCCATAAACTAGGTCAGACGCCGGATGCTGTCGGTGCTCGTATCGAGATCTTCTGTCTCGAACCCATCGAACCCTACGACTACCAACTCTCACTCTCTTCGACTACGGGTTGTGTGTGGAAATGTATGGTGGGCAATCTCAAGAAGTGGAAAAACGGCATCTTACAAGTCGGAGCCCTCAAAGCCGAGCGACTATCCACTACGGGTAATACGCACCATATCCGCTTTAGTTGGGATGACCCCACCCTCTCCTTTGCCGAAATATTGGATCAATTGGGCGAACTACCTATCCCTCCCTATCTCAATCGCGCTACCGAAGAATCCGACAAGACCACTTATCAGACTGTCTATAGCCGCATCAAAGGCAGTGTCGCCGCACCTACCGCAGGGCTACACTTTACCGACGCCGTGTTAGACGACTTGCGTCATCGCGGCATTCGTATGACTGAACTCACACTTCATGTCGGCGCTGGCACTTTTCAACCCGTCAAAACGGAGGATGCTAATCAGCATACTATGCATACCGAGATCATCTCTGTGCCTCGCAAAGCGATTGAAGACGTCCGCGATAATGTCGGCCATATCGTCGCTGTGGGTACCACCAGTATGCGTACCCTCGAATCCCTCTACTTCATCGGCACTCGCCTCTCACCTCTAAACTGTAGCGAAGCGTCCTCTAAACTCCACATCAACCAATTCGAACCCTACGAGCGCGAATATACCCTCAGCACCCAAGAGTCTATGCAAGCTATCTTAGACTACTTAGACGCTACCCATCAGGACACCCTCCATGCCGAGACGCAGATCATGATTGAACCCGGCTATCGTTTCCATGTGGTGGATCAACTGATCACCAATTTTCACCAACCTAAATCCACGCTACTGCTACTCGTTAGTGCCTTCGTCGGTGGCGATTGGCATACCATCTACGACTATGCCCTTAGCCACGATTTCCGCTTCCTCAGCTATGGCGATAGTTCGATATTATTCCGCAGATGATAGACACCCACGCACATATAGACGACCCCGTTTACCAGGAGCACTTGGATGAGTTCATCCGCGCCCAGCAGCAAGCAGGCGTAGAGGCTATTATCGTTCCCGGAGTAGATGAAACCAATATCCACGCCGTCCGCGACGTCTGTGCTCGTTATCCTCACTACCTCTATCCCGCCATTGGCCTCCATCCGGAGAACATCTCCGCTAACTGGCAAGATCAACTCGCTATTCTTCACGCTCACCTCTCACCTCTAAACTGTAGCGAAGCGTCCTCTAAACTAAACTACATCGCCATCGGCGAGATAGGTCTCGACTACCATTTCTCCACGGAGTTCAAGTCTGAACAACACGAAGCCTTGCGAACACAATTACGCTGGGCAATGGAACTCGATTTGCCTGCCTTACTGCATGTCCGTGATGCCACAGAAGATGCCCTCACTATACTGCGTGAGTTCCCTGGGTTACGGGGTGTGATGCACTGCTGGAGTGGCAGTGAAGAAGTGGCACGGCAGATAGTAGATATGGGCTTGTACTTAGGCATCGGCGGTATCATCACCTTTAAGAATTGTAAGTTGCGGGAGCACCTATCGTCCATCCCTTTGGAGCGCCTCGTCTTAGAGACCGATGCTCCATATATGGCACCCGTCCCGCACCGAGGTGAAACCAATCAAAGTGGTTGGATATCTTATGTCATAGCCGAATTAGCGAAGATCTATAACTTACCTGCTGAGACGATTGACTCTGTCACCACAGCCAATGCTCACCAACTCTTTCGTTTATAATTTTTTTTACTTTTTTTGCGTGCGCACTTGCGTATATGAAAAAAAAGTAGTAATTTTGCGCGATTATTTGATTTGATAGTTATACCAAACTAAACTTTTTTTATATGAAAACTAAACTATTTTGTCTTGCGGCAATGATGACCGCAATGTGTGTAAATCTTTGTGCGGAGGATCGTAATCCTGATTACACCACCGCGGATGGTTATGATTGGTTATACAACCACCAGATTGAGGGCAAACAATGCCCCGAGGAACCTAAAAAGGAAAGCAACATCGACCTCTTCTATGTGTACCCTACGGTATGTACACAAACCACCGAGTACAGCCAAACCCACGATGGATTCGTCAGTATTGACGACGAGGGTATGCGTAAAGATACCATGGCTACATCCTCTGCCAAGGGTGCGTTTTATATGACCAGTAGTACTTTTGCATCCTATACACAAGTGTATGCGCCTTACTATCGTCAAGCCACGTTGGAAGATGAAGGTCTCCATTCCGAAACCGATACTACGCTCTGTAACTATTTGTACAATGGCCTAGCTTATCAGGATGTGAAAGCTGCGTTGGATTATTATTTCACCACCATCAATCCTGCGGGGCATCGTCGTCCATTCATCCTAGCGGGTCACTCACAGGGGTCGGCTTTATTGCGCATCGTGATGGAACACTATTTCGACCAACCCGATAAGGTGGCACTGCTGGATAGCATGGTAGCCTGCTATGCTATTGGTTTTGGCATAGGAGATTACGGCTTGGCACAGATCGAAACGGCTACGGGCGTGACAATGGCCAACGATACCACCTCCACCAAAGTGTATATCTCTTGGAATACCGAAGGTCCTGGTGGCTGCGGCGTAAGTTCGCTCTGGCCATCGGATGCGGTGGCAGTTAACCCGCTCACATGGACTACGGATGGCGTAGCGGGTCCCGAAGCCAACACGGGTGCCAAACAGGAAAAGGTAGCACCCGAAGAGGACGTACGTCCAGGTCTGTATGGCGCAGAGATATCCAATCATGGTACAGTGGTTTGTCGTGAGATGCCAGCGAGCAAATATATGGATCCCAGTATAGGCTTAGGTGACCGGTGTCTCCACGCCTACGACTACGCCGCTTATTGGAACAACATAGGCGAGAATGGTATGCAGCGTGCCGCTAAGATCGCCGGCTGGATACCCGTCCAAGTGACAGGGCTCGAAGACCACACCTATATTGCGCAATATAGGTATAAACTCCAAGGTGAGACCATGTTTATCAACGAAGCAGCCCGCGCAGGTGCTTCGCACTGGGTACCGAAAACTGCCACAGAAGTGCAGGTGGTGATATTAGCGTCTGAAGGTTATAAACTGGCCAGTGGCAGGGGGAACGCCAAGGTGAGTGTCAACGTGACGGAGGAGATGCAGGAAGTGGAGATTGATGCCACTGGAAATACTGCCGTATGGGCATCTCAACGTGTGCCCGACTATTCCTACGCCAAGGATTGGTACCTCAACCACACCCTCAGCCCCAATGAAGCCAAGACCATCGGTGGTGAACCCACTGAAGATACGGGCGTCGATCTGTTCTACCTCTATCCTACCTCCGTATTGGTACTCAACGACTCGTGCGTGGATGGTATATGCGATTTGGAAGACCATTATCTGCGTTCCGAAAATGGTGTCACCAAATCATGGAACATGACAGCCAAAGCGTTTGAAGGAATGGTGAATGTCTATGCGCCTTATTACCGTCAAACTCCCTCTGAGAAAGAGTTGCAGTTTATTGAAACTGCAGCAAGTTATGCGGCAGCATACGATAGCATTGCTAAGTTCTGGCTCTCCCACGCTCCCTATCAGGATGCGATAGATGCGTTGGATTACTATTTTACCCAATTCAACCCTAATGGTGATCGTCCCTTTATCATCGCTAGCCACTCGCATGGTACGGGTATCTTGCATCTGATCATGAAACACTATTTCACCCAAGAGGAGAAAAAGCCTCTGCTCAAGAACCTCGTTGCCTGCTACGCTGTAGGTATGGGACTGAGCAAGACCGATATGCAGACTATTGAGAAAGATACCAAGTGTGAGACTGGTCTTGCGGGTGGTGTTAAGATGGCAACCGATGCTGCCAGCACGGGTGTTTATATCATGTGGAACACCGAAGGACCCGACACGCCAGACGATATGATGAGTGCCCTGTGGCCTGCTAATCCTACGCCTGCCGTCAATCCGATTCTTTGGACGCAGGATACGACTTACGCGCCTGCTAACAAGAATTTAGGTGGTTGGAGAGAGTTTGATGGTGACATTGAGGCTGGCTTATACGATGCCCAATGCAACCTTGCACATGGAACGGTGGTATGTTCGTCTTCTCTATTGGATGGCAAGTACACAGGTAGCCCTTATTTTGGTCTCAAATCGTTCCATGCATTGGATTACGGATTGTATTGGGAGAATATCCGTCAAAACGCCAACGAGCGTATTCACACCATGACGGGTAAGTACCCAATCGAGCCGACTGCGGTGGAGTATGTTAACGATAATCGTGCATCGACCACCGATAATCGTAAAGTGATAAAGAACGGGCAGATGGTGATTATTCGGGGCGGAAAAACCTATAATGCCCTCGGTCAAGAGTTATAAGAATGGTGTAATATGAAATCTTTTTACACGACTTGTTGGGTCGTAATGACCTGTATGGTGGCTACGGCTGCCAACCCGATTCGTATCGTTTATGACAACGATGTGCATTGTGCGCTGGATGGCTACGTGGCCATCGCGGGCGTGCGCGATTCATTGGCTCAATTAGATGCCGCCAACACGGCACTGGTCAGTTCGGGTGACTATTTGCAGGGTGGTTCGATGGGCTCTATTTCCAAGGGACAGTACTGCGTCGATATGATCAATGCGACCCAATACGATGCCCTGACGCTGGGTAATCACGAGTTCGACTATAAGATGCCCCATCTCCTAGAACTCATCAGCAAGATGGTGACCGCACCTGTATGTTGCAACCTATATGATCTGACCAATAAGCAACCACAAAAAGTGCTCAACTCGTATGTCATCAAAGACTTCTCCGACAACCGCAAAGTGGCTTTTGTAGGTGCTACCACGCCTTGCGCGATGATTGATGAGAGTTATGCTTTTTATGACGAACAGGGAAAAATGATCTACACCCTTTGTCCCGACTCGTTCTACACACTGGTACAGCAATCGGTAGATGCAGCCCGAGGGGCAGGAGCGGACAAAGTGGTTCTGCTCAGCCATATTGGCGAAGTGGGCGATTGCCAGCCACCATTCACTTCGCAAGACCTGATAGCCGCCACTTCGGGCATTGATGTGGTGCTAGACGGACACAGTCATAGTGTGCGCGAGAGCGAGCATATTATGAATAAGGACGGTCAACCCGTACTGCTGTCCCAAACGGGAACACAGGTCAAGAACGTGGGTGTACTCACCATCGACACAGACATCGACACCGTCTATACACAACTATTGGAAGTCGCTACATGTCCTCGTTCCACTAAGGTGCAACATGTACTGGATTCTATCAATGAGTTGGCGCAAGTCGTTCTGGGCGAAAAAGTGGGCACAACCGATTTTGCACTCACCATTGAGAATACTGAAACAGGTCAACGGGCTGTTCGTAATGCCGAAACCAATTTGGGCGATTTGGTGACCGATGCTTTTCGTTCGATTGTGCCTGACGCACAGATATGTTTCCAGAACGGTGGTGCCATACGTAAAACCATCGCTAAAGGTACCATTACGCTCGGCAACGTGATTGATGCCCTGTCGTTCTGCACGATGATATGGTCGTATAGTGCCCAAGGACAGATGCTGATTGATTTTTTGGAGGAGTCTTGTCAGGATCTGCCTGCCGAAGGGACTTTCCTGCAAGTGAGTGGACTGAAGATGCAAATCGACACCACCCAGCATCCAACTATCGCTTACGACCCCACCGACAGTACGGTCACGATTACTGGCACCCGTCGCGTGTTTGATATACAGGTGCTGCAATCGGACAGCACCTACGCGCCGATTGACCCAGACGAGTACTATCTGTTGGTTGCCACCGATTATGTTGTTTTCCAGCAAAAAATGCACAGCCTCTTGAAATGCGAAGTACTGACCATGAATATTATGGAAGATAATGCGGCATTGAAGCAGTATATCGTCGAGGACCTCAGTGGGGTCATTCCTACCCGCTATCAGAACCCGTATGGTCAAGAACGTATTGTCTTTGCTAATCGTCCTACGAGCATGGATAATGTAAACGACAACCACAACGACAACCACAACTGCAAGTTCATGCACAATGGTCAACTCTATATCCGTCGTGGCGATGCCATCTATGACGCTAAAGGCCAAGTGGTAAAGTAAGACCCCCTCTATCCCCCTCAAAGGGGGAGGTTAGTAGCGCAGCGATTAGTAAAAATAGGCAAAAGCAACTTTTTGCCTATTTTTTTACCCTAAAAACTTGCATAATCCAATTTTTTTTTGTAATTTTGCAGCCGAAATTGGAAAAGGATACTATTATATGCCAAGTCCAGAAGTACAAAATATGATACCTAAGATACAGGCTTTTTTGAAAGATCAGCCTGTGCAACGTGCGTATCTGTTTGGTTCTTGCTCTCGCGGTGAAGAAACCAAAAATAGCGATGTGGATTTGTTGGTCACATATAAGGATAGTGATCGATTGTCACTATTAACCATTTGTCACATGATGAACGAGTTATCTGACACCCTAGGCAGAAGAGTAGATATGGTAGAGGAAAGTGGTTTGCTGCCATTTGCACAACAATCTGTCAACCAAGATAAAGTACTTATATATGAGAGAGCCCATTAGAGATAAAGGTCGATTGGAGCATATTTTGCAGAGTATCAATAATCTGCAAGATTTTTCTCAAGGCAAAAGCTTAGAGGATTTACAAAACGATCATGTTTTATACTATGCTCTTGTTAAGAATATAGAGATTATTGGTGAGGCTGCCTATATGCTCACTATTGAGTTTAAAAGCGCTCATACAGAGGTTAATTGGCGCGACATTATTTCTATGCGTCATGTTTTAGTTCATGGATATTATGCGATCAGTCCAGGCCATGTTTGGTCTGTAATAGAGCATGATATACAACCTCTGAAAATTCAGATTGTAAAGTACCTGTCTGAAATGAAATAATTTCAAACCAAGGCATAGGTAGAGATATAGGACTGCGCGGCAGTCCTTTTTTTTTGTGCCGATCGTCGCCTATTACCCATACTGTTGTTAACAAAAAAGTGAACATGGTATGGGTAGCAATATACGGACTGCGCGGCAGTCCTTTTTTTGTGCCGAGCGTTGTCCTTTTTTATGCGCACGCCCCTTCTGCCACTTCGTGGCACGTGGTGGTAAAATATCACCCTTTTTGCACTTTTTTGCTGGAAAAATTTCGAGGGCACCGACCGCTTCGCGCCCACCTCGAAATAGAACGGGGCGAAGACCAAGTGCAAAAAAGGCTCAGCCTTAGTACAACTGGAGCGGGCAACCTTATCTGAGTAAACTCTTAACAGTTGCTCACTCCATCTGTACAGATAGATAAATCTATCTTTTTTGCACTTTTTTGCTGGAAATATTTGGTAATGTCAGAAAAAAGTTGTACCTTTGCAGGCAAACTAATAACGTGCACGTATATGGGCTCGATTTGAGACCCCTGTACGGCGCGGGAAATAAGGAATAAGACTATGAGTAGAACATTTAATGAAGCCACACGTGTTCAGATGCCTGCTATGGTGCATCTATGTCGTCTCGGTTATCACTTCTATGGCAAGATGCGTCAAGAGACCGAGGGCTCAAAGTATGATGGCAAGACCAACATCTTGCTGGAGGTGTTCCGAAAAAAGTTTGAGCAATTCAATCCCGATAAAGTTAGAGACTTTGACCAAGTGATGAGTAAGATCCAAGAAGAATTGGACTATGATGATTTGGGCAAAGCCTTTTATAAACGGCTCGTTGCATCATCCCCAAAACTCATAGATTTCGATGATCCTGCCAAGAACGATTACCACTTTACCGCCGAGTTCACTTGTAAGAATGGCGAGAATGAGTTTCGCCCCGATATTACGTTGTTCATCAATGGCTTACCCTTGGTGTTTGTCGAAGTAAAGAAACCCAACAACGCGGGCGGAATGTTGGCAGAAAGCCGACGGATGAATGAAGACCGTTTCCCCAATCGTGCTTTCCGTCGCTTTATTAACATCACCCAACTGATGATTTTCTCCAACAATATGGAGTACGACAACAAAGGTGGGGTCATTCCTATTGAAGGTGCTTTCTATTGTACTGGCGGACGCAAGAATGTGCCCTTTAACTGCTTCCGTGAGCAGAAGAAAGCAGGTGAGAATACGCCTGCGTATCAGAAATATTATCCTTACGCACGCGACGAGCAAGAAACGATTAAGTGGATTCTATCATCTTATAACAATGAAGTGATTGTTCATGATCCTGAATTTGAAAAAAACTTGCACTTTTATACTCCCACCAATCGCATCCTCACATCCATGTGTGCGCCCGAACGACTGCTGTTTATCCTAAAGTACGGCATCGCTTACGTGCGCCAAGAGAAAGAGGAAGACGGCAAACTCATCTCGCGCGATGAGAAACATATCATGCGTTATCAGCAGTTGTTTGCGGCTTTGGATATTCGGGAAGCATTGAAGCAGGGCACCAAATCGGGTATTGTATGGCACACACAAGGTTCGGGTAAGACGGCATTGAGTTACTATCTCACGAAGGTGCTGACGGACTTCTATTCCGCGCAGAATACGGTGGCTCGTTTCTATTTCATCGTAGATCGTCTCGACCTTTTGACGCAGGCGTCACAAGAGTTTGAAGCACGAGGGCTGATGGTTTCAACCGCCAGTTCCAAAGAGGAGTTAGCGGCACAGTTCCAGACCAACCAATCCATGGAAGGCAACACGGGGCAAATGGAGATAACGGTGGTTAATATCCAAAAGTTCACTCCCATGGATTATATCACCCTACCTACTTACGCTACTAATCTTCAGCGCATTTTTATTATGGACGAGGCTCATCGTGGCTATAAGCCTGGCGGATGCTTCTTGGCTAACCTCTTTGATGCGGATAAGAACGCCGTCAAACTAGCCCTTACGGGAACACCGCTTCTCAACGAGGAACGCTCCTCTTGTGCCGTCTTCGGTCAGTATCTGAGTACGTACTATTATGACCGTTCCATTGCAGATGGCTATACCCGACGTATCATCCGCGAGGAGATAGAAACATCCTACCGCGAGAAGATAGACGAGGTATATGAGAAACTGGACGGCTTGATCAGCAGCAAAAAAGATGTCCACAAAGAGACTATCATTGAGCATGATCACTATGTGGACGAACTCTTGCGATACATCATCCACGATATGACTCGTTTCCGTAGTGGTTACACCGATCTTAACCCTGGCGGTATGGTCATTTGTGAGACGTCCGAACAGGCTCGTAAACTCTACGACCATTTCGAGCGCATTCAGTGCGAGCATAACGACAAATTTATTCTCAAGTCATATCTGAAAGCAGGATTAGTATTATACAATAGCGGCACCAAGGAGGAGATACAATCCATTATTAAGGATTTTAAGAAGAACGAAACCATTGATATCCTCTTTGTCTTCAACATGCTCCTTACAGGTTTTGATGCTCCACGGCTCAAACGCTTGTATTTCTGTCGTAAGATGGATGGACATAACCTCCTCCAAGCCATCACTCGCGTCAACCGTCCCTACGGTGAGATGCGCTACGGCTATCTGATTGACTTTGCCAATATCAAGAAGAACTTTGACGAAACCAATCAGGCCTATCTGACGGAGTTAGCCAAGTTTAATGACCCCGACGCTAAGGGTGTGCCTTCGTTGACAGATACCTTTGAATCGGTGATGGCTGGCAAAGAAGAAATCATTGAGACGATGCACTCCATCCGCAATAAACTCTTTGACTTTGCGTTGGACAATGCAGAACTGTTCTCATCACAGATCTCTACTTTAGAGGATAAACAGGCGTTGGTTGATTTGCGAGAAGCACTTACTTCGGCACGTGATATGGGTAATATGGTGCGTACGTTTGGCGACGACGAGATGCGTCAGCGGTTCAGCCAAATAGACATCTCCAAATTGCCTCAGTTGCTCAGTGAGGTGCAACATCGCATTAACCTCATCAATGCCAAAGAGTGCTTTGAGTTGTCTGCCGATCACCAGATTATGATTAACGAAGCTATGGCGGCTATTGAGTTTAATTTCTCCAAGATTGGTGAGGAAGAACTGGTTATGGCTAATCGTGAACAACTACAGCGCAAATATGAGGCATTAATCAATAACCTCATGAACTTTGAGGATAAGGATGACGAGGAGTTTATCACTATTCGTGAAGCGTTTATGCAGCGTTTCCATGAATATGGCTTTGAGATAGATACGGTCGCTAAGTTTACTGAACAAAATAAGATGTTAGACGAGATCCTTCAACGCTTGCGTCGGCTGCAACTGACCAATGCCGCGATGGCGTCTAAGTATAACGATGACTACAAGTTCGCTCGCGTCCACAAACGTATTCGTGAGGAGAACGCCCGTCGAGAGAAACTCAAGCAAGACCACATGATTGCTCAAGCGGATGACATGATGATTCAAACCGTACTAAAGACCATTAAGCAAGGACTGGACGAAGTCGTTTACGATGACTACCATATCCTCAAACAAGATGCTTTCTTCCGCCAAACGGTGCAATCCATTATCGCCACGCATACCTCAGCAATCATCAATATCGGTATTACTAAAGCCGATTGGGAGTTTATGTCTCCACGCATCTATCAGCAGTATGTTGATCAGTATGAACAAACTTACCCAGCAGCCTAATAGATTATGGATATAAGAGAAAAAACCTTCCGTCTTATTGACGACCTCAAATTAACATGCCAATCGTATGGATTGGGTAACGATGGTAATGAGTATAAGATCATTACGCAGATGTTCCTATATAAGTTCCTCAATGATAAGTTCGGCTATGCCATCAAGCATACCTGCACCGACCTGAGCACGATTATTGCTCATGCTGAACAATGGGAAACGGCATACGCAGGACTGCAACCTGAAGAGCGCGAAGAGCTGCTCTATGCCATCGATCCTAATGTGCCGAAACTCCAACCAGAGCATTTGATTTCGTATCTATGGAATCAGCAGACGAAAGGCGAGTTTGACGCATTGTTTGATAATACGATGATTGCCATTGCGCATGATAATATAGACATCTTCTCCACACAGACGACGGAGCGGACACGTATCCCCATCTTTGAGCCGCTGACTGTCTTTGTGACTGATACTGCCAAACGTGCCGACTTCGCCCGTGCGTTGATTGATAAACTCGTTAACTTCTCTTTTGAGGAATCGTTTGGTGAACATTATGATTTCTTTGCCACGATTTTTGAGCATTTGATTAAGGACTATAACACTGATTCGGGTGGTAAGTATGCGGAGTA
>DCID01000025.1:0-1453 GCA_002315745.1 Bacteroidales bacterium UBA1735 | reverse complement strand
CCCCAACTTGCGTGGCATGGAAGTGTATGACCCATCTGCTGGTACAGGTACACTCTTGATGGCTTTGGCGCATCAGATAGGTGAACAGCGATGCTCCATCTACTCTCAGGATATATCGCAGCGAAGCAATAAGATGCTCAAACTCAATCTTATCCTCAATAACCTTGTCCGTTCGTTGGATAATGCCATTCAGGGTGATACCCTTACTGACCCGTACCACAAGAACGATGCGGGCAATGCCCTTCGTCAGTTTGACTTCATTGTCAGCAATCCACCATTCAAGGTGGACTTTCCCGATACCCATGCTAAAGTGGCTGCTCAGACGGCTCGCTTTTGGGCAGGTGTGCCTAATGTGCCCAAAGAGATAGACCCAAAGAAACCGAAGATGGCTATCTACACCTGTTTTCTGCAACATGTCATCAACTCACTCAAAGCGGGTGGAAAGGCAGCCATTGTTGTTCCTACGGGATTCATTACTGCTTCTTCGGGAGTAGAAGGTAAGGTGTTGAAGTATATTGTGGAGAACCGATTGGTTTATGGTTGTGTGTCTATGCCGAGCAATGTCTTCGCTACAACGGGCACGAATGTGTCGGTACTGTTTTTGCGTCGTCCTCAAGATGGTGAGAGCGTTGATGAGGCGCAGAAAGTATGCCTGATGGATGCCAGCAAGTTGGGCGAGGAATATAAAGAAGGTAATAACCAAAAGAAACGATTGCGTCCTGATGAGATTGATTTGGTTGTTTCTACGTTTACCAAGCAAGAGTCTGTAGATGATTTTGCGGTGATGGTGACCTATAAGGACATTATGGAGAAGAAATGCAGTTTGTCAGCAGGTCAGTATTTTGACATCAAGATAGAGCATATTGACATTACTCCCGAACAATTCGCCGCCGAGATGCAACAAGCTAAGTCTGAACTGCAAGCGATGTTTGAGGAATCTAATCGATTGGGGAATGAAATAATAAATAACTTAAATGGAGTTATAGGATAATGATATTGAGTGATATAGCATATTATGTTGATGATAAAGTGTCGAGCAAAGATATTCGTCTAGAAGACTATATCACAACAGATAATATACTTCAAAATAAAGAAGGGCGCACTCTTGCGGTTAACCTTCCACCTAAAAAATGTAGTCTAACAAAATATCAACAAGGTGATGTACTTGTTGCTAATATTAGACCATACTTAAAGAAAATTTGGTATGCTGATTGTGTTGGTGGTGCTTCTGCGGATGTTTTAGTATTCAGGGTTAAAGATGGACACGATAGCCTTTTTTTGTATGCTTGTTTGTTACAAGATAACTTTTTTAATCATGTAATGAAAGCACCTACTGGGGCAAAAATGCCGCGTGGAGAGAAAAATCATATAATGAGATTTCCGATAATTGATAATCTTGATGAAAAGAGAATCGGTAAAACTATTTCTACCATTGACGCCAAACTCTCTTTGA
>DCID01000031.1 GCA_002315745.1 Bacteroidales bacterium UBA1735 | reverse complement strand
ACACTATGCAAATTAAAGTAAGTAATGTGAATGCGGCGAACTGGAAGGAGATCACTATCCAATCCAATCTGCCAGCCAACTTAAAGAAACTACAAGAGTTAGCGTATAACTTGTGGTGGGTATGGAACTCGGATGCGAAGAACATCTTCCGTGGTATCGACATCGATGCATGGCATCGCGCTCAATCCAACCCTATCCTACTGCTGAACATGATCAGCTACGAGCGGATGATGGAGCTGAGTCAGGACAAGACGTTCATGGAGAAACTGGACAAGACGTATGCTGACTTCCGCGCGTACATGGACGTAAAGAAGGACACAAGTAAGCCTTCGATTGCGTATTTCTCGATGGAGTACGGATTGAGCCATGTGCTGAAGATATATAGTGGTGGTTTAGGTATATTGGCCGGTGACTACCTCAAAGAGGCTTCGGACTGCAACGTAGATATGACGGCTATTGGATTCCTGTACCGCTATGGATACTTCACCCAGACCTTATCGCCCGAAGGGCAGCAGATAGCTAACTACGAGGCACAGAACTTCCAGAACCTGCCTATCACGCAAGTACGTAACGCCGATGGTACGCCGATGGTGATCGATGTACCTTATCCAGAGCGCATGGTACATGCGTACCTATGGCAAGTAGCAGTAGGACGTATCAACCTCTACCTCTTAGATACCGACAACGACCTCAATGAAGAGTGGGACAGACAGATCACACACCAGTTATATGGTGGTGACTGGGAGAACCGTATCAAGCAAGAGATATTGCTCGGTATAGGTGGTGTGTTAGCACTCAATAAGTTAGGCATACGAAAAGATGTCTATCACTGCAACGAGGGTCATGCGGCACTGATGGGATTGCAACGATTAGTGGATCTGGTACAGGGCAAGGGACTGACCTTCAACGAAGCGAAGGAGGTCGTTCGTGCCAGCGGATTATACACCTGTCATACGCCGGTACCGGCAGGACACGACTACTTCGAGGAGGGGTTGTTCTACAAGTACATGAGCGAGTACCCTGCTAAGTTAGGCATAGAGTGGAACGAGTTAATCGGTTTGGGTCGTCAGAACCCAGCAGATAAGAACGAGAAGTTCTCGATGTCGGTGTTTGCGCTGAACACCTGCCAAGAGGCGAATGGTGTGAGCTGGTTGCACGGCGAGGTGAGCAAGAAAATGTTCGCGCCGGTATGGCCAGGCTATTTCCCCGATGAGTTGCACGTGGACTATGTGACGAATGGTGTGCACATGCCAACATGGGCAGCGTCGGAGTGGAAGACATTATATAAAGCTACTTTCCCGAAAGAGTGGTACAATGATCAGTCTAATCCGGAGATGTGGAAGGCCTACAACGACCTACCCGATGCAACGATATGGGAGACGCGATTGAGTCTGAAGAAGAAGTTGATTGATTACATCAAGGTGAAGTTCCAAGAGGACTGGATGAAGTCGCAGGGTGATCCTGCACGCATCATCCGTGCGCTGTCGGAGATGAACCCCAATAACTTGATCATCGGTTTTGGTCGTCGTTTTGCGACGTACAAGCGTGCACACCTGCTGTTCACAGACTTGGAGCGTTTGGATAAGTTAGTGAACAACCCGAACTACCCTGTTCAGTTCCTGTTCACAGGTAAGGCTCACCCCGCAGATGGCGCGGGTCAAGGATTGATCAAGCGTATCATTGAGATCAGCCGTATGCCACAGTTCCTAGGTAAGATCATTTTCCTGGAGAACTACGACATGCGCTTGGCTAAGCGATTGGTATCGGGTGTAGATATATGGTTGAACACACCTACCCGTCCTCTCGAGGCATCGGGTACATCGGGCGAGAAAGCGCAGATGAATGGTGTGCTGAACTTCTCCGTGCTCGACGGATGGTGGTTAGAAGGTTACGTAGAGGGTGCAGGTTGGGCATTGACCGACAAGCAGACCTATGAGAACACGGCACACCAAGATCAGTTGGATGCAGCGGCTATCTATTATCTGTTAGAGAACCAGATCATCCCTATGTACTACGCTAAGAACTCGAAGGGTTATAGCCCAGAGTGGGTACAGACCATCAAGAACTCGGTAACGAAGATCACGCCACGTTTCACCACGAAGCGCATGATGGACGACTATTTTGCTAAGTTCTACAACAAACTCGCTAAGCGTCATGCGATGCTCGAGGCTGACAACTGCAAGGTAGCCAAAGAGATTGCAGCATGGAAAGAGAATGTTGCCGCTCACTGGGATGAGATAGAGGTAGTGAATGTACATTTTGATGCATTACACCGCAATGCTCCGGCAGTAGGTGAGAACGATAAGATCGCCGTTGAAATCGACACAAAAGGACTCAACGATAAGGGTATTGGTATCGAGTTGGTAGCTGTTCGGACATCGCTGCACAACAACGATAAGTTATATGAAGTGGAGCCGCTGAAGCTCGTCAAAACCGAAGGAAGTCATTTGTTCTTCGAGGCGAAGTATCAGTACGATTACGCAGGTGGCATGAAGTTCGGATTGCGTATGTTCCCGCAGAATGACCTGCTGCCACATAGAATGGATTTCTGCTATGTAAGGTGGTTGTAAGACCAAAGACCCCCTCGTATCCCCCTCATAGGGGGAAGGATATTAGAGGTCAGCCGAAGGGCTGGCCTCTTTTTTTTTTGCGAGGGGGGGAGGGGGTTGGGATAGGATATTGCTGCAAGTGGGCAGAGGTAGTATATGCGGCTGC
>DCID01000032.1:49333-50224 GCA_002315745.1 Bacteroidales bacterium UBA1735 | reverse complement strand
AAAAACTAATATCCTGCTTTGGCTACGGATCATCCGTCCGCAAACCCTCTTCGCTTCGTTATGTCCCGTGGTGGTAGGCTTACTCATCCTACGTCAGGCAGGGGTATCTATCCTCCCATTATCAGCAACTATGACGGCATGCTGCGCATTGTCGTTACAGATACTCAGTAACCTCATCAACGACCTGTATGATTACCTACGAGGTGCCGATAAGCAGGGTCGCCAAGGATTTAAACGCGCCTTAGCCGAAGGCGAAGTGACAGAGCGACAAATACGTACAGCATGCTGGACGATGCTGGGTATCTGCCTCGTTTTAGGCGCATACTTGCTATACCTTGGTGGATGGGTGATCGGACTGATTGGCGTGAGCGCTATCCTCTTCGCGTGGTTGTACACAGCTACGAATCACTCCCTTAGTTACCTGGGCATCGCAGACCTATTCGTCTATCTATACTATGGTGTGATTGCTACCATGGGCACGATATGGATACAACTGCCGTTTTACAACGAGGAAACAAGTGTCTTACTCACACAGGGTTGGTGGGCAGGAAGCGTGAATGGTATCTGCTCGATGTGCGTGCTGATGATCAATAACCTACGAGATAGAGATGATGATACCCGAGTGGGAAAGAAAACACTGCCCGTACGCTTCGGTAAAAGAGTTGCAGAGATGATTATGCTCGTCATTATCCTTCTCGCACCCGTGTGCGCATGGGCTGCATTCGGTAATCAGCTCGTGTGCCTCATTGTCCTTCCATTACTCGCACTATGGTTACAAGTACTGCGCGCCAAAGGTACACAATATAATCGCTACCTTATGATGGCAGGCCTATGCAATCTATTATGGGTAGCATTAGTCTTCGGGGTGACAAGATTTCCTTCGGGAATCTG
>DCID01000032.1:46885-49296 GCA_002315745.1 Bacteroidales bacterium UBA1735 | reverse complement strand
CACGGCGGGGGGGTTGGCTTAAGTCCAAAACAAAAAAAGTACGTAGGTGAACCTACTCTTTTTGTATGCAAGAACCTGCCTCTTAAGTGAACTTAAGTCAGGTTCCCGCATACAAAAAGCGAAAGACGATTGTCTTCCGCTTTTTTGTTTTGGACTTGTCGGGATGACAAGATTTGAACTTGCGACCTCCGGTCCCCCAGACCGTTGCGCTACCGGACTGCGCCACATCCCGTCGTCGGGAGAAGCTCGCCTAATTAATTTCGACCCCGTCGAAATTGGGCGGCTCACACTTCCTCCTCTCCGATATCGAAAGTTAAAACTTTCTCATCGGGACACTTTATTATCCGTGTCACAAGAGGGCTTTCTATGAAAAAGCGTGCAAAGGTACTGCTTTTTTTGCATATCTCCAAATTTTTTCGCAAAAAAAGTTACTTTTTCTTCGAAATGAAAGATTGATATTCCTCTACGGAGTACTTAGTGGGCACTAAGGAGAGGTTATCCTCGGTGATAGGAAGGGTCTTGATCTGATGGGCATTAAGGAACTGCAAGAGGGCTTCGTTCTTCGTCATAAGCCCTTCATACCACTCTGCCTCATCCAGACTCTCTAAGCCAGAGACACGCAAAGCACAGGTAGTACCCCAAACGGGTAATTTCTGCAAGTCAAAGTCCTTGATCATGAACTGCGAGAAGTTAAAGAGCGCTACCTCATAGAGTAACTGATTCAACACAGCCTCATCCTCCGAGGGTAAGATAAGCAACACCACAGACGGCATACGACGATCTCGCGAAAGAGTCTTATCCGACACCACCTCTTCCTCCTTCTTATTCGACTGACCTCGCAACTGATCGAGGTCACTATCCATAGCACCTTTCTTACTCTTCATACCCTGCCCCATCATGGCTAAGAAATCTTTCGCCATCGCCGACATCTCCGACTCAGGATAACGAGTCACCAAGTCACGCAGCGCCTCAATGAACGGCTTTTGTCCATCCGTACGGGCAACTGCCACCGCATTTAAGAAGAGGAAACGAGGCATCAGAGGCGAAAGAGGATAGTCCGTCTCTGCCTTAATCTTATCCGCCTTCACCGTCTTGAAATCGCTACGATGGTATGCCGTATAAGTATGATCATAGAGCGAGTCCTGCGCCGCAGCCATGTGCCTGAGCCGATCGAAATAGTCGGGTTGGGACACTATCTTAGCCTGATCCGAATCTGGGAACTTAGCCAGTAAGAGCGAACGGAAAAGGGTTTGCCTATTCGTGTCCTGATTACGCAAGGCTTGCAAGTAATAGTAGTAATAGAGATCAAGCAACCTACCATCGTTCGGGAAACGACGAAGGAACTCGTCATAGGTCTGCTTAGCGAGCAGGTGATCCTCGACTTTGTCCTCATATATATATATAAGGTTATACAGCGCGGTCGCAATCAGCGTATCGGAGAGCGCTATATCTTCCGGTGTTCGCGGTATCTGCTGGAGGTAATAGGCAGGCTGATGCGGATCGGTCTCCTTAGGCACTGCCGCAGCCAATGTACTAGCCGTCGAGTCTGTCGCTAACGAATCAAGTGCCAGATCCTTCTCATCCTCCGTTTCGGGACCCGAAGTAGGCAACGCCACGGTCGCCGACTTAGACTGGCGACGCCAGTTATCCTCGAGCGGACGATTACCCCAGAGTTTGATAAAGTCTTTCTTACCACCCTTGATGAGTTGTTCGTTATAGAAATACCATTCGGCACTACCTCCAAATCCACCTCCTAACATGTTCCGCGTATCAATACCCTGTAGTCCGCCATGCTCCGTCTCACGCTTAGCTATTAAGTCATCCTCCGCCGCTTTCTCTTCGGCTGCCTTGAGGTCAGCGATGATCTTCTCCACAATAGCCAACTGCTCCTGCTCGCTCATGTGACTGAGTCGCTGCAAGGAGTCCTGAAGTTGGACAGTAGTGAACTCGACAATGAGTTCGTCTAATATCTCTGCACGCTTCTGCACGCGGCTATACTGCTCATGCTCGGTCGAGAGTAAGGTGGCTGCCTCGGTATAACAGGGCTGCGCTTCCACATACTGGCGACGACCAAAATAGAGATCACCCGCCTGTACTAAGATGGCAGCCTTGGCGGTACCCGCCGTAGTGCTCTTCTCAATAGCCAGTTCGAAGTTCTCCAACGCCTTGGTAGTATCCCCCGCAGCGAGATAGATCTGCCCCACAGCACCATAGATACGGTCGAGCTGATCCTTGTGCTTGGAGAGTTTAGTCATACGCAACAGCGACTTAACAGAGGACGTACCATCGAGGATAGAGCGATTGACCCGCGCATTGAAGTCCATGGCGGGTGCGGGAGCCATTTTAATGCATTTCTTATAGGCATCAATAGCCTCCGTTTTCTTACCGAGATGCTCATATATCTGCGCCAA
>DCID01000032.1:13247-46739 GCA_002315745.1 Bacteroidales bacterium UBA1735 | reverse complement strand
AAGGCATCTACACTGACCTTATTGATCATATCCTCCGCCTCATATTGCCAATCCAATTCGGCATAAGCGCGAGCCATCGTCAATTGGCATCGTGCCACCACATCGGGGTCATTCTGATAATGGCGAATGACATAGGTGAGTGTACCTATGCTGCCCAAGAAATCTCCCTTATTGAACTCCGCTTCACCCAGACGCACCCAAACGTTGCCCATCTGGTTATTAAACTCCTCGGATTGGAGCCATATTTTATAGGCAGGATCGGAACGCTTCTTAGGATCAGGTTTGGGTTTGGCTTTGATAGAGTGCAGTTTGATGCACTTACGACATTTTTCGATCGTACGATCCATCTGCGAGGTGGATGCCTCGGCTGCCTTATGGTTGCTCACTGGATAAAGGGGGATGATATGGGTAAAATCATCCTCATTGGCTTTCATCGTCGTGATTAACCCTTCTTCATAAGCGGTGTTGCCGTTGAAGAAGATGTTGTACTTAACTTTCGTCTGATGGAACGAACGCGTAGCCGCCGTGTTCTTCTTCGTCGAACACGACAGCAGCATCATACTGCCTACGAGCAGGATGATGGCTACGGAGATATGTCTATTGTAGTCCTTTAACATGCGACTGCGCCGCCACAAATTGTTTCAAGTAAAAAGGTTCATAGTACGCCAAGTTCACTCCGGCAATCACCTCCTGTGCTTTCAGTTTATCCTCTGCGAGATGCCCCATAGCCGCCGCATCGGGGACAATGTCCGGCACGAAGGTGGCATTAGGTAAGTAGGGGGCACATTTCTCGGCGCCGTCGCCGAAGAGGAGAAGGGGGCTAGAAGCCCTAGACTCCCTAGACTGCGTAGGAACCTCGTCGAAGACTTGAGCTTCGATGGGGGTGAGCTCGTGGATAGCGGTGTCGTAGAGGGCGGTGTAGACCTCCATACGACGGGCGTCGAGCATAGGGCATAAGACCGCTTCGCTGTCAGAAGTCAGACCGCTTCGCTGTCGGAGATAGGAAGCACAGAGCACTTCGGTCGTGTGAATAGGGATGAGATGTATAGAGAGCCCATAACAGAGCCCTTTGGCTGTAGCAGCCCCTATACGTAAACCCGTATAACTGCCTGGGCCATCGGACAACGCCACCGCATCCAAAGACAGGTGGCGTTGACGAAGTTCAGCTAATAACTCCTCTATATAAACAGGTAACAACTGGGCATGGTTAGCCCCCTCACGATGGATACGAGAGGCGATTGGTTCACCATCTACCGTGATAGCGGCAGAACAGACTTGCGTTGCAGTATCTATGCAGAGGATAGTCAAGTTAGTTTAGAGTTTAGAGGACGCTTCGCTACAGTTTAGAGGTTAGAAGTATTTGGTTTCGGAACCGACGATGGAGGAAAGCAGGTTGTTCGCCAAGCGGCTAGCACCGAAACGGAAAGATTGGTTATTGAGCCAATCCTCACCTAAGATCTCCTTCACGAGGGTGAAATGTTGCACTGCCTCTTCGGTAGTGGCTACACCCCCTGCAGGTTTATAGCAAACCTTAACACCCGTACGCTCCTTCCATGCTTTGATCGCTTGGCACATCACAAACGTAGCCTCGGGCGTCGCATTGACCGCAATCTTACCGGTAGAGGTCTTGATGAAGTCCGCACCAGCAGCCATGGCTAAGATGGAAGCCTTCCATATATTCTCCGCCGTCTTGAGGGCACCCGTCTCCAAAATAACTTTGAGATGGTGATCACCACAAACAGCCTTCAGTTCGCTAATCTCGTCGAAGACCTCTTGGTAACGACCCTCGAGGAACTTACCGACAGAGATAACGATATCTATCTCGGTAGCACCCTCTTTGAGCGCCATAGCGGTCTCAGCCACTTTCACTTCGATGAACGTTTGCGAAGCAGGGAAACCAGCCGATACGCATGCTACACCTATACCATCGGGCAGGTTCTGACGTGCTACCGATGCCAAAGCCGGATAGACACACATAGCTGCTACGTTAGGGATGCCGGGGAACTTAGTTGGGAACTCGCTCACCTTCTTAGCCATACCTTCGACTTTAGCCACGGTATCCTCGCCATTAAGCGTAGTGAGGTCAATCTGATGCAGACACTCCATCCAAACGTCACGGTTGTTGTTCTCATCAAAATGTTTCTTGATAATCTCTGCACATTGTGCTTGCACTTGTTCGTTCGTCATGGCGAACGGGTACTCGTTGAAGAGTTGTTCAAATTTGGTCATAGTTGTATTGTGTTTAGGGTTTAGCGGGTTTAACAGGTTTAGCGGGTTTAGGGTCTGCTATGCGGGCAATGATGGTTTCGTTACCACGGACCATCTCACCCACTTCGACGAACATCTCCGTGTCTAAGGGGAGATACATATCCACCCGAGAGCCGAGTTTAATGAAACCGAGGTGAGTATTACGATGGCAAAAGTTGCCTACCTTAGCATAAGTAACAATACGACGCGCCATCGCGCCCGCAATTTGACGAATAGCTATACGCACTTTACTCGGGGTCTCTATAACGACTAACGAACGCTCATTCTCCGTCGAAGACTTAGGCAACCAAGCCCCCCGGTGGCGACCCTTCTGATGCTCCGAGACGAGGATAGTGCCCTCGATGGGGTACCAGTTCGCATGGACATTAAAAGGCGACATAAAGATACTGACTTGCAAACGGCGGTCATGGAAATAGTCATGCTCCTCTGTAGGCTCTACCACTACTACACGACCATCGGCGGGGGCAATGATGAAATTGGGATCATCCACCTCCAACACCCGGACAGGGTTGCGGAAGAAATAGGTCACAAAGACGAGCAATACAGCCGTCACAATGAGCGTCAATGCGAATACCCAGTGCGGTACAAAAATGAACACAGGGACATTGATGGCGAAAAGTAACAGGGTTAGCCCGATGATAGCATGGCGCCCTTCTTGATGAATGTGTGGTCTTTTCATTGCCATTGAGTATAAGGGAATTGAGATAACATAACCGCCGCATCGTTGATGCCCTTCTGGATCTTTTTATCCAGCATCATACGAAACATCATGGGGATATCGGCTTTTAAAGTCAGTTTAATACGCGTATCGCAGACAGAAACAGACTTGAGTTGGATCCAAAAGTTAATCTGCATCGGGAGATTATCTATACCGAACTTAATGGTATCGTTCTCTATCCGATCCACAATCCGAATAACAATCTTTTGCCCAAGGCCATCCACCTTCATACGCACATAATCCTCCGTAATCTCCAAATCCTGTACCTTGTCCGGTGGAAGAAGGTCACGAACACGCTCCAGATTGAGCAAGTTACTCAACGCCGAATAGACCGGTGCAATAGGCGCGGCGATGGATTCGATGGAACTCTCGTATTTCTGCTCTGCCATACTAATAAATGTTCTAAAAATAATTTGGGCGCAAAATTACTACTTTTTTTTGAAATATACAAATTAAAATGATTTTTGTAGTCTTTTTTTGTATTTTTGCACCTGTAAAGATGCTTGTTTAGTCTCTCGCTCCAGTCGTTGGATATCTTTGATGAGCACAGCCAGTCTATATCCACTTATCATAGCCTTCGCCTCAGAAGGAGGCAAGACATACTTGTATTTAGCATTTCCCTCCAGGGTCACGACGATCTTCGCATCCGAGAACGCATCCACGCAACGTAGCAGGGAAAGGGAGGGTTCCTCGTCTAAGGTCATTATCTCGTATTGTCCATCGGCTTGAAACAGATGCAGCGAGCCCGTGAACAGAGACGACACCTCCCCCGAAGTAACGCGAACAGACGTGTGCTTAATAGGACGCGAACCGAAATAATAACTACGCACCATCACCTGTCCATCATCTCGTATGCAAGGCTGCAAGAAACAGTGTTGAATATGCCGTCCAATCGTGAGCGAACGGGGAATATAGTATCCCTTATCCATATAATTAGCACGCTTCTCGTACACAAAAGAAGCAAGGAGAGTGTCCACCTGAGGCAGCAGTTTTTGCAGCAACGAATCGGAGTAGGCTACGCTGCGCTCGAACTGTAATAAGGATATGCTATCTTGCACTCGACGCTCCGCACGTCGGCGCTCAACCGTAGTTGGAGAAGAGGTGCAAGCCACCAACCCTATCCAACACCCGAAAAGGAGTAAATGAACACTTTTCATAACCAATTGGAACAAATTCGGGTGCAAAGTTACACTTTTTTTACGAAAAAACGAAAAAAAATGCAAAAATAGTTGCATATATGCTTTTTTTTATATAATTTTGCACGCTGAAATAGGAAAATAGTGCTTGAAAGAGCCTATCCATAGATTAATTTATAAGTTTATTTAGACATGAAAAAAGGTTTATTCCTTATGTCTGTGATTGCCGTTGCAGTCCTGACATCGTGCAGCAAGACGCTGCCCCAACCAGAGCAAATCACTGTTAACCCCAGCCCATTAACGGTTGTTGGTAACAAGGTTAATGCTGACATTACGGGTACATTCCCTGTAAAGAAATTCGCTAAGAAGGGTACTTTAGTGGTTACCCCAGTGCTGAAGTTTGAAGGCCAAGAGGTACTTTCCAACTCTGTTAAGTATGTTGGTGAGAAGGCTAAAGAGGATGGTAAGATTGTTTACTACAAAGAAGGTGGTAAGTACACCCAATCTTGCAGTTTTGACTACGTTCCCGCTATGGCTAAGTCGGAACTCTACCTCCGCTTTGAGGCAAAAGTAGGTGATAAAGTGATTGAAGTTCCTGATTTGAAAGTGGCTGACGGTGTGATCGCTACCGCTAAGTTAGTGGCTGCAGAGGACGTAAAGAACGTTACCGCTACGGATAAGTTCCAACGCGTGATCCAAGCTATCCAAGAGGCTGACATTAAGTTCCTCATCCAACAATCGAACTTGCGCAATAGCGAAACCGGTAGCCAGGCTGTGAAAGATCTGCAAGCAGCTATCAAGGACGCTAATGAGGATGTGAAGAAAGCTATCAATAAACTAGAAGTTAGCGGTTACGCTAGTCCTGATGGTGGCATGGAACTCAATGAGAAACTGGCTAAGGCTCGTCAAGAGAATGCCCAGAAGTTCTTGGCTAAGCAAATGAAGAAAGATAAAGTAGATGCTGCTATTGTGAACAACATCACCGCTGAGGACTGGGCTGGTTTCCAAGCAGCCGTTGAGAACAGCAACCTGCAAGACAAAGAGCTCGTTCTTCGCGTGTTGAGCATGTACTCCGATCCAGAGGAGCGTGAGGCACAGATTAAGAACCTGAGCGCTGTATATAAGAACATTGCTGAAGATATTCTTCCTGCACTGCGTCGCAGCCGTTTGATCCTGACCACTGACCTTATTGGTAAGTCGGATGAAGAGATTATGAGCCTCATCAAGAACGATCCTTCTCAACTCAATGTAGAGGAGATGCTCTATGCTGCCACTCTCACCAATAACAAGATTGAGAAATTAGCTATCTATCAACAAGCTGCTAAGCAGTTCGGCGACTACCGTGCATATAACAACATCGGTAAAGTGCAAATGGAATTAGGCAACGTAGCTGATGCACGTCGCGCTTATGCACAAGCACTCGCTATTGCTCCTAATAACGCAGATGTTAACTTCAACGCAGGTCTTGCTGCTATGGCTGACAATGATTTAGTAAAGGCTGAGGAGTATTTAGGCAAGGCTGCTGGCACCAATGGTGACCTCAATGCTGCTCTGGGTACCCTTTACACGATGAAGGGTGACTACAAGGCTGCTAAGAACGCATACGGTAAGACTGTTAGCAACAACGCTGCTGCTCAACAGATCATCGACGAGGACTATGCTGCTGCTCGCAAGACACTGAACAGCATCAAGGAGCCTAATGCAACGACCGCTTACCTGATGGCTATCGTAGGTGCACGCACCAACGACCGCGAGGTGGTTTATGCTAACCTCAAAGTAGCTGTCGCTCGCGACGCTGAGATGAAGGCTAAAGCTGCTAAGGATATCGAATTTGCTAAGTTCGAGAATGATGCAGATTTCTTGAACATCATTAAATAATGTCGGTATTATTCCCGAAAGTAAATAAACCCCGTGAATGGGACTATCGCCCCATTTACTATGATAAGGAAAAGGAGGCGCGCAAGGATAAACTTGCGCGTCTTCATCACGGGTCATTCCGTGAGCAACATGAGCAGAACATGACGACCCAGCGGAACCGCCAAAAATCGAAGTTAGCCTTCTGGATCGCATTACTGCTATTAGGCCTCGCGTTGTATTTCTTCTTACGATAACGACAACCATAACGACAACCACAACCATAACCACAACCATAACCATAACGACAACCACAACCATAACCATAACGACAACCACAACCATAACCTGCAACCTATGGACATCATCCATCTCTTACCCGATAGTGTAGCGAATCAGATCGCCGCCGGCGAAGTGATTCAACGCCCTGCTTCCTGCCTCAAAGAACTGGTGGAGAACAGCATCGATGCGGGTGCTACTACCATCCAGATCATCGTTCGGGATGCAGGACGAACATTGCTACAAGTGATCGATAATGGTTCGGGAATGAGTGCAACAGACTGCCGTATGGCGTTTGAGCGGCATGCCACGAGTAAGATACGACAAGCGCAAGACCTCTTTTCGCTACGAACAATGGGCTTCCGCGGCGAGGCATTGGCCAGTATATGTGCCGTAGCACAAGTGGAGGTGCAGACCCGACGCGCGGAAGACGAAGTGGGTACCCTACTGGAAATAGCCGGCAGTGATGTCGTGCGCCAAGAGCCTTGTTCATGCCCAGTGGGTACGAACTTTAAGGTCAAGAACCTCTTCTATAACATCCCCGTAAGGCGTAAGTTCCTCAAAACAGATCAGACGGAGTTACGCAACCTCATGACGGAGTTCCAACATATCGTGCTCGTTTATCCCAAGATCCAGTTCACTTTCGTTAGTAATGACGAAGTGATATGGGATCTACCTATCAGCACCGAGAAACAACGCATAGAGGCTATCTACGGGAAAGGTATATCTAAGAGTTACACCAGCCATTTGGTGGATGTAAGTAACGACACGGAGTTGGTTTCTATTCGCGGATTCATAGGCAAACCTGAATTAGCGACTAAGAACGCCCAGCAGTATTTCTTCGTCAACGGAAGATACATGCGGCATCCCTACTTCCATAAGGCTATTGTAACCGCTTATAGCGGTATGTTACAAGGCGACTATGCCCCCTCCTACTTTATCTATTTCGACATCGATCCACAATCGATTGATGTCAATATACACCCCACCAAGACCGAGATCAAGTTCCAGGACGAGCAAACGATCTTCCAGATCCTACTCGCCAGCGTACGTGAATCGCTAGGTAAATTTAATGTCGTTCCCTCCATCGACTTCGACCGGCAAGGGGAAATGGAGATGCCTACCACCCATAGTGAAACGACAGAAAGTCCCAAAGTACTTTTCGATCCTAACTATAATCCGTTCAAGCCCTCCACTTCGCCTACATCCGCCTATACGCCTACGTATACACGCCCATCCTACGAGCGCGTGAGCGCTAATGATATAGGTGCACAAATGGACTTATTCGAAGAACATAGGCGAAGTGACGTACCACCTACATCGCTCTTTCAGAAATACTTGATGATTCCCAACGAAAAAGGAGTATTGCTTATCCACCAGCATCGCGCTCACGTACGCGTACTATATGACCAATACATGCACCAGTTTGCAGAGCATAAAGGGGTATCCCAACAACTCCTCTTCCCCGAAGTGTTGGAGTTTACGAACGAGGAGATGACACTGGTGGAGACCTTAATAGACCATCTAAGGTACATGGGATTTGAGTTGGAACAGTTCAGTAAGAATAGTTACAACATGGTGGGTATTCCGGCATTATTGAGCCCTGAGAAAGCGGTGCAATCGATCAAAAACATCCTTCATACCGTGCAAGAAACAGGCATGGATATGCGTGAGCAATGGCATCAACTAATCGCCTTGACCTTAGCGGAAGATACGGCTATTCCCGTCCATAAACAACTACGCGAAGAAGAAGCTAAAGATTTGATAGACAGACTACTAAAATCTGATTCATCCCGTATCACTCCACAAGGTAAAACCATCATCTGCGAGTTGACAGAAGATCAAATAGACAAACACTTCTAAAAAGCCCTATTCTGAAAAGAAAAAATGACAAAAATGACGTTTTTTGTTGTTTTTTTTTCTCAAATTTGCATATATCAAAAAAAAGTTGTACCTTTGCGCCGTTTTTGCATAGTGGGCAAAAATTTTAGGGAATATTAATCATTTAAATTATATCATTATGTCAGAAATTGAATCGAAAGTAAAAGCCATCGTAGTGGATAAACTGGGTGCAAATGAAGACCAAGTTACAATGGACGCAAGTTTTGCAGCTGATCTGAACGCAGACTCGTTGGATACCGTAGAGTTGATCATGGAGTTAGAGAAAGAGTTCAATATCACCATTCCCGATGAGGAGACTCAGAAGATTAAAACAGTAGGTGACGTTGTTGCTTACATTGAGAAATCGCTTGCTTAATTAAGCAGACAAAACATGAATTTTACGAGTTTGCAGGTTTCTGTGAACTCGTAACTTGTACATAAAGAATATGGAATTAAAGCGTGTTGTAATAACCGGGTTAGGAGCCCTGACGCCTATTGGGAATGATGCAAAGAGCACATGGGAAGCAATGGTGTTAGGTAAGAGTGGTGCTGCTGAAATTACCCAATTCGATAGTACTCTATATAAGACCCATTTTGCCTGCGAGGTGAAGGGATTTGATATATCCACGATGCTGGATAGAAAAGAAGCACGCAAACTGGATCGATATGCGCAATTCTCTGTATGGATTGCCAAAGAGGCTGTAGAAGATGCTCAACTCCACTTAGAGCAAGAGAACACCCACCGCATTGGAGTGATATGGGGTAGCGGAATGGGCGGTTTACGTAGTTTTGAAAACGATTGTATAGAGCATGGCGCAGGAGATGGTACTCCGCGTTTCAGTCCATTCTATATACCTAAGGCGATACATAGCATGGGCGCTGGGCATATCTCTATCGTTTTAGGATTGAAGGGTGTCAGCTTTGCCGTGACCTCGGCATGCGCCAGTTCGGGGCATGCTATTGCTCAAGCATACGATAGTATACGTTTAGGTCGATGCGACGTGATACTCACTGGCGGTGCCGATGCCGACATCACCTATTCGGGTATAGGCGGCTTCAACTCCATGCATGCCTTATCGACCCGCAACGATTCCCCTCTAACGGCGAGTCGTCCTTTCTCCAAATCCCGTGACGGCTTTGTGTTAGGCGAAGGTGGTGCCTGCTTAGTACTCGAAGAGTATGAACACGCCAAGGCTCGTGGAGCACACATCTATGCCGAGATGGTGGGTGCAGGAATGACCTCGGATGCGTATCACATGACAGCCCCCGATCCCGAAGGCGAAGGAGCCATACGCGTCATGCAAGAAGCCTTGGCAGATGCCCATATACGTCCCGAAGATGTGGACTATATCAATACCCATGGTACCTCCACCCTATTGGGCGATATAGCGGAAGTAAAAGCCATTAAGGCTGTGTTTGGTGCACATGCCTATGACCTCAACCTCGACTCCACCAAATCGGAAACAGGTCACTTAGTAGGCGCTACCGGTGCAGTAGAGGCTTTAGCCTGCGTGAAAGCATTAGAAGACGGCATTGTCCCTCCTACTATCAACCACGAAGAAGGAGATGAGGACGAGAACATTGACTATCAACTCAATTTCACCTTTAATAAAGCACAACGACGTGATATGCAATATGCCATCAGCAATAACTTTGCCTTTGGTGGTCACAATGTGTGCCTAGTGTTTAAGAAATGGAAATAGCTATCGTTGGTACATCCGGAGCCGTTGGACAAGAGTTACTCAAAGTCTTGGACGAACGTCATTTCCCAGTCACTGGACTAAGACTGTTTGGATCGGCACGTAGTGCAGGGTCGAGTTGCGTTTTTAAGGGCAAAGAGTATATCATCGAAGAACTGCAGCATAGTGACCAGTTCCGTGGCATAGATATAGCCTTTGTGTCTGCAGGAGGTTCGGTATCCAAAGAGTATGCCGAGGATATCACCCGTTATGGTGCAGTGATGATAGATAACTCTTCCGCTTTTCGTATGGATGCCGACGTGCCCTTAGTCGTACCTGAGGTAAATGCAGCAGACGCCGCTAATCGCCCTCGTAATATCATCGCTAACCCTAACTGTAGTACGATCGTGATGGCTTTACCATTACTGGCCATCCATCGTCTAAGCCCCATACGTCGTGTACATGTAGCTACCTACCAAGCCGCGAGTGGTGCAGGAGCACAAGCAATGGCCGAACTGGAGCAACAGTATCGTCAAGTGCTGAACAATGAACCTGTGACCATCCATAAGTTCGCCTATCAGTTAGCCTATAACCTTATTCCGCAGATCGATGTGTTCACGGATAATGATTATACGAAGGAGGAGATGAAGATGCATAACGAGACACGCAAGATCTTCCATAGCGATATGAAAGTGAGTGCCACTTGTGTACGCGTTCCATCCCTTCGCTGCCACTCCGAGGCGGTATGGGTAGAAACCGAACGGCCCCTCACCGCACAAGAAGTGAAAGACGCTATTGCCCGTGAAAAGGGATGCGTACTACTGGATAACCCTGCCGATAAAGAGTATCCTATGCCACTCTACCTCAGTGGAAAAGATGAGGTGTATGTAGGGCGTATACGGGAAGATATAGCCACCGGAGGTATCACATTCTGGTGCGTGAGTGACCAGATACGCAAAGGTGCTGCACTCAATGCCGTACAAATCGCAGAAATCTTATAACCACAACGATAAATGGTAAATGATCAAATGGTAAATATCATGGCTCCCGTGGGATGCTGGGAGAGTTTGGCGGCTGCGATAGAAGCAGGTGCCAATAGCGTGTATTTTGGTATTGAGTACCTCAATATGCGTGCCCGTTCGTCCGCTAATTTTACCACAGAAGATTTACATAAGATTGTCACCATATGCCGCGAGGCGGGTGTGAAAACCTACCTCACTCTCAATACGGTCATGTACCCCGAAGACCTGCCG
This sequence comes from Bacteroidales bacterium UBA1735, assembly GCA_002315745.1. Taxonomy (GTDB): domain Bacteria; phylum Bacteroidota; class Bacteroidia; order Bacteroidales; family Paludibacteraceae; genus Colicola. The sequence goes on along the minus strand of DCID01000032.1, from coordinate 35,671 downwards.
CTCATGCGCACGATCGTCGATCATGCTAAGCAGGCCGGAGTGGACGCAATCATCGCGAGCGACATCGCTGTCATGCAGTATGCCAATGAGGTGGGGGTAGAAGTGCATTTATCCACCCAACTCAATATAGCCAACACCGAAGCGTTGCGCTTCTATGCACAGTTTGCCGATGTCGTAGTACTCGCTCGCGAACTCAATATGGAGCAAGTAGCCGCTATCCATCGCGATATCATCGAACAGGATATTCGTGGCAAACATGGTCAACCGATACAAATAGAGATGTTCTGCCATGGTGCACTCTGTATGGCTGTAAGCGGCAAATGTTACCTCAGCCTCAACAACCTCGGCGCAAGTGCTAATAGAGGCGCATGTATGCAAGTGTGTCGCCGTGGGTATATCGTTAAAGATAAAGAGTCGGACTTAGAATTAGAGGTGGATAACCAATATATCATGTCCCCAAAAGACCTCAAGACCATCCATTTCCTCAATAAGATGTTGGATGCAGGTGTGAGGGTGCTCAAGATTGAAGGACGAGCTCGCGGCGCCGAATATGTAAAGACGGTTGTGTCCTGCTATAAAGAAGCCGTTGAAGCCTGGCAGCGGGGCGAATATGCACAAGACAGCATACAGGCAAAAATAGAGGACTGGAACACGCGCCTAAGTCGTGTCTTCAACCGTGGATTCTGGGACGGTTACTACCAAGGACAACGCTTAGGCGAATGGAATCATAGTTATGGCAGTCAAGCCACCCGCAAGAAAGTGTATGCAGGTATATGCACCAATTTCTTCAAGAACATCAGCGTGGCGGAGTTTAAATTAGAGGCAGTGAAAGACTTACAAGAAGGTACCGAACTGCTTATCACCGGCGAAACGACAGGGGCTTATGAAACGATTGCACACGATCTGCATAACGATAATGGACAGGTGGCGAAATCGATAGCACAAGGAGAACTCTTTGCACTCCATACGGATAAGACCATTCGCCGCGGCGATAAACTATACGTTCTACTACCCAATTAATGACCTCAATCCCACACATATTATCCTTATACTCTGTGGCGTGGGTTCCATGGATGCTATTGGTAGCATTGGTGCTGTTCGTCGTTTGCATTAGTCTCTATCCCCAACTCATTAAAGAATGTTTCTACTCCTACGTCTCGCATCAGCATCGGGCGTTTAGTCAATATACCAATAAATGGCAATACGCACTGCCTACTTTTGTGTACAAAATGCTAATCTTATCACTCCTACTCTATGTGTGGGTCATTGATAAGCACGAGGCATCCTTCCAGACTTTTGGTTGGATATGTCTCATCGTAGTCGCCTTTATGACTATACGTAGAATCTGCTTTACGATTGCCTCGTTTGTGTTCGATCTTCAGCAGACTCAACTCCCCCCATTAGCCTCCTTCAATCAACTGGAATTAGCGCTCTGTCTGAGCCTTTTCCCAATTACGCTGATTGCTATACATACGGGGTTTACAATGTGTATACTTATCATTACCCTCGTATTAATCGGTATATATATAGTGCTTTTCTGCCTCAAAGCTATTAGTGCTTTGAGCGACGATGCACCAGCATGGATATTATTTGTTTTGTACCTAATAACTGTGATTATCCTGCCCGCAGGAGGCGCTGTTAGGTTGGCACAATATTTAGGATAGTCTATTATGTCAGAGCTAAAAAAGATCTTGGTTTCACAACCTCGTCCCTTAACTGAACGAAATCCGTATTCGGAGATGGAAGAGCGCTATGGCGTTCGTTTTGACTTTCATCAACTCATCCACTTGGAAGGACTGAATGCTCACGAGTTTAGGCAACAACGTATCAATCCTTTGGATTATACGGCAGTTATTCTTAACTCCAAGATGGCTGCCGATCAATATTTCCGTATGTGCGAGGAACTGCGCTTGCAGGTGCCCGATTCGATGCACTACTACTGCATCTCGGAGGCGATAGCCAACTACTTGCAGAAATATATCCAGTTCCGCAAACGGAAGGTTTTCTTCTGCGAGAACAACCACTTTGAGGACTTATTACCCACCATGAATCGTCGTCCGAACGAGAAGTATCTCCTTGTGGCATCCGATGTCCACAACGATGATCTAGTGACCCGGATGGCGGAGCATAAGATTATTATCCAACCCGCTGTTTTTTACCGCACCGTAGCTACGGAATGGCCACAAGACAAAGCGTTTGACTATCAAATGATTGTGCTCTTTACGCCTTCAGGCGTGCAGTCTATCCGCAAGAATTTCCCTGATTGGAAACAGGGTGATACCCTTATTGCTTGCTTTGGTCAGAGCACTTGCAATACTGCCGAAGAAGCCGGCTTACGGGTAGATATCAAAGCTCCTGCAGAGAACTGCCCTTCGATCACCATAGCGATTGAGAAATATTTAGATAATAACCTATAGACGTGGCTCAGTGTTTTCCTAAATCGGAGAAACTATGTGGAGCGATGCGTATCGCTTCGTTCTACAAGAATGGTAGCCGGATGGTATGCTGGCCACTGCGCGTCACCTACCTACCTTCCGATGAGACACAAGTGCTCATTTGGGCACCCAAAGCGCTGTTCAAACATGCCGTAGATCGGAATAAACTACGACGACTCATGCGCGAGGCATGGCGACTCCATAAGGATGATCTTGAAGGCAAATGGACAATTGCCTTCAACTACATGGATAAACAAATACAGGACTACAAAACGATAGAACATGGCATCAAGCGAACCATCCATAAACTCAATGAGAACACTCCTGCGTAAAGCGTTCTTGCTACCGGTCTATTTCTATCGGTATTGTATCTCGCCCCTCACCCCACCCTCATGCCGATACACACCCACTTGCAGTCAGTACATGGTCGAAGCCGTGATGAAATATGGAATCTTCAAAGGTGGATGGTTAGGCATCAAACGAATCGCCCGATGTAACCCTTGGGGAGGCTCCGGCTATGACCCCGTTCCTTAACCACAACCATAACGATAACCACAACCATAACGACAACCACAACCATAACGACAACCATAACCACAACCATAACCATAACTGCAATTTTCAAATTTTCAAATGCGAATAGATATTATCACCTGTTGCCCGGAGTTATTAGAGTCTCCACTCAACCACTCCATCATTCAACGAGCCAAAGACAAAGGGCTCGCCGAGATTTATGTTCATAACTTGCGTGATTACACCTTAGATAAACATCGCAAGGTGGACGACTATGCCTTCGGATTTGGAGCAGGGATGGTGCTACAGATTGAGCCCATTGATCGCTGCATCAGTGCCTTGACCAAAGAGCGTCACTATGACGAGATTATCTTCACGGCTCCTGATGGCGAACGCTTCACGCAGAAGGAAGCCAATATGCTTTCCATGAAAGAGAATATCATCATCCTTTGTGGACACTATAAGGGTGTTGATCAGCGTGTGCGTGACCATTTTATCACCAAAGAATATACGATTGGGGACTTTGTCCTCACCGGTGGTGAGATGCCTGCCGCCATCATGACAGATGCCATCGTACGACTGCTCCCAGGCGCACTTGGCGACGAGACATCAGCATTGTGTGACTCGTTTCAAGACGGATTATTAGAGGCTGGTGTCTATACCCGTCCCGCAGAATATAAGGGTTGGAAAGTACCCGATATCCTTATCTCTGGCAACCAAGCCAAGATCGAAGAATGGCTTTACGAGCAGAACCTTGCCCACACCCAAGCCCGCCGTCCCGACTTATTGGAGTCCTAAACTCGGTGCAGGGATTCCATCGCCTATGCGGAGAGGGGATTGTTCGATTTGGGCTTCGTCCCAGATGCCCGTTTGAATGATATGATTAATATACTGCGCACCACCTTCTACTAAGATAGAGTGGATACCACGGGAAGCCAAATCATCCACAATAAACTGCCAATCGGTATGGGTATCATAGACTATCGTTTGGACATCACCCAAGAATATCTTACTATCCGCAGGAATACGATGGTTCCTATCTACTACCACGCGTATGGGACTGCGCCCAATCCAATGGGTCGTTTTGAGAGATGGGTTATCCAAGACAGCGGTATTAGTACCAACCATAATCGCCATATTCTGCGCCCGCATGCGATGAACCAGCATCTTACTGAATGGTGTGGAGATAACCAAAGCGCCACCTACATGACCTTCACCCCGTGCGGTACGGATATGGTCAATGAAACCATCAGCCGTCTGTGCCCACTTGAGTATGACATAGGGGCGATGTTTCTCCTGCAAGCATAAAAAGCGTTTATTAAGTTCGCGACATTCCGCCTCTAACACACCTACTTTCACCTCTATACCAGCATCACGCAAACGTTGAACACCTTGCCCACCCACTTTCGGATTAGGGTCTAACATACCCACTACCACATGCTTGACCCCCTTGCGGATAATCAAATCCGCACATGGAGGCGTCTTACCATAATGGGAGCAGGGTTCCAAACTCACAAAAAGGGTAGATTGTGCCACCTTGTCCTCATCCTCCGCCCGTACATTTGCAAAACAGTTCACCTCCGCATGAGCCTCCCCATAGCGTTGATGCCACCCCTCGCCAATGATCTTTTCCGCGTCACCATCGGTATAAACCAACACCGCACCCACCATCGGATTGGGAGCTACTTCATACTGTCCGAATCGAGCTAATTCGATACAACGGGACATATAATTTGCATAATTCAACATTTTTTTGTAATTTTGCAGCGTGAATCCAACTATTCGTTATATTACCTCTCAATTAGAAGGATCTTATAGCCCTTCCGAAGCCATCGAACTCGCTTTTGCTGTCGTCGAGGAAACGACTGGTCTGACCCGCACTGCCATTTTATGCTGCAAAGATACACAAAATATTCCAAATATCGAAATTATTTTGCAAAGATTATTAAAAAAAGAGCCAATTGAGTATATTTTTGGTCATAAACAGTGGCGCGGACTCGATTTAAGAGTCACTCCCGACACACTTATCCCTCGTCCAGAGACAGCCGAGCTCCTTGACCTCATTGCGCATCTTTCTCTCACGCACGCACGCGTATTAGATATAGGTACAGGTAGCGGTTGTATCGCTATCGCCTTGAAACAAGCCCACCCCGATTGGGAGGTAACCGGAATCGATATCAGCGAAGAAGCCTTGGCTGTGGCACGATTCAATGCTGCGCAAAACAAGGTAGAGGTAAATTGGGAGCACGTAGATATCCTAACCGATGAGATCGACCATTATGACCTTATCGTCAGTAACCCGCCCTATATACCGATGCGTGAAAAAACGACGATGGAATCGAATGTTGTTGATTACGAACCTGCACGTGCGTTATTTGTGAGTGACGACGACCCACTCCTTTTCTACCGCACTATTGCTAAAATGCGCAAAAGTACACACCTATTCTTCGAGATTCACGAAAAATATGGGCAAGAGGTAAAACAACTGCTCGATGAATTGGAATATATAGACACACACATTATTGCTGATCAATATGGTAAGAACCGATTTATCTACGGACGAACTCAAGCATAAGGCAGAGTCCTACTGCGCCGCAGCCGAGCACTGTACTTCCGAAGTTAAAGAAAAACTGTTTCAATGGGGTGCGAACGAGAAAGTCATAAGCACTATTCTCGCCCACTTACAAACGAATAACTACATCAACGATATCCGTTATTGTCAGGCTTATGCACACGATAAACTGCTGTACCAAGGTTGGGGACGAATAAAGATCCAGATGATGCTACATGCCAAGTCGTTACCCGAAGAGGCTATTCGAGAGGCAGTTAATAACCTCGATCCCGACGAGTATATACGTATATTAAAGCATGTGGCTGAAAAGAAAAAAGGCGGAACAAGAGAGCAAGTTATTCGCTTCCTACTACAGCGCGGATTCGAGTACGAAGTTATTCGTGCTGCAATTGCTCCAAAGTAAGTTTATTCATCAACCGCCTTTCGGAATCAAAGAACCACCCCCACTTATTGAAATAGCGGCACATATTAACTATATGCACCCAGAGCAGTCGTGGGTTGTGATAGGAGCCCTTAGCATGATGGTGAATAATGGTCACATCAGGCAGATAAAGGGTGAGATAATCGCGGTGGATAGTACGCGTTAAGTCGATATCCTCGGGATACATAAAATAGCGTTCATCAAAGAGACGTGCTTGGAGCACAGCCTCCGTACGGAGGAACATGAAGCAGCCACTCAGATAGGGCACATTCATCATCTTATCATACCCCGATGCTCGCAGTTCATAATGTTCGCGACGACGTCGTGTCAACCAATCCGGCAAAAAGCGGCGACTAAAAACATCTAGGGGTGTAGGTAAGAGTTTGCATAGGTACTGCACCTCACCCGACGGATAAACCACTTTGGGCATGATACTACCTACTTGCGGGTTATGGGCCATAAAATCGTGCAGATAAGAGATATCCTCCGCACGCACCTCTATATCAGTATTCATCACCAAATGGCAAAGGGTCTTACTCCATACTGATTCGCGGATGGCGATATTATGAGCGGCTCCATAGCCTAGGTTCTTCCCTTTATTCCATATATATCGCACCTTCCCTCCTAATAGCGCCAACTCCTCCGACTGGGTAGGCGAGTTGTCAATCAAATACACCTTATGTACACAGTCGGGTTGAAGCAGTACCTCCACAAGCGACACCACTTCCTGCCAATCGGGATGATATAAAACGAGCGATATATTGAGCATATCCGTATTAACCAACAAAGACAGCCATCACAGACTGTCTTTGGATAGTAGCGAGATCCGGGATTGAACCGGAGACCTCATGATTATGAATCATGCGCTCTAACCAGCTGAGCTACCTCGCCGTCGCCGTAGCAACTTGCCTCCGTTTTTGGCCTCCAAAAGAAGTCGTACTCACGAAAAAGCGTGCAAAGGTACATAAAAAAAATGAGACTACCAAATTTTAGTCTCATTTTTTTCTTTTTTTCTACAAAAAAGCGCACATTTGGCACTTCTACCCTACTTGTACGCCATTTTTAACCTCCCTGGAGACAGTAGTAACTACTAGCTTTCCATCGGCATTAACAGCGGATAAGATCATGCCGTTACTCTCTATGCCCATCATCTTACGCGGTGGGAAATTGGCGATAAAGAGAACCTGCTTACCAACCAATACCGATGGATCGGGATAAGAAAGGGCTATACCACTCAAAATAGTACGTGGTTGTTCGGTACCATCGTTGAGGGTGAATTGCAGCAGTTTCTCCGATTTCTTCACGGGTTGGCAATCTAAGACCGTCGCTACACGTATATCCATCTTATCGAATTCATCGATGGAGGTATCGGCTTTGATGGATGCAGGATGCCAATTCTTCATCTCTTCCTCTTTGGCTTTTTCTTCGTTCTCTTTCTTGATGCGAGCCAAACGATCTAACTGAGCTTGGATAGGTGCATCCTCCAGTTTCTCAAAGAGTAGTGATATCTCGCCTAAGGTTTGACCGACAGGCATTAGATCCAACGAACCTAAGGTCTCCCAATTGGCTTGATCAAGACGTAACATCTCACGCAGTTTAGCCGATGAGAACGGCAAGAATGGTTCAAAGGCAGTAGCCAAGTTAGCAGCAATCTGCAAGGCCAGATTAAGGATAGTTGCGGTACGCGCCATATCCGTTTTAGCCAGTTTCCAAGGCTCCGTGTCGGCTAAGTACTTATTACCAATACGCGCAAGGTTCATCGCCTCTTTCTGAGCATCGCGGAAACGGAAGTTCTCCAAGAGTTCTTCCAATTGCGCCTTGACGTTCTGGAACTCCTGCATAGTCTCACGATCGTAGTCTGTCCACTCACCACGAGCAGGTACTTTTCCCTCGAAATACTTCTGAGTCAACACTAAAGCACGATTGACGAAGTTACCATAGATAGCTACTAACTCGTTGTTATTGCGTGCTTGGAAATCTGACCAAGTGAAATCATTATCCTTGGTTTCGGGCGCATTCGCCGTCAGCACATAACGAAGCACATCTTGCTTGCCGGGGAAATCATCGAGATACTCATTGAGCCATACCGCCCAGTTTCGAGAGGTAGAGATCTTATCCCCTTCGAGATTAAGGAACTCGTTCGAGGGCACATTGTCTGGTAAGATATATGAACCATCCGCCTTCAGCATAGACGGGAAGACAATACAGTGGAAGACAATATTATCTTTGCCGATGAAATGGATCAAACGTGTAGATTCATCTTTCCACCAAGTCTCCCATTTACCGAATTTATCGGGATGAGCATCGCAAACCTCTTTAGTATTGGATATATACCCGATTGGGGCATCAAACCATACGTATAACACCTTGCCGTCTGCGCCTTCTACAGGCACAGGAATACCCCAATCTAAGTCACGGGTAACAGCACGAGGGTGCAACCCGCCATCGAGCCATGATTTACACTGGCCATAGACATTTGGACGCCACTCTTTGTGATTCTCTAAGATCCACTTTTCGAGCCACGACTGATACTGATCTAAGGGCAGGTACCAGTGAGAGGTAGGCCTCTTTTGCAAAGCATTACCCGTTTCCGCATTGTACGGATTGATCAATTCATCGGGAGAAAGAGTGGAACCGCATTTCTCACACTGATCACCATAAGCGCCTTGTGCATGGCAACGAGGGCACTCGCCTTTGATATTTCGATCGGTGAGGAAATGTCCTGTCTCAGGATCATAGAACTGCTCGGTCGTTTGCTCAATGAACTTACCTTCGTCATATAACTTGCGGAAATAGTCGGACGCAAACTTATGGTGAATATCGCTCGTCGTGCGGGAGTAGATGTCGAATGCTATACCAAACCGTTCAAAGGACGATTTGATGAGTTCGTGATAGCGATCCACCACTTGTTGGGTGGTGACTCCTTCTTTACGAGCACGAATAGTGACGGGTACACCATGCTCGTCGCTACCTCCAATAAACAGCACTTCACGTCCACGTAAACGCAAGTAACGCACATAGATGTCGGCAGGCACATACACGCCTGCTAAGTGTCCAATGTGAATGGGGCCATTTGCATACGGAAGCGCCGTAGTAACTAATGTTCTTTTAAAAGTTGTCATATTCATTATATATTAATTGGCTATTTTGAGGTAGAGCATTTGCAATAGCTCTTCATTAGTAACGGTTTGTATTTTTCCTTGTTGAACCACAGCTATATGCCCCGTCTCCTCCGAGACAACGATAATCAACACCGAACTATCCTTTTCCGATAGCCCTAAGGCAGCGCGGTGACGCAGGCCATATTGCAACGGCAAGTCCACACTTTTAGAAACAGGCAAGATACAAGCCGCCGCGTGAATCTGGTTCTCTGTAATCAGTACCGCACCATCATGCAGGGGGGTATTCTTAAAAAAGATATTCTCTAATAACGGTGCTGACACGTCCGCATTTATCTCCGTACCTGTATCTGCATACTCTTTCAAATCCCCAATAGTAGCAAAAACAATGAGAGCACCGGTCTTCGTATTGGACAAATGTTGACACGCCAACACAATCTGTTGAATCACCTTCTCGCTCTTCGTATTCTGCTCACGTACATGCCTCCAAATAGAATGGCTAAAACGCGAACCTAAACGATAGAAAAGCGTCCGTATCTCGTTTTGAAAAATCACGATGAGCGCAATAGCACCTACTGCTAAGATACGATCCACTAACGCGCCTGTTAACTCCAGACGAAAAACCACACTCACTAAGAACCAAAAGAGCACAAAGAGTGCTATCCCCCAGAAAAGATTCACCGCACTCGATTTACGCAATAATCGGAAGCAACCATAGATGATACAGGTTACTAATAGGATATCGATTATCTCCTTAATGCCAAATTGAAAAGGGAAAAGCATAGTTCTAATGGATTATAGTTATATGTTGATGACCATCTTCCTTTTGAGGAGAACAGACTTTAAAACGATTGTATAGTTGTATAGTCTCCACTGCCGCATGCACATCATGAACACGTAGTATGGATGCACCACGCTCCAGAGCCGCCCAGTGTAGTGCTGTTGTACCTACTAAGGCATCATCACTATCCGGCTGAATGTTCAATTCATCACATATCATTGATTTACGCGATAAACCTACTAAGAGCGGACGTTCCACCTCTCGTAACATATCTAAGCGAGAAAGCAGTTCGTAGTTCTGCGCTCGGGTCTTATAAAAGCCAAAACCCGGATCGACTACTATATCGTGAATGCCATACGATAGCATATGTTCAATACGATGTAACCAGAAATCGAGCACTTGGCACACACTATCCGACTCATTCAAAGACGAGGAATGGGTTAATACATAGGGAACACGCGCCGCAGCCACAACCTTCCACATCGCCTCTGATCCTCCAGATACGTCATTGATCATATCCACTCCATACTGCATGGCGCACTCCGCAACAGCAGCTCTAAACGTATCCACGGAAAGCACCGCTTGTGGAAACGCTGAACGAATCACCCGCAAAGCCAACGCCACTCGACGAATCTCCTCAGCCTCCTCCACCGGTGTTGACTGAGGACGCGTAGAGCAACCTCCTATATCCAATATATCCGCACCCTGTGACAAAGCCAACGAAGCGGCGGAAAGGATCTGATCCTCCGTCATATCCCTACACGATAGCGCAAAACTATCCGGCGTGACATTGATAATCGCCATCACGCGAGGGGTGTCTAACGAATATAATTGTTGGTGAATAACCATAGCTCCACTTTTCAGCCTACAAAATTATAAAAAAATAACCATAAAACGAAAAAAATGCTCCATTTTTTGGTAAAAAACATGCTTTTTAGTGGAAAAACACATTTTTTTTGAATAATTTTGCAAAAAAATTGGCATATATCGAAATATTTTTGTATTTTTGCAGGCTGAAATCAAATTATATCGTTTATTAAGCAATTTACGCTATATGACAAACGTATCAAAACTTATTATTTTTGCCGGTGCTTTGGCACTGTGCGCATGCAATTCACGTGAGTTGAACACAGACATCTCCAACACGACGGGATGGGACTACTTTGACCAGAAGACTACGAACTTCCAAGCACAAGAAGGTGTAGGTAACGTTAACCCCACTGGTATGGTTGCTATTCAAGGTGGTACATTCACCATCGGTGAGAAGGACGAGTTCCTTACGGCTCCGCGTAACAATTTTCATCGTACTTTAACCGTTAGTTCATTCTATATGGATAAGTATGAGATTACGACGCTGAACTGGAACGAGTACTTACATTGGTTAGAGGTCGTATTCGGCGATGTAGCACCACAATTAGTGGACAAAGCTCGTCCTGACAAAACGGTATGGCGCGAGGACATGGCTTACAATGACCCGTATGTAGAAAACTACTTCGAGCACCCTGCTTTCTCGTTCTATCCTATTGTAGGTGTAACGTGGGAGCAAGCTATGGCTTACTGCCAATGGCGTACAGACCGTGTGAACGAGTTAGCGCTGATTCAGATTGGTGCCATCGCTATTCCTGACTTCCCAAGTCTTCGTCCTACGGAAGATGAGGCTTTCAAAGAGGCATGGGAGACTAAGACGGGTTTTGAGATGGAATCCATCGAGATTGCTAATCCCGAAGACCCCACTACGACGATTACTATGTATCGTCCTGGATATGACTATATTGTGAAGCATTTTGTATTCAATACCGAGAAATACTTAGAGGATGATGAGTACGTACCTACCTATGGTAAGCACGCAGCCGTTAACTCGTATGGTGAAAACCGTAAGGTTAACCGCTCCGACGGTGTGTTTGTGACCGGTTATCGTCTGCCGACCGAGGCTGAGTGGGAGTTTGCCGCTTATTGCCCTGTAGCTGGTGAAGATGGTTTGACCATTGAGGGTAAAATCTATCCTTGGTCGGGTTATCACCCTCGTGATATGAGCAAAGCGAATGTAGGTATGATGCAAGCCAACTTCGTTCGTGGACGAGGAGACATGATGGGTGTCAGTGGTGCCCTCAATGATGGCTATGTTACCACCGCACCAGTAGATGCTTATGCACCTAATGATTTTGGATTATACAACATGGCTGGTAACGTCAATGAGTGGGTACTTGATGTATACCGCGAGACCTCCTACCAAGAAACATCTGAGTATAACTCTTTCCGTGGAAATATCTACATGAAACCTAAGAAAGATAGCACGGGTCATTACGTATTGGATTCCGTAGGTTGCATCATGTTAACCTTCTCTTCGGATGATGATCGTCGTAACTTCAAGGATGGTGACCACTCCTCCGTCATTGATACCGATTATCCTTTGAATCCACAAGATACCATTGGTTTATCTAATTTAGAGGATCGTCCTGAGTTTAAAATCGATCCTACGGATATCTTAGCACCTCTTATTACGCGTAATACGCGCGTATATAAAGGTGGTTCATGGAGAGATCGTGTATATTGGCTCAATCCTTCTACTCGTCGTTATATGGAACAAGACGAGTGCTCTAGCACAGTTGGTTTCCGTTGCGCTATGTCCACTTTAGGTGACCAAATTCCAAGTTCATTTACCCCTAAAAAATAATAGTTAGATTATGAATTTCCCAAGTAATATCAAATACACCTCCGAGCACGAATGGATTCGTGTAGAGGGTAATGAAGCCTTTGTAGGTATTACAGACTATGCTCAGTCTGAGTTAGGAGAGATTGTGTTCGTCGATATCGACACCGTAGGTGAGACCATTGGTCAAGGTGAAGTGTTTGGTTCGGTAGAAGCAGTCAAGACGGTCAGTGACCTGAATATGCCCGTAGAAGGCGAAGTGTTAGAAGTGAATGAGGTGCTCAACGATAAGCCAGAGTTAGTGAATAACGATCCTTATGGAGAAGGTTGGATGATCCGCATTCGTATCGCAGACGCTGCACAGTTGGATAAACTGATGGATGCTGCTCAATACGAAGCTTCGTTGTAGGCATTATCTTAGTAATAGCATATAATAAGAGGTTGTCTAACGGCAACCTCTTATTGTTTTATCCTACACTGACTATCTATTCTATTTCTTGCGCACCACCCATCGATCAAAGGCGATGAGCACACCTGGCAACACCACTAAGATGAGTACAATAGCGACAATAGCACCAATGGCTAAACTACCCACAATAGCCGAGATTGCTACATCGTCAATAAGCAAAGCCATGATACCTGGGCTGACAATCATGATCAAGCCAGATGTCATGATGGTACGAATCGCGCCATGATAGGCTTCTTGAGCGGCTTGATACTGATCCATGGTTCTGCGGAATTCCTTATAATAATTGGTGTAGAGAATACCATAATCAATGGTGGCACCCATTAATATACTTTGGACAATGAGATAAGCCAGATAGAGCATTTGACCCGAAATCAAACCACTGAAGATGACATTGACAAACACCGCCGTCATTACGGTCATCACTAGGATAGAGGGCACGATCAAAGACCTAAACGACAAAGCTACAATTAGGAAGATGGCTAAGATGGTGAACCAAGTGATACGTTTCATCTCGTCGCCAAAACCCTCCTTCATCTCGCTGAACATCACCGATTCGCCAATCATATAATAAGAATGAGGCAGGTTATTGTTAGCCACTATCCGTAGCGAATCAATAAACTGATAAGTCTCTTCACTCTCATCCGGTAGGTCTGTTAGTACAATGAGTAAACCATGGCGGTCATTGCTTAGCATACCTATGTTCTGCTCAATGAGTGTGGGCAAAGATTGAATCTGGGCACAGTTCTCCCGTCCTACTATCTTCGTCACCGCTGAGTCGCGTACCAAGGTATCTGCCACATAGCGAAGCATCTGCTCCGCATTCATAGTGAGTGAATCATGGTAGCCATACTTACTGCCGTAATAACTATATAGCATCGTGACGGTATAGACATCGATAGGTTCACCTAACTTGCTAAATTGTTTCGCCAGTTCCTTGGCGGTAAAACGAGGATTGGTTGTCAATAGGTGATCCATCAGTTCTGCCCGCTTATCTTCCTTACCAGCCGAAGCGGCAACAGATGCCTCTGACATCGTTTCTGTTTCTTCTACCACATCGTTTGTTGGCTCTGTGGATGCGATAGCGACCTCCTCTATTGGGAGACTGGGTATAGGTTTGATATAGCGTCCTCCTGCTATCTGTTGTACCATCTCTTCGGTAAGATCAATACCAAAAGGTTGCAATAAAGCAACCATATCGGCAGCCGAATAGGAAGGATTGGTGAGCGCTTTGTCCATGAGTTGCTGACGTAGAAGTAACTGCTCTTTTTGGTTAGCGCTTACCATATTAGATAAGCCACGACGATGGAACAGGTCATCAGCGAGGAAATGCACATATTGTATAGGGGTCATTCTGCGACCTTCGCCTGCAAAAGAATAGACCATCTTGGTTTGCGCATTGCTAGAGCCAATAAAATCAGCCATTTGACGCACGTTCATCTCTTTGTTCAAACGAGATACATCGGTTAATCGACATAACTCGTTGGTGAGCGCACTACCCTCTATGTTATTGAGTTTAGCCAAGAAGGAGGTAAGAGGTATCTCCTTTATCACCATCTCCACTTTCTTCTTTTTTCTCGTCGAATCCATCTTGGAGGCAGGTAAGATAGATGCCGCTTGAACGGGTTCGGTATGGAAAGTGGTAGTGGTAGGTAACATCTTCTCTATAACGATCTCTTCCTCCTCTGCCTGAGTAGAAGCCTCCATTAACATATCCAAGAGTTGTATTTGATCGCGCATGCGACGATCAATCACACTGGAGAACATCGGATTCTCTAAACAGTCATGACGGATACATTTCATCATATCGATAAAGGGCACACGTAATGTGTCAGAAGCACCGCTATGCTGGTAGTAAACCACCTTCATCAATTCCGGAGTAAGCATTTCTATACCTTCCACAGGGGGCATATAATCCGACATGGTAGTCATTAACTCGTGCACATACTCCGTCAGTCCTTCTGCTGTATATTGTTGTTTGAGCAAAGTCGGATAAGAGATGATGTTGTTCACACCCTTAAAATGGGCTAGGGTATCGGCAAGTGTGATCACGTTCATCTCGTCTTGGATATCATATAGGAGCAAGGTTGGATTAGTCTTAGGGAAGACTTTAGCAATCTGCGATTCACCATTGGTGGAGAAAGTGATCTCCGTCTTACGCGACAAGAAATAGGCTGCCACAAAGAGGGTGAGTGAGAAGATAGACAAGATAACCTTATGATGCGTGGCGAAACGACTCAAGCGATCGGTCGGTACTACAAACGTACGTTTCGTCCATTGGTTCATCTTATCCGTGCACCAAAGTAATATGGCTGGCATTACCGTAAAGGCACAAATCAAGCTACATACGACGCCTTTGGCCAGTACCAGTCCCATGTCCATTCCTATCTTCAGTCGCATGAAAATCAACATTAATAAACCTACTATAGTCGTCAAAGCACTACTAAGGATAGGGCGCACTGCACTTTTCATAGCGCGATTGATGGCGAGGTACTTGATTGCTCCTTTTTCCTGCTCTTGTCGGTACCTATTCATGAGGATGATAGAGTAGTCCAAACTGAGTACCAGTTGCAGAATAGCCACGATGTAGTTAGTCGTAATGGACACACTTGGGAAGAAGGCGTTAGTACCTACATTGATCACCACTGCCAATCCGGCACTGATCATCACAATAACCGGATCAATCCATGACTGCGCCATGAGGAAGAGGATAAAGAAGATCAGTACGGCAGCAATAATGATCACGATCATAGGGGGTGTAGCGCCGTCTTGACTGGTCTCCACAATGATGTCGTCACCTAACTGGTCGCATATATCTACACCAAGGGATTTTTGATCCACCGACTTAGGTACAACTAAGTTATATAAGGTGTAGGCACTATCCTCGGACACCTGATAGGTTACGTTCTGTACTTCGTCGTAGCGCAACAACTGCTCGGCTAAATATTGCCTCTCCTCCCTAACATCGGGGATCATCACTTTCACGTCTGCGGTTTGCAACTGCGCAGCAGTAAACTCGGATGCTAATATATCCAAGCCCTGCTTCATGGGTGAATTGTCCGGCAGATACTTGGTCATATCTGAATTGACATTCACATGGAACACTAAGACGCCACACACAACGGCGATCATCACACTAAGCGTAAAAGCAATATAGTGAATAAACTGCTTATGATTCATACTATTTCTCCTTTTAATGTAGCGGCAGATGCTTCCTGGATACGCACCTGAATAAACTCCCCAATATGTCGTCCTTCTCGAGGGAAGATAACGGTCTTATATTGGCTGGTTCGGCCATACATTTGTTCTTTATTTCGTTTTGAATATCCTTCTACTAATACTTCGCGCACTTTCCCTATCTCTCGCTGATTGGATTGCAAACTTAGGGTGTTTTGCACGGCAATGATCTCATTGAGTCGTCTCACTTTCTCCTCCTCGGGTATATTGTCCGGCAGATGTTTAGAAGCGTAGGTACCTGGTCGCTCACTATACTTAAACATGAACGCGGTATCAAAGCCCACTTCTTGCATGAGGCTTAGTGTCTGCGCATGATCCTCTAAGGTCTCGTCATGGAACCCGCAGAACACATCCGTTCCTATGGCTGCATCGGGCACAATACGCCGTATCGCAGCGATTCGGTCTAAGTACCATTCGCGCGTGTATTTACGATTCATCGATTCGAGGATCTTATTACTTCCTGACTGTACAGGCAGATGGATGAACTTACACAGGTTATCGTATTTCGCAATCACCTCCAAGGTACGATCCGACATATCTTTGGGGTGACTCGTAGTGAAACGCACACGCATGGCAGGTACGGCTTGTGCCACCTGTTCCAATAACTGCGGAAAATCAATAGCCTGTCCCGTCGGTGTGGTGAAGCAATAGGAGTTCACATTCTGTCCCAAAAGAGTTATTTCTTTATAGCCTTTGGCTTCTAAATCTCTCACCTCCGCTAATATACTCTCTACATCGCGACTGCGTTCGCGTCCGCGGGTGTATGGTACAACACAATAGGAGCAGAAATTATTGCACCCTCGCATGATGGAGACAAAACCACTGATGGATTTACCGATACGCGCTGGAATGATATCGCGATAAGTCTCGGTCTTACTCAGTTCTATATTGATGGCTTTATGCCCTTGCTGACATTGCGCGAGGAGATTGGGTATATCCAAGTAGGCATCGGAGCCTGCCACAAAGTTCACGCCATAATGGTCTAATAGTTCCTGCCCCATTCGCTCTGCCATACAACCTATCACACCTATGATGGGTAAACGCCGATCGGTGAACGATGCACGATTTTTACGGATGATGGCTTGTATCTCTTGGAGACGATGTTGCACCGTCTGTTCAGCCTTATCGCGGATGGAGCACGTATTGAGCACAATAATATCCGCCGCCGACAGGTCGTCTGTCAACTCAGCATCTGTCGTATTGAGTATAGCCGCTACCACCTCGCTATCCGCGACGTTCATTTGGCATCCATATGTCTCGATGTAGTAGTTCAAAGTAGGTTACAATTTACAGGTTAGATATTCATGCATACCGGCAGCAGCCTTGCGGCCATCTGCCATAGCTAAGATAACGGTTGCACCACCGCGTACGATATCGCCTCCGGCAAAGATGGTGGGTATATTCGACTGCATCGTTTGTTCACCTACCACGATAGTACCTTTACGGCTGATCTCTAATCCTTCCACCGAATGTGGAATAAGCGGGTTAGGACTGACACCTACACTGACGATGACTAAGTCAACGGGTAAGGTCACGGTCTTACCTTCCACAGGCACAGGACTACGACGTCCCGATTCGTCGGGTTCGCCTAACTCCATAACTTGCAATACCGCTTCTTTGACGCGTCCGTTCTCGTCACCATGGTACTCCACAGGATTATGAAGGGTCATGAAGATAATCCCTTCCTCTTTGGCATGGCGTACTTCCTCAATACGAGCAGGCATCTCGTCTTCGCTGCGGCGATAGATGATCATCGCTTTTTCTGCACCCAAGCGTTTCGCCGTACGGACTGCATCCATCGCGGTATTACCACCACCGATGACAGCCACGTTTTTGCCGCTAAGCATAGGGGTATCGGTGGCGTCGTTGCTGGCGTCCATGAGATTAACGCGGGTGAGGTACTCGTTGCAACTCATCACACCGTTCAGGTTCTCGCCCGGTATATCCATGAATCGCGGCAGTCCTGCACCTGAGCCTACGAATATGCCGGCATAGCCCTCTTTCTGTAAGTCTTCTATGGTGAGTGTTTTACCGATGATGGTATCGGTTTGGAAAGTGACACCTAATCGACGTAACCCATCTATTTCTGCATCCACAATGCGGTTGGGAAGACGGAACTCGGGTATACCATACTTGAGTACGCCACCTATCTCGTGCAATGCTTCGAACACGGTTACTTGGTAGCCATACTTAGCCATGTCTCCGGCGAAAGCTAAACCGGATGGACCTCCTCCCACGACGGCTATTTTAGACCGCTTCGCTGTCGGAGCGTCGGATGTCAGACCACTATGCTGTGAGGTCATGGTGTGGTCTGCAACAAAGCGTTCGAGGTAACCGATGGCTACGGGTTCATGTCCCATTTTGAGATGAATACATTGCGCCTCACACTGTTTCTCTTGTGGGCAGACACGACCACATACTGCTGGTAAGGTAGATGATTGCTTGATCACTGCTGCGGCTTCATTCACATGTCCTTGCTCCAACTCCTTGATGAAACCGGGGATATTAATATTCACTGGGCAACCTTGTACACAGGTGGGGTTCTTACAGTTTAGGCAACGATGCGCTTCGGTTACAGCTTGTTCAAAAGTCAAACCTTGGTTCACCTCATCATGTAAAGATTGAGCACGTTGGATAGGATCGAGTTCGTTCATCTTGACCCGCGGAATAGCTACGCGCTCCTTGGCGGTCAGTGTGTGCTTATTCTGATAGCGCTCATAGGCTTCGGCCTCCTCTTTCTTATAAGATCTGAGTCGTGATAACATCTCATCCCAATCGACTTGATGGGCGTCAAATTCGGGTCCATCGACGCAAACGAAGCGTGTTTTTCCGCCCACAGTCACACGGCAAGCACCGCACATACCGGTTCCATCCACCATGATGGTGTTGAGGCTGGCGTCGGTAGGGATATTATATTTCTGGGTAGTGAGAGCCACGAACTTCATCATGATGGAAGGCCCCACGACCACACATTTATCCACATGTTCGCGTTGGATGACTTGCTCCACTCCCGCGGTAACTAAACCCTGTTGTCCCATAGATCCGTCGTCGGTCATGACAATCACCTCATCGGAGAAGCGGGTCAGTTCCTCTTTCAATATAACGAGTGAAGCGGTGCGCGCGGCTAAGATAGTGATGACTCTGTTGCCAGCTGCTTTCAATGCTTGTGCAATAGGGAGCATAGGTGCAGCCCCTACTCCACCGCAGGCACAAACAACAGTACCGAAGAGTTGGATGTCTGTTGCTTTACCTAAGGGTCCGACGAGATCGCGGATTTCGTCCCCCACCTCCAACGCGCATAGTTTCGCGGAAGATACACCGATACGTTGTACCACGAGGGTGATAGTACCTTTCTCTATGTCCGCATCGGCAATAGTGAGAGGCATACGCTCGGACTGTGCATCTACACGCACAATCACGAAATGACCTGCACGACGACTCCGAGCAATCAGTGGGGCTTCCACCTCTATCTGTGCCACATTCTCGGAAAAGAACTGTTTACTAATAATCTTAGCCATATCATTATTTACAATTTAGTCATTTACGATGTACTATTTATTTGGTTATTTTGGTTATTTTTGCTATTTTGGTCAGTTACCACACTTCTTGGGCGGGTTGGTTATCCTTTCGGGGATAGTCGATGGTATAGTGCAACCCTCGACTCTCCTTACGCGCTAACGCTTGACGCGTGATGAGGTAACCCACATTGATCATGTTTCGTAACTCGCATATATCG
Organism: Bacteroidales bacterium UBA1735; assembly: GCA_002315745.1. Lineage (GTDB taxonomy): Bacteria > Bacteroidota > Bacteroidia > Bacteroidales > Paludibacteraceae > Colicola. Next base: position 15,741 of record DCID01000032.1, on the reverse strand, counting down.
CGACTTGCCTTGACGCGTTTAAAGAGGTCTTCTGTCTCTTCGTATAATATATCCAATCGCTCCATGGCGCGGTGTAATCGCAGGTCGCTACGTACAATACCCACATACGTGGACATGATCTGTCCCACCTCCTTCGTGTCTTGTGAGATAAGCACTTTCTCCTCATTGGTCATGGTACCCGTATCGTTCCATTCGGGTATTCTCTCGTTGAAATCGTAGTTATCCACCACACGTAGCGCATGTTTAGCGGCTGCATCAGCATAGACGACGGCTTCGATCAGTGAGTTGCTGGCTAAACGGTTTCCGCCATGCAGACCTGTACACGAACATTCACCCACCGCATAGAGTCGATGGATTGAACTCTCCGCGTCTAAGTTCACTTTAATACCACCACACATATAGTGTGCACAAGGGGCAACGGGTATATAGTCTTTGGTTATATCCACGCCTATGCTGAGGCATTTGGCATAGATATTGGGGAAGTGGTGCTTTGTTTGCTCTGGATCCTTGTGCGTGACGTCTAAGCAGACATGATCTAAGCCGTGGATCTTCATCTCATTATCAATAGCGCGAGCGACGATGTCGCGGGGCGCTAAACTCAACCGTGGATCATATTTCTGCATGAACTCCTCTCCATTCGGTAGGCGAAGTATGCCTCCGTACCCACGCATTGCCTCGGTGATAAGGTATGCGGGATGGGTCTCTCCGGGGTGGAAGAGGGCTGTTGGGTGGAACTGCACAAACTCCATATCTTTGATCACCCCGCGTGCACGATGCACCATCGCTATACCATCACCCGTCGCTATCTCGGGATTCGTTGTGGTTGCATAGACGGCACCCGTTCCTCCTGTTGCCATCAGGGTGATGCGGCTGAGGTACGTATCTATCTTGTTGGTATCAGGATCTAAGACATAGGCTCCATAGCACTCGATATCGGGAGTATGGTGCGTCACACGAACACCTAAGTGGTGTTGGGTAATGAGTTCAACTGCAAAATGGTTCTCTAATACCTGTATATTCGGATCGTGCCGTACGGCTTCCATGAGTCCGCGTTGGATCTCGGCGCCCGTGTCGTCTGCATGGTGTAGAATACGGAACTCGGAGTGCCCGCCTTCGCGGTGGAGATCGAACTGACCATCCTTCTGTTTATCGAAGTTCACACCCCACTGGAGTAGGTCTTGAATACCTGCTGGAGCGTTCCGTACGACCTGTTCCACAGCCGCGGGGTAACTGATCCAGTCGCCTGCCACCATCGTATCGTGGATATGTTTGTCAAAATCATCCACTAACAAGTTAGTCACTGAGGCGATGCCGCCTTGGGCTTTGGCGGTATTGGCTTCGTCAAGGGTAGTCTTACAACAGAGGGCAATCTTATACTTTTTTGTCCTAGCGATCTTGAGGGCGAAACTCATACCAGCTACGCCTCCACCGATAATCAAAAAATCAAATTTGCGTACCATTATGTATCTGTCACATAAAAAAGCGTGCAAAAGTACAATTTTTTTTGCATATATGCAAATATTTTCTTAATTTTGCATCGTGAAAGAGTTATTTTTTCCTCAACACTGCGCTTTCTGTGGCAAAGTCATAGATTCGTCCGCCCTCATCTGCCCCGATTGTTGGCGGTCGTTGCCTCGTACGGAGCAGGCTTATATGCGTGGGAACATCACGGAGGATAAGTTCGTACAGGTGAAACAGTTTGCCCGCGGAGCCGCTTTTCTTTTTTACGAACATGGTTCGTCCTTTCAGAACGCTATCTATGAGTTCAAGTATGGTCGTTTTGCCAATCCCCATATCGGTTATGCCTTGGCGAAGGAGGCTGCGTATGAGTTTATGCAGACGGATTTCTTCGATGGAATCGACCTTATCTTACCTATTCCGTTGCATGCGAAGCGACTGAATGAACGGGGATTTAACCAAGCCGAATGGATCGCAAAAGGACTATCAGATGCCACAGGTATCCCGATGGATTCGACGTATCTTACACGAGTGGTTAATAATGAGCACCAGGCACGGGAGCATGGTCGTGATCGTAAGAAGAATGTGCATGGTATCTTCGCCGTGAATCATCCTGAGGAGTTATACCGCAAGCATTTACTATTGGTTGATGATGTCATCACCACGGGTTCTACCCTACTATCTTGTATGGATGCGCTGCAATGTGTCCGTGGTAGAACGGTCTCTGTCTTTGCATTAGGTAAATCGAGATAATTTCACACTTTTTGGCGTAATTATTTGCATATATGCAAAAAAATCCGTATCTTTGCGCCGTTTTTTAAATAGGAAGTATTAAGATGTCACTACAATGTGGAATTGTAGGTCTGCCTAATGTGGGTAAATCTACGTTGTTTAACTGTCTAAGTAGCGCGAAGGCGCAGTCTGCCAATTTTCCTTTCTGCACGATCGAACCGAACGTAGGTGTGATCACTGTTCCTGATGAGCGGTTGATCAAGTTGGGTGATATATGTCACCCCGAGCGTGGTATCATCCCGAC
>DCID01000032.1:9385-13177 GCA_002315745.1 Bacteroidales bacterium UBA1735 | reverse complement strand
AATAAGTTCTTAGCGAACATCCGTGAGACGGATGCCATCATTCATGTGTTGCGTTGTTTCGATGACGATAATGTGGTACATGTAGATGGTTCAGTTAATCCGGTGCGTGATAAGGAGATCATCGATGCCGAGTTGCAGTTAAAGGACTTAGAGACGATCGAAGCCCGCATTGCTAAGACGGAGAAGATGGCGAAAGCCGGAGGGGATAAGAATGCTAAGTTAGCCTTGGAGGTGATGCTTCGATATAAGGAGGCTCTCTCGCAGGGTCAGAATGCGCGTACGGTGGTGTTGAATAGTAAGGAAGAGGAGCAGGCGGCGAAAGAGATGTTCTTGCTGACGAATAAGCCGGTGATGTATGTATGCAATGTGGACGAAGGGTCGGCGGTGAATGGGAATAAGTATGTAGAGCAAGTGCGTGAGGCGGTGAAAGACGAGCATGCCCAAGTGCTCGTGTTGGCGGCCAAGATTGAGTCAGAGATAGCGGAGTTGGAGACGTATGAAGAGCGTCAACTGTTCTTGGAAGAGTTGGGGTTGCAGGAGTCGGGTGTTAATCGCTTGATTAAGGCGGCATACGCGTTGCTCGATCTGCGTACGTTCCTGACGGCAGGAAGTGATGAGGTGCGTGCATGGACGTTTAAGGCGGGTAGTAAAGCCCCCCAATGTGCGGGGGTTATCCATACCGATTTTGAGCGGGGTTTCATCCGGGCAGAGGTGATCAAATACGACGATTTCATCGCCCTCGGCAGTGAGGCGGCTTGCCGTGCAGCGGGTAAGTTAGGGATAGAGGGGAAGGATTACTTGGTGCAAGATGGAGATATCATGCATTTCTTATTTAATGTCTAAAAAAGTTCTAAAAGTTCTAAAAGTTGCAAAAGTTCTAAAGGTTGAAAGAGTATGTTGGAGTTATTAGCAAATAGTTATTGGATACAGGCGGTAGCGATTGTGGTGGGTTTTGTTGCGTTGGTGTATGGGGCAGATTGGTTGGTAGATGGTGCTTCGGCTGTAGCTAAACGTTTCGGAGTGAGTGAGTTAGTGATAGGACTGACGGTGGTGGCATTGGGTACGTCGATGCCGGAGTTCATTGTGTCGTTAGTAGCGGCTATACAGGGGAATACGGAGATAGCGATCACGAATATCTTAGGGAGTAACGCGATCAACACATTGGTCATATTAGGTTGTTCGGCACTTATCTGTCCTATTGTGTCTGAGGTTAGTTGTCGGCGTTTCGATATACCGATGAGTATAGCGGCGGGGGTATTGGTGTTACTGTTATGCTTGGATGGTTGGATTGAGCGTTGGGGTGGTGCGTTGATGCTGCTCTTCTTCGGGGCGTTCATGTACCATTCTATAAAGGGTGCAAAGGGTGCTAATAGTGCAAATAGCGCAGATGATTCAAAGAGTTTAACGGTATCGGTGGGTAAAGCTATTGCTCTGATTCTGCTGGGTCTGGTGTTGCTCGTGGTAGGTGGTGAGTTCGTGGTACGTGGTGCGACGGCGATGGCGCATCGCTTAGGGGTCAGTGATGCTATTATTGGTTTGACTATTGTGGCATTAGGGACATCGCTGCCGGAGTTAGCGACCTCTTGTATGGCGGCGTTTAAGAAGAATGTGGATTTGGCATTAGGTAACGTCATTGGTAGTAATATCTTCAATGCGTTCTTCATCTTAGGAGCGAGTGCATTATTGCGTCCGCTGCCTTCCTATACGGGTATAGTAGTCGATGCGGTATTGGTTATTCTATCGTCAACGATGGTGCTTATTTTTGTACATTCGAATAAGCAGCATGCGATACAACGGTGGCATGGAGCGTTGATGTTAGTGGTGTATGGTGCTTACCTGGCGTATCGAGTGTGTTGTTTGTGATGGTGCAGTATCGGGTGTTTACGGATATGGGTCAGTGCAATGAGTCGGATGTGACTCGTCTGCTTGCACTGGTGCCACCCTTACGCAGCGCGTATGCGATGCGGTATAAGCACTTATTGGGTCAATGGACGGCGTTGAAGGCGTGGGAGATGGTGAAGGAGTTGAGCGGTTGGGATGGCGAGTGGGAGGTAGATGATCGAGGTAAACCCTATATAGCAGATGGCCCTTATTTTTCCATCTCGCATTGCAAGCAGGGTGTAGCCGCAGCGGTGGATGGACGACCCATAGGTATAGACATAGAGTCGATACGGAGAGTAGATGAGGCGTTGATTGCCCATACGATGAATGCGGAGGAAAGGGCGTATATTCATGGGTCAAAAGATGTAGCGGTAGCATTTACACAGTTATGGACGCGTAAGGAGGCGGTGTTGAAGTGTTGGGGTACGGGTATAGTGGATGATTTGCGCGGTGTGTTGACTCGACCGGAGATAGCGCGTTATGAGATTGAAACGATGGTAAAGACCGATTATATTGTTTCTATATGTACGAGTAGATAAGTTCTATGGTATTGAAACGTTGGAGAAAAATAGTACTGATAGTAGCCGCCTGCTTTTTTGCGTTGATTCTGGCGTTGAGTATAGTACTCAATTCGGAGTCTATTCAGACGCAGATCGTGCAGCAGGTCAAGGTTCAGTTACCACCTTTGGATGAACATCTGCAGGTGGGTTCGGTTCGGTATGCTTTTCCAGCACGTCTCCTATTGAAACAGGTCTATATAGATGATGAGCAGGGGGATAGTCTGCTCTATGTAGAGCGTATCTATGCGCAGCTCTCGTTGTCGTCATTGATGCGCAGTCGGTTATGTGTTCGTAAGATAGAGTTGGAGCAGTTGCGGCTCAATGTCTATCCGTTATCTGATAGTACGTTTAACTACACCTATCTGGTAGAGGCTTTTGCGTCGAAGGATAGTACGGATACCACCGATTCGGTGCGGTTGAAGGATATACAGTTCCCCCATGTCTGCTTGACGGATGTACATGTGCGTTATGACTCTCTCATCGTAGATGTACCGACATTAAAACTCTCGGTGCCACATATCTCCCAGCCTTGTACAGAGGGGGCTATTACGGAGTGTGAGGCGGTAGTAAGCCGTATGGGTCGTCGGGAGACATTGCGGGTGCAGTCGGTGGAGATGGCGTTGTTGCTCAATGACACGACGATTGCGTTATCCACTTGTCGGATGGAGTTGCCCCATTCGGTGGTCGATATATCGGGTAGTATGATAGGTACGCCTCGGCAGTTCGAGCGAATACAGCCTTCGTTGGAGGTACACGAATTGCAGGTAGCGCCGCAGGATTTGGCGCTGTTTGTTCCCGAGTTGGCGCGGGTGCCAGACTATATCGATTTGCATGCCCATATAGGTGGTCGTATCGATAGTTTGTCGGCACGAGAAGTGTCGTTATTACTCAATGGGGAGTCTATTTTCCGGGGTCAGGCGTCGGTAGTAGGTTTCCCGAGTTGGGCAAAGATGTATATAGATGCATCTTGTACCGATCTATTCTTCCCCACACGGGCGGTGGAGCGTATGGTCGCTCAGATGCGGCAGCAACCTTTTGTTTTCCCCGACGAGGTGCATCGGATGGGGGCTATTCATTATCGGGGTGCAGCGCGGGGTAATCTCAGTCATCTGGTGCTGCGAGGAGCGTTGACGACGCAGGTCGGTACGGTGACGCTGAATGGTGAGTGTGCGATGGATAGTGCCTTGGCGCGTGGGTCGGTGAGCGGAACGATCTCGACACCTCGGGTAGCGTTAGGGCAGTTATTGGCGAAGGAGGAGATAGGGGATATTGCTTTATCGCTCTCTTCGTCGGTGCAGTGGGCGCCTGAGCATAAGATAGGTGGGGAAGTGGATATGCATATTGATGAGTT
>DCID01000032.1:8462-9306 GCA_002315745.1 Bacteroidales bacterium UBA1735 | reverse complement strand
GGCGGCTATTCATGACCCGCATATAGATTGGTCACTGGCGGGTACGTTTGATCTCAATCATCTCTCGGAGGTGAGTGACACGCTCAATACGCTACATCTGGAGTCTCGATTGGGATATATTCATTTAGGTCAGTTACATTTATCGGATCAATATACGGACTCGGAGTTCTCGACGGTAGTGAAGGTGGATGAGGAGTTCTTGGATTGGGATCACATGGATGGTATCTTCCGTATGGACAGTACATACATGCGTCGTGGTGAGCAGGAGGCATGGATTGGTCAGCAGCAGATTATCACGTCTTACACGAACTCTATTCACCATATTCAGTTGGTGGGTGATCTAATGAGTGGTGAGTTGTCGGGTCGGTTCTTGCCGTCTGAGATGGGTACTATTGTGTTGCAGCAGATATCGCGGTACTTGCCCTCTTTCTTCACCCAGGAGCAGTATGATCGTCTCACCTCTTTTGCAGTCACCCTGGCGGAGGATACGGCGAATACGTATTGGGATTGTATGTTAGCGGCGCATAACTGGCAGGAGGTGCAGGACGTGTTAGCTTTTCCTGTGCGCTTGTCGGATGATTGGTTACTGAATAGTCACTTGCAGGAGCAGGAGGACACGTGGATATTGGACATCGGCATACCACGGGTGAGTGTAAGTAATAGGGCGGTGTTACATCAGTTAAGTGTGCATGCGGATAATGGGGATGGTCGAGGTCATGTCAATCTGTCGTGGGAGATAGATAGTATGTTATGTGATTTAGGTATAGTGGCATGGAATGACTCGATCGATGTGCATGTGAATGTCGATGCCTTGCCGCCGTATGATAGTCATAGTCAGTTGCGG
>DCID01000032.1:2741-8349 GCA_002315745.1 Bacteroidales bacterium UBA1735 | reverse complement strand
ACGTTCAATGCGTATGATACGACGTTGCATGTAGAGCGATTACGGGTGCATGGTCGGTCGCAGTTCATTCAGGTCGATGGGGTAGCGTCCCGTCTAGCATCGGACTCGTTGTGTATAGGGTTATCGGATATCAATGTCGGGCTGATCATGCCGTACTTATTGCCGGAGCGTACGCTGACGGTGAATGGTTGGGCATCGGGTTGGGTCAATCTCTATTCGGTGCTGAGTAAGCCTATTTTTGAGGCACAGGTGCAGTTAGATTCGACGTTTTTTAACGAGTCCTATTTTGGTACGGCGAAGGCGAATGTGGCGCTCAATAAGGTGACGGGCGATATCGATATAGCGGGTGAAGTGGAGCGTTTTGGTCGTCAGGCGGCGGTGGTGAAGGGATTGGTAGAGTCGAAGAAGAATCGTTTCCGGTTGGATATACGTCCCGATTCGTTGCCGCTCAATTTTGTGGAGCACTGGACGCATGGTTTCTTAGAGAACATCACGGGTAATGTGTCGGGTACGGTGTCTGTGCGGGGTGAGGGCAAGAAGACGTATGTCATCACGCGGGCGCAGCCGCATCATGTGGGATTGACTATACCGTTCACCGGTTGCACCTATTTCGTGGATGACTCTATTTTCATGGACTCGACGTCTATCTCGTTCCCGCATCTATCGATGACGGATGTAGAGGGTAACCCGTTGCAGTTCAATGGTCGGTTGACCCATGATGCCTATTTCCAAAATTTCCACTTGGATTTGCATGCTGTTCTCCCGGTGACTCCTACCTCCACTACGGAAACAACCGCCTCCTCTGCGCTGACTCCTACCGCTACGGCTACTGCCCCTAATGGTACGTTGGTCATTGATCTCTCGCCGCAGCGTGGTCAGATGTTCAATGGTAAGGTCTATGCGACGGGTGCGGTGGATATAACGGGTGCGGATAATGATATTGTGCTCAATGCGACGGCGGTGACGACGGGTAAGTCGGCTTTCCGCTTGGCATTAGGAGGTGCTTCGTCGGCGCGTGATAACTCGTTCGTGACCTTTGTCAACCATCGCCGTGCGGATACGGTGCGTTTGTCGCCGTTAGCGGCTCGTCTCGGTCAGGGGGATACGACCTTATTGCCGCATCGTAAGATCAAGAGTAAGTTGGTACGTGGTTCCAATCGTTTCCGTATGGGTATGTCGATCGATATAGACCCGCAGACGCTGTTCCAGTTGGTGTTAGATGATCGTACGGGGGATATGATTGAGGCGCGGGGTGATGGTGCGATTAAGTTAGTGATGGATGATGCCACGGATGAGTTGACGTTAGTGGGTACGTATGAGTTAGTGAGGGGAAAGATGGGCTTCACTATCGGTAACCTTATCCGTCGTGATTTCACGATCGATGCGGGTTCGCAGATTGTGTGGAATGGTAAGGCGGAGAAGCCTATGCTCAATGTCACGGCGCGGTATCAGGTCGTGGCGTCGCTGAAGGACTTGTTTGGTTCGGAGACTCAGAACATCGTGTCGGGTCGTACGTCGGTGCCGGTCAATACGCTTATTCACCTCACGGGGTCGTTGGATGATCCTATTATCCGTTTCTCGATTGAGTTACCTAAGACGGAAGAGAATGTCGAGACGCAGGTGCGGGCTGTGATCAATACGGACGAGATGATGATGCGTCAGGTGGTCTATTTGTTAGTCTTTGGTAAGTTCTTCACGCCGGAGTATATGAAGACATCGACGGCGAATAACACGGCGCTTAATGATACCTATGCCTTACTGTCGTCCACGATCACGGGTCAGATCAATAACTGGCTCGGTAAGCTCACTAATGTCTTCACGCTTGGGTTCAATGTCCGTCAGGAGGGTACGGAGCAGACAGCGGCTCGGGAGTATGAGGCTGTTTTCCAGATCATGCCGGTAGATCGATTGATTATCAATGGTAACTTTGGTTATCGGTATAATGATGTCTCTAATCGTCCTTTCTTTGGTGATGTCGATATAGAGTGTTTGCTCACGCCGAATGGTAAGTATCGTCTGAGGGGTTATTCGCACACGGTGGATAAGTACTCGTTGAAGCAGGCGAGTACGATCCAGGGTATTGGTTTCCTTTTCCGTCACGACTTCAACTGGGTCAATCCCGAGAAGAAAGCTGCCCGTATCGCCAAGCGCCACGGCACCCCTACCCTCTCCCCCGACTCCACCGCCCTACCCGCTGATTCAATAAATTCAATGAATAATAAAGAATAATAAACCATAAATAAATATAACTTATGCTAATTAAAACATATGGCGCCTCCCCAGTTGGGATTGATGCCGTCTTAGTTACAATTGAAGTCCATACCGCCCCAGGATATGGCTTTACAATGGTCGGATTACCCGATGATGCTGTAAAAGAATCTTATGAACGCATCTTAGCAGCACTGAATGTTAATGGATATGAAGCACCAAGAAAACAGATTACCATCAATATGGCACCTGCAGATATTAAAAAAGAAGGTGCTTCCTATGATTTGCCATTAGCGATTGGAATGATGGCAGGTGGCGAGACTATTAAAACCACTAAATTGAGTCATTATATAATAATGGGTGAACTTTCTTTGGATGGTTCATTACAACCTATCCGTGGCGTATTGCCTATAGCATTGTGCGCAAAAAGAGAAGGCTTTAAAGGCATTATAGTACCTATAGAAAACTCTGTAGAAGCTGCTGTGGTGGAAGGATTAGAGGTTTATGGAATGGAGACATTGAATGAGGTAATAGCTTTCTTAAATGATCAAAACGAAGAGGTTTTTCAACCAATTGTTATTGATACACAAGCTTTAATAGATAAAGAAGCTTATGATACAGACGATGATTTCTCAGACGTACGGGGACAAGAAAATGTCAAAAGAGCATTAGAGGTGGCTGCTGCCGGTGGCCATAATCTCATAATGGTAGGTCCTCCAGGTGCTGGTAAATCAATGATGGCCAAACGGATTCCATCTATTCTACCTCCCCTTAATATAGAGGAAGCCTTGGAAACTACTAAAATACATTCAGTAGCTGGACTACTTAACAGAAGAAAAGCACATACTACAGAGTCCCTTATTGTGAAAAGGCCCTTTCGTTCACCTCACCATTCTATTTCCGACGTTGGTTTATGTGGTGGATCTTCTAATCCTCGACCAGGAGAAATTAGTTTAGCACATAATGGTGTTTTATTTCTAGATGAACTACCTGAGTTTAAACGCTCAGCATTGGAAGTACTTAGACAGCCATTAGAAGATCGAAAAATTACTATAACTCGTAGTAATATCAGCACCGAATATCCCGCTTCTTTTATGTTTGTTGCAGCAATGAATCCATGTCCATGTGGACACTATGGAGAGAATAATCTTGCTCACCCTTGTACTTGTACACCTGCACAAGTACATCGATATTTAAGTCGTATCAGTGGGCCCTTATTAGATCGCATAGATATTCACTGCGAGATTGCAGCAGTTCCGTACGAACAATTAAAAGATTTACAACCTAGTGAGAGTTCTTCCTCTATACGCGAGCGAGTTATGAAGGCGAGAAAAATCCAAAAGGAACGCTTTGCATCAATGTCGAAAAAGACACCTATTTTCTGTAATGCACAAATGACACCAAAAATGGTGAGACAATTCTGTATATTAGATGAGGTTGGGGATAAATTATTGGCAAAAGCCATGAATTCATTTGGACTTTCAGCACGCGCTTACGACCGTATTTTGAAAGTAGCACGTACTATTGCTGACCTTGATGCTTCCCCCTCTATTATGCCACAGCATATAACTGAAGCCTTATCCTATCGTGCATTAGATCGAGACACGTGGGGAATGTAGTTTCCTACTGACTGGTATTAGGTTAGAGGTTAGAGGACGCGGCGGAGCCGCTACAGGTGAGAGGCAAGGTGAGAGGGAAGGCTACAGGTCAACCTTACGGCTGACCCTTTGTATTATAGGATAATCGCATCGATCATTCTGCTATCAAAGCCTTATTCTGAATATAGATCCCAATGCTACCACCCGTCGCACGAATAGTCGCCATACAGCAACCATTGCTATATTTACTACTCAACCGACACCATCTTAGAGGAGGTGAGGGTGTAGAGGATGGTGCCATAATCACCCATGCCTTGGCGGATATAGTGGCCGTCATACGTATAGACGACGGTGCCATAATCGCCCATACCCTGACGGATATAATGGCCATCATACGTATAGACGACCGTGCCATAATCGCCCATACCCTGGCGGATATAATGACCATCATACGTGTACTTAACCGTACCATACGCACCCATGCCCTCCCGGACATAGTGGCCATCGTAGGTGTACTTAACGATGCCATAATCGCCCATGCCCTGACGGACATAGACGAGGGAGGTGAAGCCTCCACCACCACCGCCTCCGTACTCGGTGTTACAAGATGGGAGAACAAGAAAGAGCAAGAGCAGGGCTAAGATCCAACAGCTACGATATGTGATGAGTGTTTTTTTCATTAAATCCAGATAGTTAAAATACCATATACAGTGGCGCCAATGACGGCGGAGATGGGGATAGTGATGATCCAGGCAGTGAGAAGTTCCTTACTCACCCCCCAACGGACAGCCGACATACGCTTAACCGCTCCCACACCCATGATAGAACCGGAGATGACATGCGTCGTGGAGACAGGGACACCGAGGTTCTGGGTGATAAAAAGAGTGACCGCACCCGCCGCCTGCGAACAGAAACCTTCATAAGGCGTGATCTTAGTGATCTTATTACCCATGGTCTTAATAATCTTCCAACCACCCGACATGGTACCAATAGCAATAGCCGTGATACAAGCAATAGGTATCCAAGCCGGAGCACCGGTGAAGTTATGCCCGATATCACCGGCATGGGTGATGGTATCCGGCAAGAGCGAAGTAGGCAGACTATCGAGCCCATACTGCGCCCCAAAAGCGGCTAAAGCACAGGCGATGACACCTATCTCCTTCTGCGAGTCATTGAGACCATGGGCGGTGCTCAGACAGGCACTAGAGACGAGCTGCAAGCGACGTGACCAGACCTCCATCTTATGCGGACGTACTTTGCGGCAGATCCAATAGAGACCGACGGTGATGAGGTTACCCGCGATGAAACCGATCAAAGGTGCGATAAAAATGAAAAGACAGATAGTGCCAACCGTTTCCCAATGGACTGCCATGACACCCTTGCAGCAGACAGCCGCACCGACGAGACCGCCGATAAGGGTATGACTGGAAGAGGAAGGGATACCTTTCCACCACGTGATCAGTGACCATACAATAGCAGCACTGAGACCGGCGATGATGATAGGTAGGGTGACCTGCTCCGCCTCGACCACTTTCTGCACGGTGTTAGCGATATTGAAACCTAAGAGGTACTCGGCGGCGAAGAAAGCGACGAAATTGAAGAAAGCTGCCCAAACGACGGCGACGAAAGGTCGGAGGACCTTGGTAGAGACGACGGTCGCGATGGAGTTAGCGGAGTCGTGGAAGCCATTGATGAAATCGAAGCAAATGGCGAGGACGATGATAGTAATTAAATAGGACATGTTTTATGTTTGTTTTTGTAGTTTCTTTTTTTAATAGGCAGAGGTAGTATATGCGGCTGCT
>DCID01000032.1:427-2667 GCA_002315745.1 Bacteroidales bacterium UBA1735 | reverse complement strand
TATAATCCCCGAGGCACCGACGTTTCGGAAAGATTGATGCCTTTTTGCGCTCCCGTCGGGCTGAGAATGTAGGTAGCCTCACTAAAATGCAGACGCATACACTACCTCCGCCCAAGGAGCACCGTCCCGACTGGTCGAGATAAACGAGGTAAACAACAAATAGTTAGGCATATTTAGCGATGATGATGAGGAGGGTTTTGCCGACGTGGTTAGCCATGTCGGTAGCGTTCTCCATCGACTGCATGATCTCCTTGATCTTCAAGAGTTCGACAGCATCATGCTCGGTCTCGAACAGTTCCTTCACGAAATTATCATAGACATCGTCTCCCTCGTGCTCGAGGTCGTGCAGTTTGGCACACTGCTCGATAGCGATATGAGGATGCGAATGGAGGTGAGGTAGTTCGGCAAAAGCGGCATTGATAGCCTTAGCGCACTCGAGGATGATCTCCGCCATGTGCATCGCCTTATTAGGGATAGTCTTGGGGTTATAGAGGAGGATACGCTTAGCCGCGTCGTTGATGTTATCCATGACATCATCGAGGTCGCCGCAGAGCTGGTGGATATCCTCGCGGTCAAAAGGTGCAATGAAAGAGGCAGAGAGTTCGTCGTAGATACGAATGACGATATGGTCGCACTCGGTCTCGATGGACTTGATCTTGGTGTAGAGCTCGACCTGCTTATCGTGCTGCGTAGTCGAGACAAACTCGGTAAAGAGGTCAGCACCGGCTACAACCTGCTTGGACATAGCCTGGAACTGAGGAAAGAACTTGTCCTCCTTCGGAAGGAGGGATGCAAAGAAACTGTTTAAACTCATATTTGTGTTATTTTTAACTAATCGCTGCGCTACTAATCGGGCGGAGCCCTACTAATCGCCTTCGGCTACTAAGAGGAAGTCGATTTGGTGGGTGTCGATGTCGGCACGGGTGACGCGGATATGGACGGGATCACCGAGGGTGAAAGTGCGTCCGGAGTTCTTAGCGATGAGGCGGAAATTTTTCTCATCGTAGAGCATATAATCTCCCGGTAGAATCGACGATATATGTACTAAACCTTCGCAACGGTTCTCGTCCAGTTGGACAAAGAGACCGAAAGAGGTGACATTAACAATATGACCATCAAACTCCTGATCAAGGTGGTCTGCCATCCAGATAGTCTGCATGACCTTCACTGAGTCCCGCTCTGCCTGGGTAGCGAGTTGCTCCATGTCGGAGCAGTGCTGGCAAGCATCCTCGAGGTCGGCATCCTTACCGGCAGCCAGGGTCGAGAAGAAAGGTCCCTTCGTTCGTTCGCCCAAGAGGTACCGCGCAACGAGGCGATGCACCATGAGGTCGGGGTAACGACGGATAGGCGACGTGAAGTGGGTATAGTCATCAAAAGTGAGGCCATAGTGGCCGATGTTCTTCGTCGAATAGACAGCCTTAGCCATCGCGCGGACGGTGAGCATATCGATGACCTGGGGTTGGCATTTTTTGCCCATTCGATCGAGGTTCTTAACCATACGATGGAGGTCTCGCAGTTTCTCGTCATCGGGTCGGTCGTGGATACGATAGACGAACTCCTTACCGCGTCGGCTCATCTCGGCCGCGACAGTGCGGTTAGCGAGGAGCATGAACTCCTCGATGAGATGGTTCGCATCGGTAGGGGTCTCGAAGTAGATATCGATGGGGTGACCGGTGTCGTCGAGTCGGAAGTGCACCTCCTCCTGCTCTATCTGCAAGGCGCCAGCGTCGAAGCGCTCGCGGCGCAGGATGAGGGCAAGGGAGTTAAGGATAGTCAAGACCCCCTCCAGCTCCCCCTCGTAGGGGGAGTGTTGGGTGAGGATGGATTGGGCTTGGGCGTACGTGAGGCGGGCGTCAGAACGGATGATCGTGCGGCAGACCTTATGCTTGAGTACGCGTGCGTCCGGGGTCATAGTGAAGATGACGGACAGGCATAGTTTATCCTCATTGGGACGAAGGGAACAGAGGTCGTTACAGAGCTGCTCGGGGAGCATAGGGTCAACATGGTCGACGTAATAGGTGCTCGTGCCCTTGCGGTAGGCCTCGTTATCAACAGGTTCGTTAGGCTGAACGTAATAGGAGACATCGGCTATATGGACACCTACGAGGTAGGTGCCATCCTCGTTATCGGTGAAAGAGAGGGCATCGTCAAAGTCCTTCGCATCGGCGGGATCGATGGTAAAAGTGAAGGCGTCGCGCATGTCGCGACGGCGCATGATCTCATCCGCCGAAAAAGACGCA
>DCID01000032.1:0-322 GCA_002315745.1 Bacteroidales bacterium UBA1735 | reverse complement strand
TTTTTGGTAGTTTTTGGGGGTTGAGAAGAAAAAGAGAGGATTACTAGGGTTGTTTTTTTTTGAAACACAAGCGGGCAAGGTACGCTTTGTCCGACGACTGCGAAACTCCGTTCCGCGTTATGTCGGCAAGCGCCCTTAATGCCCGCACACAAAGAGACAACCGCCTACCGGCGGACACAAAGGCGAAGTTCTACGAACGGGCAGCCGGGGATTCGGTCTAGAAGTTCTAGATGTTCTAGAAGTCCTAGACATCCTAGATAACTAGAGCACCGCAGGTAGATAACAAATAGAGAGAACGGCAGAGGTAGTATATGCGGCTGCT
>DCID01000014.1:2780-5803 GCA_002315745.1 Bacteroidales bacterium UBA1735 | reverse complement strand
TCGCATCCATCACCGTACCTACACCGACGGTCAGCGCCGTCTTAGGCACTTTATCGTAGTCGTTGTCGAAGAATCGTGAGTTAGCGATGATCGTGTCGGTCGTTAACTCTTTCTTGCGCGTGCGAGACGTCAGAGACGAACCCGGCTCATTGAACGCAATATGGCCGTCTGGGCCGATTCCACCGAGGAAAAGATGAATACCTCCGTAGTTCTTGATCTTATCTTCGTAACGTGCACACTCGGCTTCGAGGTCTTTGGCGTTACCGTTCAGGATATTGACATTCTCCTTGCGGATGTCAATGTGACTGAAGAAATTATTCCACATGAAACTGTGATAACTCTCTGGGTGATCCTCGGGAATACCGACGTACTCATCCATGTTAAAAGTAACCACATTACGGAAGCTGACCTTACCAGCTTCATACAGTTTGATGAGTTCTTTGTACATGCCTAAAGGACTGCTACCCGTAGGCAAACCGAGCACGAATGGACGGCTCTCTTTAGGTTGAAACTCGTTGATGCGCTTTGCTACATAATTGGCTGCCCATTGGGAGAGCAGACTGTAGTCTTTTTCAATAATTACTCGCATTTGTTTTGAAATTTTTAAAGTGTTGATAAATAATGTTAATTAAACTAATCTACTTGCTCGAAAACTACTGCCGAACGAGCAGGCAGATATATCTTTAGCCAACCCTTATGATCCTTCTTATAGAGGTTATCGGGTTGGGTGAAATGTTCGATGGAATCGTCAGAAGTTCCAAATCCGGCGAACTCTTTACTATCCGTATTGAGAATGGTACGATACTTGCCTTCTGGCGCTAAGATGCCGTAGTCGGGGAAAGATTGTTGACCGTTCCAGTTGAATACAAAGAGTAACTTATCGCGCTGGAAGGCTACCACTTGGTCTCCCTCATTGTCCCATAATTTGCATACCCAGGGTAGGTGATGACCATACCGATCTTTCTTCATCGATAGACCCTTATTGAGTAGTTTGATGACGGCCTCATCGAATCGATTCAAGTCGGCGAAATAGTAGTGCTCATTGTCCACCAACGACCATTGACGACGGGCGTACTTATAACTCCATCCGTTCCCCTCACGCGGGAAATCAATCCACTCCGGATGACCAAACTCGTTACCCATGAAATTGAGGTAACCACCATTGATCGTAGCCGCCGTTACGAGTCGTATCATCTTGTGCAACGCTATACCGCGATCCACCATGAACGTCGAATGACCATGCTCGAAATGCCAATACATATCTGAATCGACCAATCGGAAGATGATCGTCTTATCGCCTACCAACGCCTGGTCATGCGACTCCGCATACGAGATCGTCTTCTCGTCCTGACGACGATTGGTCATCTCATACAATATATGCCCCGCTTTCCAGTCCTCGTCCTTGACTTCCTTGATGTACTTGATCCAGAAATCAGGAATACCCATCGCTAAACGGTAATCAAATCCCATACCGCCATCCACTATCGGACAAGCCAATCCGGGCATACCCGACATGTCCTCCGCAATGGTGATAGCATGCGGCTTAACCTGGTGAATGAGCTTATTGGCTAACGTGAGGTAGCAGATAGCATCGCCATCCTCGTTCCCGTTGAAATAGGAGCTGTACCCATTAAAGTCCTCCCCTAAGCCATGACTCTTATACATCATCGACGTCACGCCGTCGAAGCGGAAACCGTCGAAGTCATATTCCTCTAACCAGAACTTGCAGTTCGATAGCAAGAAGTGCAACACTTCCGACTTGCCATAGTTGAAGCATAAACTGTCCCATGCCGGATGCTCACGACGCAGACCTTCGTGGAAATATTGATAGGGCGTACCATCAAAGTTACCCAAGCCCTCAATCTCATTCTTCACGGCGTGCGAATGCACGATATCCATGATCACCGCCATACCGCGCTTATGCGCATCCGCAATCAGCGCCTTCAACTCTTCCGGTGTACCGAAACGCGAAGAGGCTGCAAAGAAATTGGATACGTGGTATCCAAACGAACCATAATACGGATGCTCCTGAATAGCCATGATCTGGATGCAGTTATAACCCAGCTTAGCAATACGGGGCAGTACCTTAGTCCGGAACTCCTCATACGTACCCACTTTCTCCTCCTCTGTCGCCATACCGATATGGCACTCGTAGATATAGAGTCCACCCTTGATCTTGGGCTCATTCTTCGTGATCTTGGGTTGTGGGGCATCCCACACCTGTGCGGAGAAGATCTTCGTCTGCTCATCTTGCACAACACGACGTGCATAGGATGGAATACGCTCTCCCCAACCACCTTGCCACTCGACTAACAGCTTATACAACTGCCCATGCTTCATCGCCGATTCCGGCATCTGAGCTTCCCATACACCATTGCCTAATGGCTGCAGACGATAGTCCTCACTCTTCTCCCACTTATTGAAGTCACCCTTGATGTAAATAGCCGTCGCATTGGGCGCCCATTCACGCAATATCCACGTCTTCTTTACATGGTGAAGACCAAAATAGAGATAACCATCCGCCCAATCCTTCAGCGGAGTACCATTCGTGATCTCTTGCTCCTTGCGAAGCGCATAATCATAGCGACCCTGTATGGCATTGGCATACGGACGCAAATAGGGATCTGTTGCAGGTAAATTTAACATATATTCATGTGTTGTTTTATGTACTATTTTATCATTTACTATGTACCATTTATGACTCTACATGGGTTTTAACGATGAGTTTGCGATAGGCCTGCGACTTAGGCGCTATACCCGGTTGATGGGCATCTGTGGGGAAGAAAACGACAAAGAATCCAACGGGCACGTTGATCAGCGTTGTTGCCTTCTCTTTATACAACTCTACATCCTTACCTTCATCATACTCTTGGGTCTCGTTCTGGCAGTCATCCAATGCCTTCCAACCCATCGTCTCGTCACCCGTTAACGGAATCTGAATGTCAATGTAATCACGATGCGCCTCAAAAGGCAGATCCTTCTCGTCTTTCCCCTTCACATCCAGGATGTTAACAAATAAATCA
>DCID01000014.1:0-2756 GCA_002315745.1 Bacteroidales bacterium UBA1735 | reverse complement strand
TTCACCTTACCCGCAGCAAAAGCTTCTAAATCATTGTGGTTGAAGAAGCGCATAAACTGCTCTAAACGAGGAACGCTATCAAAATAGAGATCAGCGTTTTCAAGTTTGTCTAAAATCATAACCAAAAAAATTAACGTATTTGGGCGCAAAGATACGGCTTTTCTTCGAAATATGCAAATTTTACGTGCAAAAATGAGATTTTTTTCATAATTTTGCTATGCGCGCTTGCGTATATGAATAGAATTTCGTACCTTTGCGCGCTTAATATATTTTTTGTACTATGAGTTACCTCAATTTCGACAAATCGTTATTGGTGAATCTCGAACGTTCGTTGTTCAAAGAGATGATTCGTACCAATCGTGCGGGGGTCTATAATGCCACTACCCTGGTGGATTGTAATACCCGTAAGTACCATGGTCAATTAGTCATGCCCCTTCCCGAGGTGGGATCGGATAACTATGTGCTACTCAGTTCCCTCGACGAGACCGTGATTCAGCATGGAGCGGAGTTTAACTTAGGTTTACATAAATACGGCGAGCATACGTTTGCGCCGAATGGACATAAGTACATCCGCCAGTTCGAGTGCGAGGTGATTGCTAAGACTACCTACCGCGTAGGTGCTGCTATCCTGACTAAGGAGCGTCTGCTCGTGAGCTTCGAGCCCCGCGTACTGATCCGCTATACCTTGGTGGAAGCCGGTTCACCTACCGTGCTGCGGCTACGTCCCTTCTTGGCGTTCCGTAGTGTGAACGAGTTGGCGCATGAGAATAGTTCCGCCAATGCCGATATGAACGAATGTGAGAATGGTCGTGTGAACCGTATGTACCCCCATTTCCCGCAACTGTTCATGCAGTGCTCCAAAGCGGTGGAGTACATCCACAACCCCGCTTGGTATAAGAACATCGAGTACCCCAAGGAGCAGGAGCGTGGATATGAGTACAAGGAGGATCTGCTCGTTCCGGGCTACTTCGAACTATCCTTGCGCAAGGGCGAAAGTGTCATCTTCTCTGCCGGTATCAGTGAGATAGAGACGAAAAAACTGCCTAACCTCTGGAAGCAGGAGCTCAAACGCCGTATCGTGCGGGATAATATGTTTAGCTGCCTTAAGAACGCTGCTTGCCAGTTCTATAAACGGGAGGGTGACAAGTGCTACCTCTTAGCTGGCTATCCGTGGTTCAAGGCTTCGGCGCGTGAGGAGTTCTTCGCGACTCCGAGCTGCACCCTCGATATTGATCGACCCGAATATTGGGACGCTATCATCGACCAAACAGCCGTGGCAGAGGTGCAACAGTTCATGGCAGGACAAACCGACCTCAAGATACAAGCTATGGACGAACCCGATGCCTTGCTCTGGTTCGTGCGTGCGCTGCAGAAATATGCCCATAAATATACGGTGGCACAGGCTGCCGCTAAATACGCTGACCTCTGCGAACAGATCATCACTTTCTACCGTAAGAACAACCACCCGCGTGCCTTTGTTCACGCCAATGGCTTGGTGTGGGTCAACGGCACCGATAGACCCTCTACGTGGATGAACGCTACCGAGAATGGATACCCCATCACGCCCCGTACCGGTTACGTGGTCGAGATCAATGCCCTGTGGTATAACGCCATGCGCTTTACCGCCGAACTCCTACGCGAACAAGGACGCGAGATGGCGGCTGACCTCATGGAGTACCAGGCGGCTATGACCAAGGATGCGTTTAACAAGACCTTCTGGAACGGCCTCTACCTCGACGACTACGTCATCGACGATTATCATAACAAGGAAGTGCGCCCGAACCAGATATGGGCGGTGGGCTTGCCCTACTCGCCGCTGGAGCGCAAAGAGATGAAAGCCGTGGTCGATATATGCACCAAGGAACTACTTACCCCACGTGGCTTGCGTACTATCTCGCCTAAGAGTGGTAACTATCGCCCCATCTATATAGGTGGCCAGTTGGAGCGTGACCGGAACTTCCATAATGGACCCGTCTGGCCGTTCACTATCGCCGCGTACTCCCGTGCCTACATGACCGTGTACAAGCATAGCGGCGTTAGTTTCATGGAGCGTATGCTCGTGGGCTACGAGGTCGAGATGAGCGACCTGTGCATTGGCACATTGAATGAATTATACGATGGTAACCCGCCTTACAAGGGACATGGAGGCATCTCCTATGCACCCAGTGTGGCTGCGGTGATATCGGTGTTGGATACGATGAAAAAATTTGAATCATGAAAGCACTAATGTTTGGTTGGGAGTTCCCTCCCCATATCTTAGGAGGTTTGGGAACAGCCAGTTATGGCTTGACACGCGGCATGGCGCAGCAGCCGGATATGGAGATCACCTTTGTCCTCCCTAAACCTTGGGGAGACGAAGACCAATCTTTCTTACGTATCATCGGCGCTAACTCCATCCCTGTTCCAGGCCGTGGATGTATTGAGTTCTCAGGACGCTATCCTGATAACTTAGTGGAAGAAATAGGCAACTACGAGGCGGTAGCGCGCGAGATCGCGTGGCGAGAGGATTTTGATATCATCCACTCCCACGATTGGTTGACTTACCCCGCTGGCATCGCGGCTAAAGAGATCAAACATGTGCCCCTGGTCATCCATGTGCATGCTACCGACTTTGACCGTAGCCGTGGTAATGTGAACCCTACCGTCTATGCCATCGAGCGTCGCGGTATGGATGCCGCCGATCATATCATGTGCGTATCTAACCTCACCCGACAGACGGTTATCGAGAAATATGGACAAGACCCCTCTAAAGTGAG
>DCID01000056.1 GCA_002315745.1 Bacteroidales bacterium UBA1735 | reverse complement strand
GTCAAAGCGGATTTGGCAGAGCAGTCTGCCGTACGCGGATGTATGGTAATCAAACCCTATGGTTATGCGATATGGGAGACTATTCAGCAGGAGTTAGATCGCCGATTCAAGGAGCAAGGTGTGAAGAATGCCTATTTCCCATTGCTCATTCCCAAATCGTTCCTCAGCCGTGAGGCGGAGCACGTAGAAGGGTTCGCCAAAGAGTGCGCTGTGGTAACACATCACCGCCTAATGAATGATCCGAACGGCAAAGGAGTGGTCGTGGATCCGAATGCGAAGTTAGAGGAAGAACTCATTATTCGTCCTACTTCGGAGACGATCATATGGTCCACCTATAAGAACTGGATATCGTCCTATCGCGATCTGCCGATACTATGTAACCAATGGTGCAACGTGATGCGCTGGGAGATGCGTACACGTCTGTTCCTCCGTACGGCCGAGTTCTTGTGGCAAGAAGGTCATACGGCTCATGCGACCAAAGAGGAGGCGGAGGATTATGCGCGTCAGATGCTAGACGTATATGCCGACTTTGCAGAGAAAGTGATGGCTATACCGGTAGTCAAAGGCGTCAAATCCCCGAACGAACGCTTTGCGGGTGCACTCAATACCTACTGTATCGAAGCTATGATGCAGGACGGCAAGGCGTTGCAAGCAGGTACGAGCCACTTCTTGGGTCAGAACTTCGCCAAGTCGTTTGACGTACAGTTCCTAAGTAAGGAGAATAAATACGAATATGTATGGGCTACTTCGTGGGGTGTTTCGACCCGACTGATGGGTGCACTCATCATGACCCACTCGGACGATAACGGACTGGTATTACCTCCACATCTGGCACCGATACAAGTGGTGATCGTACCTATCTTCAAGAAACCAGAAGACCTCGACGCATTGATGGTTAAACTCAATCCGATCGCTGATAACCTCAAGAAACTGGGCATCCGCGTGAAGGTCGATACGGCAGACAACATGACACCTGGCTTCAAGTTCGCAGACTACGAGTTGAAGGGTGTGCCAGTACGTTTAGCGATGGGTGGTCGTGACTTAGAGAATGGCACGATAGAGATAGCCCGTCGTGATACACTGACCAAAGAGACTATTTCTCTTGAAGGCATAGAGGATAAGATCGTTGCATTGCTCGAGCAGATACAGAAGAACTGCTACGACAAGGCGTTGCAGTATCGCATTGCGAATACGCGCGAGTGCAACTCATACGAGGAGTTCAAAGAGGAAATCAAGAAGGGTGGGTTCCTGCTCTGTCACTGGGATGGTACGCCTGAGACGGAGGAACGCATCAAGGAAGAGACCAAAGCCACGATACGTTGCATCCCCTTGGAGGCGCTGCCTGGGTTCAAGAACGAGCCGGGTAAGTGTATGGTGACAGGTAAACCCAGTGCAGGCCGCGTGGTATTTGCACTCTCGTATTAATCATCCTCTGAGGTTGTTAACAAAGATTAATTCTACCTATTTTTTCTTTCTTTGGCACGATATTTGTACTTTTTTACACAGAGTGTAAGTTTTTAAACATTTAACACATGAGAAAAGTACTTATTTCGTGCCTGCTTGCTGTGATGGCGGCAGGTGTTTGGGCAGCAGATGTGCCCTGTTTTGTTATCTCTACTACTACAACGGGTGAGATAACTGTTCCTATTGCTTCGATTCAGAAAATCACCTACAATGATGCTGGAACGGAGATGTACATCTTTACCGCCGCAGGTAAGCAGACGATCGAGGTGGCGAACGTGGTGAGCATGACCTTGTCTAACCTACCGACGGGCATCGAGTTACCCACTATCGACAAGCCAAGTCAGGATAGTCGCAAAGTGGTGTTAAACGGACAAGTTTATATTATTCAGGATGGTCACATCTATACATTGAAAGGAGAAAAAGTACAATGAAACGCGCCTTATTAATAATCGCCTGCGCGCTATGTGTGTGCGCGATGCAAGCTACTATCCCCGTGCTCAAAGTAGAGACGAATAGTCAAACGAGTTATTTCCAGTTATCGGAGATAGATAGTATTCAGTTCTCGTCGGATGCGGCGTATATGTTCGTGAACTACAGCGAAGACAAACAGAAACAGTTTACAGCCATCGATATCCTCCAAATGTCTTATATCAACATGGACGATGCCAAGGATATCTCTATTGTATGGAACAACGACGGTACCGTGACTATTACCAACCCGATGTCGGAACAAGGTGTTTCCATCTCTGCCGACGGCGCGGATGTGCTCATCGAGAGCGCTTATCCTGACGAGGTAAGTTATACGCTGAGTGGTACAAGTACGGATGGTCGATTGAAGATATACAGCGACTACAAGTACGAACTCATCCTTAATGGGCTGAACCTTACCAACCCGTCGGGTGCGGTTATCAATTCGCAGACCAAGAAGAAGGGTACTATCAAGATGCAGAAGAGTACCGAGAACACCCTAACCGATGGTGCTACTTACACTATGGAAGGTGACGAAGACCAAAAAGCGTGCCTTTTCTCCGAAGGACAACTCGTCTTCAAGGGCAAAGGTACACTTAATATCAACGCTAACGGCAAGCATGGTATAGCCAGCGATGACTATATCGAGATTGAGAACGGCACAATCAATGTGACCACCAAAGCGAACGCTGCCAAAGCCTTTAAGGCAAACGATTATATATCTGTATTAGACGAGGGTAATAGCCCTGTGATCACCATTACCCAATCGGGCAACAAAGTGATAGAGGAAGGCGATGTCAAGTACTGTGCCGGTATGAAAGCCGACTCGACTATCACCATCGAGTGTGGCGAGGTCACCATCAACTCGTCCGCCGAAGGTGGTAAAGGTCTGAATGCCGACAGGGGAATCATCGTCAAGGGTGGCAAACTCAATATCTCCCTCACGGGTGCAGGCGGCACTTATTCGCAGAAAGAAGTGGACGCAACTGGCACAGGTGGAGGCGGTGGAGGTAGTACTCAGACTAGTTACTCCGTCTATTTCTATGCGGCATCGCAAGGTGGCGGTGGAGGCGGCGGAGGCGGCAGCAGCCAATGGACGAATGTTCAACTCTACAAAGCCGATGGCACACTCGTCAGCACCTTATCCACCAAACAGGTATCTGACTATACTGCCTACTATTACATTTTCCCGCAAGGAACGACCGGCAACTACTACTTCACAGGTACATATCAATCACGGACGAGTACCTACTCGTGCAAGACAAACACCTTTGCTGCACCGACGACAGCGGATGCTTATTATCGTCCAGGTACTTACACGACGAGCGGCTCTACCCGCACGTATACGCTCACTGTTTGGGATCCGAATAGTTTCCAACCCGGTGGCGGTGGAGGCGGTGGCGGTAGCACCGATACCGATACGCAGACCTTCACATGTACCTGTATCAAGT
>DCID01000013.1 GCA_002315745.1 Bacteroidales bacterium UBA1735 | reverse complement strand
TGTCTTAGACGCCTGCAGTGAGCAACGCATACTCTTTCTTCATAACGAAGTTGAAGAGGGTGCCACCGAAGGAGCGATTAGCATCGTACGATGCGGTGTACGCTACCTTCTTGTTGTAGTTGGTTTGCTCTACATCGGATGCGGTTGCTGCTAAGATAGCCTTAGCGGATGCGACCGCAGAAGCGAACTTAGTGCGGACAGCGGTTTGGTTAGCAGAAGGCGCTCCTTGATAAGGATTACACATCTTACCAGACGACACGTTGCCGTTACGCTTGTTGGTGCGGAAGTACACATCCGAATGCGTGCAGACTTTACCAGACATAGTCTCAATGAGACCCATAGGTTGAATCTTTGCCATGTGTTTTTCAGGTTTTTAGGTTTCCAAGATTGCTTGGCCAGTTTTAATAATGTTTCTTCCTACACTTCAGATAGACGGAATGTGGTATGAAGTCCGCAAAGGCGCGGTCTAAACTATCGAAGTAGTCGGTTATCTCTCGCCCGCTCTCCATCTGTGCCATGGCTGCTACGATATCTTTAAGTCGTCCGTCGAAGTTACTCAGTGGCTCGTTACCGCCTATATGCGTTACGTTACACACGTACCTTATATAGTTTTCGGTATTGTTCTCGTTGGCGGGTGCCCATCGTGTGACGATCTGTCGGATGGTGTTGCAGCCATGTTTAAGGATGTAGGTCTCGATGGTCAGTATAGCAGCCCGGAAGCCGTAATACATAGAGATAAATTGCTCAAAGGTGCCGTCGTTGTTGACGAGGGCTTTCCCTTTCCATGGAGATGAACTACATCTTAGGTTAAGTGGGTTGTTGTTTCTAATTCCTCGTGGTCGGGTAGTCCCGACTGACTGTAAATTTTTCATAGTGTTCAATATGGTGTTTTTCAAAATTCGCTGCAAAAGTACTGCCTGTTTGTAGTTTCTCCAACTATTCTGTAAAAAAAGTGTTATTTTTTTTGTATTATCCAATATTTTTTGTACCTTTGCGGCGGATTTAGGAATATTGCCGAACATCCTTAGAAAATAGTAGGCAAAATAAAAGTTTAAAATTTACAGATTATGAAAAAATGTTTTCTTTTTCTCGCGGCGATGATGACCGCGATTGGCATGAACCTTAATGCCGAGACGGTAACCGATGTTAAATACATTGATGCCGATGGTAAAGAACAAACCTGCGCTGAAGCCACGGTGGTGGGAGATAGCCTCGTTGGTACGTGGAACGCGGGTTGGTATGTAGTGATGAAGGACTCCAATGTAACATTTTCATCAGGTGCTATCTGCAAAGGTGAAGTCCACTTGATCCTCGCCGATGGCGGCACACTGACCACAACGGGTCTTAGTACTGATGCTGGTATCCAATCCAGTTCTGCTACATCCTCCATCTCTATTTATGGTCAGGCTAACCAAACGGGTAAACTAATTGCTACTGGTGGTACTATGGGGGGTGCTGGTATAGGTGGCGCAAATTCGAAACCTGGCATGAATATCACGATTAATGGTGGTGTGATTGAAGCTACTGGTGGTGGCAACATGATGGGATATGCTGCTGGTATAGGTGGCGGAGGTGGGAAAGATGGCTCGAATATCACTATCAATGGTGGTAAAGTAACCGCTATTAGTAGCGGTAATGGTGCTTCTGCCATTGGTGCTGGTGATAAAGGCAAAGGCTCGAATATCTTTGTCAATCCTGCGTTGATTCTCAAAGCGGATAACAATAATCCTCCTACGACGGAGATTGCTCACGCTTCAATTGCAACCGATGTGGCTTCTCTTTTGGCTGGCAAACAATATGCTACGGTGCTTGTACCCGCTCCCGCTGTGGGCGAGCAATTTACCGCAGGTGATGTCAACTACAAAGTCACCAGTATCGACCCCTTTGAGGCACAAGTGGCTAACAACAAATCGTATGCAGGCAATCCCGCCCTTGTTATCCCTGACACAGTGGTGTATAAAAGCACCAAACTGGCTGTAACATCTTTTGTAAACGATTATGATTGCCAAGCTGCGTTTGGTGGCAACAAAGTCATCACCTCTGTGAACATCACGGGTAATATTAGGACAGTTGGGAGTGGTGGTACCTTCAATAACTGTTCCAACCTGTCGAAAGTGGTGCTCAATGAAGGAATAGTGTTTTTAGATAGTAAGTGTTTTAAAGGAGATAGCCTGTTGGATAGTATCACGTTTCCTGCTTCCCTTAAGAGTATTGACCATCCTTTCTCGGTCAATTTGATTAAGTGGATTGATGTAGCAGAGGGCAGTACCACATTTGCATCTGAAGAGGGTGTGCTCTATAACGCAGCCAAAGATACGCTGTTGTTCTATCCTGCGGGCAATCCTCGTACAGAGTTTGAGGCATCCAAAGATGCGAAGGTAATCGGACAAGGGGCATTTAATGAAGAGGATCGTCCCTATTCCATTTCTTTGCCTTCGGTGGAAGTGTTAGAAACGATGTGTTTTATGCAATGTCCTCTCTTAACATCGGTGGAGTTCTCAGACAAGATTGACTCTCTCGGCATGGGTGCTTTTGCTTTTGACACCTTGCTAACCACCATCACCTGCCGTGCCACGACCCCACCTGCACTGGGAGAAATGGTTTTCTATGAAATCTCTGACTTGAGCAAGATCACCCTCTATGTGCCCTCAGAAAGCGTAGCTACCTATCAGGCAGCTGACACGTGGAAAGAGATGAATGTGCAACCGCTTCCCGAAACCGCGGTGGAGAACGTCAACGACAACGTTAACGACAACCACAACTGCAAGTTCATGCACAATGGTCAACTCTACATCCGTCGTGGCGATGCCATCTATGACGCTAAAGGCCAAGTGATAAAGTAATCGCACCGCCTTTATTATACCAAAAACTACCAATTGGGGTCAGACCCCTTTTGGTAGTTTTTTTAGTTTTTTTGTGCTCATCGTCGCCTATTACCCATACTGTTGTTGACAAAAAAGTGAACAAATAATCGTGCCCTTGTGGCTAAGAAAATAGGAAGAAATATGGGGAGTTTAGGTAGTGAGACTTCCTATTTTGGGCAAAACACAGACACACATGGTTGCCTATTATAACTTAGATGTTATCATTTCTGTGGGGTACAGGATTAAGTCATTACGAAGCACACAATTCCGCCAATGGGCAGTAACAAGGGCGTGAAGGCGACCAT
>DCID01000022.1 GCA_002315745.1 Bacteroidales bacterium UBA1735 | reverse complement strand
AGGTTCTTTGGCTGTCAATACTAAGCGCAAGTACTCGCGGAAATAAGGTGCTATACCTTGCTTGTGATCCACAGAACGGTATTTTATCTCCAATGGGATCATACATAATGAATCGCATTCGGCTTCGGTGATATACTCATATTTGCACATTTGATGCAGCACTGTATTACGTCGCGTCGTGGTGCGTTCTGGATGACGAATAGGGTTGTATAGTGCCGGGTTTTTACACATACCTACTAATGTGGCGGCTTGTTCAATAGTAAGTTCGGATGGCGTGGTGGCAAAATAAACCTGTGACGCGGACTTAATGCCCACCGCATTATAGAGAAAATCGAATTGGTTGAGGTACATGAGCAGTATCTCGTCTTTGGAGTATAGACGCTCTAACTTCGTGGCAATCACCCATTCAATAGGTTTCTGCATCGCGCGTTCGAAGATGTTATTCGCCCGCGGAGACCATAACTGCTTGGCTAGTTGCTGTGTTAAAGTGGAACCTCCACCACTTTTACCTAACAGCACAACGGCGCGAAAGAGTGATTTCGTATCCACGCCTGTATGCTTATAGAATCGTATATCCTCGGTCGATATAAGTGCATCGATAAGGTAGGGAGATAGGCTAGTGTATTGAACGCCAACACGATTTTCTTTGAGATAATAGCGTCCTAATGACTGCATGTCCGACGAAATAATCTCGCTGGCATACTTGTTCTTTGGGTTTTGCAGTTCCTCTAAAGGGGGTAGATACCCAATCCAACCTTTGCTGATTAGCCATAGGAGTAGTACCACGAAGGCACATCCACCGAGGAAAAGTCCCCAGAACCATTTCAAGAATTGTGTACGAAACGTTTTATTCATAGTAAATCTGTTATTATGCGGTTTAATATATGTATTCCTTTTTGAGTGGCAATCAGTTGTCCGTTGTTAGCACGCAATAATCCCTGTTCAATCCACCGCTGTGCTTTACGACCATCTACCAATGATGCCTTTATTCCGTGTGCCGTTCTTAGTCCGAGCATGATGGCTTCTTCGTGTTTTTGTTCGTCAGTCAGAACTTCCTGCTCGCGTACTAAAGTCCCTTGTTGGATGCCTTGTATATAGGCTTCTAAATCGTTCGGATTCCAGGATCGAATAGCCCCATCATAACTATGTGCGCCTGCGCCAATACCTAAATAAGGTGTATTATTCCAATAACTCGAATTATGTTTTGATTCTCGCCCTATCAATGCGAAGTTACTTACTTCGTAATGGATAAATCCATTCGCCTGTAACTGTTCACACAAATAATCATACATGGCGTTTTCCGTATCCTCGTCTATCTCGTCTATCTGACCTGCTTCGAGCATCATTGTGAGGGCTGTTCCTTCTTCGTAACTAAGGCAGTAGCACGATATATGTTGTACCCCCATTTTCAGAACTTGTGCAATACTATGTTGCCAATCTGCCATCGTCTGTGTAGGTAGTCCGTACATTAGATCTACCGATATATTATCAAACCCTGCTTCTTGCGCCCAACGCACCACTTCCTCTGCTTGTGCCGCTGTATGTCGCCGACCAATGAG
This sequence comes from Bacteroidales bacterium UBA1735, assembly GCA_002315745.1. Taxonomy (GTDB): domain Bacteria; phylum Bacteroidota; class Bacteroidia; order Bacteroidales; family Paludibacteraceae; genus Colicola. The sequence continues at coordinate 5,022 of DCID01000022.1, read as the reverse complement.
TGTTAGTAATCGATCCTCTAAACTCTGTATCCCAATACTCAGTCGGTTGATGCCTATTGCCCGCAAAGCCCGCAACTTCTCCAAAGACAAATCGCCGGGATTGGCTTCTAGGGTTATTTCTAGATGCTCTAGACTCTCTAGATGCTCTAGACTCTCTAGAATCTCTAGAATCTTTAGGAGATCCTCTACCTCCAATAGACTCGGTGTTCCTCCACCGAAGTATATCGTCGCTATATGATGAATTCTTAATTTTTCATTTTTAATTTCAGATAGCAAGGCTTCTACATACTCCTTTCTTTTCTCCAACATCGTTGTCGAATAGAAGTCGCAGTACTTGCAACGGCTCTTACAAAACGGTATATGTACGTATATCCCTGCCATTGTGCATTGTGCATTGTCCATCGTCAATCGTCCATTGTCAATCGTTCACTCCCGTTTCCAAAGATGCTCCATCCACTCCTTCATTTTCACCTCCTGTGGACTGCCTTGCGGTGTCCAGAACCGCATATCTTTGAGTTCGTCGGGTAGGTATTGCTGTTCTACGAAGTGGTTCGGGAAATCGTGGGCATACTGATACTCTGCGCCATATCCCAATTCATCCATTAACTTAGTTGGAGCATTACGTAGATGCAATGGTACAGGCTCGTTTCCGGTCTGTTCTACCGTTTTTAGTGCTTGATCAATCGCCAAATAGGCAGAGTTGCTCTTCTGTGAGGTGGCCAAATAGATCGTTGCCATCGCCAACGGAATACGTCCTTCAGGCCATCCAAGCTTCGTCAATGCATCAAAACAAGCATTGGCCACTAATAATGCATTGGGGTTAGCCAGACCTATATCTTCGCTCGCGCTAATCACTAATCTTCGGGCAATAAACTTGGGATCTTCACCGGCTGCTACCATGCGTGCCAACCAATAGATAGCGGCATCAGGATCGCTGCCGCGTATGGACTTAATGAAGGCTGAGATGATATCGTAATGCAATTCGCCGTCCTTATCGTATGCCACTGGGTTCTGTTGTAATTGCTTAGTGACGGTCTCGTTGTCGATTATATGGACACCTGAATTCGTTACCAGTTCGATGATGTTAAGCAGTTTACGTGCATCGCCACCACTATATCGGAAGAGGGCTTCGGTCTCTTTAACTTCGATATGTAGCGAACAAATATGTTCGTCTTGGGTCAGCGCCCGCTCTAACAAGATCTCCAAATGATGCTTCTCCAACGGGTGTAACACGTATATCTGGCACCGGCTCAGTAGTGGGTTAATGACTTCAAAACTTGGATTCTCAGTAGTTGCACCAATGAGGGTGATCACACCTTCTTCTACGGCTCCCAATAGACTATCCTGTTGGGACTTAGAGAAACGATGTATCTCGTCAATAAAGAGGATTGGGGAGCCCTTCTGTCCACTTGCAAACAGCCCCTGATTGGCCAGTCGCGCTTTATCAATCACCTCGCGTACCTCTTTGACGCCACTGGTTACTGCCGATAGCGTATAGAACGGACGTTCGAGTTCGTGTGCAATAATACGAGCAAGGGTTGTCTTGCCCACACCCGGCTGTCCCCATAGTATGAAGGAAGATAGGTTACCGCTGGTAATCATTTGACGAAGGATAGCGCCTTCGCCTACAAGGTGTTCTTGCCCTATGTAATCATTGAGCGTCTTGGGACGCAATCGCTCGGCTAATGGAAGCATAGAATTGGTCTAAATAGGTTTGTCTTTCTTGTTCGTTGAGTTGTCTGATATGGGTCTGCGTGCGATCTTGCTCGTCTTGTTTATAGACGAGGTATTGGGTCTTCGCCTGCGTAGCAATCTGGGGTAGGTGTGTGATGGCAATGATCTGTCGAGAAGTTGCCATCTGTCGTATGATCTGTCCCATCTGTGTGGCCACTTCGCCGCTGACCCCCGTGTCTATTTCGTCGAAAATGATGGTTGGTAGGCCATTCGTGGAAGCAATAAGTGCTTTCACACATAGCATGAATCGCGAGATCTCACCGCCTGATGCCACTTCGCTGACGCGCCGCAATGACTGGTTGAGGTTGGCAGCAAAGAGGAACTGCACATTATCGTGTCCGTTTTCTGTAAAGTCGTCGAGGTCGCTGATCTCTATATCTACTTTGGCATGCGCAATACCTAACTGCTGCAGGTCGTGCGTGAGGTGTTCACATATAGTTGTTCGCACGCCTTCACGACTCTTGCGCAGCGTCTTGGCTGCATCGGATAAAGCCGCCAAAGCCTTTGCTACGGCTTGCTCGTATGCTGCTATATCTTCGTCAAAGTTAGCAATGCGGTTCAGTTGCTCTGCCCATTGGTCACGCAAGGTGATCAGTTCGCTGATTGTCTGCACTTGATGTTTGCGCAGGAGGCTATTGATGATATCCAACCGTTCTTGCACTATCTGTAACCGTTCGGGATCAAACTCTGTTTGGTCGGATAGGCGTTCCACTTCGTGAATGATATCTTTCAACTCTATCTCCACACTCCGCAGTCGTTCGCCGATGTCGAGGTTACGCAACTGATTATTCGCTTCGTGAATACCTTGTGCAGCACCTCCTTCGTCGCCATCTAAGGCTTGTAAGGCTATGGTCAATTGCTGCTTCATTTCCTCCACGTGGTTGAGGCGATACTCCTCTTCTTCGAGACTCGTTAGTTCATTGGGATCTTCTAACTGTGCCTCCTCTAACTGCTGGTATTGGAAGGACAGATAATCCTGATCCTTGCTGGTTTTCGCTGCCAATGCCTGCAAGTCCCGCAGCGCTTTCTCCGCTTCGCGATAGGCTTGATAGCAAGTCGCATATTGTTGCCGTTCGTTGTCGTTTTGGGCGATGGTATCGACTATCCCCAATTGGAAATCGTCATTGCCAATCAGTAGGTTAGCATGTTGGGAGTGTATATCAATCAATTGTGCTGCCAACTCTTTTAACTCCGCCTGCGTCACCACCTCGTCATTGACAAACGACCGACTTCGTCCGTTACTGTTCAGTTCTCGCCTAATAATATAGTTGTCGTTGTCGTTGTCGTCCCTAAACTCCGCCTCAATGATGCATCGTTCCTCACCATCGGAAATGGTCTTAGTATCGGCACGACTGCCCATGACGAGGGCAAGTGCCCCTAAGATGATACTCTTACCAGCACCCGTTTCACCCGTCAGCACACTGAAACCGTTATAGAAATCTATATCCAGTTGCTTAATGAGCGCATAATTCTGTATGTAAAGCCGTTTTAACATGTTACTGCAACTTATCCCACGCGGAGCGTGTAGCATCGATACTAATCAGTATATCATAGACTTGCTTGCGTTCTTTTTCGGACGACTTACTGAAGATGTTCACTAGTTCGTCGGCTTTGGCATCGAGAAACGTGGTTACCACGTACGTCGATGGTCGAGCGCGATTGGCTTCCTTGAGCACCGGTAATCCTTCAGCAATCATGGTTCGCGCGTTAGCCACATTGATGGCCATGTTATCTAATGCTAAACGATGATAGGAATAATAGAACTCTCGATATTTCTTGAACGCCTCGTCCATCAGGTTATTGATCAGTGCATAGCGGTTGCGATTACTCTCAAACGCTTTCCATCCTACATTCTCGTCGCTGGACATAGATGCAGACTGGCACATGGAAACAATTTCTTCGCAAGCTTGGAAATAGGGTGTACCACCCAGTTTTTGAAAACTATCTCCATCGTAACCCAAGACTAGATAGACGTAGTACGCCAGCATAGCCGTTAGGTTAGTAGTAAAGGTATTCTGCTGGTACTCAATGTTCTCAAACTCCTGATAAGTGAAATTGAAGTTTTGGTCACTGAAGTTGAGCAATGGTGTGGTATAATTGGTGCCATATACAGGCCGATTGGACTGTAACTGCATCTCCGCTTTATAACTATTGCCATCTGCAGACTTGATGATGATGAGCATGGAGCAGTTGATGCGCTCTTTCTCTGCCACTGTCATGTTTGTCCAGCGATTGCCATTGATATATTCGGTGATAGCGTTTTTCATCGTCTCATACACCGACTTATTGGATCCTTCTATCTGGTCAGAATTGATAGACACGGTGCAGTTAATTTCTTGCGCCGACAGGGTCGTGGTGACCATCAATAGGAAAAAAACGATCTTTTTCATTTCGTAATGGATTGGATATTACCTGTTAAGGGGTCGAAGTGGATATGGGGCAATTCGCTATCTGTAAACAGTTCGCGTGCCAAAGGTACGGCTACACCAAATTGGGCAATAGCCAAACTGCGAGATGCATATTCCTGTCCGTCACAGGAGATGTTCACTTCTGCAGAACCTGGGATATTGTAGTATATCTGCGAAGGCACAGGACTGTTCTTACCTGCCACCGTCGTAGTGGCTGCCTTGAGTTGGCGTTTAGCCGCAATGGACAGTAGGATAGGGGCTCCTGTCTTGCCTAAACCTTTCTCTATGCTGAAATGCGCAACTGCTACCTCCTCTGTCTTAACGGGAGTGTAATAGAGGGTTTTGAGTTTTTTGGTCACTTGCTCTTTGCCGATAAATAATTCAATGAGTTGGCGCTCTTGTTTATCCAGTTCGTCTAACACGCGCTTCATGGCATTACCATCCGCAGGGGCATGATCGACTTCACCGCCGAGGATATACATGCGAGTCTCACGAATACGATAGATCTGCTTAGCCGCTCCCGCTGCCATCTCGGCTTCACTCTTACCTACGATCTGCTCTTCCAACAATGGCATTACCCCCAAATCCGTTGTGGTTGTGGTTGAGGTTGAGGTTGTGGTATTGGTATTCGTTTTCGGTTTTGTTTCTGCCTCATATTCTACGTTATATCCATACAGAATACCTTTGGGCGTTAGTGTAAGCAATTGGGTAGGGATACCTTTCTCGGCTACAACCTTGTACGCGCGACTTTGATCGGCGACGGTACGAGTACCGCAGGAGATTTTTCTGAGGCGATAGAATGTGCTATCGGCTTCGATGATGTCATCGGCAGCCAAGTACTTGTGAGCATATTCGGCGAATATACCACGCTGTTGTACTA
>DCID01000008.1 GCA_002315745.1 Bacteroidales bacterium UBA1735 | reverse complement strand
TTTTGGCTGGAAGCATTGTAAGTGTTGCGGGTGCGGGATGTACCTTTCCATTTAGAATCAGAAACTACCCATGAATAGGTGGCTTTATTCAATATTTTTGCGCCATTCGTATCAAAATAGGAGGTTTCCACCCATGTCAGATAAGCCCAATCCTTCGATTCCGTTACCCATTGATACTTTAAGTAATTCGTTTGTTTAGATGTTCCTTTCAAGTAAGCGAACTCTTCTTTGGAATAACCTTTCCAAGCACCCGAGCTCCAGTTGTAGACCATAATCAAGGTCTTGTTAGTGGTTGAGCCATCATAAGCATTGATAGTCCATTTGCTATTAGCCCACGTTTTATTTTTGCTATCCCAAGTATAGGCAAGAGTCGTGTCATTGCGGAAATATGCATTATAGGTTTTGACTGTTTTGGAAGTACCAATCCACACTCCTGCCGTTTGCGTACTATATTTCTCGTTTAGGATCTCATATTTGGTAGAGCCATTGTAGATATAAGCGTTAACCTGTTTACCAGAACCCTGCCAAACGCCCTCTATGCACGCATTATAATCCTCCCTATTGATTTGGTTTTTATGGTCGTCATACTCCCAGATAGTACGGTTGGTACCTGTCCATACGCCATCTACGTTATCGTAAGACTCCGTAAGAATCTGCTTGTTATCCGAATTGTATAGATTGATTAACTTATAAATCGAATCGGTCACATTGGTTGTTTCGTTCCATGCCAAAGAAACAGAGAGAACCGTATTACCCTTGGCATCATAAACCTTGCGGGTTTGACTGTAAATTTCCTGCTTGCCCGTGGCCTCCATGAAACTATCCACTTGGGTAAGGGTATTTTTAGAGCCTTCGTATGCCCACGTTTTCTTGGTATAACTTACCCAATCCTCTTCGCCCATGCGGAAGTGTTCATCGCGGATAAGTGTGGAACCCGAATAATCTTTGGTATTCAAATCGGTACTTGCATACATTCCCGCCGTTGTGTTAAAGACCTCACGTTCTGTATAGGTCTCATAACTGCCTGTGTAACGGTGTGTGATACGCAGCGAATCGATGTACTTACCCGTAGCCACGTCCCAACGATAGACGGTCTCCTGATCTTTACGACCTTGAGCATCCAATGTGGTTTTGGTGTAGTCCTTACCAACCTTAACACCACCAATCCATGCGTAACTAATGTCAGACGTCCGTCTGCCGAGACTGTCATACTCATACACGTTCATCAAAACACGATCACCATTGATATCATAAGTGATGATACTATCCGTCAACGCCGCTTGGGCTGGGAACAAGCCTGCAAAACAGAGGCTTAATACAAAGAAAATCTTTTTCATACAAAAAAATAGTTTATTATATAATTTATTACTTCAATGATTCCATGTTAGATACACAAAAAGCGCGCAAAGGTAGTGATTTTTTGCGACATGTGCAAATAATTGGGCAAAAAAATGGAGAAAAGGGTTATTTTTCTCCATTTTTGATACTATGTATACCGCCACAGCGGTTGATTGGGTGTCGTTTACTTCACTAACGCACCCTGTAAGGAATAGGTGGAACCATTAGCATGGATGAGAAGTTGGCTGCCATCATACACCTTCATAGCCTCTTGCGCCACATCGAATGCCTCTACACTCGGAGCAGTAGTAGGTACATCGGGTTTATGCTTTTCACGATAGTCAGCTAACTCTTTCTTAGCATCCTCTAACAGATTGCTAAAATCTGCATCATTGAGCGCGATAGCAAAAGCGATAGCGCCTAATATGTTTCCAGCCTGAACATCACTTGCCCAGTGTGCACCGAGAATCAAACGCTGATAGCCAAAGGTGTCACTATTCTTCTTAATTTCCTTAGCATGACCAGGATCGATATAGTGCATGCATAAACCGAATAAGCCACAGAAATAGCCATGACCAGATGGGTAGGAATCATAGTTTTCAGGTTTCTCTACGACCTTACCCTTACTATAATAATCATGGAAATAATAATACGGACGTTGACGTACGCGGTAGAGGCTCTCATGCGTATTATACGACTTCATTTTCTCGCATAATTTATTTAATGCTACCAACTTGGGGAAACTATCCGCATTGTTCAACGGCAGATTAATCGCCGTATCGGCACCATAGGTAGTCAGCCAAGTAAGATAGGGCTCACGTTTCTTAGCAATGAGAGAATCGACGGTGGTGACAGTTCCTACTGTATTGGTTACACCCAACAAAGCCAATAAAGTAGAGTCCTCTACGGTCACTGCGCGCTTGAGACGACGCAGTACACGTGCCTCAAAATAGACGACTGAGTCATTTTCCCAAAGGAGCGAGCCGACTGTAGGCGGCTCGGGTAAGACTAAATTACCCGCAGGAAGATCGACAGACAGTGGATTGACAGGATCAGCCGCGATAGCACTCAGGCTCAGCATCGAACTGATGGCTACAAGAAATACAAACTTTTTCATAGTTGTAAAAAATTAAAGGGTTGATTATAAACAATGGCAAGTGCCACGATGGCGCTTGGTGGTTTTAAATCCGAAACGATAATAGACTTTAAGACCTGCATCCAATACAGGCACACGGGTTGACCAAACTCCATATTGAGCAAAGACTTGCACACCTAAGCCGTCTTGGAGGCGCATCTTCCACTCATATCCTACCTCACCTATCACATTCACACTCCACTCCAAATCACGCATCCCTATCGAACTACGAAAATCATTCTCCGTCAATAATCCCGCCGGATCTTGATCGTAGATAGGCACTTCGTACGCCGGATAATAGGCGATAAAATGTCGGTCATCCCATGCCTCCTTCGAGCTCAGCATTTTCCAACCACTGAGTCCTACGCCGACGTTAATGACTACCCCATGGGTACGAATAGCCAATAAGACGGGAACCTGAAAGCGCAGTTGCTGAAAGGTCTCTGTATAATTACCCCATAATGTATAATCTATCCAGTGACTCGGCGGTGTAGGATACCACAAACTGAATGCCCGATCAATAGGAGTGCCATACTGCACTTGCGCATAATCCATCGCCAAACCGGAGGAGACACCGAGTTGCAATTTTTTATTAACGGGAGCAAGATACTGATAGCGCAAGCCTATGCCTCCTAAGGGTCCCCAAGAACCATTGCCCTGCATAATCTTAGACACACCACCATGGAGGTCAACTATTACGGATGACTCCTGAGCGGACATCATGCCCGCCACACCTAATAATATGATCAAACACCAACGCCTCATAACTGCAACTGTTTTTGACCATTCTGAATAACAATGCCCCTATACTCCGACGAGACGGGCATACCTAACACATTATAGGCAGGTGTCTCCCTATCGGGTGCATCCTGTGAGGGCGGTTCGGACTCGACACTATCGGGATGCTTACTGCGTAAGTAATCATAGCAATAGTGTTTCCCCTCTGGCGGCGATACTGGCACCGTACAATAGAATTCCTTGAGCTGATGAATAGTAGGATCAATAATAAAATAATAACCCGTACCTACCTGTTCATCATCCCGGTCTTCCGACGCAGGATCATCTATTGCACCTATAATACGATACCAAGTCACCTCACTAACTAACGGATCATGCCCCATTGCGCGGAATGTGGGACGATCTAACATCAAGAGTTTACCATACAACTGCACTACAGGGATTAACGGATCTTCACACTCGTAGTCGAAGATTGCGGTGATGTTTGTATCCTGCGTGAGGATAATCGAGCGCGGATTGTCCGTCTCACCATCCGTCCAACGAATGAAGCGATAGCCCGGCTTAGGCGATGCCGTGATGAGCACCTCCTCGTCGCAATCCCGCACGATAGTATCTGGCACATTAACTGCCTGGATACTCAGCAGACTGCTGAAGAATAGTAATATGAGCCAAGCTTGTTTCACCTAGTAGTGGTTACAGTTGTGGTTATCGTTTTTTAGTTTTCAGCGATAGTGACGGTACCCCAATTGTCGTTGTTGGAGGTAGCGGTAACCTTAATCTGCTTAAGTTTGAAGATAGCGGTATAGGTCTTTGCCTCGGTTGCTGTAACGGTACGTGGATTAGCCGTATTGTGGTCATCCCATTCAACAAACTCCCAACAATCGTCTTGTGGGATAGCCTTCAATTCGACATTCGTGTTCCACTCAACCGACTTAGAAGACACTTCTTCACCATTAATGGTGACAGAACCACCTTTGTCATCCTTCACGGCTACCGTGATAGTCACATCATTGTGGGCAAAGGTAGCGGTAAAGCTCTTTGCCTCATCTACTGTCACAGTACGGGATGCATCAGTTACACCATCATTCCATTGTACAAAGTGATAACCAGGGTTTGCAGTCGCGATGATCTTTACTGTGCTTCCGCAACTTACCTCTTTTTCTTCAGCTTTCGCACTTAGGCTGCATACGAGCACTAAGGCGATAAATAAAATTGATTTTTTCATTTTGGGTTATTATTTAAATGATTTATTATTTGTGGTTTATTATTCTATGATTTCAATCGAACAAGAGCCCATTGTGGGATCTGCAGCTTCGGCTTTGACTGTATATTTACATTCTTCATACCGTTTCACTAAACGAACAGCATAACCAAAGTGACGAGCAGAAGACGTAACTATGGGTGCGGCATCTTTCGTAAGATGCAACATATAAGCGTCCTTTTCGCCGTCTGGTATACTTGTCCAATAAAAACCTTCTGCATTCACCTTATCCACTATTGTCCCCTCCCGACGCGCAGCAAAAGGCAAAAAGACTGCTTGACTGCTTGTTACAAAGGTAGAGAACTGCGTCGTAGTATAGGTATTATTAATAGTCGCTGTAGAGCCGTCTGGTAACAGCATCAAACCCCACACCGTATCCACCTTGCACACCTTATATAGAGATGTTGCATTAGTACGCTGGGTAAGGATATAGTTCCATTCGGATTTAGATAAGGTTGACCATACATTGGATTGACTACCACCATGGATTTTATTGACACCCCAATCCACAAACACACCTTCATACGCATCATCTGACGTAGAGGTATTAACACCATATTGAGGTTGTCCCTCCTTCGGTTGCGCACTATAACCAAATAGATCTATCTTATTAGACAAGCCTCCCGCCGTAATAATATTGGACGCACCCTGGTGGGTATATTGAGTGGCAGCAAATTTCCAGGTAAAAGAACTTCTAAGGTAATATAGATTCCCTTGTGAGAAGTGGACGTACTCCCCAGAAGAACTAATAGTAAAGTTGCCGGACAGTTCACCATCCAACAAAGTCTCTGCGAACAGGTTAGACACACCTATCCACAGCACAAAACATATCGTGAACACACGTTTCACGCCGCAAAAGTACTACTTTTTTTTGATATATGCAAGACTTGTCCCGATTTTTCGGGATATTCAGCGATTTTTTAGATAAAAACCTCGCGGAGGACATCGATAGATTTAGGGAGTTGCCAGTCGTCTAAATGCGTTTGGAAATAGGTGCAGAGCGCATCTAACTGCTCATTGCGCTGTGTGCGCGTAGTGGGGATAAGTAAGAGTTCTGGGAACTCGGTCTCATCAATCGCCCAACCTAAACGCGCTGCAAAACGGATCATAAAACGGATATGCACATTCTCAATGTCCGCTGCCTCATTGACCTCGTGTAGGACGGAGACTAACATATCAAACAGTTCCTCATCGGGTAAGGGGTGACGTAGGGTGCGATAGAGTACTTCGGCAATAAAGAGCGCGACGGCTTGACGACGCATGTCGCCTTCCAACTGTGTTGGTAGATAGATTAAGCGCGACTCAGACAAGGTGGGGCAATCCCGCTGCGGACGTATATCAGCAGTAAGTTCGACTAAGGATAATGGTAAGAACTGCCCCTGAGACTTGCGCTTAGAGCCGGCGCCATAGACCATATAGTTAACGCGCCCGCTCGCGCGAGTGTATGCGTGCAAGATATGACCATGTTCACCGTGGCGTTGGAAAGAAAGTACTATTGCCGGAGTCGTCTGATGCATAATCGTGTGCAAAAGTACAACTTTATTTTGATATGTGCAATAGCTAAAATCTATTTTTTTGCATTTTTTAGTCAAAAAATTTGTGTATTTGAAAAAAAAGCAGTACTTTTGCACGATTTTTCGTAAATGAACCGCCCAGTGATTGGGCATAAAAAGTAAAAAAGAATATGAAACGTACTTTTCAACCGTCTCAACGTAGAAGACGTAACAAACACGGCTTTTTAGAGAGAATGGCTACCGCAAACGGCCGCCGCGTTCTTGCTTCTCGCCGTGCACATGGTCGTAAAAAACTGACCGTTGCTGACGAAGGTCGTCACAAGTTTTAATGACGCGTAACACACGTATGATATAGGGAAAAGAGACATGTCTCCTTTCCCTTGTTTTGCATCATTAAAAGAGTTGGTTGTATTATTATCACAAGTGTCTGACTTACGTAAGTCTCTCCGGACGACTGCGAAACTTCGTTCCGCGTTATGTCCGAGATACTTACTACAGCAGACACCACAAAGAAACAAAGGACACAAAGACTAGGTATATAAAGACTAGGTATATAAAGACAACCAGATAGAGAAGTAATATGGAAACAACAAGACAACAACGAATAGCTCGATTGATCCAGAAGGATTTGAGCGATATTTTTCTTCGTTTTACGCGCGCGCTTGGGGGCGTGCTCGTATCTGTGAGCGAGGTGCGTATATCACCCGACTTAGCCATTGCACACGTCTATCTTAGTATTTTCCCACAAAACAAAGTGGCCGAGACCATGGTTACTATCGAGAATGAGAAAGGACGTATACGCGGAGAGATGGGAACATTAGAAAGACATCAACTGCGCATCATACCGGAACTGCACTTCCACCTCGATGAGACGATTGATCGGATGGAGCGCATCGACGAGTTGCTGAAGCAGTAATACAATAAAGAATAATTTAGATACTTACTACAGCAGACACCACAAAGAAACAAAGTACACAAAGACAAGGTACACAAAGACCATGCACCAAATCGAGGGACATATTGCGTGGAGGTATTTATTCTCCAAGAAGAGCCATCATGCTATTAACATCGTTAGTGGCGTGAGCGCCGCAGCAGTAGGGGTAGTAACAGCCGCGATGGTGTGTGTGCTCAGTGTACTCAATGGTTTTGGATCGTTGGTGGAAAAGATGTTCTCCCAAATGGATCCGGATCTTAAAATAACCGCGGCGGAAGGCAAGTATTTTGACCTAACCGACCCGGCTATCGCTACGGTGCTAACATGGCCCGGTTTGGATATCGTATCCCAGGCTATCGAAGAGACAGCGCTCATTACCTATCAGGATCATCAGACACCTGCCCATGTGATGGGTGTGGATACCCTCTTTCGTCAACTAACCGAGATAGACTCGATCATTTCGGACGGGTACTACTGCACTTTTGATGGCGGCTTCTACCGCGCTGTCTTAGGACGCGGATTAGCAGCACAGATAGGTATTAATCCCCATTTCGTAGGTGGGTTGAACTTATATGCCCCCAAACGAACTGAAGAGGTATCGTTGCTCCGACCGGATGAAGCCTTTCATGAAGAGACGGCTTTTATCGCTGGTACCTTTGCCGTCAATCAAGTTAAGTACGATGACTCGTACATGATCATTGATATCCAACAAGCAAGGCGACTATTCGAATATGACTCGACGATGGTCACTTCCCTGCAGTTACACTTGGCTGACCCGTCCTCTTTGCGGCATGTGAAAAAGGAGTTAAGACGTCGTTTAGGCGATGCGTACGTCGTGCAAGACCGATATGAACAACAAGTGGATTTCTTTCGGATGCTGCGTGTAGAGAAACTGCTGACAGCGATGCTACTGGTGTTTATTCTGCTCATCGCGTGCTTTAATATCATTGGGTCGCTTTCGATGCTGATACTCGATAAGAAAGAGTCTATCGCTATTCTATCTGACTTAGGTGCAGACGATGAGATGATACGACGCATCTTCCGATACGAAGGTTGGCTGATATGCTCGTTGGGAGCGGGGATAGGACTGGTGGTCGGTGTAGTGGTATGTCTTATTCAGCAACACTACGGGATTATCACACTGGGTTCCGGCACGGAGTATATCATCTCCGCCTACCCTGTACAAGTTCAACCATGGGATATAGTGATCATCGCCGCAGCGGTACTCATACTAGGATGGTTATCGGCATGGTATCCTGTGAAACATCTTCATCATGAATAAGTCAGATCGGGTTTATAAGGATTATCACACATATCTAAGGCTAGAGCGATCTATGTCTGTTAACTCTGTAATAGCCTATGAACAGGATCTCGATAAGTTATGCGCCTACTTTGAAGAGAAGGGTATAGACCCATTGAAGGCCAGTTTAGACGACTTGCAGGCTTTTGTGTACGACTCGTTTCAGCACACGAAAGTGCGAACCCAGTCGCGGATCATATCGGGAATACATAGTTTCTATCGATTCCTACTCTATCATCAGCTCATTGAGCAAGACCCATCGGAGTTATTAGAGATGCCTAAGAAAGAGTTTCACTTGCCGGATGTGCTCTCTATCGAAGAGATTGATGCTATGATTAAGCAGATTGACATGAGTTCGAAGGAAGGACACCGCAATCGTGCTATTGTAGAGATGCTATATGGGAGTGGACTACGGGTGAGCGAATTGGTGCAACTGACACTGAGCCATATCTATAGGACAGAAGGGTACATGGTGATAGACGGTAAGGGCAGCAAGCAACGACTCGTACCCATCTCGCCGGAGGCAGATAAATGGTTTGGGTTCTGGTTAGAAGATCGAGCCCACCTCGATGTAAAGCCGGAATTCGCCGATATCGCTTTTCTGAACCACTACGGCCGTCAACTGACGCGTGCGATGATCTTCACCATCATCAAACGACTTGCCGCAGCCGCAGGAATACATAAGACGGTATCCCCCCATACGTTACGGCACTCGTTTGCTACACACCTGCTGCATAATGGTGCGGACTTGAGGATTATCCAGCAATTGCTCGGGCACGAAGATATAACGACGACGGAGCTCTATACGCACATTGATATACAGGATCTGCGGCAAGCTGTGCTGCGGTACCATCCAGCGAATAGGGCGGAGGGGAATGGTCTCCAAAGATAGCTAGAAGTTCTAGATGTTCTAGATAGCCTAGATGGGCTAGGATATACTAGGATAGCCTAGGAAGGACTAGGAGGACTAGAAAATATAGAAAAGTATAGAGAATATAGAAAGTATAGAAATATAGAAATATAGAAATAAACAAATAGTATGCACCGTACACGATTAGTCATATTACTATTCTCACTTTTGCTTTCACTCTGGGTGGGGGCGAAGGAGACGGTGATTGTAGGCGATGTGATGGCGGAAGAGACGGGACAGCCGATTGTCAATGCACATATTGTTTTTCAGGGTTCGAAGGTAGGTACGACTTCCAATGAGGAGGGGTCTTTCGTATTGCGGGTGGATCTGAATCAGAAAATGAACTTAGTGATCTCTGCTATTGGGTATCAGACGCAGCGTTTCCCGATTGAACCCGGAGCGATGGCTGGCATACAAGTGACACTCAAAGAGAAGGCGACCACCCTCACCGAGATCTATGTGCAACCCGGGGCTAATCCAGCCTTACCGCTCTTAGAGGCTGTTCGTGCCCACCGCGCACAAAACGATCGGTTCTTACAGCCGCAACTGACTACTCAGGCACAAGCTCAGACGCAACTCTATATCTCGAATATCCAACCTAAACATCTGAAAAGGGCATTATGGCGATCGTTGCAATCGGGAATGATCAGCGCGTCTGATTCGTCGAAGATGTTGGCGCTCTATACCTCCACGCAACCCGTAGCACTGACCCAAGAGCGATACGAACCTTTGGCGCCGGCTACGGAAGAGGCGCTCATATTGAGTGCATCGGATTACTCGATATGGTTGGCACAACATCATAACATCGACTGTTATCAACCGAGTTGGACGGTGATGGGTACCTCTTTTCTCTCGCCGTTAGCGGCATCGGGTACGACCTACTACCGCTACTATTTGGTGGACTCCACGGCGACGGATAGTAGTAAGACATACCTCGTTCATTTTAGGACGAAGAATCCCTTCTATGCGACGTTTGACGGCGAGATGGTGATAGACTCCGCCACCTATGCGGTGCGATCGATTAAAGCATCCCTGCCCAAAGAGGCGAATGTGAATTACGTGCATCACCTTCTTATCCAACAAGAACTCAACCCAGACGGATCTCTCCAATCGGAGGAGGTGACAGCGCTACTGGACTTCGCGGTCAAGACGGCGCAGATAGACTCGACGGCGGTCTTCCCGTCGCTACTGCTGCGGTCGTCGTTAATGAAAACGAAAACGAAAACGAAAACGAAAACCACAACGGCAACGGGAACGGGAATAGAGAATGGGGTGGCGGCGACGGGGTCGATACGGGCACTGACGTGGCTCGCGACGATCATTACGACAGGATACATACCGACGGGAAGCTGGCTCGAGATTGGTAATATACAGGAGATATTACAAGTCAATGAGTATGAGACGGTGCATGTAGGATTGCCACTACGTACGAACGAGAAGTTGATGAAACATGTGTCGTTAGAAGCGGGTATAGGTTATGGATTTAAGGATCAAGCCCTCAAAGGCTATGGGCGTGTGAGATGGGAGATACCGTCGCTGCGTCGTAACAGTTTCTATGTTGAGTATCAAGACCGCTATGTGTGGTCAGAGGTGGATGATTTCACTCGGCTACTGCATGAGAACAGTATTGGTTATGGAACGATGGATTTCACCGCGTATGCGTTTGAGGCGCTGCGGTCTAATCCGAACACAGTCAATACGGCGACCCGTAAGCGGCAGTTCCAGTTGTATGCCGAATCGGACTGGTCAGAACATTTTGAGACACAGGCGTATGCGCGTATTGGCTGGATGGGTTATGGAGATGTGATGGTAGGGTATCATAATATACCGTCTTTCCCCTATCAGTCCTTCGGTGTGATAGGTCGTGTAGGATGGAAAGAGCGCAAGATTGATCGGTTCTTCTCGCGCTACCACGTATATAGTTCGCTGCCTATCCTATATGCGGGCATAGAAGCAACCAGTTATCAAACGGCAGAGATGGAACATTATGACCTATTTGCTAAGTTCCAAGTGATGGTCAGGCAACAAGCGAACTTAGGTGCAGGCGGTAGTTTGGACTATGCTTTACAGTTAGGCTGTATTGTGGGTACGGCGCCCTTCCAGTTCTGGCATCATTTTGAAGGTAACCAAGGCTATGCCTATGACCCGTTCCGATTCACGCTGATGAATAACTACCAGTATAACGCCACCCGATGGTTGGCGTTGCACGCCGAATGGAATGGAAAAGGAGTACTATTTAACCTTATCCCCGGAATCCGCTATCTGCGCTTGCGCGAACTAGTAACGTTCAAACTCGCCTACGGCAACTATGACAATGCGAGTGCCCCCTATACGGAGTTCGGTATAGGTATAGGTAATATATTGCGTGTGATGGATTTATACTCTGTATGGCGCTTAACGAATAGATGGGATGACACGACGCCCAACTGGGCTATGCGTTTCCGCATCCACCTCGGTCTCTAATGCTCCACCGATTAAAACATATCACCCTCTTGATTGGCCTACTATGCACCTCCACACTCTATGCCCAAGATAGCATAGCGCGTATCGAAGCCATCGTGAGCGATATATATGAGCAAATCATCGAAACGAGTGAGATTGACCATGAAGAACTGCAAAGTGACCTACTCTATTATGCCTCCAATCCCATCAACCTTAATAGCGCAAAAGCTGCCGACTTGGCTGCCCTGCACTTTTTGAGCGATAACCAGATTGATGCCATTCTCCTATATGTACATCAACATCCCATGCAAAGTGTCGGAGAATTAGATTTGATACGCGAACTACAACCCTACGAAGCTCGCAATCTCAAGGTTTTTGTGACAGTTGCCCCTGTCCAGGAACAAGAAAAATTATATGGCCGAGAGGTCTTTCGATACGCGAAGCATGAAGTATTGACGCGAGTTGATGCAAGAAATTTAGAGGACTACACCGGCGATCCTATCTACGGACAAATTAAGTATCAGTTTAACTACCAAAAACGGGTACAGTTTGGCATTAATCTTCGCCGGCAACCAGGCAGTTCCCTACGCGACTTGGGATATGGCCTGTATGTTCAACTCAATGACTTTGGTATAGTCAAGACCATTGTAGCCGGCAACTATCAAGCACAGTTCGGCACAGGAATGGTCGTAAGTAACCCCTACCATCAAGGCAAAAATAACTATTTAACTAGCATCAGTTCCACGCCAGAAGGACTACGCAAATATAGTAGTGCCAACGGACAAGGCTTACACGGAGTAGGAACAACCTTACAGTTTGAACCTATCCCACAAAAGATGCGCATCCTAACTTCCCTCTTCTACTCTATTCAAAAAAACAACGACTCCTTACGCCACCACACTATTGGCGCTAATATTGATCTACGCTATCAGAAACTCAAAATAGGACTCACCGCCATTGAAAATATCTACTCCGACTCGGTACGCTATTACAATGAGACAGACTATAATCAAAACTATTTTCACGGGCAATACCAAGCCGTGATCGGCCTTAATTTCAGATTCCAACATAAATGGTTGGACCTATTTGGCGAAGTGGCTACTAGCCAAAACAAGACATGGGGAGTTGGCGTTGAAGTAGGTGGACGATTAACTCCTATTCAAGATGTGGGATTCATCCTACTATACCGTTACTACTCGCCTACGTTCGATAACATATTAGGCTACGCATTTGCACAAAGTAGCCGTATCAATGACGAGAATGGTCTCTACCTCGGTACCGAGATCAAACGACTTCCCCATTGGCGATTCTCTCTCTATGGCGATATTTATCGCTTTTCCGGTCCTAAGTATGGAATTAAGTATGCGCCATCCATGGGTTATGAAGCCTACGGCGAAGCTCAATGGCTACGAAAAGACTGGTCTATGCTATGGCGATTCAGAGCGCGCGAAAAAGCACATAAAAGTACGTACGATCTACGCTATCGATTTGATTGGCAACAAGGAGGTTGGAAAATACGAACGCAAGTCGATGGAAACATCGTGCAGGATTCAATCAACCGCCTCAGTTGGGGTATGGATGTGTACCAAGATATTCAATATAGTTTCACTATTCCATTAACCTTACAATTCCGATTGCAAGGTTTCTACGCCCCCAACTGGGATAACCGAATCTATATCTATGAAAACGATGTACTCTATGGCAACTCATCTGTTGCCACCTACGGGCAAGGCGGACACTTCTACCTTAATCTAAGATGGCAGATTATTCGACAACTCGCCCTATACTTCAAAGTGAGCGAAACCATCTATGAGAAAAATTGGGCGCTTACTCATAACAAAGAGATGACGCGCACCGATATACACCTACTTCTACGGGCTACTTTCTAAACGAGAAATACTTGGAACCGAAGAAGGAGATAACCACCGTGAGCAGGGTGATGAAGACCTTACTGGGCGTGGGATACCAGCCCCAGACCTCCACACAGAGTTTGAGACCTAAATAGTTAATGCCCAGATTGAGCACCACTATCCCTATATACCGCACCAACTGCCGCGCACCCGACAAAGACGAGAGACGGAAAGTGATGTACTTCTGCAAGAGAAAACCCGTCAACAACGTGATGGGGAAAACAAGACACAACGCAGCGATATGCGGCGTGAGACAGAGCGAACCGAGATAAACGAGGTCGTGGCCCACGATGAAGTTATAAGTCAAGAAATAAAGACACCAGTCGAGGACGAGGTTGCCACCGCCGCAGGCGGCATAGCGGAAGAGATCCTCGGGAAGGAGGGTTCTAAAAGGCCGATAGAGCCAGTCGATGATATTGCGTATGAACTGTACCATAATGCTAGGGGATTCTAGGGGGGGCTAGGTAATTCTAGGGGGGCTAGGTTGTTCTAGATGCTCTAGTTGCTCTAGATGTTCTAGTTTTTTTTATTTCCTTACTCGTAGGTAGAGTAAGATACCGATGGTGAGGAAGACGAAGTTCGGGAGCCAGGCGGACATGAAAGGGGACATGACACCGGTCACCGAGAAAGTGGTACTCACCGTGGAAAACAATATATATAATGCCGTGAGGAAAATACCTATACCGAGATTCTTACCCATTCCCCCACGTACCTTACGACTACTCATGGTCACACCGAGCAAGGTCATGATAAAGACACCCAAGGGTCCTGCCCAGCGCTTATGCCACTCGGTGAGAAAAGCCTCTATATTACCCGCACCCCGCTCCTGCTGACGATGGAGGTAAGCACGAAGCTCGGGATTGGTCATCATCTGCGCATTCTCCGCCGTCATGAAGAGATCAGAAGGTAGGATCTTAATAACAGTATCTAAGCGTTCGCCCCGAGTGAGCTGTTCGCGCAAGCCGACGAAATCGCGGCGGACATAGTTCTCAAAATGCCAACAATAGGCGGAGTCATAACGTAAGCGTTCGCCTACGACGCGCGAGCTAAGGGTCTTGCCCTCGTAATGATCGAGCGAGGCACGATAACCGAGTTTGGTTCGGTTCTGAAAAGCCTCGATATAGAGGATAGTACCGGGTTCGACCATCATCTGGACATTACGGGCATTATTGGTGGAGAAAGAGATACAATGTTCATCGGTGAAAGTGAGCAGTTTCTGAGAAGCAGGCGGTATGACCCAACCGCTGAGGATGACCTGCATGACAAAAAGGAGCGTGGCAGCGATAGCATAAGGTAAGAGAAAACGCTGGTAACTGACGCCACTAGCTAAGATAGCGATGACCTCACTATTGCCCGCCATCTTAGAGGTGAAGAAGATGACGGAAAGGAAGATAAAGAGTGAGGCGAACATGTTCGCATAATAGGGGATGAAATGGATGTAATAATCAAAGATGATCTCGTGCGCAGTGAGTTGCTCCTCGTAGAAACGATCCAGTTTCTCGGTGAGGTCAAAGACGATAGCGATAGAGAGGATGAGGAAGATGGACAGGAAGAAAGTGCCCAAGAACTTACCAATAATATATGCATCTAATCGCTTCAGCATCGGTGCATGATAGCGGGCATGACAGCCTTCATCCAAGCGTCATAGTCGCCCTGAAGAATATGTAAGCGGGCTTGGGAGACCAAGTCCAGATAGAAAGCGAGGTTATGGATAGAGAGTATCTCGAGGCCTAACATCTCCTGAGCATGGATGAGATGGCGCACATAAGCGCGGGAGTAAGCGTGATCGACAAAAGAGGTACCGGTAGGATCGAGTTCGGTAAAGTCATCCTCCCACTTGCGATTACGCATGTTCATGACCCCTTGCCACGTGAAGATCATACCATTGCGTCCATTGCGAGTAGGCATGACGCAGTCGAACATATCTACTCCACGGGCGATGCCCTCGAGGATGTTCCACGGCGTACCGACGCCCATGAGGTAACGGGGTTTGGTGGTGGGAAGGATATCGTTGACGACGTCTATCATGTCGTACATGACTTCGGTGGGTTCACCGACAGCGAGTCCGCCAATAGCGTATCCATCGCGATCGAGGTCGCGTAGGCGTTTAGCAGCCTCCTGCCGCAAGTCGGGATAGGTGCAGCCCTGCACGATAGGGAAGAGGTGTTGTTGATAGCCATAGATATCGGGGGTAGAGTCGAAACGGGCGATGCAACGGTCGAGCCAACGATGGGTGCGATCCATGGAGGACTTCGCATAGGTCTTATCGGCAGTACCGGGGCAGCACTCGTCAAACGCCATGACGATATCGGCACCTATCTCCCGCTCGATGTCCATGACCGATTCGGGGGTGAAGAGGAGTTTGCGGCCATCTATATGGGAGGAGAACTGAACGCCCTCTTCGGTGAGTTTGCGGATATCGGTAAGAGAAAAGACCTGAAAGCCCCCCGAGTCGGTAAGGATAGGTCGTGTCCACCCTTCGAAGCGATGTAGTCCGCCCGCCTGATGCAGGATAGCGGTACCGGGACGAAGGTAGAGGTGGTAGGTGTTACCGAGTATGATCTGCGCATGTATATCGTCTTCGAGTTCGCGTCGATGGACACCCTTGACCGTACCCACTGTGCCGACAGGCATGAAGATAGGGGTAAGGATGTCGCCATGGTCGGTATGGATGATGCCGGCGCGGGCGGCGTGGGAGGTGGCTTCGAGTTCGTAGAACATAGGTTAGAGGTTAGAGGACGCTTCGCTACAGGTTAGAGGTTAGAGGTGGTTGTGGGTGGGGAAGATGATCATGGGTTTGAAGGTCTTGGCTTCATCGGGGGTGAGGAGGGCGTAAGCCATGATGATGACGGTATCGCCGACATGCATGAGATGGGCGGCAGCGCCATTGACACAGATACAACCAGAGCCACGTTTACCGGGGATGACATAGGTTTCGAGGCGGGCGCCGTTGGTGTTATCCACCACCTGAACGCGTTCGCCGCTGACGATACCAGATGCCTCCATCAAGGCCTCATCAATGGTAATACTACCGACATAGTCGAGATTAGCTTCGGTCACCGTTACACGGTGAATCTTGGATTTGAGTATGGTCAAAAACATGGTGTTTCGCTAAAAAAACGTGCAAAAGTAGTGAAAAATTTGCATATATACAAATTTTGTTGTAATTTTGTAGCGATTTTTTTTTGAGAGGGGGGGAAAGATAGCTTCCTCAGTCGCGACGGCGACGCCCCCTCGTCGCCCCTTCCCGTTCCATGACCCCCTTGTCATGGAATTGTGCAGGTCGCTTTGAGGAACTATCTTTCCCCCAGGCTAGATGTTCTAGATGTCCTAGATTGGCTAGGATATACTAGGAAGGACTAGGAGGACTAGAAAATATAGAAAAGATAGAAGAAAAGATGAAAAGAGATATAAAAATACTATTGGCGAGTAATAATGCGCATAAGTTAGAGGAAGTGCGGGCGATATTAGCACCGCTCGAGGTGGTGAGCCTGAAAGAGATCGGGTTTGATCAAGAGATCGAGGAGACAGGGACGACGCTGGAGGAGAACTCGATGATAAAGGCGAAAAGCCCCCTCAAAGACCCCCTCCGGCTCCCCCTCGAAGGGGGAGTGAGAGTGAGTGAGAGTGAGAGTGAGGGAGTGAGTGAGAGATATATAGTGGTGGCGGATGATACGGGGTTGGAGATTGCGGCATTAGGTGGTGAGCCGGGAGTGTATACGGCGAGGTGGGGGGACCCCCTCCGGCTCCCCCTCAAAGGGGGAGAGGATGAAAGGGAAAGGGGGGCGAGGAATAGGGCGAAGGCGTTGCGGTTATTGGCAGGGAAAGAAGATCGGTCGGCACGGTTTAGGACGGTGATCACTGTGATAGACGGGGAAGAAGTGACGCAAATGGATGGGGTAGTAGAAGGTAGTATAGCAACAGAAGAAAGGGGAGAAGGAGGGTTTGGATATGACTCGATATTTATTCCGAAGGGCTACGACAAGACGTTTGCCCAATTGGATCCAACGATAAAAAATACAATTAGTCATCGCGCTCGAGCTATGGAAAAATTGAAAGTGTATCTTCGGCAGCACCTGAGTGTACTCGTGCTCTTCGTGCTGGGTACTATGTCCGCGTGGGGTAACGGATGGAAGAGTCATTATGCGTATAATAATGTGAGTCAGATAGCAGTCGCTGGCGAAGAGGTGTTCGCCCTGTCTGATGGTTCGCTCTTCTCCGTAAACAGACAGAGTGAGCAGATTACGACCTATGATAAGGCGAATGGATTGCATGGGACGGGAATCCAGCAGATAGGCTATGACACCGTGTCCAAGCAGTTGCTGATAGCATACGAGAACGGGAAGATGGATGTGATGGAAGCGAATGGCTATGTGGCGTATATAGGCGAATATTACTTGAAGGATATGTTTGCGCTCAAGACGCCGAACAACATCACTTTTCATGCGGGGGATGCCTACTTAGCGACGCCATGGGGAGTGCTGAGTTTCCATATGAGTAATCATCAGTTCGTGCACTGCTGCTACATAGGCGATGAGGGGGCAGAGGTGAATGTAGAAGATATTGTGATACAGGGTGATAGTGTGTATGCGTTCGCAGGAAAAGAGCTGTATGTCGCTTCCCTACGGGATAATATGCTAGACTATCGGAAGTGGAACAAGACGAGCAACGATGGGCGTGTCGTGCGCGATGTGAATAAAGGTTTGCGCGCGTACGACAAGGATGGTGATAAGTGGGAGATCGGTGGTGAGAAAGGGGTGCTTAGGCACACGATATTGGGTCAGGATCTGGCGTATATGCCAAATGGGCCGTTGAATAACTTAGCGTATCGGATGTTTGTGCATGGGGATAGGTTATACATGGTGAATGGTGGGCGATGGGCAAGTCAGTATAAGCGTGCGGGGTGTGTCAGTATATTGCAAGACGGGCATTGGCATCATTTGACGCAAGCGCAAGTGTTGGCACAATTAGGTGGCAATGATTTTATCGACTGCATGAGTATCGCGCAAGATCCGAAGGAGGAGGAGCATTATTATATAGCGTGTTACGGGAACGGATTAATCGAGATACAAGGTGATAGTGTGGTGGAACAGTGGTTAGAGGGTAACTCTACGTTAATGAGTGCAGCACCGCTTTTCCCAGCTAGATACACGCGTTGTGATGGGACGACGTATGACTCGAAGGGTAACCTATGGATGGTAGAGGCCGGCGGTTATGGGCACCTGTTGGTATATAGGCGTGCAGATGGTAGTTGGGGAGATATGGGTGTGATGGTAGGTGGTAGTGAAATACATGCAGAGACGCCTGTGTTTATGCATATAGATAACAGGAATGAAAACAAGAAGTGGGTCGTGTCTGGTCGTTCGACAACCGGTGTGGTACTAGTAGATGATAAGGGAACATTAGACGATACGAGCGATGATGAGGCGATGGTTCGATATAGTTGGAAGAACCAAGATGGAGAGACCTTCGAACCACCATTTCTCTACACGTCTTTTCAAGACATGACAGGAAACCTATGGTTAGGGGGAGAGAACACGGGGTTGTTCTATATACCGAAGGATGTAGATTTTTTGACGAGTGATCGTTGCGAGCAGATACAGACGTTGGATGAAGAGGGGAATGTGCTATTGCAGAATCAAACTATCTATGGTATTGCAGAAGATGGAAAGGGTAATATATGGGTAGGATCCACATTAGGCATCTATGTGCTATCGTCCGATGGGAAGACGCTATTAGCACACTACACGGTAAGTAACTCTATCTTACCGACGAACACGATACTGTCGTTGGCTTATCAGCCGAAAGAAGAGCGGATGTATGTGGGTACGGCTATTGGTGTTTTCTCCTACAAGGACGAAGCGACAGGCACAGAAGAGGCCGCTGATAATGGGTCATCTATTTCCGCTTCTACGAACACGATGCATAGTTGGACAGCGCATTTGGCATATAATAATATTAGTAAGGTAGTGGATGCGGGCGATTTGGTCTTTGGGTTATCCGATGGTTCGCTTTTCTCAGTAGATAAAACGTCCGAGCAAATACATACCTACTCCAAAATAGATGGATTACATGGCTCATCCGTCCAGTATATCGCATACGATGCGGCGACAAAGCAGTTGATGATTGTGTACGAAGATAGTCAGATCGATCTTATCCAAAATGGAAAAATATATTTACTCTCCGACCTATATTTGAAGGCATCGTCTTCGTCCACCTCTATATTGGTGAACGATATCTATATCCGTGACAGCAAAGCATATCTCTCGTTATCCACGTGCATCACCGTTATTGATCTCAAGAAAAGAGAGGTT
This sequence comes from Bacteroidales bacterium UBA1735, assembly GCA_002315745.1. Taxonomy (GTDB): domain Bacteria; phylum Bacteroidota; class Bacteroidia; order Bacteroidales; family Paludibacteraceae; genus Colicola. The sequence goes on along the minus strand of DCID01000008.1, from coordinate 8,177 downwards.
GTGGATACGTACTATATTGGGTATAACGCATCGAATGTGAATGTGAAGTCGATAGCCATTGCGCAGGACACTATCTATGCGGCGAGTGTCGATACGATCTATTGCGCGTCGGTAAATAATAACCTATTGGATTATGCGCAATGGACGCGATTGGCTAAGCCTACGGCTCGGCCTATCAAGAAGATATTGGCTCATGGAGATCGGCTGATTGCGAGTCAAGACAGTTTGGCTTATCAATGGACAGGCAGTAAATGGATGGTGATGGATGCAGGGTTTAAGCATCGGTGGATAGGGGTATCCAATAATCAGTTGTTAGCGGGTCCATACGCTGAGGGGGTATATAAGTGGGTCAACAATGAGTGGCAACAAGCTGTTCGTTATTATACCTGTTTCGATGCCTGTTACGATAATCAGAGTAATGCTTATTGGATGGTGTTATGGTCAGGAACAAAACTCATAAGATATAAGTATCCATCGTATCAAGCCTTTGCACCATCGGGTCCAGCATCGAACAATGCGTTCCGGTTGCAAGCGATCGGTGAACGTATCTATGTAGCGCCAGGTGGACGGTGGGCGTCTCAATATAACCGCCCAGGTGATGCGATATGGTATGACGGTGTCAGTCGGGATTGGCATGCTATACCGGCAGCTAGTCTGGATACATCTATCTCGTCCGGTAATCTGCACGATATACTCTATTATGCATCGTCTGAGAGTGACCCTGAACAGTTCTATGCAGCGACCTACTGCCGAGGCGTGATAGCCTACCGGGGTGAGCAAGCTTATCAACGCTATTCGTATGATAACTCCACCTTACGCTCCGCACTACCGACCACGGATAAGTACGCTCGTAACTATGTGCGTACGGATGGTGTGTTGTTGGATAAGGATGGTAACTTATGGGTGCTAAACACGGGTGACTACGCGTATGCGATGAACGTGATGGAACCTAATGGGACATGGCATGGGTTAGCTTTACGCATGTCAGGAACGGAGTTACATTTAGAGACCCCGTCCTATATGGTGCAAGACAAGACGAACAGCCAGCGTAAGTGGTTCTTAGAGCATCGTGGCAACACGGGTGTGTATCTGTATGACGACGGCGGCAGTCCGTATACGACATCGGGAGATAGGACGATGAAAAGGAATCAGTTCCTAGATCAAAATAGTAAGTTAGTAGCGCCATCTGTGTTCTACTGCTTGGCGCAAGATAGGAACGGTGATATGTGGATAGGATATGATCAGGGGTTGTTTATTATCCCGAAGGGGACGGATTTCTTCACGTCGAACAGTTGTAAGCGCGTGATTATCCCGCGCAATGATGGTACAGGGTTGGCGGATTATCTATTGGGTACAGAGCAGATCAATGCCATTGCGGTGGATGGAGCTAACCGTAAATGGATAGCGACGGCAACGTCGGGTGTGTATTTAGTCTCGGAAGATGGATTAGAGGAGATAGAGCACTTCACACACGAGAATTCGCCGCTGTTGTCTAACGAAGTGTTATCGATTGCGATACAGCCGCGGACGGGTGAAGTGTTCTTTGGTACGAGTAAGGGAATCGTTTCCTATCGCGGTGATGCGGCAGAGCCGAGTGAGACGTATGATAATGCGTATGCCTACCCTAACCCTGTAAGACCCGAATACTCGGGTGTGGTCACGATCACGGGACTGATGGATGGTTCGGTGGTGAACATTATTGACGAAGGCGGCAATCTTATCTGCAAGACGAATGCCAATGGCGGTATCGCTATCTGGGACGGCAAAGATCATCGTGGACGCCGAGCAGCGACCGGTGTGTATACGGCGCTGTGCAATACGGTGAATGGGGATCATACGACGGTTAAGATCCTTTTTCTATAAGGCGGAGGAACTCTTCGCGGGTTTCGGGACGAGTGAAAGCGCCGGTAAAGTCGGAGGTGGTAGTGATGGCGTGTTGCTTTTGAACGCCGCGCATCTGCATACATAGATGTTGGGCTTCTACTACGACCATGACTCCGAGAGGATGTAGGGTCTGTTGAATACAGTCTTTTATTTGGGTAGTCATCCGTTCTTGGATCTGCAAGCGGCGTGCGAAGACATCGACCACGCGGGCTATTTTGCTCAAACCAGTTACTTTTCCGTTCGGGATATAGGCGATATGCACCTTGCCAAAGAACGGCAGTAGATGGTGCTCACAAAGGGAGTAGAAGTCTATGTCCTTGACGACGACCATTTGTCGGTAGTCTTCTTCGAAGAGGGCAGAACGCAGGATGGCTTCTGGGTCTTCGCGATAACCTTTGGTCAGGAATTGAAACGCTTCCCCTACCCGTTCGGGGGTACGTGATAGACCTTGTCGATTGGGGTCTTCGCCAATCGCTTGGATCAGTGTCTTGACCGAGTTAGCGACTTCGGAGGTAATCTCGTTATTGGGTATAAAATCCTGACTATTCATCGTTGTACTTTGACTTGGTCTCGAACGACATAGGTATCGCCTGTGAGTTCGGGATGGTCGGTAATGAAGAGGCGTTTGAACTCATTAGCCTCCTCATAGGTTGCGAAATCACCCAGACGCACTTTCCAGAAGGGGGGTACATATTGGACGTAGATGGGTATATCTATCTGTTTGGAGATAGATTGCTCTAAGCCGATGGCTTCATTTTTAGCCCCCTGCTGACGATTGGACGAATATATTTGCACGCGATACCCCGCCACTTCTTCGTTGCGCGCACTATCTTGGGCGCATTGATAGAGTAGTTGTGTAATCAATGAGTCTTGGATGACCGTCACATTCGGCATCGAATCGGTGATGAGCACCGTCAATAAAGCCACTAATAGTTTCATAGGTTTAGTATCTAAACGAGCTACCACCGACAAACTCACGCATGAAGGAGGTTGGTGGAATCTCTTTCTCTGGAATAGACTCGAAGTAGCTTAAGAAATTAAGCAGACGATGGGCTTCGCCATATTCGTCGCAGTACTTAGGTACTTCTTGGAGCATAGGTTCGGCATGGCGTTTGAGGACAGCGAGTTCGAAGAGGAGGGCGGAGTTAAACATAACGTCGGCGTTCTCCTGGAACGGGTATATCCACCGCTCTTCACCACGGCGGACGCTGTCGCAACGGGCTATGGTCTGCCGAGCCGAATAGCCACGATAACGGTAGTCACGGACGATACGGCGTAAGAGGCGTATGTCGGTGGTAGGGATCCAGTTATGATTATCGAGGTTGACGGTTGTCATAGGACTGACGAAGATACGGAAGGCGGCATCTTTGGGCATAGCCGGTAGCATGTCAGGGTTGAGGGCATGTAGGCCTTCGAGGATGACCATGGTGTCGGGTTCCAGTTTGAGTGTTTCGCCTCGGAACTCGCGTTTACCGGTCTCGAAGTTAAAGGTAGGCAGTTTGACTTCCTCTCCTTGGAGGAGCTGTTGGAGATGCTCGTGGAGGAGGGGCAGATCGAGTGCGTTGATATGCTCAAAATCCCATTCGCCCTTCTCGTCGCGGGGGGTATCCTCGCGGTTAACGAAGTAGTTATCGAGAGAGAGGGAGACGGGTTTGATTCCATTGACCATGAGTTGGATAGACAGACGCTTGGAGAAAGTCGTTTTACCCGAGGATGAAGGACCGGAAATGAGGATGAAGCGGGGACGTGGATCACGTGCCGCAATCATGTCGGCGATCTGTGCCACTTTCTTCTCGTGCAATGCCTCAGATAGTTTGATCATCTCGAAGGAGCGGTTATTCTTGCAGGCTTTATTGAACTCGCCTACGTTATTGATATGGAGCAGTTTGTTCCAGCCCACAAACTCCTTAAAGATCTCGAACATCTTGTCCTGTTCCAAGAAGTCTTCCAATCGATTAGGGTCTTGTCGGCAAGGTATTTGCAGGAGTATATCTTTATATAGGGGCTTGACGTCGAAGATGTTGAGGTAGCCTGTGGAGGGCATGAGGACGCCGTTATAGTAATCGATGAAGTCGCCAAGGCGGAAGAATCGGCAGTAGGGGTTACCCAATGTTTCTAAGAGGGCTGATTCGCAGTCATTATGTTCGCGGAAGAGTTGCATAACGACCTTGGTTTGTTTCTCCTCGACCTCGATAGTACGGTTCTCATCGATGATCTCGCGCATATGCTTTTTGATGGCAGCAATGATGTCGGCAGTGACTTGGACTTTAGCCCCTTCGTGGTCGCGGATGGTGCAGAAATAACCTTTTGAGATAGGGTGCTCAATGCGTAAGTCCCAAGTAGGATAGAGTTCATGCACCGCGCAAGCCATCACCATACATAGGGTGCGTACATACACACGCATGCCGTCCGCACAACTAGCATCGATAAATTCTACGTCTTTGGGTTTATAGATGACATAACGAAGGTCTTGCACCTTATAGTTGACGCGTGCCGCGATAACGGGATACTTCAGTTGGATACCTGTTTGTTTAAAAAAGTCCATGGTGGACGTACCACGTTCGATGTCATAGAACTGCTTGTTGTTCTTGCAATAAAGAGCTACTGTACTCATGATTGGGAGGCAATAAAGTCGTACTGTTTTGCTTGGGTTAATATGGATTCGATGTCATCTAATCGCAGTTGATTAGCGGCATCAGAGATTGCTTTATCTGGATTGGGGTGCACTTCGAGGAAGATGCCATCGACGCCGACGGCTAGTGCAGCGCGCATGAGGTAGGGCACCAACTCGCGATTGCCACCGGTTATACCCGTACCATTGGAAGGCAGTTGGACGCTATGGGTAGCATCAAAGATGACAGGGTAACCAAAGCGTTTCATCTCCACCAAACCGGTCATGTCCACCACTAGTCTGCCATAGCCAAAACTGCTCCCACGCTCGGTGAGCCAGATGGGTTGAGTGGTGAGTGGTGATTGTTGATTGTTGATTTGTGATTTGAGATTGTTGATTTTGTCGATAGCGCCTTGTAGGTCGCAGGGAGCCATGAACTGGCCTTTTTTGATGTTAACGATACGTCCTGTTCGGGCGGCAGATTGGATGAGGTCGGTCTGTCGGCTCAGGAAGGCAGGAATCTGTAACACATCTGCCACTTCGGCAACGGGTTGACACTGCCAACACTCGTGCACATCGGTGAGGATAGGCAAGTCGAATTGTGTCTTGACTTCTTGCAAGATACGTAGTCCCTCGTCCATGCCTATACCACGCGGACTATCGGAGGTGCGATTGGCTTTGTCGAAGGACGACTTGAAGTAGAGGCGGAGGTTCAGTTTCTCCGTCACGGCTTTGAGATGCGCCGCGGTGGTCATGATCATATCGCGGCTCTCAATGGCACAAGGTCCTGCAATTAAGAACATCTTACTTCTGTTTAGCTACGCGTACCCAATCGACTTCGAGTTTACCATCGGTTACCATCTTGGCAGACTTGAATGCGAAGGAGTACATGTGGAGATATAGTTTCTCGCCCTTCGGAATCTCGTTCTTGCAGCGATGTACTTCCAAGTTATTGATATACCAGATGATCTCATCCTTATTCCAAACGACGGTGAAGATCATGTAGGTGAGTGGGTACCAACGGTCCAGTTCCTTTTTACCGGCATCTTTCTTAATGTCTGATTTGAGGCCGCAATGCATGCGAAGTCCCGAGAAGTCGAAGATGCTGATGAAAGGTACATGCTTGTCGCTACGCAGGTAGATACCATGGTCGAGCAGTCCGGTGCACCGTGCTTTGACGCTAATGACAGAACCTTCTTCGATAGCTAATGCGCCTGCGTTATTGATCACGTCGGAGGTGTACTCGAAGTCGTGCATGACCATACCTTTTTGGCTATCCCATGCGGGTGCGGTGACATGCTCTTTGCGGGTAGTGATGACCAGCGCACCATCCTTGGTTTCTGTATTCTTTCCGTCATTGAAGGCTTGCACCTCGTTGGTGTAAGAGTGAACGGATTTGAAGTCTTTGTTAAGATAGTGGAAGCCGGGGTTCCAATCGGACTGCTTCATATTGATCCAGTCGAAGTCGTCGAAGTAGATAGTCTCCAAGCGTTCGTAGGCAATGATATCTTCTTCGTTGGTTTTGAGGACATACTGAATATCCTCGTTTTTGGCTAGTTCTTTATAACGTGCTTCTTGCTCCGCCTCTTTGGTCGTTTCCCAACGCTTGCCATTCTTCCAGAAAGCCTCGCGAGTAGCGAAGTCCGGATCAGTGACAATGTCCTTGAGTTGGAGATAATCCTTCATCTCGTGCGACTTCGCATCGGCACGGAAACTTTTCATCGTGAGCGAACGATCAAAGAGTTTCATTTTCTTTAAGAAAGCGGATGCTTTGACTGCCTCTTTATCTTTGAGTTCGGCATAGCGCACAGGGTCTTTACTAAACTCGAGATACTCCTTAAAGAACTCGCTGTTCTCAATGAACTCGTAACGGCGCACACTGAGTGAGTCTGCTGCTTTCTTATAGCGGGTCATCGTTTTCCCCTCCTCGGTATCCTTGTAGGCGGTCGTTTGATACTTCTTCTTGGTTGCCAAGAACTCCTTCGAGTTGATGAGTTTATCCAACTCGCAGTACTCTTTGTACTCTGCCGATTTCTCGGTATCACGATATCGTTTAATCATGCTAGGAATAGCCTGAATCAAACGCTCGTACTTGTCCGTCGATTGCATTTTGCCGCTAAAGAGGGCACTAATAAATTGGTTCATACAGATTGTTTTTTAGCTTGGAGGCGTTCGTATAGTTCCTCCAAAGTATTAATAAATATAGGTTTATAGGCTTCTTCTTGTGGGATAAAACACAACTCCTTCATACGCGCAATCTCGCGTCTAAGGTCATCATAAAATCCCTTATAATTAAGGATATAGATGGGTTTATGGTGTTCGCCCACGGTACCACTAGCAATGACATCCATCATCTCGTCCAATGTACCATAACTACCAGGTAGGCACACAAACACATCGGCTTTGTCGCGCATCATCTGCTTACGCTGGCTCATACCATCCACTTTATATAACTCGTCGCAGTTAGAGGCTAATCGTCCACTCGCGATGATACGTTGCGGAACGACACCCATCACGTGTCCACCCGCCGCTTTGGCGGCATCGCTGACGCGGGTCATTAGTCCACCAGTAGCGCCACCATAGAGCAAGGTGTAGCCCTGTTCGGCTATCCACTTGCCTAAGTCATCTCCCAGTCGCTTATACATACTCGAGATGTTCTCATTCGCACTACAATACACGGCGATAACCATAACGAAAACGAAGACGAAAACGAAAACGAAAACGAAAACTATTATGCGTCAATCTTGGCGTAGGTGGCGTTTTGCTCGATGAACTCACGACGAGGAGCCACATCGTCACCCATCAGCATAGCAATGATGCGGTCCGCTTCGGCTGCATTCTCAATGGTCACTTTCTTGAGCAGACGCGTTGCGGGGTTCATCGTAGTCTCCCACAACTGCTCGTCCGACATTTCACCCAAACCTTTATAGCGTTGCGTCTTAATCAGTTTCTCGTCGCCGCCGCCGTGGTTCTGAATGAAATCGAAGCGTTGTTGATCCGTCCAGCAATACTCCTTGATATTGCCCTTCGTGCACAAGTAAAGTGGTGCCATAGCGATATAGAGGTGACCTTGCTCAATCACTTCTTTCATATGACGGAAGAACAATGTCATAATCAAAGTCGCAATATGGGCACCATCGACATCGGCATCCGCCATGATGATGACTTTATGATAACGAATCTTACTCAGGTTGAGCGCCTTGGGATCATCCTCTGTACCGAAAGTAATACCGAGTGCGGTGAAGATGTTTCGTACCTCTTCGGACTCAAATACCTTATGCTCCATAGCTTTCTCGACATTGAGGATCTTACCACGCAAAGGCAGAATAGCTTGACGCGTACGGTCACGGCCAGTCTTTGCAGTACCACCTGCCGAATCACCCTCAACCAAGAAGAGTTCACATTCTGCAGGGTCTTTGGACGAGCAGTCCGCCAATTTACCAGGCAGCCCACCTCCACTCAAAGGCGATTTACGCAACACGCTCTGACGAGCATTACGCGCAGCAATACGCGCCTGCGCCGCGAGGATCACTTTCTCCACAATGCGCTTAGCATCATCGGGATGCTCCTCTAAATAATACGTGAGTGCTTCTGCCACAGCAGCGGAGACCATACCTGCCACCTCAGAGTTACCCAACTTCGTCTTGGTCTGTCCTTCAAACTGTGGCTCTGCCACCTTGAC
>DCID01000024.1:68564-68723 GCA_002315745.1 Bacteroidales bacterium UBA1735 | reverse complement strand
GTACGGGAGGAGTAGATGCCCTAGATGCTCTAGATGCCCTAGAAACTCTAGATGCTCTAGATGCTCTAGAAACTCTAGAAAGCCTAGAAGCCTAGAAGCTCTAGAAACTCTAGAAGTCCTAGGAAGTCCTAGAAGCTCTAGAAGCTCTAGAAAGCCTAG
>DCID01000024.1:64782-68417 GCA_002315745.1 Bacteroidales bacterium UBA1735 | reverse complement strand
GGTATGCTATGCGTGGCGATGAGTCAGGCAGCGATACCGGCTAATTATTATGCATCGGTGAATGGACTGAAATCCCCCGATGCCATCTTATCTACGCTCCATGGAATCATCGATGACCATGAGGTGATCGGTTATTCGGGCTTGGAACCCTACTATGCACAAACGGATATGGATTCGACAGGAAATCATATATGGGATATGTACTCCAAGTGTGAGTTCACGATGGAGGACGCGAACTGCAGCCAAAAGAACGTGTGCGACTGCTGGAACAAAGAGCACTCCGTGCCACAATCATGGTTCAATGAGGGCACACCGATGAAGTCCGACCTCTTCCATGTGATTCCCACAGACGCACGTGTGAACAATTTCCGCAGTAACTACGCCTACGGTGAGACCTCTTCGACAGCCTATATCGATAAAGACCCGAGTGCCTTAGGACGTTTGGGCTCGTGTAATTTTACGGGCTATACGGGGACGGTATATGAACCCGACGACCAATACAAGGGCGACTTCGCACGTATCTATTTCTATATGGCAACGCGGTACTTGGATAAGAACTTAGCCCAATCGACGGGAAATGTCATGTTTAGTTATAGCAATAGCAAACTGAGCCTAACCACCTATTCGGTGAACCTACTGCTCAAATGGCACCGCCAAGACCCCGTTAGTCAGAAAGAGATCGACCGTAACAATGCCGTATTTGGCATACAAGAGAACCGTAACCCGTATGTCGATTATCCCTATTTAGCCGAATATGTATGGGGTACACAGAAGAGTGTACAAGTCGATTTGGCTAATGATTTCGTTTCGTCCGAAGACCCCCTGTTTATACCGGGTGTATCGGATGGATCCATGGCTAGCATTGTACCCACTATCCGCTGTGCATCGTCCGTAGTGGCTTTCCCCACGTTATTGGAAGGTATGGAGGATGAGAAAGTGGTGACCATCCATGGCGCTAACTTAACGGGCGCTATCTCGGCAACCGTCAGCGGCACGGATGCCGCCTTGTTCTCCGTAGAACCTGCCTATATAGCAGCCGCTTCTGCCAACGGTCAACACGATATAACGATCACTTATAGCCCAACAGCCATTGGCAAACATAACGCTATACTCACTTTCTCTTCCACCGATGCTACCGATGTGGTGATTAACCTGTCCGGTGCATGCGCCGAAGAGAGTGTTATCACATGGAAAGTAGATGGACAAGTGTACACTGTCGGTAGTCCTACTACCGCCATAGCGGCAGGAGGTATTATCACTAACTTACCTACAGCACCTGCTTCGTGCTCGGAGGTTAGTTCGCAGTTCGTAGGATGGACACAGTACCTCATCAATGATACCACGAACGATGTGCCTGCTGACCTCTTCTCCGATGCAGCCGACGCTCCTACGATCGTGGAGAACGTGACTTTCCATGCCGTGTTTGCACAGATGTATGTCGATTCAGGTTCTGCACCCGTAACGGATAGCATCGAGTTCGCGAAGAAATATAGCAAAGATACCGAGATCAAGTCGGAAACGATAGGTAAGACACGATTGAGTTTTGCACTTGGAAATTCTAAAAATCAAGCTAAGTTCTTTAAGAGTGATGGGGCAGTTCGCGTTTATGCTCAGTCCCGTATGGACTTTATCGGAACGAACATCATTAAGATCGTTCTGACCTACGGAGCAGAGGATCATAGCAATGAGATAACCGCTAGCACGGGCACGTTCTCTGTCAATACATGGACGGGCAAGACAGACTCGGTGTCGCTGATCATTGGTGGCAATAGTAAACATCGCCGTATCACGAAGATCGTAGTCACTACCCAAGAGAAAGTGGAGGAGTATAAGTACCGGAGATTTATGACGAGTTGTACGGCTTCGCCGATGGGGGTAGATGAGGTTGCAGGTTGTAGGTTGCACGCCCTGTGGGCTGTTGCAGGGCGGAAGGTGATGAGAGAGGGGAGGCTAGTGATCGAGGTCAACGGAGTGCGGTATAATGTATTAGGGGTTCGGGAGCCCTAGATGCTCTAGATGCCCTAGATGCCCTAGAAACTCTAGAAGTCCTAGGAAGGAGCTCCAAAGATAGCTTCCTCAGTCGCGACGGCGACGTCCCCTCGTCGCCCCTTCCCGTTCCATGACCCCCTTGTCATGGAATTGTGCAGGTCGCTTTGAGGAACTATCTTTTACGACTAAGATACCTATGTAAATTTAAAATAATAATATTACTAAATAAACTAAAAATTATTAACAACATGGAAGAAAAATTGAATCTGTTGGCTGACTTCCCTGCCATCTCGACGAAGACTTGGAAAGAGAAGATCATCACCGATCTCAAGGGTGCGGACTACGAGAAGAAACTCGTATGGCGCACACCAGAAGGGTTTAATGTACAACCCCTCTACCGTCAGGAAGACCTTAAGGGTCTCAAAACAACCGTTTCTGCTCCTGGTCAGTTCCCCTATGTACGTGGTACACGCGAGAACAACGAATGGGCTATTCGTCAGAACATCTGCGCTTGCGAGAACGTACGCAAGGCAAACAAGAAAGCGCTGGATATCCTCAATAAAGGTATCACTTCGCTCGGTTTCTGCCTAGATGCAGACAAACTCAACTACCGCATGATCAAGAACCTGCTCAATGGTATTGATGCCCGTGCGGTGGTCATCAACTTCAACATCTGCCCGTGCAAGGCTCCTGAGTTAGCGAGCATCCTTGTTCGTTACTACGGACGTTGCAAGTACGACTTCAAGGCTGTTCGTGGTTCGATCAATGTCGATCCGTTCAAGAACATGCTGCTCAAGGGCAAACGCATGAGCCGCGAAGAAGTGGCTGAGCGCTTAGTGGCTACCGTAAAAGCCGCTAAGAGTTTGGTTAACTACCGTGTAGTAGGTGTTAACTCCGTTATCCTCAATAACTCGGGCGCATACTGCGCACAAGAGTTGGCTTACGCGCTCGCTTGGGGTGCTGAGTACATGACGATGATGACCGAGGCAGGTGTTCCTAACTACCTGGCTGCTCGTGATATCCGTTTCAACATGGGTATAGGTGGTAACTACTTCATGGAGATTGCTAAGTTCCGTGCTGCTCGTCTGCTGTGGGCTAAGATCGTCGAAGCATACAAGGCTCCGGCTTTCACCGCTGCACTCAAAGAGGCTGCTAAGATGAACGTGAGCGCTGCTACTTCGCGCTTCAACATGACCGTGTTCGACGCCTACGTGAACTTACTGCGTAGCCAGACTGAGACGATGTCTGCTGCTTTGGCTGGTGTGGACGAGATCGTAGTAACGCCGTTCGACGTCACCTACGAGAAACCAAGCGACTTCGCAGAGCGTATCGCTCGTAACCAACAACTGCTGCTCAAAGAAGAGGCACACTTCGACAAGGTCGTTGACCCTGCTGCCGGTTCGTATTATATCGAGAACCTCACCGCATCCATCGCTGCTGAGGCATGGAAACAGTTCCTCGCTATCCAAGAGCAAGGTGGTCTGTACGAGATGATCGTTAACGGCAAACTGCAAGAAGCTGTGGCTGCTAACCTCAAGACCCGTCTGAGCGATGTAGCGAAGCGCAAAGAGGTGCTGCTCGGTTCGAACCAGTTCCCTAACTTCACCGAGAAAGCAGCGAAGAAGATCAAAGACACTTCCTGTGGC
>DCID01000024.1:0-64706 GCA_002315745.1 Bacteroidales bacterium UBA1735 | reverse complement strand
GAGACCTTGCGTCTGGAGACAGAAGGTGCTAAGAAACAACCGGTAGCCTTCATGCTCACCATTGGTAACCTCGCTATGCGTATCGCTCGTGCACAGTTTAGTTGCAACTTCCTCGCTTGCGCTGGATACAAAGTGATCGATAACAATGGCTTCAAGTCCGTCAAGGATGGTATCAAGGCTGCACGTCGTGCCAAAGCAGACATCATCGTGCTCTGCTCCAGCGATGACGAATATGCAGTATATGCACCTGAGGCTTGGCTCGAACTCGAAGGCGCCAAGGAGATGTTCATCGTAGCCGGTGCTCCCGCTTGCATGGAGGATCTCCAGAAGCTGGGTATCCAGAACTTCATCCACATCAAATGCAACGTCCTCGACACCCTCAAATCCTTTAATGCTCAACTTCTAAATAAATAAGCACTATGAAACCAGATTTTAAGAAAATTGATATCCAAAAAGTAGCTGCTTCTAAGGTAGAAGGAGCCAATGAAACGAATTGGCAAACGCCGGAACTCATTGACGTTAAGCCAATCTATACCAAAGAGGATCTCCAAGGTATGGAGCACCTCAACTATGCGGCTGGTCTGCCACCTTTCCTTCGCGGCCCGTACAGCGGCATGTATCCTATGCGTCCTTGGACGATTCGTCAGTACGCTGGTTTCTCGACCGCGGCTGAGTCCAACGCTTTCTATCGTCGTAACCTCGCTTCGGGTCAGAAAGGTCTGTCCGTAGCCTTCGACCTGCCTACTCACCGTGGCTATAATGCCGATAACATGCGTGTAGTCGGTGACGTCGGAAAAGCCGGTGTATCCATCTGCTCGCTCGAGGACATGAAAGTGCTGTTCGCAGGTATTCCTTTGAACAAGATGTCCGTTTCGATGACGATGAACGGTGCCGTACTGCCTATCCTGGCGTTCTACATCAACGCTGGTTTGGAGCAGGGTGCTTCGCTCGAAGAGATGGCTGGTACGATCCAGAACGATATCTTGAAGGAGTTCATGGTGCGTAATACCTACATCTATCCTCCTAAGTTCTCGATGAAGATCATTGCTGATATCTTCGAATATACATCGCAGAACATGCCTAAGTTCAACTCCATCTCTATCTCCGGTTACCACATGCAAGAGGCAGGTGCAACCGCGGATATTGAACTCGCTTACACCTTAGCAGATGGTATGGAGTACCTTCGTGCCGGTGTGAACGCAGGTATGAGTGTGGACACGTTCGCTCCACGTTTGAGTTTCTTCTGGGCAATCGGTATGAACCACTTCATGGAGATTGCCAAGATGCGTGCAGGTCGTATGTTGTGGGCTAAGATTGTGAAGAGTTTCGGTGCTAAGAATCCTAAATCGATGGCACTGCGTACTCACTGCCAGACTTCGGGTTGGTCACTGACCGAGCAAGATCCGTATAACAACGTGGGTCGTACTTGTATCGAAGCGATGGGGGCTGCTCTGGGTCACACTCAGTCCTTGCACACCAACGCGCTGGATGAGGCTATTGCGTTGCCAACCGATTTCTCGGCACGTATTGCACGTAACACCCAGATCTATATCCAAGAGGAGACGAAGGTCTGCAAACAGATTGATCCATGGGCAGGTTCGTACTATGTAGAGGCTCTGACTAAGGAGATCATGGATAAGGCTTGGGCACATATCCAAGAGATCGAGAAATTAGGCGGTATGGCTGCGGCTATCGAAACCGGTATTCCTAAGATGCGTATCGAGGAAGCGGCTGCACGTACACAGGCTCGTATTGACTCGGGTAGTCAGAAGATCATCGGTGTGAACGAGTGCCGTCTCGACCACGAAGATCCTATTGATATCCTCGAAGTAGATAACACGGCAGTTCGCAAGGAGCAAGTAGAGCGTCTCGCTCAACTCCGTGCTAACCGCGACGAGAAAGCCGTTCAAGCAGCATTGAAGGAGATCACCGCTTCTGTTCAAGCATGGGCAGATGGTAAGAAAGGTGAGAACCTCCTCGCACTCGCTGTCAAGGCAGCAGGTCTGCGTGCTTCATTAGGCGAGATCTCCGACGCTTGCGAGCAAGTGGTTGGACGTTATAAAGCAACTATTAGAACTATTTCAGGCGTGTATAAAGCAGGTACAACGAATGATGCGGACTTCCAGGAAGCTGCGCGTCTCACCGCAGAGTTTGCGAAGAAAGAGGGTCGTCAACCCCGTATCATGATCGCTAAGATGGGTCAAGACGGACACGACCGTGGTGCTAAAGTCGTAGCAACGGGTTATGCCGATTGCGGTTTCGATGTGGATATGGGACCCTTGTTCCAAACACCAGCCGAGGCTGCTAAGCAAGCCGTGGAGAACGATGTACACGTATTGGGTGTATCCTCTTTGGCAGCAGGTCACAAGACCTTAGTGCCTCAGGTGATCGAAGAGTTGAAGAAACTTGGACGTCCCGATATCATGGTTACCGCCGGTGGTGTCATCCCTGCACAGGACTACGAATTCCTGTATAAAGCAGGTGTAGCCGCCATTTTTGGCCCGGGTTCCAGCGTTGCTCGCAGCGCCAAGACCGTGATGGAGTTGCTGTTGCAATAATAGGGGTCAGACCCAGTAAGAAAAACGAGCATCTGTGAAGGTGCTCGTTTTTTTTTCTAGATGTTCTAGATGTTCTAGGTGTTCTAGATGTTCTAGATGTTCTAGATGTTCTAGATTTTCTAGGTTTTCTAGGTTTTTAGTTGAGGACGAAGGCGAAGTGCCCTGGTACGACACCGGTGCGGAGTTGCCAAACATGCGTGCCGGTGGGAGTGAAACAGTGCAGCGTGCCGGGATTGACATAATCTCCGGCGTCTGCCACATATATCTGGTGGCTAACAGGATTGACGGTTATGGCGTAGGGTTGCGTGAGGGAGAGTGAGAGTGAAAGGGGGAGGAGTTGGTCGGTAGCGGTAGCGAGACGGAAGAACTCCGTGGTGGGGTTCCAGTTTGCGTCGTAGGTGGTGTTGTAAAAGAGTAGGGTATCATTGCTCATCACCATCTTCGTGACACCTATACCATGCGAGGTGATGGTAGGGGAGGAGGCGGTAGCATCGAGGGAGTAGAGGTTAGAGACCGTGTCGTTATAGTTACCCGACGAGGCTATCCATAGGGTATTACGGCTGTCCACCAGTAGATCTTGTAGGTTAGGGGCAATGGTGAGGTGCTTGGTGAGCGTGAAAGTGGATAAGTCGATGACGGATAGACGATTATCGTATTGACCGGTGTTCATACCCACATAACCGCCCGAGTTAGCGACATAGAGGTTATTGCCGACGATTGCCATACCTTCGGGTTGGTATCCGACCTCGCAGGTGTCAGTGACGGTGAGGGAGGTGGTGTCGATACGGAGCACATTTCCTAACTGATGCTGGGTGTCTATGACACGTCCGGCGTAGGATGTGACATAGATAGCGCCGTTGCCTGCGCATAAGCGACGACCATTGGGGATGGTGATGGCAGCGAGGTGTTGGGCGGAGTGGGTGTGGATCACTTCGACGAGATTGGAACCATTGACGACGATATAGGTCTTGGCACCATATACTAAGATGTCGTTGCCGACATCGCCCAAACCTTGAATGATCGTGGGATTAACCGATGTGAAGCGATTGAGCGTGTATAGACCTGTCTCAAAATCGAGGTAGTCTAACGATGCATTGTTCATGTTGTATCCGCCCTCGTTGAGAAGATACATACCGTGCAGACCTTTGATAGGCGTGACATATTGCTCGTTGGGATCAATGGGTGACTGCGTGCAGGCACTTAATAGCAGGCTTACTCCTGCTAATACTAAAAATGGGTGTTTCATACTTTTAACTTTTTTATAATGTATATTGAATCACTACTTTCCCATTCAGGCTTGGCATGGGGTAGTTCTTCACTATTTCGTATTGTTTGTTAGCGATATTGTTTAACTCCACCGCTATCTTTAATTGATCCGCGGAGCGGTCTTTATTCCGTATTCCAACTTGGTACGACAGTACCAAATCGTGTGTGTCCCAAGGGGCGACGTAGTTGGCTGCGATATTGGCTGAGGCGCTATACCGTTCTCCGACATAATTGAAGATATAGCCGAGTCGCCATCCGTGCCATTCTATACTGGCGGTAGCCGAACCACTATGCCAAGGGGTATAGGCAATCTGCCCATTGTAGGTGAGTGGGTCATAAGGGTTGGTCTTGTCCATAGCGCGTTGGTAACTGTATGTGCCGGAGGCAGTTAGGTGGACGGTTGACCATGCACAATGCACACTGGCGTTGATGTCTACGCCTCCCATTTCGACATACCCGAGGTTCATCATCTGCCATCGATATTGGGTGTTCCCTTTGGGGATAGCCACAATCTTATTGCTCACTTGATTGAAGTACCCATCGACTTTGGCTTGTAGGTCGATATCTAACTTCTGCGACCTGTGATCTGTAATCTGCCACCTTTTTTGGTATTCTACCCCCAGATCATACTGACGGGCATCTTCCGGCTTCAAGTTCGATATGCCGCCATCGGTATAGTACAGTTCATTGAAAGTGGGCATACGAAAACTCTGCTTATAGAAAGCCTGTATATATAACTGTTCAGGCAGATAAGGTTGTACCCGTAGTGTTGCGGCGGGTGACACATTCGCGGTCTGACTCACATCCTGTACGAAGGTACCCAATACCGATGCTTGTGCCATCAACCATTTATAATGAAAATCGGTGGCAGCGACAATGAGTTCGGTATGGCGGTCGTGGTTCGTTGCCCCATATTGATTGGCATCGAGGTGGTTGTAGATATAGTCGGCACTGAGTGCTAAGTCCCACCAATGGAAGAGTGTCCATCGGTTGGCGAGGGAGAGATAGACCTCCTGCTGCAAGTAGGAGTGATCGATATAGACGGCGGTGGTGTCGGGATTGAGGTAGCGGAGGTAGTCGTTGCTATATTTAGCATTGACTTGCAGCGAATAGCAGTTCCAAGTGTTGGTGAAGTTCGTTTGCACGAAGGCGTTACGATCCCATTGGCGTTGATCCGTTGTCCATACATTACGGATGATAGCGCGAGGGATACCTCGTTCCGACTGGTAGTAATAACCTTTGAGGTGCCATTTGCCTTGTGGCAGGTAACCAAATAATCCTACTTCGGCGCGGATAGACTGGATGTCCCCATTCTGACGAACACCTGTGGTGTCCCACGCCAGGGTGCCGTCCTGTGTGTAGTGGTTGATAGTAAAATGGTAGCGCCCGGTAGCATACGCATATTCGGCATTGAGGCTGAGATGGAGGTTATCGGTCAGACGTTGTTCGTAGAGTAGGGAAGGGTTGGCAACACCGAAAGCACCCGCTTTCATGGTAGCGACGATATGGAAGGTCTGTCCGTCAGCGAACTGCGGGCGACGCGTGCGTATATATAAGGCGCTGGCAGAAGAGAAATCTTTGGCGGGTTGGAAGATCTCGTTTCGCTGGCCATGGAAGAGTGCCAACGATTCGACGTTCTCGAGGGAGAACTTGCCGAGATCGACCGTCCCGTTCTGTGCATTACCTATCTCTATGCCGTCGTAGAAGACGCCGAGGTGATGACTACCCATAGCGCGGATGTCGATGGTTTTGAGTCCACCTACGCCGCCGTAGTCCTTGATCTGTACGCCCGAAAAATGGCGCAGTGCGTCGGCGACGGAGTGAACATTGAGGGTTTGAAGGGCTTGTCCATCCAGGGTTTGCATCGAGACGGAGTGAGGAGTAGTGGTGGTGCTACTAACCACTACCTCGTCTAACTCAAACTGACGGGAAATAGAGTCTATCTCGGCATTCGACAGAGGGAAAGCAGAGATACACGTAAGTGCAAAAGTCAGTATGAATAGGTTGCGTTTACTCATTATTATCCTATACCACGAGGACGATAAAGTGTGCAAGAGGTTGTCTTCTGACTTATCTCAGTTCCGTATTGTAGCCTTCCCAGTGAAAACCAGTGACTTAAGATGCCAATACGATCCTAATGAGAATCACAGCAGCGGGTCTGTGCAGGAATTACACCTGCTTCCATTACCAATTGCGAGTGCAAAGGTAGTATATTTTTTTGATATGGCAAAATTTTTCTACAAAAAAGTAACCTGTATTTGACAAAAATCCCGAAAAAATCTTGACGATTCTTGCATATCTCAAAAAAAAGCAGTACTTTTGCACAAAATTGAACAATATGATAACGGATAAGATAGAAAAGTCAGTGGTTGAACGCGTGTGGGCGGCGGTACAGTCGGCTCAGCGTATAGTGGTGTTGACCCATATGTCTCCCGATGGGGACGCGATGGGTTCGTCCTTAGGTATGCGGCAATGGCTGCTACAACAGGGTAAGCAGGTGCAAGTGATTGTGCCTAATGCGTTTCCTGATTTCTTGGCATGGATGCCTGGGGCGAAGGAAGACCTTATCTATGAGACCCAACGCGACCAAGCGGATGCCAGTTTGGCACAAGCGGATCTGATTATCTGCACCGATTTCAATGAACCTTATCGTATCGGTTCGTTGGGGACGAAGATGATGGAACAGTATAAGGCGGGTAAGTCGGTGATCGTGATAGACCATCATCTGATGGTTGCTGAGAAGACGGTGCCCGAAGCGGAGCAGGTGATCAAGATCGTGTTGGCGGAGAGTCCGAGTGCCAGTGAGATCGTGTATCGACTCATTTATCAGATACAGCAGTTAGCGGGGTTAGATGCCATGAACTTAGATACAGCCACATGTCTGTATACGGGTATGATGACGGATACCGGCAATTTCTCGTTCAATAGTAACTACCCAGAGATGTACGAGATAGTGGGAGACTTGGTACGATTAGGCGTGAACAAGGATGCCGTGTATAACGCCGTGTTCAATAGTTACAAGGCCGATCGTATGCGGCTGATGGGTTACTGTCTATATAGTAAGATGCGCATTTTCCCCGAGTACCATACAGCGTTCATTTATCTGAGTCGCAAAGAACTGTATCGTTTCCATTTCCAGTCGGGTGATGCAGAAGGCATCGTGAACTTACCGTTGCAGATCAAGGACATCTATTACTCCTGTTTCATGCGGGAGGATAAGGTCAATCCGTCGGAGGTGGAGTTAGCCAATGGTAGTAAGATCAAGGTCAAGATATCGATGCGCAGCCAAGGCGATCGTCCTGTCAATGTGATGTGCCACGAGGTGTTCAATGGCGGAGGGCATAAAAACGCATCCGGCGGTGAACACTATGGATCACTGCCGGAAGCGGTAGAGAAGTTCTTGGCTAATTATCCCAAGTATTTCAAGAAAGATTGAGCATGATGACCGCGTACGAGTACGTGGTGGTTAGCAATCGGTTTAGAAAGCAGGTACGGAATGACCTGCTTTGTTTGTAGCCATACCTGTGTGCGGCAGAGGTTGGGTTCGTACTGGTTGCGTGTGAGTTGCACATCCTCGGCAAAGATACGGCTGAGGTCACCACTGACTTTGACTAATGTATAGTCACCTAAGGGCAGTTCGCCATGGATGGCGACGCCTATACCCGACTCAAAGTGGGTGTCCAAGGTGTAGGACTCGACCATGTTATAAGGTATGGTGCAGTGTGCCCATAGCATCTGTCCTGTCTCGGTGTTCACGCGGGCGGGGTTGCATTGGAAACCGGGGCAACCTGTGATGTTCTTCGCCATCATCATCGTGATGAGGGTAGGGACATCTCCTTCGCACGCAGCGGGTATACCTTCGGCATTGAGTTTAGCCAAAGCGATACAGCCTGTGTTTTTGACAGTGGTTAATAGGTCAAAGCAACGCAGCGTTAATCCATTGAGTTGGTATTGGTCAACAATGGCGCGAAGGCGCTCGTAGATAACTAAGGCACCTTGTTCGCCACCTTCTACCTCACCCAAAGAGGTTACTTCCTCGATAGGGATTTCGACAAGTTCGATGTGCATACGTTCGCGCAGGGTAGATGCGTCATAGTGCGAGGCAATGAGCCAATCGCTGGGTTTACCGATGAGTCCTAATCTGTCCATGGCCGTGATGAAGATTGATCCAACTTAAGATCTCGCAGCTGGCTGCGAGAGAATTACTTTGCTCGGAAGCAATGAGGTAGATAGGTTTGTCGAGGGTGATGTGCCCTTGTTCTACCTGCTGCAAAAAGAGCGCTTCGCTACCGCCCGTGAGGACAGCAACGACCTGATTGTCCTGAACGAATTGATCGTCCAGTTCGAAGGGCAATTGCAACTGCTCCTTATGCAGGGATGAAGATAAAGTGATTAACATAGATGTACGATTTACGATGCACAATGCATGATTATACGACGCCTGAGAAGCCCATGAATGCCATAGCGAGCAGTCCTGCGGTTAGGAGTGCAATGGGAGTACCCTGCATGGCTTTTGGAATCTTGTTCATAGCCAATTGCTCACGCAGACCGGCAAAAAGGACCAATGCCAAGGCAAAACCGATAGCGGTAGCGAGGGCAAAGAGTGTACCAGTGAGTAGGTTATGATCGGCACCAAGGGGCAGTTTATTCGTGCCATTAGCCACGAGAATAGCCACACCGAGTAGGCAGCAGTTCGTGGTGATCAATGGCAAGAACACACCGAGGGCTTGATAGAGCGATGGGGAGATCTTTTTGAGCACGATCTCAATCATCTGCACCAGGGCAGCGATGACGAGAATGAACAGAATAGTCTGCAAGAACTCTACATGCCAGAGGATAAGCAGTTTTTGCAGGAGGTAAGTCACAACAGTGGCTAAGGTGAGCACGAAGGTGACGGCTGCACCCATACCAAGAGCGGTGTCAATCTTCTTACTGACCCCTAAGAATGGGCAGATACCTAAGAATTGACTCAGTACGATATTATTAACGAATATCGCCGATACGAATATTAAAAAATAGACCATATTAATTTACGATTTACGGATTTACGATTTACGATTTATTTGGCCATGAGTTTTTGTATGGCTGCCATAAGGTAGGCGAGGCAGATGAATGCCCCGGGTGCGAGGACGAAGATGAGCGCTGCGTATTGGTCGGAGTAGAGGTGTGCACCAAAGACACAACCTGTACCCAGTAACTCACGCACCGCACCAATGAGCGTCAGCGAGCAAGTGAAACCGAGTCCCATACCGATACCATCTAAAGCCGACAGACCGACATTGTTCTTGGCTGCAAACGCTTCGGCACGACCGAGGACGATACAGTTAACGACGATCAACGGAATGAATAGACCTAAGACCGCATAGATATCGGGCAAGTACGCCTGCATGATGAGTTGCACCATGGTCACGAAGGTAGCGATGACCACAATGAAAGCAGGAATACGCACTTTATCGGGAATGAGGTTCTTGAGTAACGAAATGGCGACATTAGAGCAGATAAGCACGAACATGGTCGCTAAGCCCATGAACATACCATTTTCCGCGGAGGTGGTAGTAGCCAGCGTCGGGCACATACCTAATACCAAACCGAAGGTGGGGTTCTCTTTGAGAAGACCATTGGTGAGAGTCTTTAATGCATTATTCATGATGAGCCTCCTTTTCTATTGAATCGTTCATAACACTAGCACCTGAGTGCGCCTCCACTTGCACGCCCTGCTGCTCCATGAAAGTAGCGTAAGCGTTGTTGATGGCTTTGAGGAAAGCGCGAGACGAGATGGTGGCCGCGGTGATAGCATCCACATCGCCTCCATCTTTGGATACACAGAAATGACCATTGGCTGGACGACCGATGATGTTCTGACTAGGTTTGTCGGCGTTCTTGAACCACTCGACGATATGCGTACCTAAGCCCGGAGTCTCTTGCTGTTCAAGCACTTCGTAACCGAGGATGGTACCATCAGGGGCAAAACCGACCATGACGCGGATGAGACCGCCGAAACCATCTGCTTGGGCTTCGATGGCCGTACCATCTTCGTGTCCACAGAGCACCGCGATGCGTGCCGCGTTCTGCGCCTGCTGTTTCTGTTGTTCAATCTGCGCAGCGGTGAATAGATAGACGCATGCTAGCGCAGCGGCTGCCACTAACGTGATGATAGTTAGCGACAATGCCATATTGGTGAATGTAGATTGTAACTTTTTCATAATTACTTAGTTATTTCGCCGAAGCGTTTTGGACGTATTTTGTTGAGTAATGGAACGCAGGCGTTCATAATAAGGATGGCGAAGGACATACCTTCGGGATAAGCACCCCATGTACGGATGATCATGACAATCAGACCGATGCCTATACCGAAGATGACCTTACCCCACGAAGTCATCGGACTGGTGACATAGTCGGTCGCCATAAAGAAGGCACCGAGCATCGCGCCACCGGTGAGGAGGGTATAGCAGATATACTGATGTCCACATAATCCTTCTGGGGTGGAGATCCACGCGAAGATCGCCATGGTGGCTAAGATAGAGACGGGTATATGCCATGTGATGACGCGGGTAAAGATGAGTAATAGTCCACCTAAGAGCAAGGCTAAGGCACATACTTCACCAAGCGAGCCGCCCATCATACCAATGAAAGAGTCCCATAAGGAAGGTAATTGGCTAACCAATGACGAGTCACCTGCTTTAACGATCTGTTTGAGCGCGGCGAGTGGGGTAGCACCTGTAGCGGCATCAATATACTGCGTGTGGAAACCTAATGGACGCGGCCATGTGGTCATTTGCACGGGGAAAGAGATGAGCAGAAAAACACGACCTACGAGAGCAGGATTAAAGGGATTTTGTCCCAATCCGCCAAAGGTCATCTTACCTACACCGATTGCCACTAATGCACCAATGACTACGATCCACCAAGGTAGGTTACAGGGTAGGTTAAACGCCAACAACAGACCTGTGAGAATAGCCGAACAGTCGCCAATAGTGGGTTGCTGTTTCAGGATGAACTTAGCAATGAGCCACTCAAAACCGACGCAAGCGACGATACTGATGGCGGTGGTGATGATGGCTCCCCAACCGAAGGCTGCTACACTCACCGCGTACGCGGGCAAGAGCGCAAGGATAACCAGGAGCATGTTTCTGCGGACACTATCGCCACTATGAGCGTGTGGAGCCGGACTGACAATGAGTTTCATATTCATAATTTGATAATTTGAAAATTTGAAAATTTACTTCGCTGCCGCTTGGCGGGCACGGATGATGCCACCTACTTTGGCTTTACCCATACGGACATAGTCTAGCAGCGGACGATGGCTGGGGCAAGTGAACTGGCAGCAACCACATTCGATGCAGTCCATCACAGCATGCGCCTCCATCTCGTCCCATAGTTGCAGTTCGGACTGACGGCTGAGCAAGTAAGGCTCTAATCCCATAGGACAAGCGCTGACGCACTTGGCGCAGCGGATACAGTTCTCGGGCTCGACACGACGACTCTCGTTCTCGGACATAAAGAGCAGTCCGCTGACACGCTTATTAGCGGGCATGTCGATATTGTTCATAGCGCGACCCATTAAGAGGCCTCCACTTATGATCTTACCCGTATCCTCGGGGATACCACCTGCGAGTGCCACCACATCGGTCAGAGGCGTACCAAAACGTACCTCGTAGTTACCGGGCTGAGCCACACTCTTACCCGTGACGGTCATAACGCGTGAGATGAGCGGTTTGCGTTTCTGTACGGCTTCGTAAACGGCGTAAACAGTGGCTACATTATCCACCACCGCACCCACTTCGATAGGCAGTGCACCCGAAGGTACTTGACGACCGATGCAGGCATCGATGAGTTGTTTCTCACCACCTTGCGGGTATTTGAGATCTAATGGCAAGACTTGAATACCGAGCAGTCGGCTGCAAAGAGCCTGCATCTTCGCAATGGCGTCGGGTTTGTTCTTCTCGATACCGATGATGGCACGTTTAATACCTAAGGCGCGCATCAGGATCTGGATACCGATAACAATCTCCTCGCTATGTTCGAGCATGAGTTGATGATCGCACGTGAGGTAGGGCTCACATTCGACACCATTGACTACTAACACCTCAGCCGTCTTGCCGGGAGGGGGTAACAGTTTTACGTGGGTAGGGAAGCAAGCACCACCCAGACCCACTATACCGGCTGCGGTGATGCGGTCGATAATCTCCTTGGGGTCGAGCATGAACTCATGCACAATATCTGGGGTGCGATCAATCGTGTCGTCCCAAAGGTCACCTTCCACGTCCATGAAGATAGCGGGGGTACGCATGCCCCAACCATCGACGAAAGTGTCAATCTTGGTGATAATACCACTAAAAGGTGCGTGCACATTGGCACTAACAAACCCACCAGCTTTGGCGATGAGTTGACCTACACGCACTTTGTCCCCTTTCTCAACAATAGGCTGTGCGGGCGCACCGATATGCTGCACGAGTGGAATGATGGCATTCTTAGGCAGCGGGCACGCGGTGATCGGTTGATGTGCCGAATAAACTTTATTATCGTGGGGATGAACTCCACCAATACGGAATGTACTCATACTTGTTCCTCCTTTCTTTTTGGGAAATTAACTGCATGGATGGCATGGGTTGGACATGCATCTTCGCACTTACGGCACAGACGGCATTTATTAAAGTCAATGTAAGCGAGGTTATTCTCCACCGTGATGGCGTCGAACTCGCAGACTGTTTGGCACTTACCGCAACCGATGCAGGCGTTCAGACAAGCCTTACGCGCGGGTGCGCCTTTATCTTTATTGACACAAAGAACGACCATGCGGCGGCTCTTTGGACCCTTATTACGCAGTTCGATGATGTGACGCGGACAAGCTTTGACGCACTGACCGCAACTGGTGCACTTCTCGTCATCTACTACGGGAAGTCCCGTTTCGGGATCCATGGATAAGGCACCAAAGGTACATGCTGCTACGCAGTCGCCACAACCGAGGCAACCGAACGGACATGCGCTCTCGCCCACATAGAGGTTATGCATGATTTGGCAACTAGGTGCACCATTGTACTCGCTAGTGCGAGGACGCGCTTCGCAGGTACCATTACAGCGTACAACGGCTACCTTAGGGGCTGCCTCTACGGGAGCAAGACCTAAGATTTCTCCTACTTTCGCCATCGTAGGAGCACCACCAACCGGGCAGAGTAGGCCATCCAGTGAGGTGGCTTTCACGCAGGCTTCGGCTAAAGCACGACAGCCCGCAAAACCACATCCACCGCAGTTAGCACCAGGCAGCACTTCCTGCACTTGGTCAATGCGAGGATCCTCCTCTACCTTAAACTTCTGGGCAACGATGTATAGCAGCACAGCAGCCACCAGTCCCGTTACGCCGAGAACGATTAAAGAAATGATAATAACATTCATATTTTAGGTTTTTTAATATACAATAAACCATAATACACCACGAGCGTGCCTAAGGCCACACCTCCGATGATATATTCGTTATTAGTAATAAAGGACACAGCCACGATCGCGCCCGCCAAAAACACAAACGGCAAGATGTATGCCAATGTTACCGCTTTCCAACGCTGCCGACGGGTGAAGCAGTCGTCTTGGTTAATGGTGCATTTTTCCTTCAAAATGCAACTCCCGCACGCTATTTCGTCCCTTGAATCCATAGTTACTCAAAATAACACGCAAAAGTACGACTTTTTTTTGATATATGCAAATAAAAGTGTGGAAAAAGTAGAAAAAGTTCTAAAAGTTGAAAAAGTAGTCCATCATATTTGCATAAATGCAAAAAAAGTAGTATCTTTGCACCCAAATTATAGTATTATGCCACGTCGTCCGTCTACATCTAATAGAGACACCGATTCCCAGTATAGTTCGCCCATTATGGTGGAGAACAGTTTTTCGTGGAGTCAGGTTCGTGATTTTTTCTGCGATAAGCGCACCCATATAGTGATAGGTGTTCTTATTGTAGCGTTTGCGGTCTTTTCGTTGATCGCGTACATTAGTTATTTCTTTACCGGCGCTGCGGATCAGAGCCTGTTGGGTATGACTCGTGCGGAACGTATAGAGTCGCGTATGCAGATTACGAACTGCTTGGGTTTACAGGGCGCACGATTAGCCGAGTTTTATGTGGATGGTACCTTCGGTATCATATCGCTGGTATTGATCGTGATGATGGGGTTATATGGATTGAGGCTCTCGCGTGTGATCCGTTTGAACGGGTGGCGGGTGCTATTCGTCGGTTTCTTTTGGCTGGTATGGGGTAGTGTGACCTTTGGGTTTGTACAGCAGATAACGGGCATAGATACGTTCTTCCGTTGGGGTGGGGCTCATGGGGAGTGGATTGCGCTGTGGGTGAATAGTTATATACAGCCATTAGGTACGATCATGGTGCTCGTTGTGCTATTAGTGATCTTCCTCATTATTACCGATGTGCATTTTATTGAGCGGATGAAGGCTTTGTGGCTGCGGGTGACTCGGAAGAAGGGTGATGTAGGCACCGAAGGCGAAGAGGCGATTGGGCGAGAAGGCGAGGAGGCGATTGGGCGAGAAGGCGAAGAGGCGATTGGGCGAGAGGACGATGAACCAGTAGTGGTGATTGATGAGCCTACCACGGAGCCCATCGTAGTGATAGAGAATAACCCAGAGCTTGAAGAAGACCTAGGCAACCTAGAAGACCTAGGAGAACTAGATAAACTAGGAGATCTAGAAAAGTCAGATGGTCTGGATGGGTCGGATGGTCTGGAGGAGTCGGATGATGCCGATGTGGATATTCAGGAAACAGAGGAAGTGGAGATGGCGGAGCAGCAAGAGCCGTTTGATCCGCGTAAGGACTTGGAGTTCTATAAGTTTCCCACATTAGACCTGTTGAGGGTTTATGACAATGAAACGGCTCCCGTTATCAATCAGGAGGAGCAGCAAGCCAATGCTAATCGTATCGTGGCTACCTTGCGGAACTATGGTATTGAGATTGAGCAGATTAAGGCGACTGTGGGACCCACCGTTACGCTGTACGAGGTGGTGCCGAAGGCGGGTATACGTATTGCTAAGATCCAGTCGTTGGAGAATGATATTATGTTGTCGCTCAGCGCAATAGGTATTCGTATTATTGCCCCGATGCCGGGTAAGGGTACGGTCGGTATTGAAGTTCCGAACGAGAAACCGCAAGTCGTATCCATGCACTCGGTCATTGCGTCCAAGCGTTTCCAAGAGGAGCAGAAAATGCGCTTACCGGTGGCTATTGGTCGTACTATCACCAATGAGGTTTTCTGTTTTGACCTTGCTAAGACGCCGCACTTGTTAGTGGCTGGTGCCACGGGTCAAGGTAAATCCGTGGGCTTAAATGCCATCATTACCTCCTTATTATATAAGAAACATCCGGCTGAGTTGAAGTTTGTGTTGGTGGATCCAAAGATGGTGGAGTTCTCCATTTATAAGCCGTTACTCAAACACTACATGGCTGCTATGCCAGACCAGGAGGATAGGGATATCATTATTACCGATTGTCAGAAAGTGATTAACACCCTCAACTCGTTGGTCATTGAGATGGAGGATCGTTATTCGCTGTTAGCGGAAGCGAACTGCCGTAATGTAGAAGATTATAACGAGAAGTTCTCGTCGCGTGTACTCAATCCTACCAAGGATGTGGAGAATGTGGTGACGAAGAAGATACTACACCACCACTACATGCCTTATTTAGTGATCGTGATCGACGAATATGGTGATTTCATCATGCAGGCAGGCAAGGAAGTGGAGCGTCCTATCCAACGCATAGCACAGAAAGCGCGTGCCGTGGGTATGCATATGATCTTGGCTACGCAGCGTCCAGATGTGAAGATTGTGACGGGTACCATTAAGGCGAATATCCCAACCCGTATCGCGTTCCGTACGCAGTCCGTGGTGGATAGTCGTACCGTATTGGATGCGAAGGGTGCTGACCAGCTGATAGGTAAGGGCGATATGCTCTACTCGGGTGGTGGTAACCTGACGCGTATCCAGTGTGCGTTTGTGGATACGCCTGAGGTGGAAGCGATTGTGGAACATATACACGAGCAACAGGGCTATGGTGCTCCGTATCAGTTACCGGAGTATGTGCCCGAAGGACAAGAGGAGATGACTCCGGGTTCGGTTGATACCCATCGTCTGGATCCGATGTTTGCCGATGTGGCACGGTATGTGGTATCTAAACAGGAAGGTTCCACTTCTCGTTTACAACGGGCGTTTGAGATAGGCTATAACCGCGCAGGTAAACTTAGTGACCAACTGGAAGCCACGGGCATTGTGGGTCCCAATAAGGGTCCCAAAGGACGCGATGTACTTATCCAAGATATGGAGTCGTTGGAGCGGCTGCTTGAAACACTTAATGCAGACTAATTATGAAACGTTTCATCCTCTTATTCATCGCTTTACTACCTTCTACCTTCTGCCTGCTACCTATCCACGCCACTACATTGGATGATTGTATGCGGCTCTTGGAGCATCAGACCTTGCAGTCGGATGCCGTGTTAACCATTGCGTCCGATGTATCTCAGCCTTTGCATTACTCGGGATCGGTGACGATGTGTGGGGATAAGTTCAAAGTCTCAATATTCGGTATCGATGCCGCCTATGATGGTCAAACTATGTATATGTACATCGAGGACACCGATGAGTTGACCTTGTCTAATCCGTCTAATGATGAACTGCTGCAAGCCAATCCTTTCCTTTTTGCCAAAGCATTGATTCGGTCTTGCCACTATACGGAACGCACCGATGCGCAAGGTGATTATTGGATCACCCTGACACCCTCCGATAAAGAGGCAGCCAAAGGGGTGTCGCGTTTTGTGCTACATCTAAATCAGAGTCTGATGCCCTTGTCGGTGGAGGTGCATGAGGGCAAAAAAACAACCACCCTTTCGTTACGTAATCCTCAGTTCGTGACTGCGACTGTGGATTATACGATCCGAAAGGATGGCGCTTATCTCAACGATTTACGTTGATCTTATTGGGCTAATGCCACGGCTGTCTTAGCCGCTAAACGAGCGTTATTGAGCACCAGTTGGATGTTCGATGCCAAACTGTCTCCACCCGTGAGGTCTTTGATCTTCGCGAGTAGGAAGGGAGTCGTTTGTTTGCCCTTGATGCCTAACTTATGGGACTCTTCGATAGCGGCATCAATGGCTTTATTGATGACGTCAGCCGGCATAGAGTACTCTTCGGGGATAGGGTTGGTCACGAGTATACCTCCGTGTAATCCCATCTCCATCTTAGCGCGGAAAGCGGCAGCGAGTTCTTCGGGGCTATCGATACGGTAGTCCACTTTGAAGCCCGAGTGACGGGTGTAGAAGGCGGGTAACTCCTCTGTGCCATAACCAAGGACGGGCACTCCCTTTGTCTCTAAGTATTCAAGCGTCAAACCTAAGTCTAAGATGGACTTAGCGCCTGCGCAGATGACCATGACAGGGGTCTGTGCCAGTTCTTCGAGATCGGCAGATATATCCATCGTTGTTTCGGCACCGCGGTGTACACCACCGATACCGCCAGTAGCGAAGATGCGTATGCCTGCCATAGCGGCAATGATCATCGTTGTCGTGACGGTCGTAGCACCATCTTCGCCACGAGCAATGAGTACAGGTAGGTCGCGACGGCTCGCTTTGATGACGGCTTGACCTTTCTTACCGAGGTACTCGATTTCTTCGGGCGTACAACCTGCTTTAAGTTTGCCACCGATGATGGCGATAGTAGCAGGTACTGCACCATTGTCGCGAATAGTTTGCTCGACACGCAATGCTGTTTCTACGTTCTGTGGATAAGGCATGCCGTGTGAGATGATAGTGGACTCGAGTGCCACCACAGGTTTACCTGTCTGTAAGGCTTGCTCCACTTCGGGAGATAAGGATAAATACTTGTTCATTGTAATTGATAGTTGATATGTTTCTTTAATAGGGTATTCAATTCATGTAATAGGTTGGGATTGACCACGGACTCCACTTCGATGGTCGCTTTGGATGCCCATAGACCATAGTCCGCAGCTTCGGGGAAGGGTATGTCTTGTAAGAAAGCAAACGCCAATCCTGAGATGAACGCATCTCCTGCACCATTGGTATCGACGATACATGTTGGTGCAATGGGTGTCAGATCCAATTCATTAGGTTGGCAACTCTTAGGCGCGGAACAGTGAACACCTTTGCTACCATCGGTAATGTAAACATAATCCACACCGAGTTGATGCAATCGGCGATTGATCTTCGTTAGGTCTTGTCCCATCTTTGTGCCAAAGATATACTCTGCTTCGATATGGTTCAGTTTGAGGGTATGTAAGCGCGGATGTTCGGCTTGCTCCAGCGCTTGTCCAATGCGTATAGCTTTGAGGCGTGAG
This sequence comes from Bacteroidales bacterium UBA1735, assembly GCA_002315745.1. Classification (GTDB taxonomy): domain Bacteria; phylum Bacteroidota; class Bacteroidia; order Bacteroidales; family Paludibacteraceae; genus Colicola. The sequence goes on along the minus strand of DCID01000024.1, from coordinate 46,544 downwards.
ACGGTGTCTGCCATCATGGGGACGGTGCAATGATCCAATAGATACACCATCGATGGCACGGGTAGGTTAGCATCAAAAAGCACTAACTGAGATTGGTTAATCTCGTCCATCCGTTTCTCTAAGAACTCCGGCGTGAGAAACTCCTCCATCAGCGTCACATCGGCAGCACCTGCTTCCATGTGCCCATCGTTGTTATTGACACAGAGGAACATCGAACTGCGAGCACCCTTGGGAGTAGCACTTAGGTGTAAGTCAAACCCCAAACGCTTGCACTCTTTCTTCGCGATATCGCCAAACTGGTCATCACCAAAGAGGGTAACGAACTGAATATGTTGCCCCAGTAGGCAGAGGTTATGGGCATAGTTCTTGCCGACACCACCAATGCCCATTACAATATGCGAAGGGTTAGAATCGTGCGGAACGAAGGATGTCTTCGTACTTGCAATAATGTCTATGTTAGTTGCTCCAATAACTGTTATCATAATAGGTGGAATCCAACGGTAAGGCCTGCCATAACGATACTAACCATCGACATGAGTTTGATCAATATATTGAGCGAAGGACCGGCTGTATCCTTGAATGGATCACCTACGGTGTCACCCACGATAGTAGCCTTATGGCAATCACTGCCTTTACCTCCGAAGTGACCTTCCTCTACATATTTCTTCGCATTATCCCATGCACCACCCGCATTCGCCATGAACACAGCCAATACAAAGCCGGTGGCTAGTCCACCGATGAGCAGACCCAGTACACCAGCCACACCTAAGATCACGCCTGTGATGATAGGTACGATGATGGCTAAGATAGAGGGTAACAGCATCTCGTGTTGTGCCCCCTTGGTCGAGATAGCCACGCAGCGTGCATAATCAGGATCGGCTTTGCCTTCCAATATACCTTTGATAGTTTGGAACTGACGACGTACCTCTTCTACCATCTTCTGTGCAGCACGACCAACAGCGTTCATGGTCAATCCGCAGAAGAGGAATGCCATCATCGATCCGATGAACACACCTACGAGTACGATGGGGTTCATTAGGTTGACATGATAGGCTTCCATAAAGTCCACAAGGGTCGCTTTAGTCGCTTCGACACCATTAGGCAATGCTTCACCGGTACGGATGAGGGCGATCTTAATCTCTTCTACATAGGATGCTAAGAGGGCTAATGCTGTGAGGGCAGCCGAACCAATAGCAAAACCTTTACCCGTGGCAGCAGTTGTGTTACCGAGTGCATCCAGCGCATCGGTGCGTTGACGCACTTCAGGTTCGAGACCTGACATCTCGGCATTACCACCTGCGTTGTCAGCGATTGGGCCATAAGCATCTGTTGCTAAGGTTATTCCGAGCGTCGAGAGCATTCCGACTGCAGCGATACCGATACCGTAGAGACCCATCGAGAGGTTGGCGGCATTGAACTCCAACGAGAAACCATTGGCGCAGAGATATGCCAATACAATAGCGATGCCGACGGTTACCACGGGGATAGCGGTAGAGAGCATACCTAAGCCTAAACCGCTGATGATCACCGTAGCCGAACCCGTTTGCGAACTCTCGCTCACTTTCTGTGTCGGACGATAGGATTGGGATGTATAGTATTCGGTTGATTTACCAATGATCACGCCTGCCAATAAACCTACGACTACGGAGAGCGATACTTGCCACCACTGATTGGTGTCTGTACCAAATAGCCAAGCGAATATACCGAATGTCACGGCTGCAATGAGGAACGCAGCGGTGTTCGTACCGCGAGCCAATGCTTTGAGCAGATGATCCATATCTGCACCCTCTTTGGTCTTCACCAGATAGATACCGATGATGGACAATAGTACACCAAAGGCAGCGATGAGGGAAGGTGCGAGCACGGCTTTGAGTTGCAAGCCCTCCACGGCAGATGTGGCGAATGCGGATGCACCCAGAGCCATCGTAGCGAGAATCGAACCTGCATAACTCTCGTATAAGTCGGCACCCATACCGGCTACGTCACCCACGTTGTCGCCTACATTGTCGGCGATGGTGGCAGGGTTACGAGGATCGTCTTCGGGGATGTTATATTCGGTCTTGCCCACGAGGTCTGCACCTACATCTGCTGCCTTAGTATATATACCCCCGCCTACGCGTGCGAAGAGGGCTTGAGTCGAAGCACCCATACCGAAGGTCAGCATCGTAGTGGTGATGGTGATCAGATCACCGTCTGCACCTACCATTTCGAGCAGTCCTGTTCCATTCAGTACGAGGAACCAACCCGCGATGTCGAGTAGCGCTAAACCGACCACTACTAGACCCATGACCGCACCACTACGGAAAGCGACTTGCAAGCCTGCGTTCAGCGATTGACGGGCAGCATTTGCCGTGCGAGCCGACGCATAGGTGGCGGTTTTCATACCGAAGAATCCAGCCAAACCGGAGAAGAAACCTCCAGTCAAAAATGCAAACCAGACGATACCGTTCTGTAACTGGAAATACGCCATTAGACCAAAGATGGCCGCCAAGATGACGAACACGATAGTCACCACTTTGTACTGCTGTTTTAAATACGCCATAGCGCCACTACGGACGTGCTGGGCAATCTTACGCATGAGATCCGTACCTTCGTCTTTGCGAAGCATACTCTTGTAGAAATAAAAGGCAAAACTGAGTGCCAATACCGATGCCGCTAATACGACATACATAAGGGATGTTAGTTCCATTTGTTTGTAGATTTAATTATAAATTGATATATTAAGGTTTGTTTTGCAAATTCCAAGTTGCAAAAGTACGACTTTTTTTTGACATACACAAATATTTTTGCATTTTTTTTAATTTTTGCATAATTTTTGTATGGATTAAGGTATAATTGGTTAAAATCCCTTACAAAAATGTCGCCGTATTTGCATATATCAAAAAAAAGCAGTACTTTTGCACCACTAATTGGATAGATGCCCCATATGGAATACCTCTCACAAGAACGATATAATGAGTTATTAGCCGAACTCGACAGACTGATTAAGGTTGAGTTCCCGCGTCTGACGCAGGAGTTGTCCGACGCGCGGGCACAAGGTGATCTCAGTGAGAATTTTGAGTACCATGCTTGCAAGCGCGAGCAAGGTAAGATGATGGGGCGTATCCGTTTTCTACAACGCGTCTTGCAGTATGCCAAGGTCATCGATAAGACTCAACTGAATGCCGACACCGTCGGTCTGTTTCGCAAGGTCACAGTGACCAATAAAGCCACTGGGGCGCAACGCACTTACACGATCGTTAACCCACACGAAGCCGACATGGCGGCAGGCAAACTGTCCATCAAATCCCCCATCGGTGAAGCCCTCAATGGGCATACCATAGGCGATGAAGTCATCATCTCCGTTCCCGCTGGTACCCTCACTCTACTCATCACCCACATCGAGCTCTAATGTACGGAAAAAGTCGCGGAGATGTTGCGAAAAGTCTGTGTTATTGCTGGATACGGATGCTGGCTTGGTGCAGAGCATCCATGATGGCGCGGACGGTGTTGGCGTCTAAGTCGTGAGATTGTGCCCAATCGAGACGGGCTGCGAGCATCTGCTCATAACGCGTGGGTTGGACGATGTCCATATGCTGCTCGCGCTTATAGGCACCTATACGGCGGCTAACTTCCATTCGTTTGGCAATCGCGTTCCATAGTTCATTATCCACTTCGTCCATCATCTGGCGGAGCCAGCGCAGCGGAGTTGCGCCACTAATATTCGTCCGATTCGTAGGGCTTTGCCCGATTAGTAAGTCATCTAACTGCTCGGGGGTGAGCTGCTGACGCGCATCGGAGAGGGCGTGAGCGGGATCGGGATGGACTTCGATCATGTAACCATCGTACTCCAACTGCTCGGCGATGTGGCACAGAGAGGCTACCTGATGAACATCGCCACTCATGTGACTGGGATCGAGTAGGAGAGGGATAGCGGGTAGTTGCTGACGGAGCGTATAGGCCATTTCCCAACAAGGCCGATGATTGCAGCCGCGATGGACGGCAAAGACCCCCTCCGACTCCCCCTCATAGGGGGAGAGATTAAGGGCTTCTTGGAAACGCTGGATGTTACCGATCCAGAGGGCAGGGTCGTTGTTGACAGGGTTCTTGATGTATATACGAATCGCTTCGCTACTGTTTGCGAGGTAGGCATTGAGAGCGTCCGCGAGGGTCTGAACTTGGATAGGGTTGGCGCTAGTGCGCGCACCGATCCAGAGATGGCGTATACCGGCGTCTAAGGCGGCGCGCAGTTGGTCAGGGGTGGCTACCTCCGTAGCGCAGGGAAGACCTAACTCGTTCTGAATACGTTGTAGCCATGCCAGTCCTTCGTTACCAATACCTTGGAAGGTGGTTGGCGAGGTGCGAGGTTTCCATAACCCAGCCCGGAAGATCCAATGGGATACACCTTGCTGAGCCATCACTTGGGCAATGGCTTTCGCAGTCGCTAACGTCTGTTCCTCCGTCTCTGCGGCACAGGGGCCTAATATGTAATAGGGTGCACGATTCACAAGGATCGATGTACAATTATTTCTTCAGCGCAGCGATGGAGGCATGAATGGTAGCAATACGCTGCTCGGCATCATGCTGTTTCTTGCGCTCCAGTTCGACCACTTCGGGTTTGGCGTTAGCGACGAAACGTTCATTGTTCAACTTAGCCATCACACCACGCAGGAAACCCTCTTGGTGCTGCAAGTCTGCCTCTAATTTGGCTAACTCCTCCTCCACATTGATGAACTGATCCATAGGAATGGCATACTCGGTGGTACCGACGATGAACTTAGCAGCCCCTTCCGTAAGGTTTCCTCCTAAGGGGCAACCATCTTGGGCAACCATGATGTCGCAGTTAGCGAGTTTGGCTACTAAGCCGGAGAGTGGGACTGGGGAATAGAGTGTTAACTTCTCTTTCTGCTGGATATTCTTGCTTGCGCGGGCATTGCGGACTCCAGAGACAACTTGCTTGAGGTCTTCCATAGCGCTGCGAATAGCACCATCTTTATCCAGAGCAAGCAATTCGTCACTATCCCATCCCGATAAATCTTCGGACATGATCGTTGCCCCTTCTTCACGCTCTTCGAGGTTATGCCACAGCTCTTCGGTGATGAACGGCATGAAAGGGTGGAGTTGACGGAGCATCTGCTCGAAGAAGCCCATGGTGGACTCCAACGTCTTGCGGGCGATAGGACATTGGTAAGCGGGTTTGATCATCTCTAAGTACCAGCCCGAGAACTCGTCGGTAAAGAGTTTATAGATGGTCATCAACGCTTCCGATAGACGGTATTTGCGTAGCAAGTCCGTAATCTCCAATTCGGCTTCTGCCAGTTTCATGGTGAACCATGTAACCGCTTCGCGATCTTCGTGTGTAGGCTCGGTATCGACTACCTCCAAGCCCTTGATGAGGCGGAAGCAGTTCCATATCTTGTTGCAGAAATTACGACCCTGCTCACAGAGTGCATCATCGTAGAGGATATCATTACCGGCGGGTGCGGAGAGCAATATACCCATACGAACTCCGTCGGCACCATAGGTGGCAATGAGTTCGAGTGGATCGGGTGAGTTACCCAAGGACTTACTCATCTTACGACCTAACTTATCGCGCACGATACCTGTGAAATAAACATGCTTGAATGGCATCTTGCCTTCGTATTCGTAACCCGCCATGATCATGCGTGCTACCCAGAAGAAGATGATGTCGGGACCCGTCACCAGATCGGTGGTGGGGTAGTAATAGGCACGCTCTTGCTTGTCTGCAAACACGGACATAGGCCACAGCCATGAACTGAACCACGTGTCGAGAGCGCCTTCGTCCTGCACATAGTTGCCTTCGGGCTTAGTCTCGCTGACCAGGATCTTATCGTCGGGGTAGTTCTCCAAACCGGTCTGGGCTAATAAGTCGGCATCGTAGTACGCAGGGATGCGATGACCCCACCATAGTTGACGGGAGATGCACCAGTCTTTGATGTTCTCCAGCCAGTTGCGGTAAGTGTTCTTATATTTAGTGGGGTAGAAGACGATGTCGTCATTCATTACCGGTGCCAAAGCGATATCTGCAAAGTGCTGCATTTTGATGAACCATTGCAGCGACAAACGCGGCTCAATAGGTACATTCGTGCGCTCGGAGTAACCCACTTTATTGTCATAATCTTCGATATGATCAACGAGGTTGGCGGCTTGGAGATCTTTGACGATCTGCTTGCGGCAATCGAAACGATCCATGCCGTCATACTGGCGTACGCGCTCGAAGACCTCGGGCTCGAGACAGGAGAGGGCTAAGTGAGCGTCAGCAGTAAACGTGTCGTAGATAGGTAGGTTATATTTCTGACCTAACATATAGTCATTCACATCATGCGCAGGGGTCACTTTTAAGCAACCTGTACCAAATCCGATCTCCACATATCGATCCTCAATGATAGGCACTTCGCGTCCTACTAACGGCACGCGTACGTGTAATCCTTTTAACCATTGGTTCCTCTCCTCTTTGGGGTTGATGCAGACGCATACATCGCCCATGATGGTCTCCGGACGGGTGGTAGCGACGATACAGTACTTACCCGGCTGTTCCACCACCTCGTACTTGAGGTAGAACAGATGCGAGTGCTCCTCGTGGTAGATCACTTCCTCGTCGGAGAGAGCCGTCTGACGCTCTGGATCCCAGTTCACCATACGCAGTCCGCGGTAGATGAGACCTTTCTTATAGAGGTCGCAGAAGACACGAATCACTTCCTTGGAACGGGTCTCGTCCATGGTGAAAGCCGTGCGCTCCCAGTCGCACGAGCAACCGAGTTTGCGTAACTGTTTGAGGATGATGCCTCCGTGCTCGTCCGTCCATTCCCACGCATGTTTAAGGAACTGCTCGCGGGTGAGATCAGACTTATTGATACCTTGCTCTTTGAGACGCTTGATGACCTTCGCTTCGGTAGCGATAGAGGCGTGGTCGGTACCAGGCACCCAGCAGGCGTTCTTGCCTTCGAGGCGGGCACGGCGCACGAGTACGTCTTGTATGGTTTCGTTGAGCACGTGCCCCATGTGTAACACACCCGTCACATTAGGGGGTGGGATAACAACGGTGAATGGTTCGCGACCATCCGGGGTACTGTGAAAAAGCTTGTTGTCGAGCCAATACTGATACCAGCGGGCTTCAATGTCAGTAGGATTGTACTTGGATTCCATATACGTATTTGCAAAAAAACGCGCAAAGGTAAGGTTTTTTTTGCATATATGCAAATAAAAAGGTTGAAAAAGTTCTAAAAGTTTTAAAAGTGGGAAAAAGTGGCGGATATATTTGCATATATCGGGAAAAAGTTGTACTTTTGCCGTCAATTTGGCGAACTATGTGTTGGTTCGTCGTAAAATGATGTGTATTATGACTACAAAATCGAAAAGTTTAAGTATTATTTCTGCCATTATTGTGGTAGGTTTGGCGTTGTTTATCTTTGTTAAGTTCTGCTTCGTGTATAGCGAGGGCACGAACGAGGGAGATATTAACTATTTCCAAAAGGAGGGATTTATCTTTAAGACCTATGAGGGGAAGATGATCCAGTCTGGGTTCAAGGGTGTAACGACTGCTATTCAGTCCAATGAGTTTAAGTTCTCCGTGGATAATGAGGTGGTGGCTGCTACGATTGATAGCCTGCCTAATCAGCAGGTTAAACTCTATTGGAAACGCTATTTAGGTACCCTGCCTTGGCGTGGAAATAGTCAGTATGTAGTGTATAAAGTGACCCGTTCTGTTCGATGATTGAACAACCCTTCATAGAAACGCTGCGTCAGTCTATCATACAGAACTGGGATAGACCGGCGTTTACCGATTATGGTACCGATGTGACGATGCGTTACGAGGATGTGGCTGTGCAGATAGAGAAACTGCACATCCTCTTTCGTGAAATGGGTATCGTGAAGAATGATAAGATTGCTTTGTCGGGTAAGAATAATTGCCACTGGGTGACATCCTATTTGGCGATCATCACCTATGGTGCTATTGTGGTGCCTATCTTGCAGGACTTTAATACGAACGATGCCCTCCATATCATTAACCACTCAGAGTCACGGTTATTGATCATCTCGGAGATACTGTACGAAGGTTTGGATATGGCACAGATGGAGCAAGTGGAGGCGGTGATATCGTTGTCCGATTTCTCGATCTTGGCTTCTAGGGCGCATTTGGATAAGACTCGCACTTCGTTGGATGCTATTGAGGTGGCTTATCAGCAAAAGTATCCGCAAGGTTTACACCCTTCGGACTTGCGCTATTCCAATAAGTCCAATGCGGAGATTGCATCTATCAACTATACCTCGGGTACCACTGGTTTCTCGAAGGGTGTCATCACTTCGCTCAACGGACTGGCGGGGAACGTGCTTTTCTGCTCGTCTCATCATGTGGTTTACCACGAGAGCCGGCAAGTCGTTTTCTTACCCTTGGCACACGCGTTTGGCTGCGCATTTGATTTCCTCACGACGTTTGCCACCGGTGCCCATGCGTGGTTCATCGGTCGTACTCCTTCGCCGAGGATATTATTACAGGCGATGGCAGAGATTAAACCGACCTGCGTATTCACGGTGCCGCTTATTATCGAGAAAATATATAAGACGCAGATACTGCCATTACTCACTAAGTCGTCGGTGAACTGGGCGCTTAAGATGCCGTTGATTGACGATATGCTGCTAGGCAAATTGCGCCAACAGTTAGTGGACGCTTTTGGTGGTAACTTTGACGAGATCATCATCGGTGGTGCGCCCCTCAATGCCGAGGTGGATGCGTTCCTCAACCGTATTCAGTTCCCATATACGACCGGTTATGGTATGACCGAGTGTGCGCCGCTCATTAGTTATTGTAAGAGCAAGGACTATCGGATGCAGTCGTGCGGTAAGGCGTTGCCTAACATCATGGAGGTGCGTATCGCGGACGCCAATGAGGCTGGTATAGGTGAGATTCAAGTGCGGGGAGAGAATGTGATGCTGGGGTACTATAAGAATGAGGAAGCTACCCGTTCTGCCTTCACGGCTGATGGATGGCTCAAGACGGGGGATCTAGGCATCGTGGATGAGGATGGATATATCTACATCAAGGGACGTAATAACACGACTATTGTGGGAGCATCGGGACAGAACATCTACCCCGAGGAGATCGAAGCCAAACTCAATAACATGCCGTATGTCATGGAGTCCTTGGTGATGAAGCATAGTGACGGCAGTCTAGTGGCATTGGTATGCCCTGATTTTGTGTCTGTAGATGCGGATCACTTGTCTAACGAGATGCTGGCGGCCGCCATGGAGACGAATAGACGCAACCTCAATGCGCAATTGGCGCATTATGAGCAGATAGCTCGACTCACGCTCTATCCACATGAGTTTGAGAAAACCCCCAAGAAATCTATTAAACGCTATTTATATACCCAATTATAAGATAATTTGCCTATGTTAACGGATTTACAAGACAATTTTATTCACATGTATGAGACCTCCTTCAAGAACCACTGGGACATGGAGGCGATCACCGATTATGGGACGACCAATACATTGACCTATGGTCAGATGGCGGCGCAGATAGCCCGTTTGCATGTGCTGCTCAAGCAGTGTGGCGTTCGTCGAAACGATAAGATAGCTGTCATGGGACGCAATAACTGCAACTGGGTCATGGTCTATCTGGCTACGGTTACTTATGGGGCGATCATCGTACCTATCTTGCAGGACTTTAAGCCGAACGATGCGTTGCATATCGTGAACCACTCGGAGTCTAAGTTGCTCTTTATCACAGACCTTATATGGGAAGGATTGGATATAGAGCAGATGGATAATATCAAAGTGGTCTATTCCTTGGCGGACTTCAAGGTACTCGCTACGCGTATCACGGGTAAACCGGTGACATGGGAGTGGGCACAGGAGGCTTTCCAACAGAAATATCCGAAGGGCTATACCGCAGCGGATATCCAATATGCAGACCGCCCGAATAAAGAGGTGGCATCCATCAACTACACCTCGGGTACTACCGGTTTCTCGAAAGGGGTGGTGACGCCGCTCAATGCGCTGGCTGGGCATAATAAGTATTTCCTCGCGACAGGTAAGGTCTTCCCGGGCAGCCGTCATGTGGCATTCTTGCCCTTGGCGCACTCGTATGGTTGCGCAGTCGATTTCTTGGGTAATCTAGCAGCCGGTGGTCATACCTATTTCATTGGTCGTACACCCTCGCCCAAGATCCTATTACAAGCCTTTGCGGAGGTCAAACCGACGCTCATCATCTCTGTGCCATTGATCCTGGAGAAGATATATAAGAAGCAGATCGTGCCGCAGATCACGAAGAAACCGATCTCGTGGGTGCTCAAAGTGCCCTACCTAGACGAGGTGGTGCTCAGTAAGATTAGACAGCAGCTCATGGACGCCTTCGGAGGCGAGTTCTTCCAGATCATCATTGGTGGTGCGCCCCTCAATGCCGAAGTAGAGCAGTTCTTAACACGTATCAAATTTCCTTTCTCGGTGGGGTATGGTATGACGGAGTGTGCACCGCTAGTGTCCTATTCGTTCTGGCATGACTGGAAACCGGGCTCCTGTGGTAAACTCATTCCGGGCTTGATGGACGCGCGTATTGATCATCCTAACAAGGATGGAGTGGGTGAGATCCAGGTGCGCGGCGAGCATGTGATGTTAGGTTATTACAAGAACGAGGAGGCTACGAACGAGACCTTTACGAAGGACAGATGGCTCAAAACAGGTGACTTGGGTTTGATCGATGAGGATGGTTACCTCTATATCAAAGGACGTAATAAGACGATGCTGTTGGGCCCTTCGGGACAGAACATCTACCCCGAGGAGATCGAAGCCAAACTCAATAACATGCCGTACGTCATGGAGTCCCTCGTGATTCAGCATAACGATCATCTGGTGGCACTCGTATGCCCGGACTATGATATGATTGATAGCATGCACCTCACCAAGGAACAAGTAGATGAGGCCATGGAGGAGAATCGTAAGAACCTCAATGCGCAACTGGCGGACTATGAGCAGATCAATAAGGTCAAACTCTATCCCCATGAGTTTGAGAAGACTCCTAAGAAGTCCATTAAGCGCTTCCTATATACATCCATGGCAGAGGACTAATATGAATCTGTGTATTGATCAGGGAAATAGTAGAACGAAGATAGCCCTCTTTGACGAACAGGGCAAGATCGTGAAGAACTTTATCTATAAGTCCTTCACTTCGGCGGATATAGAACGCCTCTTTGCGCTCTATCCCATCACGGACAGTATCATCTCTTCCGTGGTGAACATCGAGCCTGCGGTGGTCAACGCCATGGCTAGACATAGTCAGCACTTCATCCTCTTTGACCACCTCACGCCTATTCCTATTAAGAATGGTTACTCGTCTCCCGAGACCTTGGGGCAAGACCGATTGGCGGCGGCAGTAGGGGCTGCGGCGCTATGTCCTAATACGAACTTACTCATCATCGATGCGGGGTCGGCTATCACGTACGACTTTGTGTCGGATAGCAACGAGTTCTTAGGCGGTAACATCGCTCCTGGTATCAAGATGCGCCTCACTATCTTGCGTCAGATGACCAAGAAACTGCCGCAGGTGGAGGTCGAGGAGAACGAACTCATTCCGCTCTTTGGTAAGAACACCCGCGATGCCATTGCCGCCGGGGTGATACGCGGCATATCGTTCGAGGTGAAAGGGTATATCCGTACACTTAGCGAACGCTGCGAACATTTTGAAACCTACCTCACCGGTGGTAATGCCCCCTATGTGGTCAATAACGTCCAGACACCCGTGCATCAGGAGAAACATCTGGTGCTCATTGGACTGAACTATATTTTGGAATATAATAAAAAATGAATCCGAACATGAATAAACTCATTGTATGTTGTGCCGCTTTATGGATGGCATGCTTCGCTATGGGGCAAACACCTGATTCGATAGCCCAAATGGACACGATGCAGGTGGCATCGACCGAACATGCTACGCAGATGGATCTGACCTATGACTTGGTCATCTGTAACAAGACGAACAGTAACTATCGCCTCACCATCGCAGGGTATTACTTGGGGAAAGTAGCCCCCAAGAAGAAACAAACCTTCAAGGCACGTGCCGATTGGAAAGGGGAGTTAGTGGCGCTCCAGTTGGATAAATATTCGATTGTACCTTCGAAGATTATCTGGAAAGTGCCCCAGCAGACACCGGGATCCGTGGTCACATTTCATATTGTCAATAAATAATAGAATATATGAAAACAAACTATTTAAAGCATAGACACATTGGCTTGAGTGAGCAAGATCAGCAATCCATGCTCCAGGCTATTGGTGCTTCCTCTATCGAACAACTCATTGAGCAGACGATGCCCAAACAGATCCTGCTTGAGCAGCCGCTTGATCTGGATGAACCACTCACCGAGCAGGAACATCTGGACTCCATGGCAGCCATGGCGGAGCAGAACCTGCCGTATAAGAGCCTTATCGGTCGTGGTTGGTATGGCGCTATCACACCTGCAGTCATCCAACGCAATGTCTTAGAGAACCCCGTGTGGTACACGTCTTATACCCCGTACCAAGCCGAAGTGAGTCAAGGCCGTCTGGAGGCGCTCTTTGTCTATCAGACCATGATCAGCGATCTCACAGGTCTACCTTTGGCTAACTGCTCGCTCTTAGACGAAGCGACCGCAGCCGCAGAGGCGGTGACAATGATGCGTAACCTGCGCTCGCGCGAACAGGTGAAGAACGAGGTACGTAAGGTCTTTGTCGATAGACATATCTTTGCCAACACCTTATCTGTTATGCGCACGCGCGCGTTAGGACAAGATATCGAACTCGTTGTAGGCGACTATGCTTCGTTTGAACCCACAGAGGCCTTCTTTGGTGCTATCGCTCAATGGCCTAATGCGGAGGGATCGATCGAGGACTATGACGCTTTCATCGACCGTTGCCATCAGGCAGGACTCAAAGTCACCATCATCGCTGACCTCATGGCTTTAGCCTTGCTCAAGCCTCTGGATGCGGATATCATGGTGGGCTCTGCCCAGCGTTTTGGCTTACCCATGGGCTTTGGTGGCCCAACAGCAGGATACATGGCGACACGCGACGAGTATAAACGCGATATGCCCGGACGTATCATCGGTCTCAGTAAGGATAGCCATGAGCACCCTGCTTATCGCTTGGCTTTGCAGACACGCGAACAGCATATCAAACGCGAGAAAGCAACCTCTAACATCTGCACCGCCGAAGCCCTATCTGCCATGATGGCGGGCTTCTATGGCGTCTATCATGGTCCACAAGGAGTACGCGAAATAGCCGAAGGCATACATGGTAAAGCCGTTTACTTGAACGAGATGCTACAAGCCTATGGCTATGAGCAGGAGAACGTCGAGTTCTTTGATACCCTCAAAATTTGGTTGCCCAGTGACCAATGTACGGTGAAGAAGTTCCGCAAGGCAGCCGAAGAGAAAGGCTTCAATTTCTATTACGACAAAGAGGGCTGGATCGGGCTCTCGATGGATGAGACCGTCACCATCGATACGATGAATGACCTCATTGAACTCTTTGCCGAATGTAGCGATAACATGCCTCAATACGAGGAGGATGAACAGGCCTTTGACGGCTTATGGGCGATAGACGAGAGCCGCGTGCGTGAGGTCGATTATATGCAATCCGAGGTCTTCCTCATCTACCATACCGAAACGGATATGATGCGCTATATCAAGCGTTTAGATCGTAAGGATGTGAGCCTGACTCATACCATGATCCCCTTGGGTTCATGCACGATGAAACTTAATCCTGCTGCCGCTATGATCCCCGTAACCATGCCCGGCTGGATGGCGGTGCATCCGATGGCACCCGTCGAGCAAGTGGGTGGATATATGACCCTTTTAGCCGAGTTAGAACAACAACTCGCGACCATCACCGGTTTTGCGGCATGTAACTTGCAACCCACGAGTGGTGCCGCCGGCGAATATACCGGTCTGATCACCATGCGCGATTACTTGTGGTCGCATGGTGGTAAGAACCGCCACGTGCTGCTCATCCCTGAGTCTGCCCATGGCACCAACCCTGCTTCCTGTGTGCAAGCAGGTTTCACGCCGGTAGTGGTACGTTGCGACGAAGGAGGTAATACCGACCTCAACGACTGGCGCACCAAAGCGGAGGAGAACAAGGATGTCCTCGCTGGCTGTATGATCACCTATCCTTCGACCCATGGTATCTTCGAGATGACTATTGTGGAGATGTGCGATATCATCCATCGCAATGGTGGTTTGGTGTATATGGATGGCGCGAACATGAATGCGCAGATTGGTTATACCAACCCCGGTACGATTGGTGCCGATGTCTGCCACTTGAACTTACATAAGTCCTTCGCTTCGCCTCATGGTGGTGGTGGCCCCGGTGTGGGCGCTATCTGCTGTACAGCTCAGTTGGCAGAGTCGATGCCTACCGACGATAAGAACCGTGTTTCGTCTGCCTTGTATGGTAATGCGAACATGGCACTTATATCCTACGGATATATCCGCATGATGGGCTACGAAGCCTTGCGCGAAGCAACGGCTGCCGCTATCTTAAGTGCCAACTATATGGCTGCTAAACTACGGGATGCCTATGGCGTCGTTTATACGGGTGTCCAGGGTCGAGTAGGGCATGAACTCATCCTCGATTGCCGACAGTTCCATACCCTTGGCGTCACGGAGTCCGACATAGCGAAGCGTCTGATGGATTTTGGTTACCATGCGCCTACGCTCTCCTTCCCCGTACATGGCACCCTGATGATTGAGCCTACGGAGTCGGAGTCGAAGCACGAACTCGATCAGTTCATCGATGCGCTGCTCACTATCCGAGAGGAGATCGCTCAGATAGAGCGTGGCGAAGCCAATACGCAGGACAATGTGCTCATCAATGCACCCCATGCCGAGTACGAGATCGTGGCGAACGAATGGTCTCACCCCTATAGCCGTGAGAAAGCGGCATACCCCACCGATTGGGTAAGGAACAATAAGTTCTGGGTGCCTGTCGGCCGTGTCGATAACGGTTTTGGTGACCGAAACTTAGTGGCTAAACTATAATACTCTACCTATGAAACTATCCGCCAAGGAGTTAGAACAACGCTTGCGCAATTATCGCCGCATGAAACCAATCATCGCCATCAAGGAATTCTTGGTGATCGCGGTGGCGTGTGCGCCGTTTGCTATTGTAGTCAATCGTATTCTCTTACCGCATGCCATTGTCGGTGGCGGATTAGCAGGTTTCTGTGAGATCCTATACTTCGCCTCACATGGCGTGCTACCTATCTGGGCAACGAACTTGATGATTAACCTGGGGCTATTATTAGCGGCATGGAAGATCATTGGTTGGAAATTCTGCCTCCGTACGCTCTATGGAGTACTCTGTTTGACCATATGGTTTAAGGTCATACCCATCCCTAACCTCCCGGCTATCACCGATCCTTTCATGGCAGTCATCTTAGGCGGTCTGTTCAGCGGCGTAGGCTTGGGCTATGTCCTGCTCAATAATGGTTCCACCGGTGGCACCGACATCACCGCCGTCATCCTCTCTAAGTTTGGACACTTGCCTATTGGGCGTGCGATGCTCTTCTGCAATGTGCTCATCATCTCTAGTGCCTACTTCTTGCCGGAAGTGAGAAGTTTAGAGAAAGTGCTATTCGGTCTGTGCTATACCTTCATGTCCTCTACCGCCGTCGATTGGGTGATGGGACGCGTGCGCCAATCGGTGCAGTTCTTTATCTTCTCCTCCCATTACGAGGAGATCAAGAACGCCATCATTACTCAGATACCCCGTGGAGTCACTATCCTGAACGGAGAGGGTGGCTATACCGGACGCGATATGAAAGTCATTACCGTCATCGCTCGTAAGAACGAGTCCACCCGTATCTTCCGCTTAGTACGCGCCATCGATCCCGATGCTTTTGTGAGCGAGACACAGACGATGGGCGTCTTTGGACGAGGCTTTGATTCTATTAAAGAGAAATAAAACACACTATGAACGAACACGATGTCTATACCCCTCAACAACATGCTTGGGCAGTAGTCCGCGAATATGCGGTTATCTTTATTGCATTATGCCCATTCGCCGCGATGGTTAACTGGATCTTCATCCCACACAATGTGGCGGGTGGTGGCTTGACCGGTATATGCTCTATCATCTATTATGCGACCCAGGGGATGTTCCCTACGGTCTTTCCGGCTTTCCATGGCGCCATCCCCGTGTGGTTGACGACGCTCATCTTTAATACGATCTTGCTGGTCATTGCGGGTGTGACAGTGGGATGGCGTTTCTGCATCCGAACGGTGTGGGGCGTGGTGTGCCTGGCGTTCTGGTATCGTATCATCCCTATCCGGGATGAACCGCTGGTCACAGACCCACTCTTAGGTTGTATCGTGGGGGGTGTGCTCTTCGGCTTTTGCTTAGCCATCGTGATCCTCAATAATGGTTCCTCCGGCGGTACGGATATCATTGCCATGATCGTGAACTCCAAACGCGATGTGTCCTTAGGTAAGGTCATGGTCATTTGCGATGCCATCATCATCCTCAGTTCTTTCTTCCTGCCTATCCCTGAGTACCAAATGGCGCATATCACCAATGTACTGGACTTCAAGTTCAAGCGTATCCTCTGCGGTCTGGCGATGACAGTGTCCTACTCGGCGTCGGTCGATTGGCTGATGAACCGCATTAGACAGTCGGTGCAGTTCTTTATCTTCTCCAAGAAAAGTGCGGAGATAGCCACCGCTATCAATCAGAACGTGCATCGTGGAGTGACCGTCTTGAATGGAATGGGGTGGTATAGTAAACAGCCTATGGACGTCGTCACCGTCCTTTCCCGCAAACATGAAGCCAACTATATCCTACATATGATCATCTCCATCGATCCGAATGCGTTCATTAGTTACGCCAATGTGGGTGGTGTCTTTGGACAGGGATTTGATACGATTAAAAAGAAATAATCCTATGAAAACGATACGCATCTCCATCTTCTTCACACTCCTCCTCGGCAGCCTGTCTATCTGGGCAGCTACGACGGCTAAACCTTTCGTCGTCGTCATAGATGCAGGCCACGGTGGTACCGATCCTGGGGCAGTGGGACATGTCGCCCAGGAGAAAGATCTCAACCTCAAGGTCGCTTTGCAGGCGGGACAACTCATTGAGACCAATTATCCTTCGGTACGCGTCCTCTATACACGCCAGACCGATTTCTTTATTCCGCTGCAAAAACGGGCCGATTTTGTCAATAAGAACAATGCCAACCTCTTTATCTGTGTCCATACGAACTCCTCTCCTGCGGCGTCCGCCAAAGGAATGGAGACCTATGTCTTAGGGACAGATAAACTGGAGCGTAACCTGGATGTGGCGATGCGGGAGAATGCCGTCATCAAACTGGAAACGGATTATAAGACTACTTATCATGGCTTTGACCCCAATTCGGTGGACTCCTATATCATGTTCGAACTCATGCAGAACCAGTACCTCGACCATAGTCTGGATTTTGCATCGCTCTTGCAGCAGCAGTTCGCCAATACCCTGAAGCGGGGCGACCGTGGCGTGAGACAGGCTGCTTTCTGGGTGCTGCTCAAGTCGGCTTGCCCTAGCGTACTCATCGAGATAGGCTTTATCTCCAATCCCGATGAAGAAAAATACATGACCTCCGCCAATGGACAGAAAGCGATTGCACAAGCTATCTATACCGCCTTTGGCCAGTTCTATCATCAGGTGCAGAAGGATAAGATCGATAAGACCCCTGAACCCCAACCTACGACCCAACCGCAGCCTAAGCCCACTACGCAACCCACGCAGACCACCGATCACCGACAACCGACCACCGACCACCCATCTGAAGTCTATGGCGTGCAGATCTTTGCCTCCCATACTATCCTCGCGGAGACCGATCCCCGCTTCCATGGACTCAAAGGGTGCTATTACATCCAGGTCGGCGAGTGGTACAAATACTACTATGGCCGTGAAACGACCCGCGAGAAAGCGCAGGTGTTGAAGGAACAGATTAAGGTCAAGTTCCCCGATTGTTTTGTTACTAAATTACCATCATTATGAATATTTCCCATAAACGCGAACTCAAAGTCGCACTCTTAGCCATCGTTTGTGGTTTCTTGCTCTTCTATGGCTTCTTCTTCCTCAAAGGAGTGAACATCTTTTCCTCCTCGAACGACTACCATGGTGTCTATGCTTCGGTCGGGGGACTGACCGAACAAGCACCTGTCTTGATTAAAGGCTATAAGGTTGGTCAGGTCAACCATATCCACTACGATTTTACCCAGGATAACGCTTTCATCGTCGATATCTCTATCCATAAGGATATCGTGCTTCCATTGGGTACCGAGATGCGCTTGGTGGCCAATGGCCTGCTGGGCGGAACAGCCGTCGAACTCTATCTCCCGAAGGGACAGTCCGCATCGTATCATAACGGCGATACCTTGCCTACCGTGGTGGTGCCTGGACTGGTTGACCAACTCCAAACCGGTATGCTCGAGGATGTCGATCAAGCCGTCATCGAGGCCAAAGAACTGCTCGCCCATCTCAATAACCAACTAGCCGGAGACCAACTCAAACACTCGTTGACACATATTGAAGTCATCTCTTCTGACCTACAGGACGTGTCTGCACGACTCAAAGTCATCATGGCGAACCAGGTACCGGGCATGGTGAACCATGCCGATAGTATGCTCGCTAACTTAGACGAAGTCTCTTCCGCTATTCGGGATGCTCATATCCAAAACACGATCAGCCAGATCGATACCGCCGTCGCTTACCTCAACGCTGTCTTAGCCGAGGTCAACTCTACCGATGGCACTATCGGCAAATTGGTCAACGACAGTTCCCTCTATGTCAATGTCAATGCCGCTATCGTTTCCGCCGACTCCCTGCTCGTGGATCTCAAGGCTAACCCACGACGCTATGTCCACTTCTCCTTGTTCGGAGGTAAGGATAAATCTGACAAAAAGAAAAAATAAACGCCAAATAGGGGTATTTCTTATTTAAATTTTGTGTAAATAGCAAAAAAGTTTTACCCACACCAAATCGCTTATTTCTCGTCTTTTAATGATTAGTGGCTGGATTTAGGTTCAGCCACTAACTATAATAATCAGGCAGTTAGGTGTTGATAAGTCTTGTAAATGCTTGAAAATGTGTTGATAATTCGTAACCCGTTGAATTACGCACAAATACGCGGATAGGCCAAAAATGTCAAAGTGATAAAAATTTTGCCAATTCAAAAAAAAGTACTACCTTTGCACTCGATTTCGGCGATACGATGCCGTCTTTTTTTGCGCATTAGTGAAAAATAATACGAACATATTCACCTTGTGGCAGCAGTGTCAAACCATCCTCCGGGATAACCTCTCTGCTAGTGCATACCAGACTTGGTTTGCGCCTATTGTCCCTCTTTCGTTTGAGGACAATGCCTTGGTGTTACAGGTCCGTTCGCAGTTCACTGTACAATATATAGAGGAGAACTATATCGATATCCTCTCGAAGGCTATCTTCCGTGTTTTTGGTCAGGGGACGACTTTGTCCTATCAGGTGATCATTGATGCTACCTCGGGCGCGTCTTCGACCTTTGCTTCGCCGGGCAATAATGCCCCTGTTGCGAAATCACAGCCTGTCCTATCTGCCCCTGTGCAGAATACCTTTGATACCCAGCTCAATGCTTCCTATACCTTTGATACCTTCGTGGCGGGTGAGCCTAATAAACTCGCGCGCGTAGCGGGATTAAAGGTGTCAGAGTTGCCGGGCTTCACCGCGTTCAACCCCTTATTTATATATGGTGGTAGTGGAGTAGGTAAGACCCACCTAGCTTGCGCGATTGGTAATCAGGTCAAGGCATTAGATCCCTCGAAGCGGGTACTCTATGTCTCGGCCAATACCTTTAAGTTGCAGTATATGGCGGCTTCGAAGGAGAATAAGATCCCCGATTTCCTCCATTTCTATCAGCAGATTGATGTGCTCATTGTGGACGATATCCAGTACTTTGCGAAGCTCAATGGTACGCAGGATACCTTCTTCCATATCTTCAATTACTTACAGCAGTCGCATAAGCAACTTATCCTCACCTCGGATCGTAGCCCCTTGGAGCTCCGAGATATAGAGGATCGCTTACTGACCCGCTTTAAGTGGGGCTTGACCGCTGAGATTGCCCGTCCTAATTTCCAACTGCGTAAGGATATCTTACTCTCTAAGATGCACCGCGATGGTGTCTCTCTGGCACCCGAGATCGTGGATTTCATTGCGAACAATGTCCGCGACTCTATACGCGACCTGGAGGGCGTCATGGCTTCTCTATTGCTGCACGCGACCTTGATTAATCAGGAGGTCACCATGGACTTGGCGGAGCAAGTCGTCAGCCGTGTGGTGGATATTAAGCCCATGTCCGTCGATATGGCGGATATCGTTGGCGCCGTGTCAGAGCTCTTCAATATACCGCAGAAATCGATCCTCTCCGAGGGCAGGAGCAAGGAGGTGATGGAGGCACGCCATGTGGTCTTCTACTTGGCCAAAGAGTTGACCGAGCACTCCCTCACCGAGATTGGTAACGCGGTCGGTGGACGTACCCACGCGACGGTGCTGCACTCCTTAAAACAAACCCACGACTGGATGGAGCATGATCCAGTCCTTAGACATAGAATAGCCCAACTTAAATCAACCTTAATGCGCTAAAAATCAACATTATGGACCACTATATCGTCTCGGCACGAAAGTATCGCCCTACTACCTTCGAATCGGTGGTGGGGCAGTCTAATTTGACGCAGACCTTGCTCAATGCGATTCGGCAGAACCATCTGGCACACGCCTATCTCTTCTGCGGACCCCGTGGAGTAGGTAAGACTACTTGTGCCCGTATTTTTGCGAAAACCATCAACTGTCTTCACCCCACGGCGGAGCACGATGCCTGCAACCAATGCGAATCCTGTATGGCGTTTAATGAGCAGCGGTCGTTCAATATCCACGAACTGGATGCTGCCTCCAATAACTCCGTAGAGGATATCCGCTCCCTGATTCAGGAAGTGCGTATCCCGCCCCAGATTGGGCAGTACTCCGTCTATATCATAGACGAGGTGCACATGCTCTCGCAGGGGGCGTTTAATGCGCTCTTGAAGACGTTGGAGGAACCCCCTTCATACGCTATCTTCATCTTAGCCACGACCGAGAAGCATAAGGTGCTGCCTACTATCCTCAGTCGTTGCCAAGTCTACGATTTCTCCCGTATCACCGTGGCGGATACCATCCGTCATCTACAATACGTGGCGAAGCAGGAAGGGATCACTGCGGGCGAAGATGCCCTCCATGTCATTGCGCAGAAAGCCGATGGCGGTATGCGGGATGCCCTCAGTATATTTGACCAGTTAGTGGCTTTCTGTGGCAACGAGATCACCTACGAGCGCACCATCGAGGTCCTCAATGTCCTCGATACCGAGTACTATTTTAAGGTGGTCGATGCAGCTCTTCAACAGAACGCCCTCTCGGCGCTTCTCCTCCTCAACGACGTCCTACAACGCGGCTTCGATGCCGGCCATTTCGTCACAGGTCTGGCGCAGCACTTGCGTGATGTATTGGTGTCCAAAGATGCTGCGACCATACAACTCTTAGAGACCTCGGACGCTATTCGCGAGCATTATCGCGAGCAGGCTACCCGCTGTACCGCTCCCTGGCTCTTCCAGGCACTCGACCTACTCAATACCTGCGATATCCAATACCGCACCGCTAAGAATAAACGGCTGACCGTCGAACTCACCCTCGTCAAACTCACCCAGCTCTTAGCACCCTCCATCACCCCTAGTGCACCTAGTGCACCTAGTGCTCCTACCCCTAGTGCCCCTAGTGCACCTAGTGCTCCTAGTGCACCTAGTGCTCCTAGCACCCCTAGCACCCCTAGCACCCCTAGGGCTTCGATGCCCTCGATGCCCTCGATGCCGACCATCCCGACCTTACCGTCGCTCAATACCAAGTCGGCTCCTAAGGCGCAGGCACCTGAACCCACCCAACCCGTACAGGAGGAAAACAACCCTTTTACGCAGGACCAACTCGATGACGCGTGGGCTGGTCTGAACGGCATCTTTAGAGATGAACCGCGTCTTTTGGCTGTCCTGGCGGAGTATACGCCGAAGTTAGTGAACGAGCACCTGTGCGTGCTCACCCTCGCTAACCCGTGGCAGCAGCAGGAGTTTAAGAAATTTGGCAAGCAGGTCATGGATCGTATCCGTTCGACCTTGCATAATAGCCATCTGCAGCTATCCTTAGAGGTGGCTGAATACGATCAATCCCAGCGGGCTTATACTGCTGAGGAGAAATATAAAGTGCTTTCGGAACTCAATCCGGAGTTAGCGAACCTCAAATCCTTATTAGACCTTCAACTTGAGTGACCTGAAGTTATATTTGCCGACCACCCGTAAGGAACTGGACATACGGGGTTGGGATGACGTGGATGTGGTGCTCTTTTCGGGCGATGCCTATATCGATCATCCTCAGTTTGGTGCGGCAGTTATTGGGCGGGTCTTAGAGCACGCAGGCTACAAGGTCGCTATCGTGCCTCAACCCGATTGGCGGGGTGATCATCGGGACTTTACCAAACTCGGTCGTCCACGGCTCTTCTTTGCCGTCACCGCCGGCTGCATGGACTCTATGGTCAATCACTACACCGCCGCACGGCGTCTCCGTTCCGACGATGCTTTTACACCCGAAGGGAAAGCCGGTGCCCGCCCCGATTATTGTACCATCACCTATTGCCGTATCCTCAAGCAGCTCTATCCCGATGTCCCTATCGTCATCGGCGGTATAGAGGCTTCCATGCGACGACTCAGCCACTACGACTACTGGTCGGACACCCTCATGCCCTCTATCTTAGTGGACTCTCAGGCCGATGTGCTCATCTACGGCATGGGCGAACGCGCTATCGTGGACCTCGCTCATTGGTACGAGTCCCATCGCGACACGCCTACCTCCATCCCACAGACGGGTTACCGCTCCCCCAATATTAAAAATCTCTCCCCTCTACCCATTACCCTCTATGCCTACCAGGAGGAGTTAGCCGATAAGCGCAAGCATGCCGAGGATTTTCGCCTCATCGAGATAGAGTCCAACAAGATCCATCCATCGACCATCATCCAGGACGATATCGTCATCAACCCGCCTTATCCTACGATGACCACGGACGAATTAGATGCTATCTACGACCTACCTTTCCAGTACCTCCCGCATCCTAAGTATAAGGACAAGCATATCCCCGCCTACGAGATGATCCGCTTCTCCGTCTGCCTCCATCGTGGGTGCTTTGGCGGTTGTGCGTTCTGCACCATCTCTGCTCATCAGGGCAAGCAGATCACCTCGCGGTCCAAAGACTCTATCTTGCGGCAGATACATACCCTCACTACCTTGCCTGACTGGCATGGCGTCCTCTCTGACCTCGGTGGTCCGAGTGCGAACATGTACCGCATGCAGGGTAGGGACCATACCCTCTGCGAACAGTGTGCGCGCCCCTCGTGCCTGCACCCGCAGATATGTAAGAACCTCAATGCCGATTTCCGCCCCTTACTCGATATCTACCGCACCGTCGATGCACTGCCTGAGGTCAAGCATGCCTTCGTCGGCTCCGGTATACGATACGACCTCATGTCCGAGGAGTATGGACGCGAACTGCTTACTCGTCATGTGTCGGGACGACTTAAGGTCGCACCCGAACATACATCCTCGGCCGTCTTGCATCTTATGCGTAAGCCCGACTGGCAGTCGTACCTCCGTTTCCGGGACTTCTTCCTGCGTGTCAACGCCGAGACCGGTATGCGCCAGCAACTCATCCCGTACTTCATCTCCTCCCATCCGGGGTGTACCAACGCCGACATGGCGCAACTCGCCGCCGAGACTCGCCGGATGCATTACCATCCGGAGCAGGTGCAGGACTTCACCCCTACACCGATGACACTCTCTACCACGATGTTCTATACCGGGCTCCATCCTTATACCATGCAGCCCGTCTATGTCGCACGCACTAAATCCGATAAACAGCGCCAAAACCAGTTCTTCTTCTGGTGGAAGGCCCCCAAATAATTCTCTCTTATGATGAAGAAATACCATATCAATCCCGATACCCTCGCTATGGAGCGAGTGGAGCATGGTTTTGCCTATTGGTTACGCCGCAGTGGCTGGTACCTCTTAGGCGGTATCTGTATGGGTACGATTTTCTTTTACCTATTCTTCCTTTTCTTCCCTTCTCCTAAGGAGAAACAGCTCATGCAGGAGAAGCGTAATATGGAAGCTCAGTTGGAGGTGCTCAGTTCACAGGTCGATCAGATGCAGATTGTCCTCACCGACCTCTCGCAACGCGACGATAACCTCTATCGTGCCCTCTTTGGTGCCGAACCTATACCCTTAGCCGTTCGCCAGGGCGCTACGCGTAAGATCACCTACTACGAGCAGTTGGCGTCTATGACCAATTCGCAACTCATGGCGGACCTGACCCTCAAAACCGACCAATTGGAGAAAGGACTCTATGTCCAGGCTAAGTCCTACGACGAACTCATGGATATGGCGAAGACCCAGGAGATACGGCTGGAGAACATCCCCGCCATCCAACCGGTGATGAACAAGGACCTCAAGCGCGTCGCTTCCGGTTATGGGGTGCGTATCGACCCCGTCTATCATGTCCGCCGTATGCATACGGGTATGGACTTCACCGCACCGGTCGGAACGGATGTCTTCGCGACGGGTAATGGAGTCATATGTTTTGTGGGATGGAAACAGGGCTATGGCAATACCGTCATGGTGGATCATGGCTTTGGTTATAAGACCCTCTATGCGCACTTATATAAGCCGCTGGTTCGTAAGGGACAGCGTGTCAAACGTAGCGATGTCATCGCCTTGGTGGGTAATACCGGTAAATCGACGGGTCCGCACTTGCACTACGAAGTGCGGTTCCAGGAGCGTCCTATCGACCCGCGTAACTTCTATTTCTATGACCTCTCACCCGAGGAGTATGACCAGATGATCCAACTCTCCAATAACTTTGGCGAGATGTTGGACTAAAAAACCTAAAAAAAAACGTTATTCTGCAAAAAATATCATTTTTTATTTGCACATATCATCTAAAAAGTGTAATTTTGCGCACTCAATCATTTAATTCTATCATTATGGCTAATAAGTACACCGGCACCCAGACCGAGAAAAACCTGGAGATCGCCTTTGCTGGCGAGAGTCAAGCTCGTAATAAATACACCTATTTTGCTTCGAAGGCAAAGAAGGATGGTTTCGAGCAGATTGCGGCTATCTTCTTAGAGACCGCGGACAATGAGAAAGAGCATGCTAAACTCTGGTACAAGGAGCTCCATAACGGCGTAGCCTCTACCCCGGAGAACTTAAAGGCTGCTGCGGATGGTGAGAACTATGAGTGGACCGATATGTACGCGGGCTTCGCCGAAGTAGCGGACAAGGAGGGCTTCCATGAGTTGGCGGAGAAGTTCCGTGGCGTGGCTGCTATCGAGAAGCACCATGAGGAGCGCTACCGTGCTTTGCTCAATAATATCGAGATGAAACAGGTCTTCGAGAAGAGCGAAGTGAAGGTATGGAAGTGCCGTAACTGCGGTCACATCATGGTGGGCACCCAGGCGCCCGAGGAGTGCCCCGTTTGCGCGCACCCACAGGCTTACTTCGAGCTCTGCGCCGAGAACTATTAATCCGTCTTCCCCGATTCGCTTGGAGGGGGCGGTTAATCCCTCATTTTATCATAGGGCGTTAGCCCACCGATCCTCGCTCCGGCGAGGATCATTTTTAACCCAATTGATACACCCTCATATCCATCCCTATGCAACGCTTCCTCTTCACTCTCACTCTCACTTTCACTCTCACTTTCACTCTCCCTCTCCCTCTCACTCTCGCTTCCGCGATAGCGGCTAACCCTTTCTTGCCCTATGTGGATACCGCTAGCGACAGTATATCGCTCCTGATCGATCGCGATGGCTCTTACCGCTATGGCTATGCCCATTTCAGTTCCACTAACGAGAAACTGCTCTATAACCAGGTCATCGATAGCATCTGCACTTTTACCGCGAATGGCAAGGATAATGGCTGGATTGAGAACCGCGTCTTCGTCTACCCGTCTGCGGTGGGGGCTACTAATCCTGGCATTAACACGTATATGAAAATGCTCTACCGCATGAAGAACGACATGCCCGAACTCTATGTCATGAGCAACTATATCCCGCGCTATACGGCGGATTATCAGGGCTACCAGGTCCGTCTTTTCCTCTCTTACACCCCGTCCCTCTATGCCTCCGAACTGGCAGTCATCGACAGTGTCGTCAGTGGCATCATTGACCGTACCGAGATGATGTCCTCGGACTACGAGAAGGTCCTTTATCTCCATGATACCCTGTGTCAGATCACGCGCTATGGCGATATGTCCGGCGCGTATGCCGGCACGATCAAGGGTGTTTTTATTAACCACCGTGCTGTCTGCGAAGGCTGGGCACGTGCTTTCCTCTACCTCTGCCAGAAGACGGGTATCGAGTGTCTCTATATCGATGGGGCGATCAATACCACCCCCGACGAAGCGACGCCTACGTGGGGCAATCATGCCTGGAACCATGTCCAGGTGGATGGACATTGGTATCTCGTGGATGCCACCTCTGACGGCGCCTTGGGCACCGTCGGTCATCGGGCTTTCCTGAAAGGTCAGACCTATTTCGATTCTAACTATACCTATATCACCCAGGGTGATGATGCTAATCATAACCTCACCGCTTACCCCACACTCCCCACGCTCCATCCTACGGACTACGGAGACCCCACGCACCTCGAGGACTCGAACGTGTCGCCATCCATCACTATTCGCAAAATCATGG
The DNA here is from genome assembly GCA_002315745.1 of Bacteroidales bacterium UBA1735. Taxonomy (GTDB): domain Bacteria; phylum Bacteroidota; class Bacteroidia; order Bacteroidales; family Paludibacteraceae; genus Colicola. Next base: position 19,743 of record DCID01000024.1, on the reverse strand, counting down.
ACAACAACTCCATCATCATTGTCCATCATGGCCTCCGTCACACCATCCTAGGTCTTCCTATTCGCTAATTTATTCAACATCCACAGTCCGATTTTCCTCAATTCTTTACAATTTTCGCAAAATTATTATAAATAATTTGCATATTCCAAAAATTTGTAGTACCTTTGCAGCGATTTTTAAGAAAATGCACTCAAGTAGTGCGTAATTTATATAAAACATGCATCACTACGGTGCAGTATAAATGGGTATTATGGAGACTTTAGTATCGAACTACAAAAAACTGTTGCAACTGAACCAAAGCAGTTTTCATCGCTATTTGTATGAGCAAGTCAATTGGCAAGCTCGTCTGTTAGGTATAGTTGGAGCACGAGGCGTAGGTAAAACGACTATGATGTTGCAGTATATCCGTGAGAAATTGGATATCAACCGCTCTTTGTATGTGAATGCCGAGGACTTGTTTTTCTCGACACATCGATTAGTTGACTTAGCCGATGAGTTCTGCAAGATGGGTGGACAGTATCTATTCGTGGATGAAGTGCATCGCTATGATGGGTGGGCGCGCGAATTGAAACTCATTTATGACTATCATCCCGATTTACATGTAGTATTCTCTGGCTCATCTATCTTAGATATTAGTAAGGGTGTATCCTCAGATTTATCTCGCCGTGCGGTGGTGTACACCATGTACGGATTGTCCTTTAGGGAGTATCTGGCCTTGTTTGAGGGCATAGAAAGCAGGGTATATACGCTGAACGAAGTGTTAGATCATCGGGTGGAAATGCCCAGCGATTTTCGTCCATTAATGTATTTCCGCAGATATTTAGAACGTGGGTATTATCCATTTGCCATCGAAGATAATTATATGGATAAATTGCGCTCGGTAGTGTCCAAGACACTGGAAACGGATATTCCTGAATATGCCAACATGAACGTCTCTACAGGACGTAAACTGAAGCATTTGATGATGGTAGTGGCTGAGAGTGTGCCCTTTAAGCCGAACATGGTTACGCTGTCAGCAGTGTTAGGTGTGTCGAGAAATAATGTGGCGGATTATCTGCTTTATATGGAGCAAGCAGGGTTGATTACCCAACTCCGTGATCAAACGGGTGGCATACGATCGCTTGGCAAGGTGAATAAGGTATATGTGGAAAATACCAACCTGATTTATGCCTTGACTGCGCAATCTAATGTAGAGATAGGGAATGTGCGTGAGACTTTCTTTATGAATCAGATGCGTGTGGTAGCAGATCCCGTCACCTCGCTTATGGCTGATTTTATGGTGGATGGATACACGTTTGAGGTAGGTGGACGCAATAAAACACAAAAACAGATTAATGGAGTGCCGAAGGCATTTGTGGTGAAGGATGATATTGAGTTCGGTAGTCTTAATATCCTACCATTGTGGCAGTTTGGGTTACTGTATTGATGGGAAGATCCTCCTCTCCTCGTTTTTATGTACGAGCATAGCGAGTGGTCTCTCAATCCCACCCAAAAAACACTTTCAGTCCGATTTTTAGTCCAAATCCCCCCCCAATTCTTTACAAAAATCGCAAAATTATTATAAATAATTTGCGTATTCCAAAAATTTGTAGTACCTTTGCAGGGAATTTGTGAAATGATGGAACTATTGATAGAAGACTTTACAGAGTAAAATTGCACAAGCAATGGTAAGATAGATAATTTATGAAACAAGACGAACAAATATCAAATGGAGTCGTTTTAAGAAGTAGTACAGCTGAATTCTTAATATTCCAATCAGAGACAGAATCGGGTGGTGTAGAGGTTTTCTATAAAGACAAAACCATCTGGGCAACTCAAAAGGCTATGGCGGAGTTGTTTGCGGTGGATAGAAGTGTTGTTACGAAACATCTAAAAAATATCTTTGATACGAATGAATTGCAACCTAATTCAGTGTGTGCAAAATTTGCACATACTGCTGCTGATGGGAAACAATACGAAACAAATTTCTATAATTTGGATGCTATTATCTCGGTAGGATATCGCGTCAATTCATTGCGAGCAACTCAGTTTAGAAGATGGGCGACATTTGTGCTAAAACAGTTTACTCTTCGTGGGTATGTGTTGGATAAGAAACGTATGGAGAATGGATCATATCTCACGGAGGATTACTTTGAACATCTATTGGAAGAGATACGAGAGATACGTCTCTCAGAGAGAAATTTCTATCAGAAGTTAACCGATCTCTATGCTACTGCGATGGATTATGATGCTGAGTCGCCTATCACGCGAGAGTTCTTTAAGCGGGTACAAAATAAGATGCACTATGCAGTGCACCAACATACCGCTGCCGAACTGATCATAGAGCGAGCTGATGCGGAACGTGAACACATGGGATTGACCACATGGGAGGCTGCACCCACGGGTAAAATTTTGAAGTCGGATGTAAGCATTGCGAAAAACTATTTAAATCGAGACGAACTGCAGGCTATGGGACGATTGGTGAACGCCTATTTGGATGTGGCTAAAGATATGGCGGAGCGGCATGTCCCTATGACTATGAGTGATTGGGCTAATAGGATAGATAAGTTCCTAAATGTCACCGACCGACCCATATTAGACGATGCGGGAAAAGTATCTGCTGAAGATGCCAAGGCTTTTGCCGAGTCGGAGTTTGAGAAATATCGTATAGTGCAAGATCGGCTATTCAAGTCCGATTTCGATAAATTATCAGAACTTCCATTTGAAGAATAATGTAAGGATACATAATGCCAGTCCACGTATCGACATTCCTAATCATTCTTATCTCGCATACGCTCGAATGATTACTTCTTGTATCCAAAAAAACACTTTTAGTTAAGATTTTTAGCCCCATTCCCCCCAATTCTTTACAAATTTCGCAAAATTATTATAGATAATTTGCGTATTCCAAAAATTTGTTGTACCTTCGAGGGCACCGACCGCTTCGCGCCCACCTCGAAAATACGTTCGCATTCTTATTAAAATGCGCAAAGTTGGGGCAAAAAAGGACTGACGTCCTATCATGCCATAACTTAGTGCTAACTTACATAAGTAAACTTCTGACGTCAGTACTAAATTATGTCATTGTGATATAAAATATCACTTTTTTGCCCCAAATATTTGCGTATTCCAAAAATTTGTTGTACCTTTGCGCCCGAATTGAGTAGCACGCCTATGCACCCGCACCAACTACCGACCTTATCCGACCTCCGCGCCGCCCAAACACACTTTTCTGGGAAGACTTCTACGCCGGAGACTCCTGCGCTCTATAAGGACGAGTGCTTCGCTATCCTTGGTGCTGCGATGGAGGTACAGAATACGCTTGGTCAGGGCTTTTCTGAGTTGGTCTATCATGCTGCGTTGCGTCGTGAACTACAGCTACGGGATATACCGTTCGAGTCGGAGAAGGAGATCACAGTACTTTATAAGGGATGCCCTCTCGATTGTACTTACCGCGCTGATATGGTGTGCTATGGCGAGATTATTATTGAGCTCAAGATGGTGAATTCGCTCCTGCCGGAGCATACGGCGCAGTTGCTTAATTATCTTAAGGCTACGGGTAAGAAACTAGGTGTGTTAATTAATTTTGGTCAGAAGCCATTAGGTTACAAGTATGTGCCTAATCACATTATGGACAAATAGTATATTGTTTGATACAAGAAGTTGTTGATACAAGAAGTCGTTGATACAAGAAATGAACAGTGACATATGTTACGGAAGAGGTTTGATGTTTTGTAGAATGCTGTAACACCGATAGGGGTGTGGCTACGGTTAGTAGGTAGTATCGGGAAGTTTACTTACCAGGACTACCTAATAAGCGGAGACAGAGAGCGCGATAGCGCAGAAGCATTCTAAAAACATCCCTAGTCATTCTTAAACATTCCTAATCATTCTTGTATCCAAAAATAAAATCATTCTTGTATTGAAGTAAATTAAAAAAACAAATACGAAAATATAACAACCATAATATGGCAAATGCAATTGAATTTGAGAATGTGAGTAAGCAGTACCGGTTGGGACTGGTGGGTACGGGGACCTTGGCACACGATATCCGTCGCTTCTGGGTGACGAACGTCCTGGGTAAGGAGGACCCTTACCTCAAGATTGGCGAGACCAACGACCGCACCTCGAAGGGCTCCTCCGACTACGTCTGGGCACTGCGTGACATCACGTTCAACGTCGAGCAGGGCGACGTCGTCGGTATCATCGGTAAGAACGGTGCGGGTAAGTCCACCTTGCTCAAGCTTCTCAGTCGCGTCACGGGTCCCACGACGGGCACTATTAGGGCGCATGGTCGGATAGGTAGCTTGCTGGAGGTCGGTACAGGTTTCCATAGCGAGATGACGGGTCGGGAGAATATTTTCCTCAACGGCGCTATCCTGGGCATGACGCATAATGAGATCCAGCGTAAGCTGGACGAGATCGTCGATTTCTCCGGTTGCGAGCGCTATATCGACACGCCGGTTAAGCGGTACAGTAGCGGTATGATGGTCCGTTTGGGCTTCGCCGTCGCCGCCCATCTCGATCCCGAGATCCTGGTCGTGGACGAGGTCCTCGCCGTCGGTGACGCCGAGTTCCAGAAGAAAGCCATCGGTAAGATGCAGGATGTATCGAAGGGCGAGGGTAGAACGGTGCTCTTCGTGAGCCATAATATGGCGAGTGTGAGAGCGTTGTGCCATACTGGTATCTTGCTGGAAAATGGTATGGTCAAAACGACAGGGCTTGTCGGAAGTGTTATAGATAAATACTTATCGGGAGGATTGGCTGATGTGGCGAATGATATGGTATGGAGTGAAAATGATGCACCGGGGGAAGGCGCTTTAAGGATATTACGTTGTGCCATCGAGAGTGAAGATAATATACTCACGAATGAAACGAGTTTTCGCTTGGTGTATGAATTTAAAGTGATGGAAGATGGTATTTCGTTAGGAGTCAATCCGCATATTTACAATATGCAAGATTTATGCATCTTTAATGTGGGTACGGCTGAAAAACCTTTAAAGAAAGGACGATATAGAACTGAGTTTAGTATTCCTGGAGGTCTAATGTGTCAGGGTATATATCGTATTGATAATTTATATTTCTCGTATGGTCAAACCTATTTTATGCATAAGCAGGCTCATTCTTTTGAGATCGTAAGTGTGAGAAAGGATGAATTCTCAGATTATTTAGGAGTTGTTTTCCCAAGTAATATTCGAGGGAATATTGTTCCCCTATGAATGTACATAATAGCTAAAGATTTTATGCAGAAAGATGTAAAAATATCCGTATTAATGTGCACCTATAATCATGAGCAGTATATCGCTCAAGCTATTAAGGGTGTAATTAGTCAAAACTGTGATGTGAAATTTGAGTTATTAGTGGGCGATGATTGTAGTACGGATGGAACTCAATCAATTGTTATGCGCTATGTGGCACAGTATCCAACCATTGTGAAACCTGTTTTTCCTAAGAAGAACTTGGGTGCTTCAAAAAACATTATCAATTTAGCTGAACATGCACAAGGAGAGGTATTATCTATATGCGATGGAGATGATTGGTGGCTTCGAGATGATATTCTGCAGGAGCAATGGAAGGTTTTTCAGAATGAGCCAGATGTAGGAATGTTTTGCGCAAAAGCAAAATGTTTTTATCAGGAAAGGCAAATGTATGATGGTACATTAGGCTATGAAGGCGCTGAGTCTCTAGAGCGAATGGTAGTAGATAATCGTGATGTGGCAGCGCCAACTATAGCTTTTAGACGTGCATTATTTATGCGATGTGTTGCTGAGTGTGACTGGTATATAGAACAAAATGTTTTTTATGATACCATTATGGCATATTGGTTTGCGTATAATAGTAAGATTCGTTTTGTAGATGAAGTGTTGGCTGCATATAGGATATTAAATAATAGTGCAAGTCATTCATCAAATGAAGAAGTATTAGATGCTTATGAGAAACGTTATTTTAGTGTTAAATGGCATTTTTTATTAGAGCATCCAATAAATTCTAAGTTGATGTATGAATTGTTGATGAGAGAGTATGATCAACTCCGGCGCAACGCTAAATGGTCAATGGAAAGTAAGATACGGAAATCAAAGACATATCGTTTAGGTAATTTTATAATAAAGCCATTGAAGTTTATCATATCTGTAGTAGAAATTAGAAATCTAAAGGACAAAATTTAGTTAGAATTGTTATGGCTGGTCAAATAAACACATATTGCCCATTAGTCTCCGTAACCGTTATTGCTTATAAATCGGCTGCAACTATTGTGGACACATTAGAGAGTGTTCTTGCGCAAACGTATTCGAATATTGAGTTGATTGTGAGTGATGATTGCTCGCCTGATGCCACAGTACATATAGCGGAGACGTGGATTGCGCAGCATAAGGATCGCTTTGTACGTGCTGTTGTAATCAAAGCGGAGCATAATACCGGTCAATCATGTAATTATAATCGTGCCTTTGATGCCTGTCAGGGTGAATGGATTAAGGAGATAGATGGTGATGATCTTTTAACACCTACTTGCATAGAAGATTTTGTGTGCTATAGCAAGGAGCATCCATCTGCGGTGTATGTATTTGGCAAGATTAAGGCGTTTGGTGGTTCGGATGATTTATGCGCAAATGTGGAGCAAGTATTTGATTATTCTTTTTTTACAAAAACATTGGAGGATCAATTGCATTACTTGATTTTTGAACGAAATTGTATTCCTTCACCAGCGTCGTTCTATAATCGACAAGTTATGTTAAAGATTGGTTTTCGGTGTGATGAACGTATACCCTATTTAGAAGACCACCCCAAATGGATCAACTTATTGAAAGCCGGTATATGTTTTGAATTTATGGATAAGGTGGTGGCATTATATCGTATTAACACTGGTGTATCCATTGGTATAGCGTCTCCATTCTATTATGAAACGAACCGTAAATTCTGTTTTTTATACCAATTGCCAGAATGGTTAAAAATAGAGGGAGAAAAGGCTTTTGATAGAATAAGAGAACAAGAGACTAACATATATAAAATGTATTATTCAAAAGAGCAAGAGATTGCTCACATTCGTCGATCAAAGGCGTATAGAATAGGTAAATTTATTACTAATTTCTTTAAGTTTGCAAAGTAACTGATATGAAAGTATCTGTATTTTTAGTAACATATAATCAAGAACAATATATCCGCCAAGCATTGAATAGTATTGTGATGCAGCAAGTCAATTTTGACTATGAGGTGATTGTCGGCGAAGATTGCTCTACGGATGCAACACCTACTATTTGTGATGAGTATGCAGCAACATATCCACAGATTAAGGTGTATCATCATAATCCTAATAAAGGGTTATTAGGTAACTGGGAGTTCGTTATGAATAAATGCCAAGGTGAGTATATTGCGTTATTGGAGGGAGATGATTATTGGATAGATACACATAAATTGCAGAAACAGGTTGATTTTTTAGATATGAATCCACAATACTCATTATGCTTTACATCTGCTGATATCTCCATGGAATTTGGTGGACAAATAGGTGCGGAACAATCGCTTAGGAACATTAGAGAAGGCGAATATACATCGGATGATATTTTTGGCAAGCCCTTGTCTATTTTAACGAGTACAGTAGTATTGCGCAATTGCATATTGCCAATTCGCTATAGTGGTAAATTATTATATGCGGATTACTATACGTTCATGATGCTACTTCAAAAAGGGAATGGCTATGGCTTTAGTGTACCTATGAGTGTGTATCGACTCCATGCAAATAATATGTCTGGACATGATGTGAATTTCTATAAAAAGAAGTATAGCCAAGATAAATTTTTTAGCAAAATATTTCCTCAATATAAAGAATATTTTAAACAGGATATGTATAGATGCCTTCAGCATTTGATCTATGATATGAAATATGGGTGGAAATATAGACTGATATACATGTTGCATAATCCTAAACTATTATTTAGTTCATTCTTATTAACAACTTTTAATAAATATTTATTGCGTATCAATTGATATGAAGTATATACATCCTAAACAATATAAAAATGCAATAATAAAATTTATCAAGAATGCATTTTTATACTACTTATTACCAGATAGTTCGTATCTCAAACATCGGTATAAGGAAGTGTTTAATGTGCCATTGAATTTGGCTAATCCGCAAAAATTCTCCGAGAAGATACAATGGCTTAAATTACATGATCGTAAACCAATATATCATAAATTAGTGGATAAGGCCGAGGTGAAACCTATTATTGCTGAAATTATAGGCGAAGAGTATATAATAAAAACAATAGCAGTTTGGGATAAATTTGAGGATATTGATTTGTCCAAATTACCTAATCAGTTCATTTTGAAGTGTACCCATGACTCTGCTAGTGTTTCTATATGTTTAGACAAATCCACTTTTGATTTGTCTAAACATACGTGGAAGTATGCTAAACAGCATCTAAATGATGACTATTATCATTTTGAGAATAAACAGTGGGCTTATAAAGGATTGAAAGGTCGAATAATAGCAGAGGAATATTTAGAAGATGATAAATATGACTCATTGGCTGACTATAAGTTGTATTGCTTCAACGGTGAAGCTAGGTGCGTATATGTAACGATTAATCGTTTTACGAATCTCCGTGTCAATATATATGACATGGAGTGGAATCGGATGCCCTTTGATCATATTCATCCATCCACAACAGAAATAATAGACAAACCGAAAAATCTCGTGTTAATGAAACAGTTAGCAGAAAAAATAGCTAAGTTTATAGATAATCCGTATGTTCGTGTTGATTTCTATGAAGTAAAAGGAAAGGTGTATTTTGGTGAAGTTACATTTTATCCTGAAGGTGGAATGGGGTATTTTGATCCACCGGAGTGGGATTATACATTTGGTAGTTGGATAGATTTAAAGCGTGGCGCAAAATGAAAACAAAACTAGTATATGTTCTGACATGTGCCCCTGAAGCAACATATATTGAGCAGGCAATGATGGCAATTTGGTCGGCTCGATATTGGAATCCGGATGCATATATAGTACTGCTTACAGATGATAAAACATCTAATATATTGCATACGGATAAGGTAAGAGGAGAAGTGCTGCAATATATTTCGGAGGAAATTGTTACTCCGTTTAACGAGAAGTGTTCTATGATGTATCGCTCTCGTTGGTTAAAGACAAAGGCGAGAGAACTAGTTGTTGGGGATATGTTATTTGTAGATAGTGATACCATATGTTGTAGGTCTCTTGATGGGGTTGATCAATTTGCTTGTATCGTTGGGGCTGTATTGGAAAGTCATTTGCCTATCGCAGAGTTGGCAGATTCTATGCAATATGAGATAGAGAATGAAGCCATAAAGATAGGATGGAGTATCAAGACAGAGACATTCTATTTTAGCAGTGGAGTGTTGTTTACGAGAGATGTTAAAGATGCCCATTCTTTGTATCAACGTTGGCATGATAGTTGGATGAATGGTATAAAAAGCGGTGTCAATATAGATCAACCATCTCTAGCTTATGCCAACATTCAATCCAATCATATTATTGAAATAATTCCGAATTCATATAATTGTATCTTATTTACAGAGCCTCAACATACACAAGAAGCTCATATTCTGCATATAGCTGCATATCGTAATCCGAGTATATTGTTTGAAAAGAATACATTGCTCTATATTAGAGAACATGGGTTAAATGATGAAAATATAAAAAATATGATTATTCATCCATGTTATTCGTTTAAACCCTTTGATTATGATATCTTGCATTCTAATTTTGTAGAGCGTGTGCACTGGATTGGGCGTGTGGCTTCTTTAGTTGGTGGAAAATTTAATGCTATTATATGGATGGTACGCAAGAGAATTCATGTGCTTCGTCATCGAAGTAGAATTAAGGACAATTATTGTAGAAGATAATCAAAATTTATGTATAAATCATTACAAGACACTAAAATTGCCGTCATTGGTCTCGGCTATGTAGGACTGCCATTGGCACGCCTTTTTTCTACTAAATTTAAGACCGTAGGTTATGATATGAATCAACGTCGTGTGGACGGACTTATGTCGGGTCATGATGCTACCCTAGAAGTGAGTGATGAACTCCTTCAAGAGGCAATCAATAAGCATGGTTTCGTTTGTACCACGGACTTGGAGGCTATTCGTGACTGCAATTACTATGTGGTGGCTGTACCGACTCCTGTTGATGAAAATAACCGCCCAGACCTGCGTCCACTATGGGGCGCATCGGAGGTGGTTGGTATGGTTATCTCCAAGGGGGATGTAGTGGTATATGAATCAACCGTTTATCCAGGTGTGACCGAAGAGGAGTGTCTCCCTGTAGTCGAAAAAGTCAGTGGAATGAAGTTTAATACGGATTTCTTCGCAGGATATAGCCCGGAGCGTATCAATCCGGGCGACAAGGAGCATACGGTAGAGAAGATCCGTAAGGTCACATCGGGTTCGACGCCAGAGATAGCAGACTATGTGGATGCGGTCTATAATAGTGTACTTATCAATGGTACGCATAAGGCTCCAACCATCAAAGTTGCAGAGGCTTCTAAGATCATTGAGAACAGCCAGCGCGATGTCAATATCGCTTTTATGAATGAGTTAGCGAAGATCTTTAATGCTATGGGGATTGATACGCAGGACGTGATAGATGCAGCAGCTAGTAAGTGGAATTTTATTAAACTTAAGCCTGGATTAGTCGGTGGTCACTGTATCTCGGTTGATCCATATTACCTTATTCAGAAGGCGCAGGTGTATGGCGTGCTACCCCGTGTGATGTTCAATGCTCGTCGTCTCAATGATGGTATGGGGGAATACGTGGCAGAGCAGACTATCAAACTGATGAATAAGAAAGGTGTGATGGTGAAGGATGCCAAGATACTTATATTAGGTATCACCTTTAAGGAGAATTGCCCAGACATACGTAATACGAAGATGGTGGATATTTATCACACGCTAAAGGAATATACCGATAATATTACTATTTATGACCCGTGGGCCAACCCCGAATCAGTGAAGAAAGAATACGGTATAGATATTGCCTCTAACCTATCACTTCTAAACTCTAAACTATATGACGCAGTCATATTGGGCGTAGCCCACAGGGAGTTTATGCAGATAGATATCTGTTCGCTCGTTCGTGAGGGTGGAGTGGTGTATGATGTAAAAGGTATATTAGATCGTTCAATTATTGATGGAAGATTATAAATGTTTAATTTTAATTTTTGAAATTAATGAGGTATGGAGAAGAATGTGTCATATGATTTGATGAGAGTTTTTGCTTGTTTAGCAGTGATTATGGTACATGTGGCTGGAACAGGTTTATGCCCAGGTAGAGATTATCCTATTTTAACGATAGAATGGTGTATATGTATGTTCTTTGCAAGTTCTGTGAGATGGTCGGTTCCCTTGTTTTTTATGATAAGTGGTGCTTTGTTTTTAGATGAAAAAAAACAAATAACCACACGACGTTTATATTGTAATAATATATTGAGATTAGCGTGTGTACTAGTAGTATGGACTCTTTTTTATCATTGGTTTGCGCATGGCTCAATTTTGCCTTTCGGACTAACTGCGGGACATCTTTGGTTTCTTCCTATGATTATTGCCTTGTACATGGCTATCCCTATATTACGCATGTTGTCTAATCAAATGCGTGATTATTATTTATTAATTTGGGCAATCTGGATAATAATTGATAGCGCTTGCACATATACAGATTGTTTTCCATTTGATCAGTGTGAACATTTCTTTTTTTCTGGGTATATTGGATATTTTGTTTTAGGAGATTGGTGTAGAAGGAATGTTCATAATAAGCGAATAATTATACCAGCGATTATATTAGGCCTATTAGGCGTGGCGGTAACATTTATAGGATCATTTATATGTACGAGAGCGAATGATGAGACTCAATTTTTTTTACATAGTTATTTGGCTCCAACAACTATGTTTACCGCAGTCGCTGCCTTTTATACTTGTAATATTTTGGCCTCAAGAATGTCTCAAAATTTGCGGAACATTGTCTCGTATGTATCTGCTCTAACACTTGGCATTTATTTAATACACATGGAAATTTTAATTCAAATTTATACACGTGTTCAGCGTTTTGTTCCGCAACCAATCTTTTATATTCCTATAATATGTATTATGGCTTTTATTATTGGTGCATTTTTTACTTGGCTAATTAAGAAGATCCCTTATGTTAATCGCTATATAGTTTGATAACATGAATATTCCAATATTACTCATAACCTTTAACCGCCCCGACCATACGCGTCAGGTGCTGCAACGGATCTTAGAAGCGACTCCGAAGGATCTATATGTCTTCCAGGATGGGGCACGCGATGGGAACGCCAACGATGCACTCAAATGTCAGCAGGTGCGGGATGTCATCTCGTCTCTCACTCTCACTTTCCCTAACACTAAACTGCACACTTACTTCAGTGATATAAACCTCGGTTGTGGCGCAGGTCCGATGACGGGCATATCCTGGTTCTTCGATAACGTAGAACAAGGAATCGTCATGGAAGATGACTGTCTCGCTCATCCTGACTTCTTCCCATATTGTGAGGAACTACTCAATCGCTATAAGGATACCCCTGTTAAATTCATCAATTCCACCCTCTACGATGACCGTTGGTCTCAAGCTTTAAATCAACAATCACGAATTACAAATCACAAATCATCCTACGGTTTTAGCCGCTACATGTGCACTGGCGCGTGGGCATCGTATCGTGAGGTGTGGCAAGGTTTCGACTTAGACTTAAGGTCATTGAATTTGTGGACATTTGTTAAACAAGTATATCGCCTGACACAAGATTTAGCCGAGGCAGAGTACTGGTGGTACATTGTTCGAGCAATACAGAATGATAGTAGTAAGAAGAGTTACTGGGATTATCAGATGCAGATACATCTTTTCCGTCAAAGTGCGATAACTATCCATCCGGCGGTTAATCTCATTAGTAATATTGGTTTCGATGCGGAAGGAACCCATACGACGTCCAATAACGGAGATGGCAATCGCCCTACATGTCCCATTTTGCCTCTACAGCATCCTGTCACTATGGAGGTTAATAAGATGCGAGATATGCATTGTTGGGCCAAAAAGAAATCGCAAGGTTTAGTTAAAGATTTACTATTCATTATTTATCACCTCTATGCTTGGCGTAATAAAACAGTTATTTAGTCGTCTCTGGTGGTATCCGCGGCAGCAGATGTCTTGCCATCCTCAGCAGATAGAGGTGCATACACCGGAAGACAAATACAAGGATGATTGTTTGCATCCCTGTATTCGCTATTATGCGGATGGTTTATTCGGTTATAAGTACTGGATGGTACAGAGTCCACTGCCAGCATGGAGTAATAAGTTAGAGAACCCTATACTCTACCGAGCGAATGATTTGAAAGATTTAGGGCAGAGTGGAGTGGTGCTTCGTGATACACCTACTAATGGTGGATATAACTCAGATCCGTATATCTTTAGGGATGGTCATCGCCTCTATGTCTTTTGGCGGGAGGTGGAGAGTGCCTATTGTGTGAGTAAAGGACAGATAATGATTGTGCGGGGCATTTCTACGGATGACGGCGAACATTTCTCGGAGCCGCTTGATTATTTGCAGAATGATACATTAGAGTACGACTATACACAATGTCCTATTTTAATGAAACATAATGGGGAGTACTTGTTTTACGCTGCATGGTACCAATACGAACCTCAACGTATGAATAAAGGTATCGCGATATGGCATGGAACTTCGTTGACGGAACCAGATTTTAGATTAGAGAGGGTCGAAGTGAAAGCCCCCGTCACGATAAATAAGTGGAAGCAGATACGGATTGGTGGTAAACTGTGGTTTGTACCCAAATTGCATCGATTTGATTTGTGGCACTTTGATTTATTCGAGCATAGAGGCAAACTATATATGGTGGCGTGTGAGGAGAAAAAGGATCATTTAATGTTAGGGGTGTCAAAAGATTGGAAACATTTTGAATTCGATTTTGTGCCTCTTGTACTCAATCATGTGATGGAGAATGTGTGCCACTATCGGCAGTATTATTATAAACCGACGGCATTTGTGATAGACAATGTCATGCATTTCTTCTATACAACAAGTGATTCTTCTAAATCTAAGAATATACTAATGTACAATACCTTGAGTATATCATGAAGCATATAGAGCACATAGAATCCTATAATCTTCCTAACTATTCCGAATGGCTAGAGAATCGATATAACTCTCCGTTTTGTGCATTGGATTTCCATCTTAATGAGCAATATGTGGCTGTGTTTGATGGAGATAATTTAGAGGATTTAGTTCCTTATACATTAAATAGGTCATGTGCAGTGATAAACAATGCCTTATGGTCTATAGATGATGCAAATATATCGGCTATATCTAACTATATTTTTGTCCACCATCCTAAGGTTAGAAGAATACAATGGTCTAAGTTATTAGAACAAAATTCAGCAGAGGAACATCCATTTATAATGACTATGGAGTCCAATGACCATGTACTATTGTTGCCGCAAACTATCGAGGAATATGAAGCATCTCTATCACCTCATATGAGACGGCATACAAAGAACTATATATCGCGATTAAATCGTACATTTCCTCAATATGAATCGGGTGTGTCGTATAAGTTTATTGCGAATAATGGCACAAAAATTCAGGGGGGGGTAATTCGCAATATTGTCACTTTCAATCAATTAAGGATGGCTGGTAAGAATATTGTATCAGGTTTGGACGATGAGTGGGTGAATAATATATTGCCTATATTGCATAATATGGGGGTGGTATATAGTTTGGAGGTAGATGGTAAGTTGGTTGCTGGTTTGATCACTTATCATATTAAACATACCATGTTTGTGGAGGCAATTGCCAGTGATCCGGAATACAATAAGTACGATGTGGGGCATATTTGTATGTATTTGACTATATGTGATGGAATTAAGAATGGCATAAAAGAAATACATTTACTATGGGGAAGTAATCCGTATAAATCGCGCTTCTTGGCTAATGAGATACCTTTGTATAGTACTATTGTATTTAGGAATATATGCGAGAAAAATATGTACATATTTCAAAGGCTCGTAAGACGCCTATCCAATTTTAGAGCATTATGGAGCGATTTTAAAAGGATGGTCAGAAATATGGTCGGAGAATCTGGTGTCGAAAAGGTACAAAATATAAAGAAACAAATCAAGACATGGAGCAAGGAATAAGCATATTGAGTGTTTCGTTCACTGATAATGGCGGTGGTGCAGCCAATGCTGCTTCTCGCATTCAGGTGGGCGTGAATGGCTTGAACAATGCTGCCATCCGTAGCCGGATGTTGGTCAAGGATAAACGAACCGCATCCGCGGATGTGGTGCCTATAGACGCATTCTTACCGCACAATGTATTCTACCATATAGGCGATTGGATGGTAGCCAAGATAAAAAATAAGATCCAGCATGCTCGTTGGAATAGATATCCGAATCGTTCTAAACTTTTTATGTCCGATCTGCGCAGCACATACATTGGTGGTTCACTGCATAAACCGGAGTATGATGTGCTTCACCTACATTGGATCAATAAGCGCTTCATCAATCTACGCGAACTGCCTACTAATAAGCCTATCGTATGGACATTGCACGATAGTTGGCCCTTCGCCGGTGTGTGCCATGTACCATATGATTGCCGTGGATATGAACAACAGTGCGGGTGCTGCCCTTTACTTGGTTCGAAGGACTCCGAGGACTTGAGCCATCAGGTCTGGAAAGGCAAAGCGCAAGCCTATAAGGATCTTAATCTACACATCGTTACCCCTAGTCATTGGTTAGCGGAGTGTGCTCGGCGGAGTGCGTTGTTTAAGGACGTAGATATACGCGTCATACCCAATCCGATTGACACTGATGTATTCTGTGATGGAGATCGGGCAGAGGCGTGTCGTGTACTGAACTTAGATCCTACGAAGCACTATATCCTCTATGGTGCTGTCAATGCGCTTACGGATCCCAATAAAGGTTTTGCGTACTTGCTGCAAGCGATTGAGCAACATTCGTGGCCACAAGATACAGAACTGATAGTGATTGGAGCTAATGCGCCAATGCCCGAGTTAAAACAACTTCCAACGCATGTCTTTACCTATATAGGTGGGGAACAATTGATCGCCGCCTATCGTGCCGCCGATGTGATGGTGGTGCCTTCGTTAAGTGAAAACCTTAGTTATGCCATCATGGAGTCCCTCAGTTGTGGTACTCCTGTCTGCTGTTTCAATATAGGTGGCAATAGCGATATGGTGGAGCACCGGGTGAATGGTTATCTAGCGAAGGAGAAGGATGCCACTGACTTAGCTGCCGGTATCCAGGAGTGCATCGCCCACTCAACAGAGTGGGGCACCGCTGCCCGTGAGTCGGTGGTACGTAAGCATGCCGTCGATGTTGTGGCTAAGCAGTATGTGGAGTTGTATAGGGAGGTTGTGTCCAAAGAATGTAGTATGATATGACAGTAATAGAACAAGATCTATGGGGCAATTCATGCAAAACGCTATTTGTCATCGGGAATGGATTCGATTTGCATCATGGTTTTAAGACCTCTTTTTCGGATTTCTGGAGTTCAAAATGCTGTCAACTTGGATATTACCAGACACTCTTAGAGAGTACTTACACTCTAGAAGATGAAGAAGGAGAACCTTATCTTTGGTCTGATTTGGAGTATGCATTGGGTTATGCAAGTCCTATAGATTCCTATAATGAAAGCAACGAAGATGAAGAAATAGACGAGGATCATCCCATGCAATCGACCGCAGCATTGGCGGACAGACCAGCACAAATGCTAAGCGAGGCCTTGACAGTTCTGCATGAGTCATTCGAAAAATGGGTAAAGAATATAGAGATTGATCCATGTGCATACGATAAGGCTTTGAGTCATCTCGGAGTAAACGATTTGTACTTATGTTTCAATTATTCTGAAACGTTGGAGCTACTTTATCATATACCTCGTCAAAAAATTGCATATATTCATGGAAGACGCAATAGCGATGATGTAATAATCCTGGGACATAGTCATTTATTGAATGCGGACGACTATCGCTATGAGGAAAATATGTTCTTTCAAGACGAGGCATATGAACAGTTAGTTAGAGTTGCCAATGAGGAACGGAAAGATACGTCTATTATCATACGCAGATTTTGGGAGTTTTGGAATCGGATAAAAGTTGTAGATAGGGTAGTGGTATATGGTTTGTCATATGGCGAAGTAGATCTGCCCTATTTGGATAAGATAAGGGAGATGGTTGCAGAGGATACATTATGGCATCTGAGTTACTATACTGAAATAGATAAGGCTGCGGCAGAGAAGGTAATTAATACACTTGGGATACGTAATGCTAAAGTATTCTGGTTTGGAGATGCTGTGAGAGAGGAGTAGAAAAAAACATATAGGTCAAAGATTAGGCTAAAATTTTTGTGAAGGCCTTTAAATTGGACATTATAATTGAGAATCAAAATATGAGCAAAGTAACATATTTATTAGGTGCTGGAGCAAGCGCAGGTCAATTGGACAATAGCCAAAATCGCTTACGTGGACTTCCTACAATCAAAGATTTTGGAAAGGAATGTATACGTTGCATGAATTGGATTGAAGGACAAACGCAAGACCATACTATAAGAACCCGTTTACACTCGGAAATGAATTGGCTGTTGAATAAATGCAAAGAATATCCTACCATAGACACTTATGCGCGCATTCTGTTTGCTACACAACAATGGCAAGAATATGAGCGTCTTAAACGAGTCTTATCCATGTTTATGACTCTGCTGCAGATTCAATATCCTCGAGATCTACGCTATGACGGATGGATTGCTTCACTTGTGGATGATTATGGGGCGTTCCCTGCCAATATGAATATTCTAACATGGAACTATGATGCCCAATTTGAATTAGCATATAGTTCGTACTGGCCTAATAAATCTACAGAGGAATTATGGTCGTATATGAGTGTGCTTAATAAATCGAGGATTGTAGCAGGCGTGAAACATGATGGTTTTTCGGTGACTAAACTTAATGGAACTGCATTTCACCACATTGATGATGCCCAGTTGTTAGATATCTTATTAGGGATTGGTAAAAGTATGTGGGAGTCATATTTGCCTGCGATGTATTTGGATCCTCCTGCTAGTAATATTACTAATGAGTTGTCTTATGTATGGGAGGTCGGTAGGGGACCGAAGAATTTTAATGAGTTGCTAAAACAAAGGGTACAAGATACTGAAGTACTTGTAGTTATTGGCTATTCGTTTCCATATGTAAATCGATCGATGGATAAATTTATCTTCAGTTCTATGCCTAAATTAAGCAAAATATATAATCAAAATGGTGAGGCAGAAGTGATGGATGATTTGATACGAGGTAGATTAGGAGTAAAACCAATAGGTAGTGCTCCTATAGACATAATACATATAACAAATACATCGCAGTTCTGTATTCCTAATGAACTAGACTAGATAAAACGGAGCATACTGGTCCATATTCGATGGCGACGTGTAAGGTCTATAAAAGAACAGAGTGGGGGAGTACCTCGCTCTGTTCTTGGAAAGAAACTGTGCGCTTCCACTTTTTTGTTGTCTAATCAACGCTCTCCGGCACGCGAGGGGCGGAGCGGAGCTCCTACTAATCGCACCTGCGGTGCTACTACAACGACGAGGGGGGGAAGTGTTATCCAAAAATATCAAAAAATGCACTTTTTTTCAAAAAAAGTATTCACAAATTTGTGAATATCAAAAAAAAGTTGTACCTTTGCAGCCGAAAACGAAAAAAGAAAGGGAATCACTATGGCAACTTGTTATGAGAGAGTAACATTACATATTCCTACTGCGGAATTAAAAAAGTATCAATCCATATTTAGAGCTCTTGGGCTAAAGATTGAGAAAAAGAATGCTATTGACCGAGCAATGGATGATATTGAGGCTGGTAGAGTTCACACGTTTTCTTCGATAGACACTATGCTTAATGCTATTGTGTAATATGTATATCTATCGAACTACTAGCAACTTTGAAAATGGCTTGCGCCATTGCCTCAAAGATTTAAATAAAGATGTACAAGTCTTTAGAGAAGCATTGGAGATTTTAACCGAGAAAGGGAGTCTTCCGGATTCTTATGATCCTCATATGCTGCATGGTAAATATGCTGGTTTGTGGGAGTGTCACTTAGATGATGATTGGCTAATGGTTTGGAAGCAAAACAAAAAGCGATTAACACTACTATTAACCAACACGGGTACACATGACGAACTTTTCAAGAAAAAGTAAATACAAGAAGGATTGCAAACAATGTAATCCTTTTTTTTGGCATATAGGTCAAATATTGGGCTAAAATCTGGCGTATTACACCGCGCTCTCCGGCACGATGGGGGGAAGTGTTTTTTCAAAAAAAGTATTCACAAATTTGTGAATATCAAAAAAAAGTTGTATTGGATCTAGAGGCAGAACCATTGCTTCAGTTGCAAATGGAGTATAATGTGCGGACTACACGCGAGAACCCCACCTTCTTACAGCGCCTACGTTCTATCCACAAAGTATCCTCTGTCGCTTTGCTGTAAAATCAAAATTTTTGCACTTTTTCGGAGACCAAAAAAACGCCACCTACTTGGTGGTAGATGGCGTTGCGTTACTTAGTCGGGATGGCGCTTAGGCTTTGGGATCCTTGCGCTTGATAGACTTGACTAAGTTGTAGATGAGGGTGATGAGGGCGGTGAGGAAGCCGACACCCTCTTCGTGGGTTAGTTTGTTGTTCGCATCCATAATG
>DCID01000026.1 GCA_002315745.1 Bacteroidales bacterium UBA1735 | reverse complement strand
GCAGGGCATACGGAGGCTGCTATCGATCTAGCACGTTTGGCAGGCTTAACTCCTGCTGCGGCTTTGATTGAGATCATGAACGCCGATGGCACGATGGCACGTTTGCCGCAACTGCAAGAGGTGGCAAAAGAATATAACCTCAAACTCATCTCCATCAAAGACTTGATTGAGTACCGCCTACAACATAACATCAACATAACATCCGAGGAAGTGTGTCCACAGGTGTCCGACACCATCGAGCGAGGCGAGACCGTCTTTCTGCCGACCGAATATGGTGAATTCCAATTGACACCTTTCCGCGACTTAGCGACGGGTTTAGAGCATATCGCCTTGGTTAAAGGTGAGTGGAAATCGGATGAGCCTATTCTCTGTCGTGTTCATTCGTCGTGTATGACGGGTGATATCTTTGGTTCGCGTCGTTGCGAATGTGGCGAGCAACTACATCGTGCCATGCAGATGATAGAGAAAGCGGGTAAGGGTATCGTTGTGTATATGAATCAGGAGGGTCGCGGCATAGGTCTCATGAATAAGATCCGTGCCTATAAACTGCAAGAGCAGGGCGACGATACGGTCGAAGCTAATGTGCACCTAGGTTTTCGTCCCGACGAACGCGACTATGGAGTAGGGGCGCAGATACTACGCCAAATGGGCGCACATCAACTGCGGCTCATCACCAATAACCCTATCAAACGCGTGGGTTTAGAGAGTTATGGAATAGAGATTGTGGAGAATATACCTATCGAGATTGCGCCTAACCCCTATAACCTGCGTTATATGCAGACTAAGAAGGAGAAGATGCATCACGATTTGCGACTCGTTTAGTTTTGTAATCCCAGTAAGGAGCGAACAAACGCTTCACGATGGAAGGCCTGCAGGTCTTCCATTTTTTCACCCAAACCGATATAGCGAACGGGTATTTTAAACTGATCGCTAATACCAATCACGACACCACCTTTGGCGGTGCCATCTAACTTCGTGATGGCGAGTGAACTTACTTGTGTCGCTTGGGTGAACTGCTTGGCTTGCTCAAAAGCATTCTGACCGGTAGAACCATCCAGTACTAACATCACATCGTGAGGAGCATCGGGTACGACCTTTTGCATCACGGACTTGATCTTTGTCAACTCGTTCATCAGGTTGACTTTATTATGCAATCGTCCGGCGGTATCAATAAGAACCACATCGGCGTCGTTTGCCTTGGCACTGGCAATGGTGTCGTACGCCACAGATGCGGGATCAGAACCTTGTTGCTGCTTGATCACGGGTACTCCTACGCGTTCACCCCAGATACAGAGTTGCTCTACGGCAGCTGCACGGAACGTGTCTGCCGCACCGAGGTACACTTTCTTTCCTGCTTGCTTATATTGGTAAGCCAATTTACCGATGGTGGTGGTCTTACCTACACCATTCACACCGACAACCATCACTACGTAAGGTTTAGCTGGTAGTGGCTCGGTGAAATCGCGGATATCGGTGGTCTCGTTTTCAGCAAGCAATTGGCATACTTCATCTACGAGGATACGATTGAATTCTTCGGTACCCATGTACTTATCGCGTTGTACACGTGCTTGCAGTCGCTCGATGATACGGAGCGTCGTTTCTACTCCTACATCGCTGGTGATGAGGGCTTCCTCTAGGTTATCCAACACATCATCATCGACGGTGGACTTACCCGCAATTGCGTGACTAATCTTATCCAAGACACTAGTCTTGGTTTTTTCTAAGCCTTTATCTAAGGTCTCTTGTTTGTCTTTCCCAAATAATCCAAAGAATGCCATATTATTTTTGATCTAATTGTTCGTAGATAGAGTTTTTACTTCGGAACTCAGGTACAATTGCTTTCATTTGTGCCACGGTCTTCATGGAATTGCCATGACCGCTGAGTTCAATGAGTTCTTGTATTTGTTTATTTGCTAATTCATATTCGGTCTCGCGCACGCGCGCAATCATTATTTTATTATTAGAGGTGGGGAGTGTTGTCTCTTTCTGATTGAGAACTTCCTCGTACAATTTCTCGCCCGGACGCAGACCCGTGAAAGTGATAGGTATATCGATGTCAGGACGGTAGCCTGCTAATCGAATCATATTCCGTGCTAAGTCCACAATCTTAACTGGGTGCCCCATGTCGAAGACGAAGATCTCACCACCATCACCGAGTGTGGCTGCCTCTAAGACGAGCGTGCACGCCTCGGGGATAGTCATAAAGAAACGGATGATATCGGGGTGTGTCACGGTCACTGGGCCTCCATCGGCAATCTGTTTCTTGAAGTATGGGATGACACTGCCGTTGGAACCGAGCACATTACCAAACCGTGTTGTGATGAATTTCGTGCAGTCGGGGTTCTGACTTTGCAGTTTCTTAAAGAGCGATTGCACGTATATCTCGGCTATACGCTTGGATGCACCCATCACGTTGGTGGGGTTAACCGCCTTATCAGTAGATATCATCACGAAGCGTTGTACGCCATATTGCACACTTAAATCTGCCATATTCTTCGTGCCTAATACGTTCGCTTGCACAGCCTCGTTGGGGAACTCCTCCATCAAAGGTACATGCTTATATGCTGCTGCATGGAAGACAATATCGGGATGATACTCCTCGAATACTTGCTGCAGTTTATCACGATTGCGTACATCGGCAATGACCGGAATAAACGTCTCGTCAGGGAACTGCTTGCGCAAGTCCATACGTAGGTCATGCAGAGGCGATTCGGCTTGTTCTAAGAGAATGGCTGCCGTAGGATGGAAGGCAAGTACTTGACGTACTATCTCCGAACCGATACTACCTGCTGCACCGGTGATAAGTACCACTTTGTTGTGGATGATGGCAGACACGTTTTCCGTATTGATGTCTATTGTAGGACGCTCCAAGAGATCTTCGATATGGATGGTCTCAATGCGTCCGATATGCATCTCCGCATCTTTATCTTGATCCCATTCGGACATAGCGGGTGTGGTTAAGATATGGATATCGTTCTTGAGGAAGATCTGTAGGTCTTGAGCAGGATTGATTTCTTTCATCTTGATAGGAGAGACAATCACATCTTCGACGCCTTTGCGTTTCATGATAGAGATAATCTTCTCGTTCATGAGATAAACAGGTAATCCTTGAATGCTCATTACTTGCATCGATTTGCCATCGGAGATGAAGCCGATAGGCCGATATTGGGACGCTGCTCCATAACTGCGTAGCATCTTAGCGATTGCTTGTCCTGCTGATTTGGTACCATAGACAAACACCTTTTTACTATTGCCGAAATTGAGCATGACTGAGTCGTATATAGTCTTGACACCGATACGGAAGCATACTAAGAAGATGAATGCCATCGGTATATAAATCAGCAATACCGTGTTCAGGAAAGGTTTGCCGTCGATGTGCCAATCACAAACTAAATTGACTATGACTAGGATAATCGAAGTGGAGACTACACTCAGTAGCACTTTGATAATATCTAGGAAAGTGGAGTAACGGATAATACCCGAATAGGTATGGAAGATCCAGAAGCACACAATCTGCACGGCTATTTGTGCGGCGGCTTGTGTACCAAAACTGATGAGTGAGTCGCCGGTATAAGTAAAGAGTCTACTACCAATGGCTATACTGATGGCATAAGCCATAATACACAGTACAATATCAAATAGCAACACGCCCCAGCGTGGTAGGTAACTGAGGTTGGAGAAGTGCGAAAAAATGTCTGATTTACTGATGCTCTTAGTCATAGTGATAAGTTTTTATGCAATAGCTTCTTGGATGGATTGGATGATATATGCTACATCTTCATCGGTAACCAAAGGACCAGAAGGCAAGCACATCCCGACTTTGAATAGCGCTTCACTCACGCCGTTTGTATAGGCAGGAGCGTTGGCATAGATAGGTTGTTTATGCATCGGTTTCCAAAGAGGACGGCTCTCAATCCCCCTTGTATCCAAGTACATACGTAACGCTTCTACGTTCGTGTTCGGTTCACAATCGGTATGTAATTCTTCCACTTGATGGGTTACTCCGGCAGCACCACCTACTGCGCCTTGGATAGCTACTTGATAGGCGTTTTCCTGACCTTTGATCTGGAGTTGAGGATCAAGGGTAATGGTATTGAGCCAATAGTTACTATCATACTCTGCCGAGGGTGCTTGATGGAACGTGATGCCATCTATATGCTTGAAAGCTTCCTCATAGAGGGCAGCTATATGCTGGTGATGACGGATATGGTCATTTAGTACTGTCATCTGTCCGCGACCAATGCCGGCGCATATGTTGGACATACGGTAGTTATATCCAATTGCTGTATGTTGGTAGTATGGATAGGCGTCGCGGGCTTGCGTTGCATACCACATCACGCGTGACCATTCGTCTGGATTGGGACAAATAAGAGCACCGCCGCCTGAGGTGGTGATCATCTTGTTGCCATTGAACGAGAGCACTCCATAGCGTCCAAATGTACCAAGTACTTGTCCTTTATAGCGACTGCCCAATCCTTCGGCAGCATCTTCAATGACAGGGATATTGTATTTATCAGCAATGGCCATGATCTCTTCGATACGGTAGGGCATACCATAGAGGGCAACGACTACAATGGCTTTGGGATATTTGCCTGTTTTTGCTTTGCGATCGAGGAT
>DCID01000023.1:4023-7057 GCA_002315745.1 Bacteroidales bacterium UBA1735 | reverse complement strand
ATGAACCGTTCCATGAAACAGTCCGATCGTTATCGCGCAATGAAGAAGAACGGCGCTACAGATGCCGAGATACGTACCGCTTTCCAAACGCCTGTTGAAATGCGTATCTTCACCTACAATGGAATGCGCGACACGGTGATGAGTCCAATGGATTCAATACGATGGCTCAAATCTTTCCTACGTTGCGGCTTCATCTCCATGGATCCACACTCGGGACATGTCAAAGCATACGTGGGTGGTTCTAACTTCGCTAATTTCCAATACGACATGGCGACTATGGGTCGTCGTCAGGTAGGATCGACCATCAAACCCTATCTCTATACCCTCGCCATGGACGAAGGTATGTGGCCATGCGATAAGACGATCAATGACTCTATCGTCCTCGTGGATGGTAATGGCGTCGAATGGCGGCCGAGAGACGAGCATGTCGCTAACCAAGGCGAAGAGGTGACACTGACATGGGGATTGGAGAAATCATCCAACTGGATTGCCGCCTACCTCATGTCCCTATTCACGCCCGAACAGTTGGCTCGATTGATGCGATCGTTCGGTATACAAGGACAGATTGATGCAGTTATCAGCATGTGCTTAGGTACATGCGAAGTGAGTGTACAAGAGATGGTGGATGCCTACACCACCTATCCCAATAAAGGTATCCGTGTGGAACCACTATACGTAACCCGTATTGAAGACAATAATGGAAATATATTGGGCACATTCTCTCCACGAACCCACGAAGTATTGAGCGAATTGACTACTTACAAGATGATCTACATGCTTCGCTCCGTAATGGATCATGGTACGGGTGTACGCTTGCGCTTTAAATATGGCATCAAAGCACCCATTGGTGGCAAGACAGGAACGACGCAGAACAACTCCGATGGTTGGTTCGTCGGTTTTACACCATCGTTGGTCAGCGGTTGCTGGGTAGGTGGCGAAGACCGTGCTATCCACTTTGACTCTATGGCAGAAGGACAAGGTGCATCGATGGCATTACCTATCTTTGCACTCTATATGCAGAAAATATATGCTGACCCAGACTTAGGTTACTCTGTAGATGAACAATTCGATATACCCGAGAACTTTGATCCTGAAGCCGGATGCAGATGAGTAGCAAATATAAAATAGTCGCGATCATCATCTCTTTGTGCGCAATGCTTCCTGCATCTGCACAATTGAATACCGACCGAATAACTTCTATCGGCCGCAATGCCTTATACTTTGAGGACTATGTGCTGAGTATTCAGTATTTCAATCAGGTGATTAAGTTAAAGCCCTATTTAGCAGAGCCTTATCTATTGCGAGCCATTGCCAAGATCCAACTATCGGATTATACGGGTGCTCTTCGTGACTGTAATACATCCATCGAATGCAATCCTTTCCAACCAGGTACATATTACGCAAGAGGCTATATCTACAGGCAATTACACGAATGGGATAAGGCCGAAGCAGACTTTACCAAGGCACTGCATCTATCACCTGACAACAAGACCTATCTGATCCTGCGTGCCGATGTCCGTGCTCAAAAAGAGGAGTATGATTTGGCCATGGAAGATATTGATTACCTATTGCGCCGTGACCCAAAGTCTCCTTCTCTCCTTTTTGAAAAAGGTGTAATATCCATCAGCCGCAAAGATACGTTGGGTGCTATTGAGGCATTCACAAAGACCACTCTGTACGACTCGCAAAACCCAACCAACTGGTCAGCCTTAGGTACAGCACAATTGATCAACGACCAGGATGCTGATGCATTGGCATCTATCTCCAAAGCGATTAATTTGGGTTCTAAATGGGCAGGAGACTATATCAACCGCGGTATCATATACTACAACCAACATAACTACCGCAATGCCTTATCCGACTACGATAAAGCCGTTTCCATGGAGCCACAGGATGCCCAATGTTACTACAACCGCGGTATGTTACGCGAAGAGTTAGGAGACTATAACCGCGCACTGGAAGATCTTAATAAAGCCGTTGATCTCGCGCCAGAAAAGATCGAACTACGTTATCAGAGAGCCATGGTGAACATGCACTTGCGCCAATGGCAGCCGGCTCTCAATGATTTGGATACACTGATTATCTATTATCCGTATTTTCTACCCTCTTATTACCTCGCCGCACAAGCCAAAACAGCATTAGGAGACAGTAAGAAAGCATACCAATACCGTAAGACTGCTTACGATTTGGAACAAAAGAAAGATAGTATTCTGGCGGCGAACCTCAACTCGCCCAATACGGGTGTTCAGGTCGCCAAAGCACAAACACACGCCAAGGATTATCGTAAAGAATTCTCAGCACGTACGGCACAAAACCAAGCAGATAATACCGAACAGGAAAGCGAATATAGTTCAGAGACCCGAGGTAATGTACAGAAACGTTATGCCGATGTCATCAATGAACCCAATATCTCCCTATCCTACTACGGGTCTAATCCTTCTATTCGTCAAACGAACTACTCGCACTACTGTTTAGATGACTATAATCGTCGACACCTCTTACCATCATCTTTGCGATTAGTAGTACAAGAGATGGCACTGAGTGCGGACATGGTCAATAAGCACTTCGACCAGATAGCCGTATACAGCCGACAGATTGATATCTTCGAGAAGCAATATACGGCACACACCCAACTCAATTCACAACGAACTCCGATGGATGTAGCTAGTCTCTATTTAGAGCGTGCCATGGAGTTTGCCTTAGTGCAGGACTACAACTCTGCCATTGACGATTGCACCAAAGCCCTTAATCAACTCTTTAAATGGAAAGCAAATAGCTCAGATGCTGAGACCCGATTAGCAGCAATCATCACGTTCTGCCGCGCCAATTGGCGATTTAAGTGGCTCGAATATAAACGTGCCACCGGTGAACTGAACGCCGAATCGACTATGGACTTTGAAATCATGTTACGCGACTATGATTATGTCAATCGATTGTTACCAGACTTTGCGTTCGCGTACTACAATAAAGCCAACATGCTCTGTACCCAAAAAGAGTACGAAGCGGCTATTGAACACTATACCAAAGCCATCGA
>DCID01000023.1:0-3934 GCA_002315745.1 Bacteroidales bacterium UBA1735 | reverse complement strand
ATAGCCGACCTCAGCCGCGCAGGTGAACTCGGTATTTATCAGGCATATAACCTCATTACACGATTCCAATAAATGAAAAGATTCGCTATACTTATCACCTTGAGCCTACTCGCCTTATCGCCTAAGGCACAAGTACTCTATCAGATATCGGGCAACTCGGTTTCTGCTAAGTCTTATATTCTGGCAACGAATCGCTTTGTAGATGCGACCTTCATTGACACCATCCCTAATGCGTTCAAGTGCTACGGCAAATGTAACAAAGTCATTACGGAGTTTGCGATGCAGGATTACGAAGCCATTGCTGCTTTGCGTCAAGCCGCCATCCTACCGGACTCTATCAAACTGACCAATTTCTATGACGAAGAGCAATATGCCCATATCGATGCAGCGCTTCTACTCACATTAGGCATGGGGATGGATAAATTATGCCGCATGAAACCTTCCTATCTCACAGAGATGTATCGCATGGAACTATTTAAGAAATGGCTCAACTACGACGAGACCCGTTCGATGGAGACATTCTTTGAAGCCGTAGCATCGCAGACCAATAAACCTATCTACGGCTTAGACAACGTAGGCGAGACTATGTATATGCTCTTTGATCGTGAGCCATTTCACTGGCAATGCGAGGAACTACTCAAAGTCATTAACTACCCCGAGAAAGAAATAAAGCAGGAACGTGCCATTCGATCCATGTACATCATGGGACGACTCTACGATATTGCCTATCAGGTTGAAAGTCCCGATAACACGACATCTATCTCTTTTTCGGATTATAAAGTGTATTGCCAGCGCAACCAACAGTGGGTGAAACGTTTGCGCCCGTATCTATTAGAAGGGCACGCGTTCATTACACTCAATGCCATCTATTTAGGCGGAGACGAAGGACTGATTGCTCAACTCCGCAAGGCAGGATATAAAGTTAAACCCGTTAACCGAAACATATGGACTACTCGCCACTAATCGCACCTCTACTTAACATTACCGCACGTCAAGTAGCAGCCACTATCTCTTTATTAGACGAAAAAGCTACGATCCCCTTCATTGCCCGTTACCGTAAAGAACGCACGGGCGGATTGGATGAGGTACAGATAGCGGCTATCAGTGATCAATATACTCGCTTCATAGAACTTTCCAATCGCAAAGAAACGATCCTCTCGACGATCGACGAGCAGGGGCAATTAACCCCTGAACTGCGTCAACGCATCGAAGCATGTTGGGATAGTACTGAACTAGAAGATATCTACCTACCCTATAAGCCCCACAAGAAAACGCGTGCTGATGTAGCACGCGAAAAGGGATTACAACCATTAGCAGACCTCCTTCTCAAACAACGCCCTGAAAAAGTAACGGCTTGCGAAGAAGATCTACAAGGCGCACGAGACATCATCGCCGAGCAGATTTCTCAAGATGAGAAAGCCCGTAATGCCATCCGTCGGGAGTTCTCCTATTCTGCCATGATTACCACCAAAGTGGTGAAAGGCAAAGAGAATGATCCAGAGGCGCAGAACTATCGCGATTACTTCGCTATCAACGAACCACTGAAGCGTATTTCGTCCCATAGGTTGCTAGCTATTCGCCGCGCTGAGAACGAAGGGTTCATTCGCGTGGATATATCAGGCGATCCAGAAAAATGTTTAGATAAATTGGCATACCTCTACCTTCGTAACCAAACGGATGCCGCCTACCAAGTGGAACTCGCTATGGAGGATGGCTATAAGCGTCTGCTCAAACCGTCTATCGAAACCGAGTTTGCCGCTTCGTCTAAACTCAAAGCCGATACCGAAGCGATACGGGTATTCTCCGATAACCTGCGGCAACTGCTCTTAGACTCACCATTGGGACAAAAGCGCGTTTTGGCACTTGACCCAGGATTCCGCACAGGGTGTAAGTTAGTAGTACTATCCGCCCAAGGGGACTTACTCTACCATAATGTGGTTTTCTTACACAACATAGAGTCACAACGTATTCTCACCGATGCGGTGAAAAAATATGGCATTGAGGCTATTGCTATTGGTAATGGTACGGCATCGCGCGAATGTGAGGAGTTCGTCAAACAAACGGTGAGCAATATCCCCGTCTTTGTCGTGTCCGAAAATGGTGCTTCCGTGTATTCTGCCTCTAAGATCGCACGAGATGAGTTCCCTAATGAGGATGTGACCGTTCGTGGCGCAGTCTCTATTGGCCGCCGTCTCATGGATCCGTTAGCCGAACTCGTGAAGATTGACCCTAAGTCCATTGGTGTTGGCCAATACCAGCACGATGTAGATCAAACCTTATTGCGCGATGCACTACATCAAACAGTTGAATCCGTCGTAAACTATGTCGGTATTGATATCAATACTGCATCCCCTTACCTATTGACCTATGTGTCTGGATTAGGCGCTACTTTAGCGCAGAATATCGTTAAATATCGCGCCGAGAATGGGGCATTCCCAGACCGCAAGAGTCTAATGAATGTACCTAAGATGGGGGCTAAGACATTTGAGCAATGCGCAGGGTTCCTACGCATTACCGATGGTACTAATCCACTGGACAACACGGCGGTGCATCCGGAGAGTTATAAAGTGGTAGAAAAAATGACGAAAGATCTAGGTTGTACAGTGAGTGAACTGATGCAATCTGCTGAATTAAGAGCCAAAATCGATCCTACTCGTTATGTGGCGGCACAAGGAGAAGGCTGGTCGGCTGCCACTATCCTACAAGAGTTAGCCAAACCCTCACGCGATCCACGTACCCATGCAGAAGAGTTCCATTTTGACGAAGCCGTACATACCATCAATGACCTACAAGTCGGTATGGTCTTACCTGGAATCATTACTAACATCAGTAATTTCGGAGCATTCGTGGATTTAGGTATCCATAAAGATGGCTTAATCCATGTGTCAGAGATGGCTAATCGCCGTGTGAATAGCCCATCCGAAGTGGTTTCTCTACATCAGCACGTGCAAGTACGGGTCATCGATGTCGATCTTACCCGTAACCGCATTCAACTCTCACTCAAACAGGTGTAGGAATTATACACGAACCTTGCTTAACGCTCTTCAAAGGTACCATCGGAATAGAAGATGGTTATCTTAGTGACTACGCGTGCGTCTTTTACGTTCTCCACGGGGATAGTAGGGACGTGCGTTGTTGATATGGTAGGAGCCACAGACGATGCTGTGTCAACCACAGGTTCTGGAATAGTGGGCTTAATGTCGAATAGGGAAGGCTCTGTAATGCCTCCATTAGCACGATACATTTGACCGGATCCCAAAATCAACCAATCACTAGAAATGGTACGGAAACGATTCAACACACGTTGCATCACTTCCAAACTAGGATTATTACGACCAGACATGATGTTACTGATCGTACCGGCTTGTATGCCTACCTCCTGTGCAAACTGCTTGGCGTTCAGTTTTTCTGATTCCATCAATTGTTCTAAACGAGTTCTCTCATTCATAATAATTTTTCTCCTATCAAAAACGCTGCAAAATTACGAAAACTTTTTCACATATGCAAATATTTGTAAAAGAAAATTTATTCACACTCATATGTTTCATTTGTGAATATATTCCATAATCAGCAGTTTTCAAGTATTTACCTAAGATACATATTATCAGCCATTAAAGATACCTGTATTTACTTGATATAAATAGTGTAACTATACTGATTATCAATCAATATACATACACATATACCTAGACTATTTCCCAATAAATTAAAAATTCGCCTAATTTGCCTATATATAATAATGCAATACTTTATATAACATACATAACTCGTGAAATATAGACACTTAGCATATAAATATTATTTACATTAAAGAATTATCTAAATGTTATATCATAGGCGTGCACCATATTCACATATAAATATTATTTGGCACTATAAATCTAAATATTTGAAAATAATAGCCCAGACACATTCGTGAAATTCACAAATATAT
>DCID01000011.1 GCA_002315745.1 Bacteroidales bacterium UBA1735 | reverse complement strand
ATCCTATCGCTTTCGATCACGATTGTCGTGAAGGTATCTGCGGTATGTGCTCCATGTATGTCAATGGTCACCCTCATGGACCAGATAGTGCCATCACGACCTGCCAACTGCACATGCGTAAGTTCCACGATGGTGAGACTATCACCATCGAGCCATGGCGTAGCCGTGCGTTCCCTGTGATCAAAGACCTTATGGTTGATCGTCAGGCATACGACAAAATCATGCAAGCAGGCGGTTTCGTATCCGTCAATACAGGTGGTGTACCCGATGCCAACGCTATCGCTATTCCTAAGCCTGTAGCAGACGAAGCCATGGATGCTGCTTCCTGTATCGGTTGTGGTGCTTGCGCTGCTGCCTGCAAGAATGGTTCGGCTATGCTCTTCGTGGCTGCTAAGGTCAGTCAGCTCGCCCTCCTGCCACAAGGTAAGGTCGAAGCCGCTACTCGCGCCAAGAACATGCTCGCTAAAATGGACGAACTCGGATTCGGTAACTGCACCAACACCGGTGCTTGCGCTGCCGAGTGTCCTAAGTCTGTGTCACTTGCTAACATCGCTCGCCTCAACCGCGAGTACTTATGCGCCAAGTTCAAAGACTAATAGTACTCACCCTACTCGTTCTGCTGGTCGGAACGAGCGGGGCTACCACCCAAGTGACGTATCCCACCTCCTTTGCGGGAGGTTGGGACGCGTTCGTGGGTCAAACCGTCACCTTCACCAACGACTTCTACGTGTGTGACTACCAAGGTACGACTGCTCTCAGCATCGCCTATCGCCGTCTGCGTACACCCGAAGAGAATGCACATGACTTGGCACAAGGCGACTCCACTGACTACTTCGCTATTCAGGCGGCGAACGAAAAAGACCTGATTCGCTTATGGAATGTGCAAAGTCCGTCCATGAGCAATATCCGTAAAGGAGCACGTATCCAAGGCCTTACTGCCAAAGTAACGGACACCAATGAACTCAAGCTCCAAGGTACGTTAAACCTCATCAACAACACATTTCCTGATACCCTACCTGCCATGGGCGATTACCAGTTGCTCGTTTGCGCTTCGAACATCGAACACTTCTGGACAACCGTCGGACAGATGGGTGCATCCGATGCGGCAGAACTAGCACGACAAAAGCAGAAAATCTCTGCAGGACTTGTTCATATCAATGCCGACATCTATGCGCTCTGCGAACTACAAGAGGGCACCACCGCTATCTCCGCGCTCACAGACGCCATGAATGCCCGCGCGGGCGAGACCCGATATGCGTACATCGATAATGGATTCAACGAATATAATGCCGACATGGTGGGATTCATCTACCGCCAAGATAAAGTGCAACCGTATGGGCAAATGCAGTTCCCCTATTCCTCTTATAGTGTCTACCATTACCGCATGATTGTCAAAGGGTTCAAGGATAAGACCACCAATGAGACCTTCGTTATCAGCCTCAATCACACCAAGAGTAAAGCAGGCACTGAACTCACCGACGACATCCGCATAGAAAATGCCAAGAAGATAGATGCCTGCCTCAAGAAGATCATCACCAACCAAACTTTTCAGGATAGCGACATCCTGCTCGTAGGCGATTACAACGCCTATTCTCAAGAGGCCTGCAACCGTCTCTTAGTGGACTCTGGATGGGCAGATCAAACCTTGCGTTTTGATTCGTTGGGTTACTCCTACGCCTATGGCTCGGAAGTGGGTTACCTTGACCGCGTCTTCTGTTCCACCACCCTCGCGCCACAAATAACCGCCGTGCATCCCTATCATATCAATACAGACTACTACTATCAACACGAATATAGTTACACCTCCGACACGACCATGTGCCGCTACTCCGACCACGACCCTATCCTCATTGGATTGCGACTATCCAAAGCGACCGCTATCGACAACACAGAATCAACCCCTATACCTACGAAAGTGTATCGCAATGGGCAACTGCTCATCATCCGGGAGAACCACACCTATACACTCTTAGGTCAACCCATTAATTAAACCTATTATGAAAACCAGTTATGACTATCGTGCCTCTGCACGCGAGACCTTGCAAGGTCAATGGAACGAAACGGCTTTGATGTCCGTTGTATTATTAGGTATTGTGCTTCTATTGGAAGTACCCACTTCTCTGTTCTCCACAGTCAATACCGCCTTAGAACCCTATTGCGGTGGAGGATCGCTCTTACTAAGTGTATTATTGGTTATTCCTCTGGAATTTGCATTATATAACGTTTTGCTGATGATGGTACGCAGCGTTTTAGGCAGTGAGACCCAATTATCTGCTATGTGGCGGCTTTTCAAAGAAGACTATTCCCGTGCCTTACCCGCAGGCTTGCTAATGACCATTGTGATCGTTATCGTCAGTATCCCTACTCTTCTTATCGGAGGTATCATCTTAGGTTATGCGTACAAGATGATTCCCTATCTCATACACGAATATCCCGACCTCTCCACTCGCGAGATCTTACGTTTGAGTCGCGAGATGATGCGTGGACATAAGTGGGATCTGTTCGTGCTCGAATTTAGTTTCATTGGATGGGGACTACTCTGTATCCTCACTTGCGGCATAGGGTTCCTATGGCTCATCCCATACATGGGTGCTGCCGAAGCACATTTCTACGAAGATCTAAAAGCCGAAACAATAGTAGAAGAATGAAAAGCCGTCTTATCATAGTATCTCTCATAGCGATCGCGATCATGGGTTGCGACCGTTTCACACGTAAGCATCAGGTTGGTACAGTAGCCGAAGTGAATGGACATAGTCTCTATTCATCCGATCTCATCGAGATAACCCGAGGTCTAAGTGGACAAGATAGTATCGATGCTGCCGAGCATTTTATTCGGCAATGGGCAACGGAGATTCTGCTATACGAAAAATCCACCGCCGATCCCGACAAACAAATTGAACAGTTGGTCGAAGACTATCGTCGTAGTCTCTATGTGCATCTCTACGAACAGCGTCTGATTAACCATCATCTATCCACGAACATAGACGAAGCCGAGATAGACTCTTTCTATCACCTACACGCAGACGAGTATGTGCTCAAACAAACCATTGCCCATGGTGTAATGGTTATCCTACCTCTGTCTGCACCCGACCAATCTAAGATTAAGCAATGGCTCTTAGAACTCGACGAAGCCAACTTAGAGCAAATCGAGAAATATTGCTACCAATACTCGTCTAGGTACCAACTCTTTACCGAACAATGGGTAACACAATCGCAAATACAACTATGGCTACCACCTACCATCACGGATTTATCTAGACGTTTACGCCCACAGCAACAGATTATCTACGAAGATAGTATATCCATCTATATTCTGCAGACAACAGATGTATGCCAACAGGGTTCACCCATGCCCACGGATTATGCGTTACCAGAGATTCAGAAAGTGCTCCTACACGAACGACAAATAGCGTTCATCGAGGAGGAAAGAAAGAAAATATATGACGAAGCTGTGCGATTTAATAAAGTTAAACTATATGAGAACTAAAATCCTCTTATTCATATTGTTATTGGCTGCCCCCCTCATCACCTATGCGGATAATATCATTGACGAAGTGATATGGGTGGTTGGCGACGAAGCGATTCTACGTAGCGAAGTAGAAGAGGAACGTATGCGTGCGCAGTACGAAGGTCAACAGATTGCAGGTGACCCTTACTGCGTCATACCCGAACAGATGGCGATTCAGAAACTTTATCTCAACCAAGCCATCCTCGACTCCATTGAAGTGAATGAATCTGCTGTCAGCCACCAAGTGGATATGCGTATCGATTACTACATCAGCCAAATTGGTTCGAAAGAGAAGATGGAGGAATATTTCCGTAAAACAACCACCGAGATTCGCGAGGAACTGATGATCAATATCCGCCATCAAATGATTATCCAACAGATGCAATCCAAACTGACGGAGAACATCAAGCCTACCCCCTCCGAGACTCGACGTTTCTATGCCACTTTATCGGACGACTCTATTCCCGTTATCCCTGCACAAGTGGAGGTACAAATACTCAGTTTTGAACCTGCCGTTCCTTTCGAAGAAACGGAACGAGTGAAATCTAAATTACGTGAATTCACAGAGCGTGTCCATTCAGGGAAAGCCGATTTTGCCATGTTAGCCCGTCTATACTCAGAGGATACGGAGAGTGCCAAGCGCGGCGGAGAATTGGGTTTTGTAGGGAAAGGTCAATTGGTATCCGAGTTTGCCGATGTGGCATTCAACCTCAATGACCCCAAGCGTGTTTCGCGTATCGTACAAACGGAGTATGGTTACCATATCATCCAACTCATTGAGAAAAAAGGTGATCGCATTAACTGCCGACATATCCTACTGCGTCCACGGCTATCTTACGCCGACAAGGAACGATCTTTAGCCAAATTAGACTCCATTCGTTCCATCATCCAAGATAGTGTCGGAGCTACCTTTGAGCAAGCCGTATCCTTCTTCTCCGAAGATAAAAACACCGCTCTCAGTGGAGGCCTCATGACCAATCCGATGACAGGAGGTAGTAAGTTTGAGTACCAAGATCTACCCTCCGAGATCGCTAAACTCATTTATACTATGCAAGAAGGTGACATCTCAGAGCCCTTTATCATGATGGATCAGACCAAGAATAAAGAGGTGTGCGCTATCGTCAAACTCAAATCCAAACGAGATGTGCATAAAGCCAACTT
>DCID01000054.1 GCA_002315745.1 Bacteroidales bacterium UBA1735 | reverse complement strand
AGTAGCTCAGCAGGTAGAGCACATCCCTTTTAAGGATGGGGTCCTGGGTTCGAGCCCCAGCTGGATCACAAGGAGAGCATTTCGCTCTCCTTTTTTATACTACAATATTCACTATTCTGCCGGGTACAACGATGACCCGCTTGGGAGTATTACCTGCCAATTGTTTAAGGGTCTGTTCGTCGTTCATGACGATCTTCTCTATTTCTTCTTTGGTAGCATCTTTAGCGATATCCAAAGTGAACTTCACCTTACCCATGAACTGAATAGGATACTTAATCGTTGCTTCCTCCAAGTACGCTTCGTTGCATACAGGCCATGCGGCATCAATGACGAATGTCGTGTTACCACAACGATGCCATGCCTCTTCGGCGATGTGCGGAGCATAGGGAGCAATCAAAATAGCCAAAGGTTCGAGAATAGCGCGTTTATTGCACTTACCTAACTCATTGGCTGCAATCATGAAGGCTGGGATGGAGGTGTTGAACGAGAAGTTCTCAATATCCCAGGTTATTTTCTTAATCAGTTTATGTAAAGACTTGAGTTCGTCGGCAGTGGGCTCGTCATTAGACACGTTTTCGTACATGTTCCAGAACTTACGCAGGAAACGATGCACGCCGTCTATACCATTAGTGTCCCATGGTTTGGACATCTCTAATGGGCCTAGAAACATCTCGTACAAACGGAGCGTGTCGGCACCATACTGTGCCACCACATCGTCTGGGTTGACGACATTGAACATCGACTTAGACATCTTCTCGATTGCCCAACCGCAAATATACTGCTTCTCGGCAGGGGCGCCAAGATATGGATTATCTTGGTCAGTTGTGCCGTCGGCATAGACGAACTCAGCATGCTTATATTCAGGCATCCAGTCGCGGAACGCCTGAATGTTGAGGATATCGTTCTTAACGATGTTCACATTGACGTGGATAGGTTGCACTTTGTCCTTATATTCAGGATTATCGATGAGGTTGTAACTGACATAAAGGTTACCGGTTGCGCCTTCGCCGATGTAACGATAAACAAAGTTCGAACGACCTTGAATCATACCCTGGTTGATCAGTTTCTGGAACGGCTCGTCCTCGCAGATATAGCCGAGGTCATAGAGGAATTTATTCCAGAAACGGCTGTAAATAAGGTGCCCAGTGGCGTGTTCGGTTCCTCCGATATAGAGGTTGACCTGACGCCAATACTTATTGACTTCTTTGTCTACCAATGCCTTATCATTGTGGTTATCCATATACCGCAAGTAATAGGCGCTCGATCCTGCGAATCCTGGCATGGTACACAGTTCGAGTGGATAGCCTTCGTATGTCCAATCCTTGGCGTTGCCTAATGGTGGTTGCCCATCCTCGGTGGGCTTGAAGTCCGATACCTCGGGTAAGGTCAGTGGCAGTTGGTCTTCGGGAAGTACGTAGGGCATACCGTCCTTGTAATAGACAGGGAAAGGTTCGCCCCAGTAACGCTGACGAGAGAAAATGGCATCACGCAGACGATAATTAACCTTGACACGACCAATGCCCGTGTTGGTGATATATTCCTTCATCTTAGCGATGGCCTCTTTGACTTCGAGTCCATTGAGGAAACCGGAGTTGATCATCTTACCTTCCTTGGCATCGAAACTCTCTTCGCTCACATCTGCACCCTCGATCAAGGGGATGATCGGCAAGTTGAAGTGCTTAGCAAATGCATAGTCGCGGCTGTCATGAGCAGGAACGGCCATGATGGCACCCGTACCGTAACCCGATAGCACATAGTCGGATATATAGATAGGTATCTCGCTGTTCGTGAGTGGGTTGATAGCATAACTACCGGTAAACACCCCCGTTACCTTACGGTCGGCGATACGTTCACGTTCTGTACGATGCTTGCAGCGATCAAGGTAAGTCTCCACTTCGGCGCGTTGTGCGTCGGTAACCACACGTGATACATATTCGCTCTCGGGTGCTAGTACCATGAAGGTCACACCAAAGACCGTGTCTGCGCGAGTGGTGAAGATGGTGAATGGAGTATCTTGTCCTTTGATTTGGAACTGCATCTCGGCGCCTTCGGAGCGGCCAATCCAGTTACGTTGTGTATCTTTGAGCGAATCTGTCCAGTCGATACGATCTAAGCCTTCGAGCAGACGCCCAGCATAAGCGCTGACACGCAAACTCCATTGACGCATCACGCGTTGCTCTACCGGGTAACCACCACGGACGGATAGACCTTCGCTTACCTCATCATTAGCCAGTACCGTGCCCAATTTGGGACACCAATTGACCTTAGTGTCGCTCAAGTACGCGATACGGTAGTTCATGAGTCGCTCCTGTTGTTCTTTCTCCGATAGGCTTTTCCAGGTCGGATCATTCGCTTCCCATTGAGCAATAAGTTCGCTGATAGGACGCGCTTT
Organism: Bacteroidales bacterium UBA1735; assembly: GCA_002315745.1. Classification (GTDB taxonomy): domain Bacteria; phylum Bacteroidota; class Bacteroidia; order Bacteroidales; family Paludibacteraceae; genus Colicola. Next base: position 5,485 of record DCID01000054.1, on the reverse strand, counting down.
CTGCAACTTGGTGTCGTAGTAGGAGTTGAACATCAGGCGGAATGCCCATTGTGTCCATTTATAGAAGGATGGGTCACAGGTCTTGACTTCGCGGTCCCAATCGTAGCAGAAGCCGATCTTCTTGAGTTGCTCCACGTAGCGGGCGATGTTCTGCATCGTCGTCTTCTCTGGGTGTTGCCCTGTTTGGATAGCATACTGTTCAGCAGGCAGACCATATGAGTCAAAACCCATTGGGTGAAGCACATTAAAGCCACAAAGACGTTTGTAACGACTATAGATATCGCTGGCGATGTAACCGAGTGGGTGGCCGACGTGCAGTCCCGCACCCGAAGGGTAGGGGAACATGTCGAGCACATAGAACGGCTTCTTGTCGCTTTGATTAGAAACATGGTAGGCGCCTTGTTTTTCCCATTCGGCCTGCCATTTCTGTTCTATTTCTTGAAAGTTATAATCCATTTAAAGTAATGCTTTGACTTGTTTAACCACATTGTCGGGAGTGAAGCCGAGTTTTTCGTCTAAGATCTTGTAGGGGGCAGAGAAACCGAAGGACTCTAATCCCCATACGCTGCCGTTCTCGCCTACGAGACTCTCGAGCGTGCAAGGCAGACCTGCCGTCATACCGAAACGTTTAATGCCCTTAGGCAGAACCTCGTTCTGGTACTCCTTGCTCTGTTGACGGAAACGTCCTTCACTTGGAACGCTCACCACTTGTACGCGGATGCCTTCCTCATGCAGCAAGGCTGCACCGGCCATCAGGGTTGCCACTTCGCTACCCGAAGCCAACAGCACGACTTGTGGATTCTCATCTTTGGCTACGATATATGCACCTTTGCGGAATGCCTCTAATTGTTCTTTCTCGTCACGCTTGATAGCGGCATCGAAGGTCTTGATAGACTCAATATCTTGACGGCTAAGGATCAATGCCGACGGGGTATGAGTATTTTCGATAGCGGCACGCCATGCTTGGGTGGTCTCATCCGCATCAGCAGGACGAAGCACGAGCATGGATGGGTTACCGCTATGGTTCTTCAGTTTCTCCATGAGACGAATCTGTGCTTCTTGCTCTACAGGTTCGTGGGTAGGCCCATCTTCGCCTACGCGGAAGGCGTCGTGGCTCCATACAAAGATCACAGGTACTTCCATGAGGGCTGCCAAACGAACAGCCGGTTTCATATAGTCACTGAATACGAAGAACGTGCCGCAAGCGGGAATGATACCGCCGTGGAGCGACATACCAATGCACACGCATGCCATCGTCAACTCGCTTACGCCTGCCTGCAAGAACTGACCACTGAAGTCGCCGCGCTTGAAGGCGTGGGTCTTCTTAAGGAAACCATCGGTCTTGTCGGAGTTGCTCAAGTCAGCGGAAGAAACAATCATGTTGCTTACGTTCTCGGCTAAGAACGTGAGGGCTGTTGCACTCGCACCACGCGTCGAGTTACCGGCTTTCTGTTCGATGAGGCTCCAATCAATAGCAGGCACTTCGCCTGAGAAGTATGCCTCGTATTGAGCAGCAAGCGTGGGATTGGCTTTTGCCCATTTGTCGTATTGTACGTAATAGTTATTGGCTAATGCACGCAATTCGGCTGCGCGATCGTCGTATAGTTTTTGTACTTCGGGGAAGATTTGGAATGGGTTAGCAGGGTTACCGCCGAGATGTTCCACCGTCTTCTCGAACGAAGCGCCAGACTTACTCAAAGGTTGTCCGTGCGTGGAGCACTTGCCTTCAAAGGACTGACCATCTTCGGTGAGACAGCCCTTACCCATAGCGGTATGGCCGATGATGAGACTCGGGCGGTTCTTTTCTTCTTTAGCACGCTCCAAAGCCACACGGATAGCGTCGGGATCGTTACCAGCAATCTCTTGTACGAACCAACCCCATGCCTCGTATTTCTTGGCTACATCCTCGGTCGTGACATCCTTACAGTTGGTGGATAGTTGCACTTCGTTGGAGTCGTAGAACATGATAAGGTTATCCAACCCTAGGTGACCTGCGAGACGACCTGCGCCTTGTGATATCTCTTCTTGTACACCACCATCGGAGATGAAGGCGTAGATAGTCGGGTTATGGATCTCACCAAAGCGGGCGTTCATCCATTTAGCTGCGATAGCTGCACCAACAGCGAAGACGTGTCCTTGTCCCAATGGGCCACTTGTATTCTCAATACCACGCTCGATATCGCGCTCGGGGTGACCAGGAACAACGCTGCCCCATTGACGGAGGGTCTGTAACTCGTCGAGGTTGAACTTACCTGCCAAACAGAGTTGGCTGTAGAGCATTGGAGCCATGTGACCCGGGTCAAGGAAGAAACGGTCGCGTGCCTCCCATGTTGGGTTCTCCGGATCGTAACGTAAGAACTCGGAGAAGAGGACATTGATAAAGTCCGAACCTCCCATGGCACCACCAGGGTGACCACTTTTTGCTTTTTCTACCATGGCTGCTGCCAGAATGCGGATGTTGTTAGCCGCTTTGATCATTAAATCTGTCTTGTTCATAATGTTGTATTTTATTGTTAAAACTTATATCCAATGTAGTAGTTGAATCCCCAGTTCGTTTCCCCTCGGTAACCGAAGCCCGGGATGTAGTAGGGTAGCACATCGCCTTGGGCAACACTCTTGGTGAAGAGGAACTTAAATCGTACATACCATCCAAACTGCAATCCTTCCCATACCTGTACTTGGCAGCCTGCTAATATCTCGCCCCAACAATCGGCCTTGAACTGATCGTAGAAATTGAGCCGATAGCCGTCTATCTGTATTTCGCCACTCTTTTCCCAATACGGACTATTGACCGTTACGCCCATCAAGTCATATTTCTGCATCGATGTGCCCACGCGCACGCCCACCAATAGCGCATTCAGTCTTTCCGGATGTTTGCGCAGACCGTTGATATCTAGTCCTACACGAAAGAACCCACCTTGCCCCAAATGATAACCTCCGTTAGCATCGGCATCGGCTTTGGCATAGCCCAGTTCCAGTGTAGGGTAGTAGCGTTGCTTGAGTCGCACGTTCCATGCCATCTCAAAACTCATGATCTTTCCCTTCGATACAGCGGCTTCGATGATGGTGGTCGCGATATCTAGTTTGATGTTCATACCCTGATAGATGACCGAATCCGAATAGACGCGCGTGCCATCTTTGAGCCGTCCAAAGTCACCGGCTAATCTATCCCCTTTTTCTATGATCGTATCGGCTGGCGCTATCGAGTCCATTCTTAGGCTATCGATCGCTATCCCCAAGTCCTGTGCCCTAACAACAGCCGCCATAGCCATCATCAGAACAACCAACTCATATTTTAGTACTAACTTCATTACCTGCAACCTGTAACCTGCCACCTACTTAAACCACGTCGTATCGGGCACCGTAGAGTGCACACGCAGATTATCTTGTTCGTAGTTCTCAATGGTACTATTGATGATAGTGACGGAGTCCATCCAATGGCGTGTGCACCACGCGCTATCGATATGGTGGAAGATGACGCACCCGCATGCCATAGAGATGAACTGCATCCTGTTGTCGTGTTGGATAAACAGCGTGTCGGTAAAGCCGTTCCATAGGAGTGTGAATTGGGTCACGTCGGTGTCCACACGTAAGGGTAACCGCAGCACGGACAGGTAGGTCGAGTGGTCGTATAGGATGGAGTCATTGCCTACACCTTGTACCGTGATTGTATCCCATGTGGTTACTTCCTTGCCTATCCAAGTCGTATCTACCACGATCCCGCGCAGCACAATACCTGCTGTCACACTCGTCTCCTGCCGACATACCTCGTCTGGCTCACAGGCTGCGAGTAGTAGGATGATGGGTAATATGAAATAGTATTTTTTCAACGCTTTGAACTTTTATAGCATTGTTTTGGCTTCGGCTTTGAGAGCATCGAGTGCCAATTGGTGTGGCGTGTCACCATTGGTGTGGTAGGCGGTCATGAGCACTTTCGCATACTCCATGGTGGAACTACCTTTAGGCATCTGTATCGCCATGGCATTGATAAACGCGGCCATCTCGTCGCGGGCTTGGATAATCCTTGCCCATACTTCGTCGCTGACATAGACTTGCTGACTGAGGTTATGATCAAACTCCAACCGGATGGTGCGCAGCAAGTGTGCTTGTAGTTCCGGAATAGTCATGCCCGCAAAGTCCAGATCCATCAGCATATGCTCGGGCTGAGTACGCTCCAGTAGCAGGCTCAGGCGCTCGTACGCGCGTAAACGAATAGACGATATTTCCTTCTGGGATGTCTTTTTTAACTCCCATTGACGCTTTTTCTCCTCATTCTTATACAATTGGTGTAACACTACCCACGTAGCAATCAGCACAATAAGTGCCGGAAGGATGTACTTTAACACTTCTGTCATAGTTGTATGTTTTTATGTCCTTGTTCCGTAATTTTTATATTCTATATAAAACAGCGTGCAAAGGTACAACTTTTTTTTGATATATGCAAATGTTTATTCGAATTTTCCGGATAAATGCGCAAAAAGTGCAAAAAACTACCAAAAGGGGTCAGACCCCAATTGGTAGTTTTTGATATTTACTTGCGTTTCTTAAGCGACCAGTCTTGTATGTACTGGCTCGGATCGGCGGCCAAGTCGCCTTCTTTTTTGAGGCGTTCCATCTCGCGGTGGACAAAGTAGGCATACGGATTACTCTCTATGCCATGCTTCTTGCGTCGCTGCGCCTTAAACTCGGCTAAAAATGCTGCCCACTGCTCAGGATCACTCTTCAACGCTCGATACGCTGGCACGATACGCTTCATCCGTTCATGCGTCTTGCGTTCCTCCGCGGTGACTGGGTTATTCTTGTAATTGCGTGGACGATTCTTGTGTCCGGTAAAAAACTTCTTGTAGCGTCTAATAATCCACCAATCGCTTAATTGGCTCATTTTGCCGACAATGGTTTTGAATAAAGGTGAAAATTCTAAAATTTGCATATTGTTTCCTTTCTTTTAAATTGTAATTGTTGTTAATAATCTATAGTCACTATAGCCGCTATAGGGTCTATCCTCTCTATCAGTAGGATTTTTCAAGACAAAAAAGCGGTTCGTAGGCGGTTCGTAGCGGGTTCCAAAGCGGTTCCGAACGGGTTCCCATCGTACCATAGTGCTCCCCTGTTATGGGGCACCTTAGGGCACCCCGAGGACGCCTTAGTCCCCTCTGAAAATCTAGGACATCCTAGGAAAACCTAGGCTATCCTACCCCCCTAGCCGCTGCGCTGTGGCGTGAAACATAGACTGCGAAAAGTGCGAAAAGTGCGAAAAGATTCGCACAATTCGCATTTTCGCACTATGCTACTTGGCGCATTTCCTTTCTGTAATAACCTTGTGTAATTCTTTGTAAAACACCGCTTTGCACATAATTCGTTAACCATCGCTTCATTGTGTCTACGGACACGCCGAGGGTGTCCGCGAGATGTTCGGCATCGTTCTTGGAGAACTCCGTGGGCAGGGAGTCCAAAAACTGCTTCTGCATCAGGCTGCCACTTGGGG
>DCID01000048.1 GCA_002315745.1 Bacteroidales bacterium UBA1735 | reverse complement strand
GGAAGAGGTTACCATATTTCTGTGCGACCACATCCTTTCCGAGGCGTTGAATAGCATCGGAGAAATCGAGGAAGACAGCAAGACCGGTGTTGTTTACACCATAGCCCTTGTCGCAACGCTCCTTAGCAGCGCGGGAAGCAACGTCACGAGGAACGAGGTTACCGAAAGCGGGATAACGACGCTCCAAGTAGTANNTAGTAGTCACGATCCTCTTCGGGGATATCGCGTCCCTTGATCTCACCTGCTTGCAGTTTTTTAGCATCTTCCAGTTTCTTAGGAACCCAGATACGACCATCGTTACGGAGAGACTCGGACATGAGGGTCAGTTTGGATTGGAAATCACCATGCTTAGGAATACAGGTGGGGTGAATCTGTGCGTAGCAGGGGTTAGCGAAGTACGCACCATGACGGTACATCTGCATAGCAGCTGAACCATTACTTGCCATGGCGTTGGTGGACAGGAAGAACGTGTTACCATAACCACCCGAAGCAATAACCACGGCATGGCCGAAGAAACGCTCAATGCGACCTGTGACGAGGTTACGTGCGATGATACCGCGTGCACGCTCTTCGCCGTTGGCATCCTTAACCATGACGATGTCAAGCATCTCATGACGGTTATACATCTTCACTTTACCTTTTCCGATCTGACGGCTGAGGGCGGAATAAGCGCCGAGCAGCAGTTGCTGACCGGTTTGACCCTTGGCGTAGAAAGTACGGCTCACTTGTGCGCCACCGAAGGAACGGTTATCCAGCAGTCCGCCATATTCGCGAGCGAAAGGTACGCCTTGTGCTACGCATTGGTCGATGATGTTATTACTTACTTCCGCTAAACGATAGACGTTCGCTTCGCGAGCGCGGTAGTCGCCACCCTTGATCGTGTCGTAGTAGAGACGATAGATGGAGTCACCATCGTTTTGATAGTTCTTGGCTGCATTGATACCGCCCTGTGCTGCAATAGAGTGTGCACGGCGGGGGCTATCTTGGATGCAGAAATTGAGTACGTTGAATCCGAGTTCTGCGAGCGAAGCAGCAGCACTCGCACCAGCCAAACCTGTACCTACCACAATCACGTCCAAACGACGTTTGTTGGCGGGGTTAACCAGTTTCTGATGGTTCTTATAGTTCGTCCATTTGAGCTCCAATGGACCAGCAGGAATCTTCGCCATCTCGGGCGTGATCACCTTTGTATCTTGTTTTTTTGTTGCCATAATATTCAAATAATTTGAAAATTTGAAAATTTGAAAATTATCCTATCATCGTGCCGATGTTTACTCCTAAGAAATAAACAACGACTACCATGAAGAGTCCTACCGTGATGGTAGCAAAAATCGTACCAATCACTTTGATTCGTTTGAGCCAAATGAGGTTGCTCCAACCGAGTGTTTGGAGAGCAGACCATACGCCGTGACTGAGGTGGAACCACAGAGCGACTAACCATACGAGGTACAGTAAGCAGTAGATAATACCTGCTACGCCGTCGGTGAAGAGCGTTTTTACAATCGCGCTACCATCAGCGGGGTCGAACATAGAGGTCTGGATACCAGTCAGTTCGGCAAACTGCATCTTCCACCACATGTTGTAGAGGTGGAGGCAGAGGAAGCCAATGACGATGATACCGAGCACGAGCATGTTCTTCGATGCCCAGTCCACGCCTTCCTGACGAGCCTCGATGGCATAGCGGTCGTTACCGCGTGCGCGACGATTCTGAATGGTCAGGTAGAACGCATAACAGAAGTGAACAACTACGCCTAATGCTAAAACGAGTGTGCCTGCGATGGCATACCAGTTAGCACCAAGCATTTCGCAGATCCAGTTGTAACCTGCTGTTCCGAACAGGTCGTCGATGACCAAACAGATGTTCATCGATCCGTGGAAGAGCAGGAAAAGAACCAGAAAGAGGCCAGTTATCGACATGATAAACTTACGGCCAATGGATGAATCTTTTAACCACATAATTTATATAATTTTGTTAAACATATATTGTGCTCTCTTATCGCGCGCAAGCGCGCTACTTAGAAATAGCGCGCAAAGGTACAACTTTTTTTTGACATACGCAAATAAAAGTAACAAAATAGTAACAAAAAAGTGATATTTACGGCAACTCCACGTGTTGGGCGGCGATGTCGGCTTGGAGGAAACGACTGGCGGAGGATTGAAACTTAGTGGCAGATTCGGTGGTGAAATAGGTGCAGGTGCCGTCGGTAGAAAGTACCTCACGGATGTCTGTGTGGCGTGTTAGGTAATCCTCTAAACTTTGTGCCACAATCTCGCCTTGCGCAATGGTTCGTATGCCGCGTCCTGCGAGATACTGATCAATCTGGTCTTGGATCAGCGGATAATGGGTGCATCCCAAGATGATAGTGTCAATGAGAGGGTCTTGGGCGAGCAGTTCGTCTAAGTCCTGATGAATGAAATAGGTTGCTCCATCCGTTTGTTGTTCTCCCGCTTCGATGAGAGGTACCCACATGGGGCAGGGGTGCTGGGTAATTTTCAGGTTGCAGGGGGCAGGTGACAGGTTGCAGGTTTTTTCGAGTTCGAGGACATAACTATTAGAGGCAACGGTACCAGGAGTGGCAAGGATGCCAATATGTCCGTTTTGGGTGATGGCAGGAACGGCCTCTACGGTGGGGCGAATGACTCCTAAAACACGCTGCGTGGTAGGGTCAATATTGTGCATCTGAATGGTGCGCAATGCCTTGGCGGAAGCTGTGTTACAAGCAATAATAACCAATCGGCAGCCTTGCTCAAAGAGCCAGTTGACTGCCTGCCATGTATATTCATAAATGACTTCAAACGAGCGCGTTCCGTATGGTGCACGGGCATTATCTCCTAAATAGAGATAATCGTATTGAGGTAACTGCTGACGAATCTTACTCAGTATAGTGAGTCCGCCATAACCACTGTCAAAAACTCCAATTTTCATAGCATGTATATTTGTTCTGTAGCGCGGGTGAGCGCTGTGTATAACCATCGTTTATCTTCCTTTATATCTTGAGCAGACTTGACCTTGTCGGGTGGTGTCCAACCGCGATCTATAAAGACCCGTTTCCATTGTCCTCCTTGTGCCTTGTGACAAGTGATAGCATAGGCAAAACGCACTTGTAGAGCATTATAATACTCGTTATCTCGGATGAGTTTATTCAAGTCGCGTCGGTTCTTCACCTCTGGGTAGTCTTCCGCAATCGCGTCATAGAGTTGCCGTTGCAACTTATAACTCACCTCTGGTGAATCTGTATAAAGGGTATCCATCCAAAGGATGGTATCTACTTCCCAGTCGTAGTCTACAAACCGTATGGACGCATCAACGAACGTAAAACCATATAGTTCCCTCTCGCGTCGAAGACGGGTGATCTCTATGATGTCTCCGTTAGCGATAAATGGTAAGTTTTCGTAGTCTTTTGCCCAATAATAATTATTCTTACTTACCATCAGTCGATCGCCATTATTGAGTCTATCCTCGCGCCACAAGATGCGGGTACGAATACCTTGATTATAGAGGTTCGTGCGCTTGTTACTGCGAGTGAGGATAAGTGTCTCTTCTTCCCCTACTTCTTGGTATGCGCGTTCGAGTAGTTCCAAGAAATTTGTCCCATTGATAGTCTGTATATCGTCGGCTTTTTCCACCTCAAACTCGTTCGTTTGCTCCAATTGGTTGCGCAAGGCGGTGGCATTGCGTAATATCCCCGAATCAAGGGCTTGTCGTGCTACTTGCGTGAGGCAAAAAGACCTTACTTGTAGTTGAAAACCGCTGAGGTAATCGGGGTCTAGTGCCATGCTCTCTACACTGCCGACAGGCGGCAACTGGGCGTCATCGCCCAAGAGTAAAAGCGCACATCCTTCACCTGAATAGACGTACCGAATAAGGTCATCTAAAAGGCTTCCTGTTCCGAATGTGTCGTTATCTCTTTGTGCGGAGATCATACTCGCTTCATCCACGATAAAAAGGGTGCGTACAAACTTGTTATCCGCCAACGAAAAAGTCTCTTGCAGGGCAGAATCCTGTCGGTATATCCATTTGTGAATCGTAAATGCTGGATAACCTGAATAACGGGATAATACTTTCGCTGCCCGACCTGTAGGAGCTAATAACACAGCCGGTTGCTGCATCTTCTCCAATGCCCTCACAAGGGCACTGACCACACTCGTTTTACCTGTACCTGCATAACCTTTAAGAACGAAACATTTACGTCGCTCGTGGTCGATGATAAAGTCACCCAATTGGTCTAAAAGAACGATCTTTTCTTCGTTCGGTTCGAAGGGTAATTCGGCTTTTATGCGTGATATGATAAAATTTTTTAGCATTTTTAAGCTAAAAATTTGGTAGTTCCAAATATTTTTAGTACTTTTGCACCCGATTTCAGAATCATAGGGTAGTCCTGTACGACCAGCTCCCTTTTAATTCCCCCAGGTCTTGACCGAAGCAAGGGTAGGAGGTTGTAGCGGTGCGATGCAGATCGCTACCCTTTTTTTATGCCTATTGGTTGTTTCGTCGGGTTAGTAGGACTACGTTCTCCACATGCTGCGTATGGGGGAACATGTCCACAGGTTGAACCGCGCTCACCCGATATGCATTGTCTAACAATGCCAAGTCGCGTGCTTGTGTAGCCGGGTTGCAACTTACATACACGATACGCTTAGGCTGAGCGTTAAGGATGACGTTAATCACATCCTCGTGCATGCCTGCACGGGGTGGATCGGTGATTATCACATCGGGACGGCCATGCTGGGCGATGAAATCGTTGGTGAGTATATCCTTCATATCGCCTGCGTAGAACAACGTGTTGTTCAGTCCGTTGAGTTGAGCATTCACTTTGGCATCTTCGATGGCTTCGGGCACATACTCGATACCAATCACCTGTTTACATTGGTGTGCTACGAAGTTGGCTATCGTTCCGGTACCGGTATAGAGGTCAAAGACCAGTTCTGTTCCTGTTAGTTGAGCGAAGTCGCGCGCGACTTTGTATAGTTCGTAGGCCTGCTCGGTATTGGTCTGGTAGAAAGACTTAGGGCTCACTTTGAACTGTAAGTTCTCCATTTGCTCCATAATATGATCCTGCCCCGCAAAGACTTGTATATCAAGGTCTCCAATGGTGTCATTAAACTTTGTATTGACCACATATTGGAGGCTGATGATTTCAGGGAAAGTGTCCCGAATATATGCCATGAGCGCAAGGTCTGGTTCCGCACCCCACACCACCACTACCATCAGTTCACCTTTGTGGTTATTGCGAATCACTA
>DCID01000040.1:39065-41805 GCA_002315745.1 Bacteroidales bacterium UBA1735 | reverse complement strand
GTGCAGAGCCAAAATATGGTTCATTTGTTGCATGCCAATACACTATCGTTTGACCAAGAGCGGTTACCAGATGCACAGATATTACGTGGGAATGTGATCTTCCGTCACGATTCTGCTACCATGTACTGCGACTCTGCCTATTTCTTTGACCGAACCAATTCCCTTTACGCATTTAGCCATGTACGGATGGTACAAGGAGACACCCTTAAAGGTTTTGGTGATGCTATGTACTACGATGGGAATACGAAGATTGCCCGATTCCGCCATCACGTCCGCCTTATTCACTGCCAAACTATCTTGAATACCGATAGCCTCAACTACGACCGCACCCGTAACCTCGCCTACTACTTTGGCGGTGGTACGATAGAGGATAGTATCAACACACTCACTTCCGAGTGGGGACAATACCATCCCTCTACCTATCAGGCGCTCTTCAAGACGAATGTGCACCTCACTAACGACCATTTTACCTTACAATCCGACACGCTCTGCTATAACACCAATAGTCACCTAGCCGATTTGGTGAGTCCGACGGTGATTGAGTACGAACAAGAATCCACCATCTACACCTCTCTTGGGACGTATAATACCGAAACAGAACAATCCCAGCTCTATAATCGCTCTGTCGTTCATCATCAAAAAGGAAAGCAGATAACAGGTGATACTATTTTCTATGATAAACTACATAGATATGGTCGCATCTTAGGCAACATGTCGCTCATAGACTCCACCGATCATATCACCCTCTATGGACAATATGGCGAATACTATGAAGACGGCAACCGCGGTATGGCTACCGACTCTGCGCTCTTAGTAGATTGGGAAGATGAGGATTATGCATATATCCACGCCGATTCACTTTTTACCGCGGACATACCCAATCCTAAGATAGATAGTACCGCTCCTGATAGTGTTTACCCACTCATCCGCGCATTCTATCAAGTTCGAGTCTATCGTACCGACTTGCAGGCTGTATGCGACTCCTTGATCTATAACGACCGTGACTCCACCATGACGCTCATCGGTACTCCCTTGTGTTGGAACGAAGGAAATCAACTCTCTGCCGATATCATCCATTTATATATGGTCAACAATGCTATTGACCATCTGCATGGCACAGGGGCAGCATTGGTGGTTAAACAAGAAACACTCGATTATTTCGACCAAATGAGCGGTAAAGAGATCGAAGGCTTTATCGAAAATGATAAACTCAAGCAAGTGCGCGTCAGCGGAAACGCCGAGACGATCTTCTATCCCTTAGACTCTGCCACCCACGATTTCATCGGAATGAATCGCACCCAATCGAGTTATATTCAAGTTTTCCTTAAAAACGACGAAGTGGATCATGTGCTTTTCACCACAGCCTCCTCGGGATCAATGTATCCGCTTGACCAAGTACCTGCTGGGCAAGATAGGCTGAGTGCATTCTTTTGGGCAGAAGCAGAACGTCCCCTCCAACCTGGAGATGTCTTCCTTCACCCTGCTCGCACTTCGCGTCCCAAAGGTGCACCTATTAGTGCTACCCAAAAAGAGGATGATAAAGAACAGCCCAAGGGCAACACTACACGTAAGAAAAATCATTAAAACATTATCCATATGAAACGTTATTCTATTTTAGTCATTCTGGCTTTTGCAGCCATCGTTACTACCCACGCTCAGGAATCTGCGTTAGGTTTTGAGTTTGGTTATGCGCGAACCGATTTCCGCACCAACTCGTATATCCCTACCCAAGATCCAAACGTCCTATCCACACTCGCTTTGGATGGATTTAAAGTAGGTCTTGTTTGGGATGCTACCTACATTAAAGGATTTGGTTCCACCCTTGGTTTACGCTATACCTATGGTACCAAAATGACGGATTGGGTCAAAGATAGAGATGACCAAGTCTTTGATTATCCACGCACCAAACAACGTGTCAATTACAACCAATTGGAACTATTTGTAGATTGGCAATATAAATTTGAGATTGCTTCCAATACCTATATTATTCTAACTACGGGTCCATCCATCCAATGTGGTTTATCGATGAATAACACCATCTACCGCGAAGAGTATGATGGTCACTCATCCGAGACAAAAATTAGCCGTTATGACTATTCTGCATCCGATCTAAATGGTACCCTTAGACGTATTAACGTCACATGGGGTGTCGGTGCTGGTTTTCAGTATAAGCGTTTATACCTCCGTGGTGGCTACGATTTTGGGTTAATCAATCCGTATGGTATCTCTAATTTTAACGAGAGTGCAGCCATCCTGACAGATATTAACACCTTCTATCCCGAATATAACACACCCGAGAATCCATACACCCGTTATACCAAAGGTCGCTTAGATCAGTGGCACATTCGCATCGGATTCTATTTTGCACAGTGGGGAGAATGATTCCAAAAGAAACTATAGATCGAGTCTTCGCTGCCGCCAAGATTGAGGAAGTTGTCAGCGATTACGTCACGCTCAAAAGACGTGGCGCGAACATGATTGGACTCTGTCCTTTCCATAACGAGAAGACAGGTTCGTTCACTGTATCTCCCTCCAAAGGTATATACAAGTGCTTTGGTTGTGGCAAATCGGGTCATGCCATCGGTTTTGTGATGGAGATAGAACAATGCGGATTCGCAGATGCCGTTCGACAAGTCGCCAAGAAATATCATATCGAGATAGAGGAACGCGAACTCACCAAGGAGGAACAACAACGCGAAGATGACCGCGAATCGATGTTCGTGGTCAACGACTATGCCAA
>DCID01000040.1:0-38906 GCA_002315745.1 Bacteroidales bacterium UBA1735 | reverse complement strand
AAAGAAAGGATTCGTCGAGAAATATATCACCAACGATGTGGATACCAAGATAGGTACAGGTCTCTGCGGCAAGTCCGAAGATGGGCGTATATACGACCGCTTCCGCGACCGCGTCATGTTCCCTATCCATACCGTATCCGGTAAGACCGTCGCTTTTGCGGGACGTATCCTTCGCAAGAAATATGACAAGGACGGCAACGAATTGCAAATTGGCAAATATATCAATTCGCCCGATTCCATCGTCTATTCTAAGACCAACGAACTCTATGGGCTCTTCCTTGCCAAACAGGCTATCTCCCGACAAGACCTATGCTACCTCGTCGAAGGACAGATAGACGTCATCTCCATGCACCAAGCAGGGATAGAGAACGTTGTTGCCAGTGGCGGTACTGCACTCACTACGCCCCAGATTAGACTAATCCGCCGCTTCACGCCCAACATCACCATCCTCTACGATGGCGATGCGGCAGGCATACATGCGGCATTGCGAGGAATAGACATGTTCCTCGAAGAGGGTTTTAATGTACAAGTCGTCTTACTACCCGCTGGCGAAGATCCCGATTCGTTCGCTCAAAGTCATAATGCATCCGATTTCATCGAATATATCCAGTCCCACCAAACGGACTTCATTCGCTTCAAAACCAAACTGCTCAGCGAAGAAGCGGGGCGTGACCCACAGAAACGGGCACAACTGATACGCGATATCGTCGAATCCATCGCACATATTCCCGATATCATCACCCGACAAGTCTATATCAAAGACTGCTCCGATCAACTCCATATCCAAGAGCAACTACTCACCCGCGAGGTCATGCGCCTGCGTCAAGAGAAAGCCATCGAGCGGGATAAAGAGCGCCACAACCAAGAACGCCAACAGGAGTTAGCCCAAGCAGCTGAAGCAACCATCGAGGTGCAATCGGATGCCACCCCAAAAGAACTCACTCTGCCGACTATCCCGGGCAAACGACTTACTAAACTCGAAGAGAACTACCGCAACCTACTTCAACTCATTGTTCGCTATGGGGAACGGGATCTCTATCCGTCGGATAATGGCACCATACATGTGGGTGAATATATCATTACCACCCTCTCCAACGATGGTATCGAAGCGCCCAATGCGCTCTATCGTAAGGTGATTGATGAGTTTAGTACCCATCAGCACGACGCCAACTTCAAAGCAGAGACGTTCTTTAAGTTTCATCCCGATCCCAATGTGAGTGCCTTAGCGGTCGATCTCATTGCCGATAAGTATCAACTGAGTCAGATGTACGCCAAGCAACGCATCTCTATCTCCGTAGGTAACCTCCCCGAGTTAGTGGTACAGTTACTTCTCGAACTCAAATACACCGTTATTAACGAGCGCATTGATAACTTAGAGCGACTGCTCAAAGAAGCACAGGAAACGAACAACGACGAACTTACACGAGAACTTTTAGCAGGGCAACCCCAACTGATGCAAATACGCAACGAGATCTGCAAACAACTGGGTAACCGCGTAATCACACTTTAATATGCTTTTTAACCAGATAGTATATGGTCCATTGCATTCAAGGCGTTTGGGAACATCCTTAGGGATTAACTTAATGCCCACGGAGCATAAGCTATGCACCTTTGACTGCATCTATTGCGAGTGCGGTTTCAACACCCCCGTCTCGCACCCCACTCTGCCCACCCGCCAAGAAGTGAGAGAAGCCTTAGAGCAGACATTGCAAAAATGGCAAAATGAACCCAATAAATGGTACATGGTAAATGACCAAATGGTACATATAGACGTCTTGACCTTCTCCGGCAACGGCGAACCCACCCTACATCCCGATTTCCTCGGTATCATCGAGGACACTTGCGCCTTACGCGACCGTTATTGTCCAAATGCGAAGGTATCGGTATTGTCTAACTCTACCCAATTAGGTCGTCAAGATGTCCGCCAAGCGTTGATGCTATGCGACAACCGTATCCTCAAACTCGACTCCGCTATCGACGAGACGATGCGTCTCATTGACCAACCCGTCAACGCTAATCTCACCGTCCAGCAGATAACAGAGTGGCTCGCTGCCTTCAACGGAGACTTTACCTTACAGACATGTTTCCTACGTGGAACATATCATCAACATAACATCGACAACACCCAACCGACAGAGTTAGCCGCCTGGTACGAAGTGGTTCGTGAACTGCATCCCAAGCAAGTCATGATCTATGTCATTGACCGTGCCACACCGGTGCCTACCTTGGAGAAGATCTCCCGCGAGCAGATGGACACCATTGCCGCTCCCCTTCGTGCGGATGGTTTCGATGTCATCGTCTGTGCCTAATGAGAGTTTTAGTAGCACCATTAAATTGGGGGCTCGGTCATGCGACCAGATGCATCCCACTTATCCATCAGTACCTTGCCGATGGTCATGAGGTGGTGCTCGTAGGCGATGGGGAATCCTTGTTATTACTTCAATCTCACTTCCCCACCTTACCGGTCTTACACCTCGCGCCCCTGAATCTGCATTACTCGTCCAGTCCGTCGCAGATAGGCATCTTACTCCTCCAACTACCCAAAGTGCTCTGGTGGCTTCTTCGCGATCGTATGCGCTTACGCACCATCCTTCGCCACGACCACTATGATCTTATTATCTCCGACAACCGCTTTGCCCTTTATCCCCTCAACTCTCAACTCTCAACTCTCAACTCTCAACCTCACACCATCTACCTCACCCACCAGCTCCACATCCTTCTCCCGCCGCGCTGGAAGCACTGGGAGCCCCTTGCCACTCGCATCCATGCACATTTCTATAACCGATACGACGAAGTTTGGGTACCCGACTACCCCGACTACGCCACTTCCCTTGCTGGCGACCTCAGCCATCCTCAAATCGTACATCGTACATCCGTAAATCGTACATCAATCGTACATCGTACATCCGTAAATCGTAAATATCTTGGTTCTCTCTCCCGTTTTTCCTTGCCCCTTCAGGTGGAAAAGATGCCCGCAGGGCAGGAAAAGGGCAATTACGACGTAGTCGTTCTCCTCTCGGGATTAGAGCCCCAGCGTAGTCTTATGGAGCAGGAGTGGCGTCAGCGATTACAAGGCCAACATGTACTCTTTGCCAAGGATATATATGACGATAAACGCTTAGCATCCTATTTGCAAGGAGCTAAGCGTATCATTGCCCGCAGCGGGTATTCGACCATCATGGATCTTCATGTCTTAGGGGTCTTAGACAAAGCCGAACTTTATCCCACCCCCGGCCAACCCGAGCAGGAGTATCTCGCCCAATGGCTTACTATGCAACAAAAAACTAGATGTAGCCCCGTAGCACCCACGTAGCACCCCCGTAGCACCTACGGACAGCCGGCGCGCAGGCTGAACAGAGCCTTTTTAGAGCGTTTTCAGAGCGATACACTATCAATTATGGATATAAACGGCGACCACACCGCGACCACTCGGTACTATCTGCGTTGGTTTTTTCTGCTGTTTTTGTGATTCGTAGAATGCTCTCTCATTGTATGAAAGTGCAATTGCACTTTGCACTTTCATTTGCAACGCACTCAAACACAACAATTTACATCCATAGTGCAAAGTGCAATTGCACTTTGCACGAATGTCTTGTGGACATCGAGGATGTTATGTTTATGTTATGTTTTGGGTAGAAAAGGATATGGGGGTATAGATGCTAATCAAGAAAGTTCCGTGGCACTTTGGCATATTGGCTACAACACCAGTATTGATACGGGATAGAGAGAAAGTGCCAAAATGCCATGGCACTTTGATACTTTCTATCAGAACAAATGGAATGGCGGAGTGGCGGACTGGTATTTTTGAACAATCCCAGCCATACAAAAGGTAGAATGCAAAGAAGGATAGATCGCTCTATCCTTCTGTCGCTATATCACTTATTCCCCCCAATCGGGGGGATAGAGGGGGGCTTACTCCACTACCGCCCCTTGGGCATTGTAGTACACCCCATTCCGCTCGATGAGGAGGATACCGTTGCGGATAACCTTGCGGTTGGTAATGCTGATAGTATTAACTTCATCCACCGAGGTGGCAATCCCCTTAGTGTCAAAGGTTCCAGTATAAGCCTTGATTATTTCCTCTGCGTCATTCTGCACATCAATTTCGAAATCATAGTGCGTCCCTGATTGCAGACCTGTGACGGTGAAACTGAAACCTGCACTCGTTGCCGTAGCCACGGCTGACTCTGTATTCGCACTACGACCAGGAGCAAAAGCTATACTCGTCAAACGCCCATCCGCATCGAAGATCAGCGTACAAAATACTACACCATCTTTAGTAATCGTGATGGTATATGTAGCAGCCGCACTGTCAGTTGGCCAAGTGATAGCCGCCGTTGTCTCGGTTGGCTCTACCGTAGCCGTTGTGATTGGCGTTGGCACGGGTTCGGCACCCATACACTCTATATACTTGAACGAGCCAAAGACAGCGTCTAACTCATAGTCACGTTTATTGTCACAAGGTATATGGAGATAGACGTTGTAGTTCTCAAACGAGGAACTTTGAGCAACAGGTGGTTCTGCAGCATAGCAGTAAATGTCGTACAACTTGCGGCAGCCAGCAAACGCATTCGCACCTATGGTTGTCACGGATGCAGGGATGGTGATCTCCTTTAGACCGGTGATGTCTTTGAAGCAGTTATTACCTAATGAAGTACAGCCTGCGGGCAGAGAGATGGTTTTGATAGAATCCAAGAATAATCCCCAAGGCACGGTCGTTAACGCATAACTATACATACTGCCACTACCAATAATCGTCAACGCATGGTTGGAATATGTCCAATAGAGGTTATTGCCGCAATCGCCCGAATAAGTCTTTGCGATGATGGCAACAAACGCTGTATCGCAAGTGATGGTAAGACTACGTGGATTATCCGTATTGCCGTCATTCCATTGTACAAAGTGGTAACCGAAGTCCGCATTCACACTCATATTCACATTAGATAAATAGTTATATGTTCCACCTCCATAGACATAACCATGGCCATCGGACGAGGTCGTCAGTAGGTATTGATTCGGCACAAAAATGGCTTGATAGTTTCCTGATTCTGTCGGCGTGAAAGTACGTGGATTATCCGTATTACCATCATTCCAACGGGTAAAGTGATAGCCATAGTTAGCCACAGCACTGATCGTGACATTATCCTGATACAAGACCGTAGTATCGCCCGTTGTGCTTCCGCGTTCTGGATAGTTAACCGAAGTTGTGATAGTGTAGGCGTTCTTAGCAAATGTTGCTGTCAATGTGGTATTTGTGGTCACTTGCAATGTCCGTGGGTTAGTGGTATTACCATCTGACCAACGGTCAAAATGGTAGCCATAATCAGGATCCGCCGTTACACGAATGGGATAGCCTTGAGGGCAATTAATAACATTAGCTGCCTCGCAGCCGTTAGCGTACAGAGTTAGTGTCACCTGCTCTGCTGAAATTTCGACTGCCATAAATAATGCAGCAATACAAAATAGTTTTTTCATCATAACATAAAATTTAAAAATTGTTTATATATTGTTATATTCTTATTAAATTTCCCATATTGCAGAAAATCATGTTCTTCCATAAAAATCCTTTTCCTCAAGCCAAAAGAACTATAATGTCCCAACACTCCAAGAAACGAATTCAGCGAATTGGCTATATTATCTCCTCTCAATTCATGGATATGCTTCCTTATTCTTTTGACACAAGTCGCACTCACATATTTGCGATAGGGTTTAATGGTCGCTCCTAAATAATCTACTCCATAATACACATTACATATCTGCGTTTTATTCGGTTGTACCGACAACCCTAATTGGTTCGTTAGAAACATCGTTACTTGCGGTATTAAGGACGCAAGCCACTCTTTATCCCTACTCACCACATAGAAGTCATCCACATATCGTCCATACGCTTTGCAACCCAATTCGCGTTTCATCCACTGATCCAGCACATTAAGGTACACATTACTAAACAACTGACTTGTCAAGTTCCCGATTGGTAATCCACACCCTGACGGACTATAATACAAACTTTTGCTCTTAGGCAGATGCTTCCACGCCTCTCGTCTCCCTTTCACTATTGCATTGGCTGTCGGATCCAATAGTATAATCTCGCGTGTCAAATACACTACGAATTGCATATCTACCTTCTCATCCCATCTCTCCTCACTACCCGTACTCACCCTATGCTCCGCCATTTTTTGCAAAGATGCCAAAGTTATAGTTAACAATCGTTGCCTATCAATATGCATAAAATAACCACTAATATCCATCTTGAGCACATAACAGGGCTGCGTATAATTTTGGCTTTCTTTACGGATGTACTTTTCCAAGCGTCCTATTCCATAATGCGTTCCTCTGTCGTTGATACAGGAATAGGAATCTTGAATAAAAGTTCGCTCTAATAGTTCATGTACGTAATTGAAGTACAAATGATGTACTATCCTATCCCTAAAGTTCGCCGCAAATACCTCTCTGATTTTAGGATCATGTATCAAAAACGCCTCCGATGGTTGCGCCTTATAAGTCCGATTCCATAACTCATCACATAAACTCTCTAATTCTGCATATACATGGGCTTCAAATCGTTGTTGATAATCTTTCTTTCTCTTATGTCTTCTTGCGCAAAGATAGGCAGTGTGCAAATCCTTATACAGTTGTTGTCGAGTTAATTGATAAGACATGGTAAATGCTATTGAGCCAACACCGCCCGTACCGATTGTCCGTTCTTGCGATTGTTGTTGTTCATGTTGCGATTGTCCGAGTTGAAGTTCAAGTTGTAGGCGTTGTTGGAGTCGTTCTCCGTACTCGACCAATAGTTGCCGTTGTTGCTGGCATTGTTGACCGTGCCATTGTTGTAATTGAAGTAACCCGCAGCAGGCAAAAATGCGATGGCAGTAACTTGATACTCAAAGCGAAAAGAATGTCCATACAAGCCAATCGCTCCTACCGAATAATAATCCTACTCATTGAGCAGGAATACTGCCATTGAATTTACCTTGTTCTTATTTTCTCGTCATCGTTATGGTTATACTTACACTTGCCAAATCTTCACGCGAAGAAAGCATATCTATCATCATATTCTTTATCGTTCCATCTACGGAACGGGCTTGTTCAAAGTCTCTTTTATCAGAAGGAATAGCATTTATTGGCTGCTCCTTTTTCCACCTTACAAAATCTTCACGTAACAACTCTGGCGTCACTTCAGAAGGAAAGGTATTCGCAGGAAGTAAAAAGATAATATGACTATCGTCTCTATAGTCTTCAACAACTCCTTTCGGTGTAAACTTATCGACACTCTCAGGAGGGAAACCAATGGTCACATACGAGCCATCCTCCGCTTGAGGAGACTTGCGATGCGACACAGCAATCTCGTTTCCACACAAGCGAACACAATGCCACGCACTTACTTCGGAAGCGCGCAAAAAACGTCCATCTCGAAACAAATGCACCTTCATCCATGATGCCATATCTTGACGATTATGCTCTATGGATATTATTTCTGATAACTTTGCCATTCCTTATTTATTTTCGAGCCGCCTAGGCGGCTATTTGTTAATCTTTTCTTTGTTCATCAAGCCCTGATGCGCTACCGCGCTGGGGGGCTTGCCGAACAAAGAAAAGATAGTTGGTGAAAGGCTGATGAGAAAAGAACAAGGCAAATTCTATTGAGCCAACACCGCCCGTACCGATTGTCCGTAATAGCGATAGTAGCTGTACAAGTCGCGATCGTCCGAGTAGAAGTACAAGCGGTAGGCGTAGTTGGAGATGTAACCCGGACTCGACCAATAGTAGCCGTAGTCGCTGGCATTGGTGACCGTGCCATAGTAGTAATAGAAGTAACCCGCAGCAGGCAAAAATATGGAGTACTGCGCATAATCGCCTACACCCGAGACCTTGTAGCCCTTGAGGGTGCAACCTTTTACATACTGTGTAGTACTACCATCACACCAAGTCCATGTGGTTTTGCCGTAACTGCTGTATTTATCACAAAGGGTGTCTAATTGTTCTTTGGTTGGTGTCTTCCAATTGCTTCCCCATTGGTCGGTAGCGACATCACGAATGCCAGTACTCACTTTTTTATCCCAAGTGGTCTTGCGCGCATTGAGGTTGGGATTGTTCCAAGCGTATAAGCCGCCTACATTGGCGGTATTGTAATAAGGGGCTTGGTCGGTGTAATTGTAAAACGAGGTCGCATCAGCACCTACGGTCAGATTGGCATAGTTGGTGATAGTCGCACCCACATTGAAAGTTGCCCATTTAGGACCTCCAGCCCACAACTGTACCCACTCGCAAGAGGTACGACCAGAACTACTCAATACAGTAGCCGTTCCCGTCGGTCCAAACACTTTGGTGTAGCCATTCTTGCTACAATCGTGATAGACTGATACATTTACTTGTGCATTTACATACACACTGATCAGCACTATGGCTGATAATAATGGAAGTTTTTTCATACAATATAAATATTAATTGGTTAATGAATCCGTTTGTAGTAAACTACTTTTCTTGAGGAGTTTGACTAATTTTCGCTTGAGACTCAGCTTCTTTGATTTTGAGGTCATAGCGACTCCTTATCCATTGTTGCCACACAGGCGACTTTGCCACAACTGCAATGGCTATAACAATGCAAATGGGAATAGTGATTTTTCCAAGCAAATTGAAAAATTCGGTGATGCACGTACAATCGCAACAACAAAGAAGTAAATTGTTCATAGGCTATAGGTTTTTAATTTGTAATTCGTATTTTAGAAAATCAATGAAGTCCCGATAAGACTCTCTATATTGTTCTACGATTTCTTGTAAGATCTCGTTTACACCATCACGATTAAAGAAGTCAGCCATTCCGTCTTTCCAATCATTCCAAACCTTATCCTCTATGTATTTCGTTTGATGAAGATAATACTCTTCGCTACAGAGATCAAAGTACAGGAAAATACTTACCCTCCATTTTTCTTCATCTTCCTTTGACAAGGTTACTTTGTCTTTTTTGTACAGCACAAATGATGGCATCTCATCCATGATCATCATATTCCGTTCTGTATAATGCTCATAGAAAGACAAGCGATGCTGCTGGTAGAATTGCCGACCAGCCACAATAAGACCAATAATGGTCACAAATAGAGTACCTATCTCCGCTATGGCCAAAATCATATCAAGTTCCATACTTCTTATTTCATTCCTTATTACATATACGCGCGCGTGGGTGCATAAAGAAAGCGTGAACTTTTCGTTCGCTTCATTTGATCTTTTGAGGTCTTCGACTACCTATAATCTACCAAATGTACGCACGGAAAACTCACGCAAAACGTGAGCGTGCAAAAACCGTACTTGGTAGATTTTTTGAAGTTGTCGAAGTTTCAAAAGATCAAGTTTTGGCTTACAACGCTTAATTTATTTGCCACTGCAAATAATATTCATTATGTCCCGCTGTTTAACGTCTGTCGGCGACGGAGAGTTAGTGCTGACTCATATTATAGTCAAGGACATCTGTTACAGAATACACCTTGCCCATATTCTCAAACGTAAAGTATTGTTCATCAAGTACGAACCACTTATTTCGTTCTTTGATAGGCATCATACTTATGTCCTTGAATTTTGAAACAGGCACACTAACTTCACGCCCATCTGTTAAATAGACGGACATTTTTCCTCTTCTCTCGGTAAAATTCAACTTCTTAATACCGACATGTATGTTGGCCATTTTACACATAGTGTTATTTGTTATTTATTGATATCTCTTTAGGTGTAGTCTTTTCTCCGTCAAAGGATTTTGTTATTTGAGCATTAATATAGTCCCAGTTATCTTCGATAATTTTTACAAGTAATTCATTCTCTTTAGTTGATAGTATTGAGTCGTGTATTTCTACATTCTTTTCACCATTTGACTCAATCCAAACCTTCGCCACCGAGTTTTTGCCTCTCGCTCCTTTAAGTCGAGGAAAAACATGCACATGTCTGCGGTTATCATTCTTATCAATAGGTATGGACACTAATACATAAGCTTTTAGAAATAAATATAGTAATGCTAATTGTCCCATAGTCTTTTAAATTGTTATTATGATCTTCATTCCGCAGCAAAATTACAGCAACATTTTGAGTTACGGCTTACTCACCGAGTTTAGCCATCTCTTCTTCGAAGGTCTTTTTGAACTTCTCGTACTCGAAGTCAGTACGCAGTTTCTCTTCGTCAGAGATCTTGTTATTCACACCATTACGAACAGCCTCCAACATCTCATTGGTAGTCAGTTCAATCGCTACATAAGCATGATAGATCGTATTACCATCCTTGTCCGTAGTGCGAGTGATCTTGTCGCAAACAGGCACGGAACCTACTAACTGTTGATTCACTACCGTGCGAGTAATATCCTGCATCTTTCCGCGGAAATCAGCTGCATCATTCAGATCATAGGAAGAAGCATACTGATCCACTACGCGCTTAATGGTTGCCTCAATGCTGGTAGCCAATTCTCTACGAGCAGATGCTAATGCCTTATCGGTTGCATTCTGCATATTAGGAGAGGTTGCACTCGCGTTAGCACGGAGTGTATTCTTGTCCGTCTTATACTCTTTGCACGGAACATTGACTTCTACTTCACCTTTGGTGGGAGCAACTTTCTTACTACCGCAGCCTACCATAACCATAGCAGCTGCCAAAACAAACAAAACTTTTTTCATAATAAATAATGTTTAATAGGTTAATAATTTATTTAACTGTAAAACGATTTTTGACTTTATTACCTCCTATATTGAAACTAATATCAATATAGTTCTTCTCGCTCTCTGCACAATCGGTACTATCATAAGCCACCACACATTGTGTGCCACGATTAGTAAACTGCATATTCGTGAGGCAATTACTCTTCATTTTCGGTTGCGCTTTCATTGTCAACTCTTTACCCCGGAAAGTAGGCACAAAGACCACTTCTTCGCGGTCAATAGAAACCAAACTCAATTGGATACTGCGTATATACTCCCCATAAACGCGCTCTATACGCTCCACCTGCTCTAAACGCTTATCTTCCTCTAAGAGCGTCGCTTTGAATAAACGCAAAGCCTGAATACGAGCCGTCATCTGCTCCACAGAAGTGTAGGAGGAGAAATCATCCGCAGCAAAGTCCTTGAGCTGGTTATTGATCGCATCTTCGCCACTCTGGAAGGCATCTACCATGCGGGCAAGATCAAACTTACCAAACGGATATTTGAGGTGATAGCGATACCTATACACCTTCTTATTCTTAATCTTCTCCCAATAGAAATCCTCCGCCTTAGAGATACTGACCTCGCATAGGAAAGGTATCTTAGCACTCTTGGTCTCTACCATCGAGGCATAAGTCTGCATCATGTCATACTGACCATTCTTCTCCTGCTCGAAGGTATTGAGCGATGCTTGTGCCTCCACATTCTCTGCCACAGAAGCCAAAATCTGCTTCTTAATGGTCACCATACACTTGCTTTTAGCCTCCTCTAATGACTCCGATTCCGCAGACACGATGAGGTATTCTTTCTCCACTGCATAGATCCACTTAGGTTGTTTACCCGAGGTCTCTACCACTTTATCTTTGGCTCCTACAGTGCTTACCACCGCCGCAAAAGCCATCAAAAATAACCATTTCTTCATAACATTTTATTTAGAAATCGTGCAAAGGTAGTATTTTTTTTTGAAACAACCAAATAAATTATTCATATTTTTGCATTTTTATGGACTTTTCTGCCAAATTGGCAGCAAATCTTCATTGGCACGAGATTTGAGTGAAGAATGGATGTAATAATTCATACATATTATGGCAAAAGGAAACATTGGGGTAACGAGTAATAACATCTTCCCCGTTATTAAGAAATTTTTGTACAGCGACCACGAGATTTTCTTGCGTGAACTCATCAGTAATGCAGTCGATGCGACGCAGAAGTTAAAAACCTTATCATCGGTAGGCGAAGCCAAGGGTGACTTAGGCGACCTACGCGTGCGCGTAGTTATAGATAAGGCGAAGAAAACTCTCACCGTACAGGATCATGGTATCGGTATGACTGCCGAAGAGGTGGATAAGTACATCAACCAAATTGCGTTCTCGGGTGCAGAAGAGTTTGTGAACAAGTATAAAGATAAGGCAGAGGCGATCATTGGTCACTTTGGTCTCGGTTTCTATAGTGCGTTTATGGTTTCTGATAAAGTAGAGATCTTCAGCCTTAGTTACCAAGACGATGCCAAAGCCGTTCACTGGTCTTGCGCAGGCGATCCTGAATACACCATGGAGGACACGATCAAAGCCGACCGCGGTACAGATATCGTGCTCCATATCAATAGCGAGTTCGAGCAGTACTTAGAGGATGCTACCATCGAGGGCTTACTCAAGAAATATTGTAAGTTCCTGCCCGTAGAGATCGCCTTCGGCAAGAAAAAGGAGTGGAAAGATGGTAAAGAGGTCGAACTAGACGAGGAGAACATCATCAACAACATCAACCCTGCATGGACTCGCAAGCCTGCAGACTTGAAGGATGAGGACTATACCAACTTCTACCACGAGCTCTACCCCATGCAAATGGATGAACCACTGTTCCACATCCACCTCAATGTGGACTATCCGTTCCACTTGACAGGTATTCTTTACTTCCCACGTATCAAGAATAACCTCGATATCCATCGCAATAAGATCCAACTCTATTGCAACCAGGTCTTTGTCACCGACGAGGTGGAGAACATCGTACCCGAGTACCTAACACTGCTCCATGGTGTAATCGATAGCCCCGATATCCCACTTAACGTGAGCCGTAGTTACTTGCAGTCTGATAACAATGTCAAGAAGATTTCCAGCCATATCACCAAGAAAGTGGCTGACAAATTGGCAGAGATGTACAAAACCGACAAGGCAGACTTTGAGAAGAAATGGGATGACATCAAGTTATTCATCCAGTTCGGTATGCTCTCCGACGAGAAGTTCTACGAACGTGCCATTGGGTTTGCACTCTTTAAAAGCCTCACCCCCGTCCCCTCTCCTGAAGGCGAGGGGCGATTGTACCACACTTTAGAGGAGTACAAGGAGGTAATTAAGGATAAGCAAACCGATAAGGATGGCAACCTCATAGTCCTCTATACGCAAGATGCCGATGCGAACTACACCTATATCGAACGCGCCAAAGCCAAAGGGTATGACGTGCTACTCATGGATGGGGAGTTAGATGTGCATGCCATAAGCCAGTTGGAGCAAAAGAACGAGAAGATGCGTTTTGTGCGTGTAGATAGCGATATCATTGAGAACATCATTAAGAAAGACGATAACCATAACGACAACCACAACTATAGCGAGGAGCAGAAAGAGGGAGTACGTAAAGCGTTTGAGGCACTTATACCCACAGAGAAGAAGATGAGTTACTACATCAACTTTGAGCCTGCGACTGCCGATGCACTACCTATTTTCCTCACACAAAACGAGTTTATGCGTCGTATGAAAGAGATGTCCGCACACCAGCAAGGTATGTCCTTCTACGGACAGATGCCAGATCAGTATAACCTCGTCATCAACACCAATCACCCACGCATCCAAGAACTCTTTGATGCTATGACTTCCGAAGAAGTAGAAGAAGTAGTTGAAAAGAAAGGCGATGAGGCGAAGGGCGAAGAGGCAAAAGAAACCGTGAAGAAGACGGTTTATACGCTCAGTGGAAAAGATGAGCGCTTGCATCAGTTGATGGACATCGCATTGCTCGCCAGTGGACAACTCAAAGGTGAAGCACTCGCTAAGTTCGTCAATCGATCAGTAGAGTTATTAGGATAAGGGCTCGTGCGTTAACCGGTGGAGATGGCAGAGCATCAGCGAACCATCTTCTCGGCGCAGATGCATCCCATTGCCCTCGCAATAACGGAACATGGAACAGGTGTCGCAAGGCGCCTGTTTTTTCATCCAAGTGCGATCACGGTATGCTTGGAAACCATGTTCCCACACATCCCAGAAGTGATCCTTATAGATATTGCCTTGATAATACTTACCTCGAATAGAGGTACATGCCGATATGCTACCATCTATCAAGATAGACGCTACCGATATGCCCGCCGCACACTGATACAGATAATCGCGTATCGAACCTTCATACTCACCCATAAAACCTTCGCAGGAGTAACTCACATCCAGCGTCGCGCATTGTGTGCTATGTGCTATACGGCAGGAACGGATGAAGTCTATCATTTGCGTAAATTCTTCGTCTGTGAGCAGTAGCTCCGGATTAGTGGCGGCACGCCCCATAGGGTCGATACCAAAGATACGCCAATGGGTTACCCCCAACGATACCATTAAATCACGTATCTTATCCAAATGTCCTATGCTGCGACGAGTGACACAAGTCACCACATCCCATGTAAAGCCCGGTTCCGCAGCCGCTAGGCGAATAGCCCGACAAGCACCTTCAAACGCCAATGGATGCTGGCGCAACCATACATGATCTTCCTCTAAGCCGTCCAAACTAATCGCCATCGAGCGTAAGCCAGCCTCGCGTAATTCACGGAATCGCTCCGGGGTCAAAGCAACGCCATTGGTAACCATACCCCATGGAAAACCCCGTTGTTTCAACTGTTCCCCTATCCATGCTAAATCCTTACGCACCAATGGTTCACCACCCGAAATAACGATCATCACCTCACGAGGGTTCACATGGGGCAGTACTTCTTCGTCAATCACTTTGATAAAATCCTCGGCAGGCATATCGGGTTGAGTCACAGACGATAGGCAATCACTACCACAATGCAAACAATGCACATTACAACGTAAAGTGCTTTCCCAAAAAAGTTGTTGTAAGGGATGTAACGCCTTCAGATTACGCCGACGAAGACGTTCAAGTTCCAATGCTAAACGAAGACGAAACCTCATACAGGACGAGGACCATATTTCATTTTAGGACGCTGATAGGCAGGCATCGTATCTTGCTGCAAAGTATCCACACGCAACGTATCCTGTTGTAAGCGAGCCTTGCGCTCTTCCTCTGTGCGAATAGAGTCCTCTATGGCACGATTGCGCTCCTGCACCTCAGACGGAATGCCATACATACATATAGGCATATTGTTTGTCACTTGGCCACGCGTAGCGCATCCTGCCAGTATAACTGCCAAAGCACCCAACAGAGCATTGATTCGATTCACAAACTTTGCTTTCATACACTTTGAGCTTTTAGAACTTCTTGAACTTTTAGAACTCTTTTAACTTCCACTTGGTGGAGATAGCGGGAGTCGAACCCGCGTCCAAACAAGGAACAAATATACTTTCTACACGCTTATCTTGGCCTTCATTTTCGTGCAACGGCAAGACCCAAGCCACCAACCGTCACCTTATCTGCTCAATCTTCATCGTCCGATCGCAGCGCCCGAACGACTATCTTCGCAATTTCCGCACCGCTATATCCTATCAGCCGCGAAGCCGGGCTTGGAGCGATGTCTCGATTCCTGACCTTGTCAAGAAAAAAGCCAACCTACTATACTTCGGTTAGGCAGCGAGAGCTACAGTATTGTTGCCAGTTAAAACTGTTAGACCCGATTAACGAGCGGTATCCATACTCGGCGTGCTTATACACCCATTCTACCTGCTGTCAAAACCAATTATCCCCTAATTCGGCACAAAAGTACAAAAAAATTTGCATATATCAAAATAAATTTGTACTTTTGCATCGATTTTTTAAGTTTTTACGCATTATGGCTGTAGAAATACGCAAAATATATAGTCGCAAAGACATAAAACGCTTCATTCAATTTGCCAATGACCTGTATAAGGATTGTCCTTACTACTGTCCTCCTCTGTATTTTGATGAGATAGCCGTTTTTGATCGGGAGAAGAATCCCGCTATGGAGTTTAGCGACTTCCAGCTTTTTATGGCCTATCGCGATAATCAACCTGTCGGACGTATTGCAGCCATTATCAATTCAAAGGCTAATGAGGCTTGGAAGGTCAAGAACGTTCGATTTGGGTGGATGGATTTTGTGGATGATGTAGAGGTCAGCACCGCGCTGCTCGATGCCGTACGGGATTGGGGTAAAGAACACGGTATGACCGCCATGAATGGTCCATTAGGTTTTACCGATTGGGATCATGAAGGATTACTCATCGAGGGATATGACTATGTAGCACCATTAGCCTCCTTATATAACTACCCCTATTATGTACAACACATGGAGCATTATGGGTTAGTCAAGGATGAGGATTGGATTGAGTACCTTATCAACTCCCCGTCCGAAGTGCCGGAACGTTTATCCCGCGTAGCCGCCTTGGTAAAAGAACGCAGCCACGTGCGTGTGGACAAAGTGAAGAATGCGAAGGAGTTGGTACGCAAGTATGGTCTCACTTTCATGGATGTGCTGGACGAAGCCTATCAGAAGTTGTATAACTTCCAGCCAATGACTCAGCGCCAAAAAGAATATTACCGCGATATCTATTTCCCCATACTCAACTTCGACTTTGTCACTATCATCGTCAATGAGAAAGATGAGATTGTCGGTGTTGGCTTAGGAATGCCCGATATCAGCGATGCGGTACGCAAGTGTGGTGGCAAACTCTTCCCCTTCGGATGGTACCATATACTCAAAGCGCTTCGTGCCAAACAGATAGAGCACTTCGATCTCCTACTTATCGCCGTGCGACCGGATTACCAAGATAAAGGGATCAATAGCATCTTTTTCGATGATCAGATACCCTACTTCATTAAGTATGGCTTCCGCCGCGTAGAAACAACCTCTATTTTAGAGAAGAACATTAAGTGCCAACAGCAGTTCACGATCTTTGATCACAAACAGCACAAGCGCCGCCGTGCCTATATCAAACCTATTGAATGAAAAAGGAGGATACATATACCATAGTCAAAGGTGTCTTGGATGCCTATGTAACAGCGAATCACCTTCGCCATACGGTAGAACGAGAGCATGTCCTCCGCCTTTGCTGCCAAGCAGATACACCCTTTTCGATGGACACGATTGTGGAGTTGGCACAAAAGGAGTTTATATCACGCAGTACTGTTTATAACACCATACAACTCTTATTAAAAGCCAAAATTGTTCATAGTCTGAATAAGCAGTATGAGAGCCGTTGCAAACCACAATATGAGATAGTATATAATCATAATAATCACGCCCAACTCATTTGCACCAAATGTGGACGAGTATCCGAATTCAAGCCTAAGATTGCTGAGAATGTGATTATTAGTAGAAAATACTCCAATTTTACACCGCACCATTTCTCCTTATATGTGTATGGTGAATGTAAGATTTGTAGAAGATTAGTTGGAAAAAATATCAAGTAAACGAATATGTCAATTGGATGGATTATATTTATTGCCATAGCACTCGCCAGTTGGGCTGTTAGTGCTTCATTAGAGCGGAAGTTTAAAAAGTACTCTCAGGAGTCTATACGCCTCACGGGAAAGGAAGTTGCCGAGAAGATGCTGCGTGAGAATGGTATCACGGATGTCAAAGTGGTTAGCACCACAGGACATCTCACCGATCACTATAACCCTGCCACCAAAACGGTTAACTTATCTGAGTCCGTATATAGTCAAGCCAATATCGCTGCCGCAGCCGTAGCGGCACACGAGTGTGGTCATGCCGTGCAACACGCGCACGCGTACGCGCCCTTATCTTTAAGGTCAGCATTGGTACCCGTAGTGAGTTTTGCAGGACAAACAATGACTTGGATACTATTAGCAGGGATGCTGCTCATTAATGTCTTCCCCTATCTGATGTTAGCCGGCATCATTCTCTTTGGACTCACGACCCTCTTCGCTTTTGTTACCCTACCGGTGGAAGTGAATGCGAGTCAACGCGCTGTAGAATGGTTAGGTGATTCAGGCATCGTAGCACGCGACCAAGTGGAAATGGCTTCATCTGCCCTACACTCGGCTGCCTATACATACGTAGTAGCAGCACTAGGTTCGTTGGCGAACCTAGTGTACTTCATACTCATCTTTATGGGAAGACGAGATTGATGATTTTTTGGCTCCGTAGCTCAGTTGTATAGAGCATCAGATTCCGGTTCTGAGTGTCGAGGGTTAGAGTCCCTCCGGAGTCACACAAAAGCCCTCCTAGGCGGACGCCGCTCCTCCCGTTTGTCGGGAGGACGCTCCGGGGTTAGAGTCCCTCCGGAGTCACACAAGATTAGAATAGATAACCCATTTTGACGTAGAAGTTCGCCCACTTCTGGTTATCCTGTTTGTCGAACGGCATTGCCCAATCGACAGAAAGGATGAAATTCTCGTTCATACCTATCTTCAATCCCAATCCTGCCGACATATGTGGACGGTAGATATCTTTCTTGTCCGAGGTAAAGAAATCACTATACTTATACCCCGATGCCTCCACGTTCTGCTGCAGCGTAATGCCAGTTCGTTCTAAGGACAGTTGCTCTATATCATATGGTTGCGTCACCATACCTAAGTCAAAGAACGGACTGAATGCCACAAAGAAATGTTGACGTCCAATATCGAAGTTCACCATACGGAAACGAAACTCCACATTAGCATAGAGAAAACCATTCGCTAAGAGTCGGTTACACATCGTACCACGCAACGAGTTAGCACCACCTAATCCCTCATACAGCACCCGTTGGATAAAGAGGGTATTGAGGTAGTTATTCATATAGAAGGGGGAAGAACCGGCTATATTATTCTGCGTACCTATACGGTAGGCAAAGGTAATATTACTCCACCACTGTTTATCCCGATTCAAAATGGGCACATAGTGACGGAAGGTGAAGTTAAACTGCAAATGGTTATACCCCGCAGCAGCTTGTTGACCATAGGCTGCATTAAATGCCGCCGAATAGGTAAAGAACACGTCTGTATAAATACCCTTAGTTGCCCCCACGCGTCTATCTCGTGTATCATAGGTGATACCCACGCGGGCGTAGGGATGCCAACCACCATTCTGCTCGTCTTTGCCAATCAGTCCCCATTGCTGGTAAAGACCATATAATCCACCTTGATACGGATTACGACTACATGTGTCCACAATATAACCTAATAAACCAATACCGGCATTCCACTTTAAGTCCTTGTAGATAGTGCCTTCGATATCAGCTGCCACACGAATGAGGTCGCGTTTGTACTTATAGAAACAGCGATACATCTCTGTCGTATCCGTAGGTGCAAAGTAGTTTTGCACATCATAGTGATAGACAGACTGATAGCCATTATAGCCATAAAAATCGCATAAAGCATCCGGTAAATACGTAGCATCTAAGGTAAGACGATGATTGGGTATAAGGTATTTAGAATCATAATTGAAACGGAAAATACCATGGTGGTTAGTCGTATAGGCCGCTTCAAAATAGAGTGAATGGATATACTCCGGATACTGTTTTCCATCCCCATAAAAATAAACATTAGATAATAAACCACCCTGAAACCCATAGTCTGCATCATACGCCACGGACGGCAAGATACCAAAGTTCCAACCCGTTTTAATCTTTCTCCCCAACGAATCCACTTCCTGCGGCTTCGGCTGACGCTTAGCCGCCATCGGAGCTACAGCCACCCATGTAGCCATAGCCCAAAACAACACTTTCTTCATTTTTTTAAATATTAATATGTTACCCTATCCCAATAGGTAAGCTATCATCACACCCAAATACGTTCCCACGGCATAGCCCACCAATCCAATCACTATTCCACTTATCAATACTCTTTTGTTCTGCATCGCACCCACTAATGGTGGTACAAAAGGAGGTGAGCATAATAATGCCACCTGACTCACGCAGAACAAATCTCCACTCACTTTGGCTATCTTGCAGAATATAAAATGCAAGACAGCGGACATCACAATCACCCATCCCACAAAAGCACCTATCATCGCAGATCCTCCATTCACACTATGGATATCAAATAAAGATGCTACTATCACACTAAAAATTAAAATAAAGAACATACCCAACTCAAAGGTCTTCGGTAGTTCACGCACTTTACGGAAGAAGGATGCAATGATAGAAAGGGTGGTGATGGTAAGAATGATCACCAACTCGTTCATCGTGCCCGTAATGAGCAACGCCAATCCCACGCCCACGCCTAAGAACACAATACTCAAACCCAATCCAATCAACATTCCACCTACATGCTGCCGCGTAAACATACCCCGATAATTCTCCACATCTTTGGACACGATCTCATCATCGGTACGTCCTCGTTTGGTCACATCCGTGTAAGGAAGTAAACGACGGAAGAGTTTATATCCTCCTCCTATCATAAAGAAAATATACGGAGTCGTCAGTACCATTTCAAAGGCGAGTACAATAGCCATCGTGGTTTTATTCACACCCAAAGAGGCGCCTAAGGCATTAAAGTTCATCGTTCCTCCCGTATAGATACCTGTCATCATAGCGGCTACCTTGTTAAACTCAGGGATGCCCTGATTACTAAAAATATAGTATCCACTTATTACCGCCACCACAACTGCCACTAATCCGCCGACCAATGACCATATCGTCTTGGGCAAGGCTTTCGTCCATAACTTAAAGTCACAGTTAAAGAGCATCAATGGGATGGCTAACGGCACAGCGACCGACATAATCGTTGCTCTCAAACTGGTGAAAGTAGCCGCAGCTGCCGTAGTAGGATCAAAGTGCACAAAGCCCGTTAAGGCAAAGATAATACCGACCGCATAAGCAGCTACAACTGTTCCAATCTTCTGCATCCAAGACCAACGCTTGAACGCTTCAATAATCAATACGGGCACCAATATATACAGTGCGATGATAAAATATGCTTTAATCATGATGTTTTAATTTACGAGCTTGATAGAGATATTCTTGCAGGAACATCCAGAAAGGTAAGGTGACAAATAGACTTAACGGAATAAACACAAACTGCCATACGAACTGTACCGAGTTGTGGAAAGCAGTATCTTTGATCACCCGACGAATAATGAACCACACTACCCATAAGGGGATGGTAATGACTGCACTTACCAAGAAGAGCGGGGACAGCAGTACCAAACAAATCAACAGTATCCAACGAGGGATACGATGGTGCTTAAACTTATTAAATGGTGCAGGAGGGTTCTCACTTAGGCGCTTATAGTTTTCCTCATAATGTTCATCATCAGGCACCCAAAGAATCTGCTCGCGCATCCGTTGCGTTAACAGATCACGCAGTTCATTGATCAGCACCGCACGCGTATGACTATTAGCGATGGAGTCGTCTGGCTCTAATTTCGCCTCAAACTCGTGGACACACTCCGAGACATTGATGGGTTTGCCAATATTGATATATAAGGTGTTCCATAAGTGGAAGAAGTCACCATACACAATCCCAACGGGCACAATATAGATAGGTTTCTCTTTTCCAAACTCCTCGTAGGCACGAAGGGCTATACGGAAGATGCCTTTCCCTAACGGCAACAACGAATGCATTGGACGATGTGTTCCCTCGGGTAGGATACAGAATGGTACACCATCGTGGAGTGTATCGATCGCTTTTTGTTCCGTCTCGTCGTTATGCAGCACTGCCTCCGCGCCATCTCGCATACGGCTGATAGGCATGATCTTGAAGCCATTCAATAACCAAGCGGCCTTCTTACTCTTGAACATATCTGCACGTGCCACAAACACCTTGCGACTATTATCAATCGTTAGGATCGCTAACGCATCGCATAACGCATTGGTGTGATTAGGCGCAAAGATCACCGCACCATCATGGGGAATATTCTCCTTACCCATGTAGGTGATATGCCTAAATGACCAACGGAACATCCGATTGACTAACGGATGGAAGAAATCATAGAAAAAATCTTTATCTTGTATATCTGCCATAGTAATTAGGGTTATTATATCATATCTCGAATAGCCACCAGTTGAGTACGAATCTTCATGAGCACCTCTGTAGCTTGCTGGCGCACGTCTGTTTTCTTATCACCATGCTGCAACTCCGCACGGATAGCCGCAATGCGAGTGATATGCAATTCGTCCCGGATATAGCGAATCCGCTTGAATGTCTCGATATCACTCATCGTATAGTACCTATTGCCATGGCCATCCTTGCGAGGATGAATCTGCTCAAACTGTTCCTCCCAATAGCGCAAAGTCGATGCCGGTAATCCCGTCATCTCCATGGCTTCCTGTTGATGATAATACTTATCCGTTTCCATCATTCTTGCCTCTTACTTCTTACCTCTTACTTCGTTCCAATCTTCAGGGTAGCACCTGCTCGGATATTATCCGACTTGAGTCCATTCCATGCTTTAATCTGCTTGACTGACACATGGAACTTAGCGGCGATGCCTCCTAAGGTATCGCCATTCTTAATCTTATAATAGGTCACTCCGTTGACGGTATAGCCGCCATTGAGTGATGTCTTCTGCGCCAGATCAATCTCGGCACGACGATTGTTAATCAACTCGTCCGCTCTGTAACCTAAGATCACATCCAATTGGTCAATATAGTCGGTCACACGGTCGGATGGTAAACATAACGTGTATGTCTTTCCACCAGGGATCACATCACGCGCATACTGGGGATTAAGACGACGTAACTCGTTTAGTTCGATGCCTAAGATCTCACTAATCTGTAATAGGTGCTGACGCGTAGCAGTCTGTATTGTATCCGTTTGTACGGTCATCTCAATAGCCTCAGGGCATATATTATGCAAATCGGCATAATTGATCGCATATGCAGCCGCAATAAAGATAGGCACATAACTACGTGTTTCTCTGGGTAAGAAGGGATAAATAGACCAGAAATCTCTCTTCCCAGAACGATGCATCGCTTTATTCACATTGCCCGGGCCACAGTTATAGGCAGCTAAGGCTAATGTCCAATCATTATATGTAGAATATAAGGATTTGAGATATTGGCACGCCGCTTCCGTCGATCGTATGGGATCCATGCGTTCATCCACCAAGGAATTCACCTCTAGTCCATATAATCGTCCCGTGGATGGCATGAACTGCCACAAACCTGCGGCACCGGCATGAGAATGAGCTTGTGGATTTAAAGCCGACTCAATCACCGGCAAATAGCACAACTCATAGGGTAATCCAGCCTTACCTAACGCATCGTAGAACAAGGGGAAATAGTACGCCGCCTTCGTCTGAATGCGGGCTAACATTTTAGGATTATGCTTCACATAACGCAAGATAAAGGCCTTCACTGCCGAGTTATAGGGCATCTCTATCATAAAAGGCAAAGCCTGTAAACGCGCCTTATAGACTGAATCGGGCAGGTCGGCAATAATCGTATCCCGCGGGCAAGATATGGTATCTATCCCCGCTACCGCGTTATCAAACGTCAACGTGTCAATGAGTATGGAATCCAATGCGAGAGGCATAATGGTATCCAACTCTTGTTCCTGGGCCTTCATATAAGTGGATAGACCCATACATAATAATACCAGTACAATCTTTTTCATCAAAATGTAATAGCTAGTTTCATTTCTGCAACCCGTTCAGAATTTTGCGGATTCCAATAAAGTTGCGGTTCTATATTCAGTGATAAATCTTCGGACATATCAAAGTCAAATAACTGTGCATCAACATAGGCATCTATGATCGTCAGCGCGAAAAACACCACCGTCGCCACAATGGATATATCCCGGTAACGATGATAGGTTTGCTGACGTGAATTGAGGGTGTTACGCCATCCTTCTTCTCCTCCTAATCGTTCCAAGGTATAGCCTTCCGGTATCAACGCATTATAGGACTTTTTAGGATCCGTAGATAGATGACCTGCATCATTCAATATATCGCGATATGCCTCCTTATATTCGGCATACCACCCTTGGTTGATGGAGATGGCATAACCACATCCCATAAAGCCTCCGTACACAATCGGTAGTTTCCAATAACTGCGATTATATATCTGTCCCAATCCAGGAACAATAGCGGCTAACCAAACCGCCTTATACGGATCCGGAGTCCATAGCACCTGAGGCGCTGCCACACTATCGGATAGATGAATATCTACCGGATGGGCAGGCACCGTATCGCTCGCCGCATACCCGTGAAGGGATATAATGCACAATAATATGGTTACTATCTTCTTCAACGCAAACGGGCAATGATATCGTGCAGTTTCTGAGAGTCAGAGAAAGTGAGAATAATCTTATTATCCGTGATCTTAACGGGACAACCTAATCGGTCTTCTATCGCGCGTGCCTGTTCGGAATAATCCGTCGTATTGGTTTTTTTAGTTGCCTTTGGCTTCTTGGGTTCCGAGACTAATTGTTCCACTTTGCGTACCGATAGACCTTCCGACAAAATGCGTTTATAGATAGCCAACTGCTCTTCTGCCGAATCCGAACCTAATATAGCTCGCGCGTGTCCCATATCGATCTTTTTCTCTTTGATACCCATTTGTATCTCGGCGGGTAAACGTAACAAACGAAGATAATTGGCTATTGTCGCCCGTTTTTTGCCTACCCGTTCGGACATCATCTCTTGTGTCAAACGGAAATCGTCCATGAGCCGTTGATAAGCCAATGCCACCTCGATGGCATCCAAGTCCTCGCGTTGAATATTCTCAATCAACGCCATCTCCATCACATCCTCTTCCTTCGCATTACGGATATAGGCAGGGATAGCATGGAGTCCGGCTATCTTAGAAGCACGGAAACGGCGCTCACCTGCAATGATCATGTAAGTACCATCCTCATTCTTACGCAGCGTAATAGGAGAGATCACACCATGTTCGCGAATCGAATGCGCCAGTTCCTGCAACGCCTCCTCGTCGAAAGTGCGACGGGGCTGATCCGGATTAGCCACTATCTTACTCAGTTCAATCTCACTAATGCTTGTACCCCCATTGGTGGTCACATGCGTCGTATCAATTAGGGCATCTAAGCCTCGCCCAAGGCCTGTCATTTTCTTCATCTTGCAATTAATTCTTTAGCTAAACTGATATAACCACGAGCTCCTTTGGAAGAAGGATCATATTCGAGTACACTCATACCATGGCTTGGAGCCTCACTCAAGCGCACGTTTCTGCCAATCACTGTGTTGAATACTAAGTCACCAAAGTGGCGTTTCACCTCTTCATAGACTTGGTTGCTCAAGCGCAAACGATTATCGTACATGGTCAGTACGAATCCTTCAATTTGTAAAGCGGGGTTGAGGTTAGACTTAATGATCTTGATGGTATTGAGCAGTTTAGCAATACCCTCTAAGGCAAAGAACTCACACTGCACAGGGATGATCACCGAGTCACTAGCCGTCAACGCATTAATCGTAATCAAACCTAAGGACGGAGAGCAGTCTATGATGATATAATCATACTCACCACGCACCTGATTTAGTACATTTTTCATACGATTCTCGCGGTTATCAATATCGCGCATTTCTATCTCAGCGCCTACCAAATCGATATGACTGGGAAGCACATATAAATTTTCCACATGGGTAGCGACCACCGCCGAACGCGTATCAATACCATTGATCATACATTCATAAATAGTACGCTCTAAATGTTGAATCTCAATCCCTAAACCCGAGGACGTATTAGCCTGAGGATCTGCATCCACTAAGAGCACGCGTTTACCAGCTTTAGCAAGAGCGGCAGAGAGATTGATGGACGTCGTGGTCTTGCCGACGCCACCTTTTTGATTCGCAATAGAAATAATCTTACTCATATATTTTTGCTTTTATTGTATTAATATCTATTTGTTGACATAAGAAATTATGGAAACGACATTTATTCGTCCCGTGTACCGTACATGGCCGACAAGCCACATCCAGTTGTATCCGATCACTCTCCCGCTGATTCCATGCCGCAAAACCCATTATCGGATGGGTTCCCATCCAGATGGTGATCGCTCTTAATCCCACCAACGAAGCCAGATGTTGATTGGCGGAATCCATACATACCATCACATCTAATTGGCGCATCAACTCCAACTCTTGCTCTAAGGATAATATACCCGCTACACTCACCACATTAGGCATGATACTCGACCATTGTTTGAGCAGTTCACACTCCACCTCACCGGCGCCGAACAGATAAACATGCGTATCCTCTTGGCGACTCAATTGCAAAATCAGTTCCTTCGTGATTCGATACGGAAGCATGTTAGACTTCGATTTGGCAAAAGGTGCTATTCCGATCCACTTCCCTTGCTTCTTACCATATTGCGCACACACCTGCTTCTGCGCTTCCGGGGAAACAGGTAGGCTCTGAAAATCATCATCTACCTGCAGCTTCGCTGCTTGGAAGGTACGTTGGTAGCGCTCAAACTCCGTAGGTATCTTTTGGCGACGTCCACCCAACCACGTAATGGCTTTCTTTTCTCCTCGTCCATAATCAATCGCATACACCTCAGCCCCATTTAGACGGAATAACCCTCTTAACAATCGCGTCCGGAACACATCTTGCAAGTCAATCACAGCATCTATCGAATAGGTCTTCAACTCCTGGTATAGCCGCAGCAATCCTTTGTACCCATCTCGTAAATCCGCTTCATGGAATATCACATTATCCATTCCACTAAACATAGAGCTCAGACGCTTCTTAGCCACGATGACAAACGTATCCCCTGGATGATGCCTACGCACTGCATCCAGGACAGGAACGACCATTGCCACATTCCCCACGCTCTGAAATCGTAATACTAAATAAGTCATCGTTCGTTCTTGGTTTTAGCGGTACGTTTTATTTCCCATAGCCAGGCTACATTGAGGCTCAACGTCATCGGATTAGACCCGGAGAAATAGTCCGAAGCATTGTGATCGAATATCGTTCCAAAAGCATACGAGAAGCGTGCTTCTAATTGGTAGACGCCAGCACGTTTGGTGCGGCAATACACACCCAATCCGCCTGCTACACCCCAATCAAAGCGATGATCCAGAGGCGCATATTGATGCTTCGATGTTTCCGACTTAATGCCTGTTCCCATATCGTCCTTGACACAATAGCCAATCTGGGGACCCAGATTAACGAACCCTCGCCACATGGGAGATCCAAAATAAATATGCATCAAGAAAGGTAGCTCTATATAGTGTAACTGACGCTTATAATCAACACCCTCCCCATGCTCTCGCCAGCCTCGTTGCATATAGTTCAACTCCACCTGTAAGGCACAACATTTCTGACCACTATAGCGGAAAACGAGTCCGCCATTACCTCCCAACAGAGTGCCATCCGTGATCGGAGACATATTCGGTACCGACGGACTAAAGAGTACCGTCGATGCCAACACACCGCCATGCACGCCTATATACACCTCCGGTTGGAGCAGATGTTTCTGCGCCACCATCGGCATGCTACTACATAGCAGTAGGGCAATGACTATCCTATTTACGTACGACTTGTACATGGGTATTAATATATCCACCATTATTAGGCAACTGCTCAAACACGATCTCCGATTGTACACCATGAGACTCATCCCCACGCAACCAAGCGATCAGATAATTCGTTAAGTCAAATCCTAATAGATCATACCGTGGATAGATGGAGGCATGTTCATGATGGAAATAGTGATTATACACTTGCTCATACTGTGCCATCCGCTCGCTTGGTTCAGCCGCAAAAGCACACGTGTAGAGTTGAGGCAAAAGGATCTTCTCTTCCTGCCAAGCATATTGGCTAAACAGGGTCACAGAATGGCCTCCTTTACCTTGGATAATATGGGAGAAAAAGAGTTGTGCATTGGCATACTTCTCTGTATTGAGGAAGATAATATTATCCTTACCCTCTTCCAACGCGGAGGCTAATGAATCTTGCAATAACTCATGCATTGAGATGCGTGATGATGAGATATCGCGGTTGCGTATCTCCTGTCTAATCTCACGGATAGCATAAGGGATATCGGCTTCTTTCATATCCACCAACACGCAATGTACCTGCTCTTTATGAGCCTCTAAATAGTCACCCACGGCTTGCGTTTCTGCTTGGATAGATGGATTAAACTGGAAAAGGAAGGGGTTATTCTCAATGCCTATCACCTTATTGGTAAAGGGGATGATAGTTGGAATAGAGTCCGCTAAGGCTAAGGGAGCCACGGCAGACACTTGAGCCGGATAGGAAGGTCCCAAGATAGCATCCATCTGGGCTAATTCGCCGTTCGCTATTAGTTCTTTGATGAGGTTATCTGTACGACCTATATCGTACACATGTAGATAGATATGATTCGTATCGGGTAGCATTTTTAACGCCACTAACACGCCCTCATAGAACTCCATAAATCGCGCAGCCATCGCATCCCGCTTAGGCTGATCTGCCTGCAACGGGAGGAGCACCGCCAAGTGGAACCCGGTCGAATCTTTACCTACTACCGAATCGACCACTACAATCGTATCGGTGTTTGGTACTTCTTCCACTTTTAGAACTCCTTCTACTTTTAGAACTTCTTCCACTTTCTCCTCCTTGACGGGTATATAGATCACTTCTCCATAGCGTAATCCCCGTTCTTTCAATTCAGGATTCATCTGAATGATCTCATCCTGTGAGACGTTGAAGTTGATCCCTATGCGATAGAGACCTAGACTTTTCTCCACGGTGTATCGATACACGGCTTGACCATCAATGGTATCTACAGGATAAGGCATTGCTGCGCCTACCCATTGAGCACTCAATAGCACTAAGATGAAAACGAGTTGTTTGTACTTAAATTTCATAGTCGAATATATTTACGATGACGAATGATAGCCATTATCAGCCCCGTCAAAGCGAGCAATAAAATGGGAGCTATCACACTTACTATTTGTATTTTAAGGTGTTGTTGATGGGCACGACGATCGTTGATTAGTCTCAGTGCCACCTCTTTTTGTCTAAGTTCAATCAGTCCCATATCATCTGCCAAATAGAGTACCGCATTGGTTAAAAAATCACGGTTACCAAACTGCATACCCGAGTAGCGGTCATAGCCTACGGGCAAAGGTTGTCCCTGTTGCCATTCATTGCGAATCACACTGCCACTCGCCACCACGATCTGTTTGGTGGGGATGCTTTGTGTATAGGGTTGGTGAGCCACTATGCCTTCCGGTGCCATACGATGATGAAAGGCGGAAGGGAAGATCCCACTTAGGCAAACTCCCACCGGTACATACTGCCATCGGAAAAGGGTTAGATCCGGATTAAGATCGCCCAGATCTACCTCTGCAGGGGTAGCAATAACCTTACTTGCCGTAGAGGTCGCTAAGAGTATCTCTTTATGGATACTATCTTTCCCTACCGCATCTATATGGGACACAAACGAACAACTGACTTGTCCCACATTTCGCGTGATAGAAGACTGCTGGGAGGTCAGTAGTAGAGGCGCATAGTACCAAGGTACGGGTTGATAATTAGGATGAGCCTCATCGGCAGACACATTGACCGGTATCGGTAAGCACTGCACATCCTCTATGAGAGTAGGATTGATTCGAATACCATAACTAAACAGTAGATCACTAATGTTCACATCCAAAGGAATAACGGGCGTATAACCCTCTTTAGATAGCACCTCCTGGCTAAGCCGAATACCATTCACTAACCATAAGATACGTCCACCATGCATCACATACTGATCCAGTATATACTTATCTTTCTCCGAGAAAGGCAACTGCGGATCCGCGATGATCACCACCTTATACCCATCCAACATG
This sequence comes from Bacteroidales bacterium UBA1735, assembly GCA_002315745.1. Taxonomy (GTDB): domain Bacteria; phylum Bacteroidota; class Bacteroidia; order Bacteroidales; family Paludibacteraceae; genus Colicola. The sequence goes on along the minus strand of DCID01000040.1, from coordinate 9,403 downwards.
GTTGGGTCGTTCGTCAACGAGCCACGATCTATTTGGAAATAGCGAGCCAGGCTCATACTGATATCATACACTGCCCGTTCTGGCAGTTCACCATGTCCCTCAATGAAAGCAATCTTAGGGGCTTGTGTCTGTGTGAGTAAGTGTATATTCTCCGCCAACGCGTACTCCAAGTTCTCGATACTCTCGTTTAAGTTCTGCTCTCCCGATTTACCGCGGTTATTTTGCAGCAGCGATACATAAGCCACACGTCCTTTGTACGTCAGCACCGCATAAGGCCATACTTGCATCTGTGCCGTGCGTCCGTCTTGCGTACGCTCATGTATCACCGTAGGCACCAGCCCTTTGGACACGAATACACTATCCCGCTCGGGTGAGGAGGCAATGGGTTGAACTTGAAAATATCGTGAGAGGGAAGTAAGTTCTTCACCCAACTCTACCGTCGCCTTACGCAGACGACTAAAGCCCGCATTCAGGTCTCCATCTAGCGCTATCTCCATCGTCATAGGCGCATCCAACGACCGTACCAATGCTTTGGTATGATCATGGACACTATATCGCTTATCCTCCGTCATATCCCAGCGTACGCCCAGCGTATAGGCGAGCACGTAGGCGATGACGAGCGCTACTCCTATTAGGATGATCGAGCGTTGGTTCACTTCTTCAATTGCTCTAATACCTCTTGGTTAATGACCACCTCGTACTTAGCACGTAACGAATCTACCCATGCTTTTTCGAGGGCGTCTTGATAGTCGTTCACCACATGTGTACGCTCGTCCAAGTACTCCTCTGGGGCTTTAATCTTCTTACCCACTACGAACACTTCGGGTAATCCTTCCTTGGCATCAAACTCTACATCCTTATGCTTGAAGAACAGTTTATCAACCACCTTGTTTTGTCCATCAGCCCATAATCCACGGATCACCTTAACATACGTGATCGAGTCGCTGATGTTAATGCGCTGGTTGATATAACTCTCTACAGAATCAGGACAAGAACTCTTGATGATGGTCTTCACCGCCTTCGCTACGTCCGCATCCTTCGCATATACCACGAACCCTTTAAACTTAGGGTTCTCCCATACATAGTCACTACGATGAGCCTTGAAATAGGCCTCCAAGCCTTCTTTATCTTGGCTAGCTTTGTCCCACACCTCTTTTAGGCTGACGTCAAAGAGCAATATACCATCGTGATACTCTTGTACCAAATGGCGCAAGTCTTCGTATTTATTCTCCAAGTTAGCGTCAATATGTTGACGTACCTCTTCGTCAGACATCGTGTCGGGCAATTGATACTCCGCACGACCTTTAGCGATAAAGGCTTTATCTGCCTCTTGCATACGCTCATCGCGTTGCACTTTCTTCAGGATATCCCCTTTCATCTCATCAAAAGGTAAGATACCACGACGGCCCTTTAATTGAATGAAGTGCCATCCAAAATTGGACAAGAACGGTTCGCATACATCTCCACTATCTTTCATAGCAAACGCAGCGTCCTCGAAAGGCTTAACCATGTATCCACGTCCGAACCAACCCAAGTCGCCTCCACGCATACCGGAGCCCTTATCGTCCGATTCTGCTTTAGCTACTTCGGCAAAGTTAACGCCATCTTTGATCACTTGGTATAGACTATCAATGACCACTTTGGCAGCATCAGCAGCTTTTGTATCGCCTCGTGGCACCATCTTCATGATGTGCGCTGCATTCACCTCTTCATGATCGACCTCTTCTTCCACCAAGGCTATATGGAAGCCATACGCACTACGGAACACAGGAGTCACCTCGCCTATGGGAGTTGTATAGACTGCGTTCTCAAACGAGTACACATAGCGGAAAGGTGTGATCCATCCTAACTCACCACTATTCTCCGCTACACCGGGGTCGGTAGAGACCTCTTTGGCTACCTTAAAGAAATCTTCTCCTTTGATGACGCGATTGCGAGCAGCCTCAATTTGTGCCCTAGCGGCTTTCTCTGTAGAATCATTCGACCCCATCGGGCAAGCAATAGCGATATGTGCAGCACGACGATCACTAGCCAAACGCAGATAACTCATCAGCACCAAGCTATCAATCGCTTTCTCATCCCGCATGTACTTAGGGATAGCCTGTGCACGATAGCCCTTCAGCTCTTTGATAAAGGCCTGCGTCGTGTCTATTCCCTGCGACTGAGCCTCACGCACTTTGAGCTTGAAGTTCACGAATAGATCCACATACTCATCCATGGTTTTCTTTTCTATCGAAGACTCCTGATTGTTCTTCTCATAGATGTACATAAACTCGGAAGCCATTACCGGCTGTCCATCAATGGTCATCAACACTTGGTCTTTCTGACCCATAGCCATCAGTCCTAGACTGAGTGCCATCACACTTAAAATTGTCTTTTTCATAATGATATTTTTATTTACAATTCATTCTTCATGATCATGTCCACGATTTCCCGAATCGCTCCTTCTCCCCCTCGTGCTTGCAGCACGCGTATGCGGGGCACTTGCTTCACTTCGGGTCGTGCATTCGCCGGGCAGGCGGGATAACCTACGGCTTGTAGCAAGTCCAAGTCATTCACATCGTCGCCCACATAGCACACGTTGTCTAATCCTATTCCTAACTCATCACAGATAGTTCGGCAGGCATCTAATTTGCTCACGGTCGTATCATCGATCTTACGCCCCACACCCATGCGCAAGAAACGTAATTGCAGTTTCTCGGCACGATGTTTGACGATCTCATTGGTCTCACTGGTGATGATACCGCACGGTACACCTGCTTTTTGCAGCAGCACCATACCCATACCGTCATACACACAGAAGCGTTTCGACTCCTTACCATCTTCGCTGTAGTACAGTCCTCCATCTGTCAGGCAACCATCCACATCTGTCAGAAACAACCGTATCATCCCCGGAAGGCCTCCCACCCTTGTGCTTTCAGCGCTAACTCTTCCCCATTACGGCCAATGAGCAAGGTGCCCAATTCGGGCTTAGTGATATGGCCTACTATATACACATCCTCTAATGGGATCAGTTTCTCATAATCCTTCAAGTCGCAGGTGAATACCAGCTCGTAGTCTTCGCCACCATTAAGGGCACAGGTCACGATATTGAGGTTCATTTCCTCCGCCACCTCAGCCGCGACAAAGTCAATCGGTAACTTATCCTCATAGATGGCGCATCCTACACCGCTCTGGTGGCAAATATGCATGATCTCACTACTCAAACCATCGCTGATATCCATCATCGCCGTCGGGCGGATACCCGCTTTGCGCAGTTGCTCCACGATATCGCGACGGGCTTCGGGCTTGAGTTGGCGCTCCAGTAGATACTCACGTCCCTCAAAGGCTTTACCCGGATCAGCAGCCTGAGCGATACGCTCGCGCTCCAACAGTTGCAGTCCCATATACGCCGTACCTAAGTTACCACTCACACAAATCAGGTCATTCACTTTCGCACCATTGCGATAGACGATATCTTTCTCGTCTGCCGTACCAATACAGGTAATGGAGATGGTTAACCCCGTCATAGACGAACACGTATCTCCACCCACCAGATCCACATGGTAGCGCTCGCACGCTAAGCGTATGCCCGCGTATAACTCCTCTAAATCCTCCACACTAAAGCGCTTGGATATACCTAACGACACGGTGATCTGCGTCGGAGTACCATTCATCGCGTAGATGTCGGAGAAATTAACGACAGCCGCCTTATACCCCAGATGTTTGAGGGGTACATACTCAAGATTAAAGTGAATACCTTCTAATAGGAGATCGGTGGTCATCAGCACTTTCTTTTTACCAAAGGCCATCACTGCCGCATCATCGCCCACACCCTTAAGGGTAGAGGGCTGTGTCGGTTCCATCTTCTCCGTGAGATGTTTGATGAGTCCAAACTCACCTAATGTAGCGATTTCCGTTCTTGCCATGAATCTATTTTTATATAAAATATAAAATCGGGCGCAAAGGTACACTTTTTTTTTCACATATGCAAATTTTTTTTGCACATTATCAAAAAAAAAGCACTATCGCCTATTGAGCGTGGTAACGCACACGAATAGAATCACAGACGTGTAGGGGATTTTTGAGGAGAGGTTTAGCCGAATAGAAACATTCGCCTTCGATACGATCAATCGTACGGTTGAGCTCCATCTGTCGTACAATCTCATTACCATGATGCCAAGCAGCCGCTTCGCCCTCACGGTCTAAACGATAGGGAGCCATACCTATATAGAGTTTGCAATCGTCTTGCACCGCATTAGCCCACCAATGAGCTAGCACTTGATAGTCCGCTGCCTTGCGTCCTATCTCCCAGTAGAGTTGGGGTATCACATAATCGAGCCACCCTTGCCTAATCCAATAGAGTACATCCGCATATAGATGGTCGTAGTTCGTCAATCCTGCCGTGGTAGCACTACCTAAACTATCCCGATTATGGTTGCGCCACACCCCGAAAGGTGATATACCGAACTCCACCCATGGTTTGGTCATATGTATCGTTTGGGAAATGGCTTCAATGGCCATATTGACATTATTGCGCCGCCATGCTTTAATGTCGGTGAAACCGCGAGGATGGGTCATAAAACAAGCGGCATCTGGAATAGCCGTGCGATAGAGCGGATAGGGATAGAAGTAGTCATCCATATGAATGGCATCTACATCGTATCGACACACCACATCTTCCACCACCATACATATCCACTCGCGCGTCTCATCCAACCCCGGCTCAAAATACCATTGATCCCCATATTTCCAGAACCAGTTAGGATGCAGTCGCATCAGATGATTGGGGGCTAACATAGCCGTGTCCATCTTGCCTATCGTCACCCGATAGGGATTGAGCCACGCATGTACGGCCATACCCCTCTCGTGCGCTTCCGTTGTCACGAACTCCAGCGGATCGTAAGCCATCTCCCATTCGTCTTGTAACTTATTGGTATCGCGCCAAACGCCTTGTTGACCTGTCAACCAATGGCTCCATGGTTCTAATTCGGATTGATACATAGCATCCGCCGTCGGGCGAACCTGAAAGATAACCGCATTCATCCCTAAAGTCTGGATGGAATCGAGCATTTCTACCATTTCTTGCTGCTGCTTAGCCGGATCGCCAACAGCCGCTGTTGATGGCCAATCGATGTTCGCTACCGTCGCTATCCACACGCCTCTAAACGCCGGCACTCCTGCCTGCATTCCCCCTACCCATAGTAGCATCAGTAATATATTTCGTATGATCTTCAAATCTTCAAATTTTCAAACCTACCATTTTCTACGTGAAAAATAGCAGCCTCTTCTCCCGGTTGCACGATGTCCGTGAGATGTTGTCTGTCTGTATCGGTAATAAAGATCTGGCCGAACCGATCCGATTGCAACAGGTGCACAATCCGTGCCACTCGTTCCGAATCTAATTTATCGAATATATCGTCTAACAACATAATGGGTTGTCCAAGGCACACTGCTTGCGCCAATTTCATAGCTAAAAGGAACGTCTTTTGTTGTCCTTGACTAGCTACTTGCTTGAGTGGATACTCACCCAATAGCATCACCAACTCATCTTTATGCACCCCTTGCGAAGTCCACCCTAATATCAAATCGCGCGAGCGAGTACGCACAAAAGCCTCCTGCAAGTCGCGGTCTTGTAACTGACTCACATAGCGCAACTGCACCTGCTCTTGTCCCCCACTGATTTGTTGATATAGATCACTAAAAATAGGTGTTAATGTTTCGATGAAATCGGCTCTTTTTTGATAGATATATCGTGCTGGCTCCAGCATCTGTAGTTCGAATACTTCGAGCAAACTCGTATCGGGGTTATCTTGTTCGGATAACTGCTTGAGTAAGGCATTGCGCTGTTTGAGTAGCGCGTTGTAGGTAGTTAGGAATTCGAGGTATCGCTTATCTTGTTGTGCAATGACGGCGTCTATGAAATGTCTGCGTTCGTCACTACCATCTTCTATGAGTTCAGCATCTTGAGGACAGACTAACACCAAGGGAACCAATCCTATGTGATCGATCATGCGGCGATAATCTTTCTGCCCACAGCGGAACTGTTTCTTCTGTCCGCGTTTCAAACCGCAACTGAACACCTGACCATCGGTATATGTGCCTTGCACCATCGCCAAAGCCTCCTCGTGCATGATGACCTGCGAATCGATGGCAGAGAAGGCCGACTTGGTAAACGACAGTAGGTAGATAGCATCCAACAGGTTCGTTTTCCCCTGCCCATTCAGCCCTACGAAACAGTTCATCTTATCCGAGAAATCCAAACTCGCCTCCCGAATATTCTTATAGTTCAATATGTCCAGATGCTTGAGTATCACCCCTTCTACAACCTCACGCCGAGGACATTATACGTTACGCCGTCACGTACGATAACGATCTGTCCATCGACCACACGCTTGATCCATTTTGTGCCGATGGATTCGGGCAAAATCTCAACATCTGCCGGCGGATTATGATTACCCGACTCCAATGCAAATGCCACCGCTTCCATATCGACAGGCTCTTTGCCAGACCGGTCACAATCGCTCCACCATCCATACACATCGATGTCCTTATCTAACTTCCATATCTTCTTATTCGAATCCGTGAATTCGAGCTTGATATGATAGACGTACGCATTCGGTTTCTTAGACTCTCCTACGCGGGTGATCTTCATCTCTGCCACGATGATGGCTGCTTCGGAATATCCTGCCTCCGCTTTACTGGGGAACCAGAAATAGGAGTGATGGGCACCATTGGTGATATTGATATATCCCTTGTTCCCCGCATCGTAGGTGGACTTATAGGTACGGTATGTATCCGTTTTCTCTCCCACTAACGAGTACTGTGTCGGAGCGAGGATCTCTAATCCTACTTGTGGAACAGCCTCGTACGATTCCTCCTGTGCCAAGAATAGTTCCGTGTAGAAATATTGGTCGTATGGACTGGAGGTGGTGGGGAACTTACTATAGCACGCATACATACTGGCATGAGCATAGTTAATGTCTAAGTTACCCGCTTGACCCGGATCTTCCTGATCGCCTAAGATATAGAAGTACACATTCTTATACGTGGTATTAGCCCATTTCTTATCTTTGTCGTAATAGAAGCGAAAACGCTTCGCCGTCGTGTTGTACACGAATCGTTCGGTATTGGTATTCGTCTCCAATTGTACATAGCCGCCATTGACCTTAATCGTACACTCATGGGCACCCTTTGCGAACTCAATACCATTATCACCACTTTTCACCCAGATGTAACCATCTTTCGCTTTGACGCTGTAGTTACTACCTTCGGTAGCCACTTGCACTTGACTATCCGCGAGGTCGTCGCTCGTGATCTTACCATTGGCAATCGTCACCTCCGTGTAGTTATACTGATCGTCCGTACCATCCCACACATAGGCTTTGGTGTCGGACACTTCGTACACGATGAGGTAGGTGTTTGGCCACCCTGCTGTAGGCTTAGTGGTGATACGTGAGTAAATGGTCGCGCCCAGCGCGTTACATAGCATAGCCACACAGGCTAATGCGGATACAATTAGTCGTCTCATTGTCAATAATTATTAAAAAACGGCGCAAAGGTACAAAATTATTTGCACATATGCAAAAAAAACTGTACTTTTGCAGCAAATTTTATTCTACTATGGCGAAAATTCTCATTATTGACGACGAACGGTCTATCCGCAACACGATGCAGGAGATCCTCTCTTTCGAGGGTTACGAAGTAGATACTGCTTCGAATGGAGAACAGGGCTTAGCCCGCACCCAGACCAGTCACTATGACCTCATCTTCTCCGACGTGAAGATGGATGGTTTAGATGGTATGGAATTCTTGGAGCAAGTACAAGTCAACTGTCCAATCATCATGATCTCGGGGCATGGCTCTATCTCTATGGCAGTGGACTGTCTCAAACGCGGTGCGTGGGATTTTGTCGAGAAACCTCTTGACCTCAACCACCTGTTGCAGCTCACCAAGCACGCGCTCGAGCGTCAATCACTGCATGAGACTATTCAAAAGCAAAATGCGGAGATCAAGGCCATCAAGACGCAGGTGGCTGCCCGTCATCAGATGATCGGCCATTCCGCTGCTATGGAGAAAATCCGCGATCTCATCGGCAAAGTAGCCCCTTCGGATGCCCGTGTACTCATCTCTGGGGAGAATGGTACGGGTAAGGAGGTGGCAGCTCGTCTCCTACACGAGCAGTCGCATCGCGCCAAGGAGCCGTTAGTCGAAGTCAACTGTGCTGCCATCCCAAGTGAACTCATTGAGTCTGAACTCTTTGGTCACATGAAGGGCTCTTTCACGGGTGCTGTTAAGGATCATGCCGGTAAGTTCGAGCAAGCCAATAATGGTACACTTTTTCTCGATGAAATCGGCGATTTATCATTAGCTGCTCAGGCCAAAGTGCTCCGCGTGTTACAGGAGAATGAGGTCTCGCGCGTAGGTAGTGATAAGGTCATCCATGTCAATGTTCGTATTCTCGCTGCTACCAATAAGAACCTTCTCCAAGAGATTGAAAAAGGTACTTTCCGTGAGGACTTATATCATCGCCTCAATGTCATCCCTATCGTGATACCTCCTTTGCGTGATAGACGTGAAGATATCCCCGAATTGATCGACTATTTTAATCAGATCATCTGTGCCGAGCAGGGGTGTAAGAAGAAAACTTTCTCTGAAGAAGCCATCGCGCTCTTGCAGGCGTATGAGTGGCGGGGTAATATCCGCGAACTGCGTAACATCGTCGAGCGTCTCATCATCCTCTCCGACGATTGCATCACCGCCGATGACGTCACCTTCCTCCAATAAAAAACGCCTACCTACTGGATGTAGATAGGCGGGAGTTACTCAGTCGGGACTTGGCGATTAGGCATTGGAATCCTTGCGTTTGATCGACTGGACGAGGTTATAGATGAGCGCAATAAGCGCAGTGAGGAAATTAACCCCTTCCTCGTGGGACATTGTTTTCTTGTTTGCCATAATGATTGTTTTTTTTTAGATTTTTTGTTTGGATTTTGAGTAAGATTTTTTAGTAGGATTTTAAGCGTAGCGCCCCTCAAAATGGTCGTCCAAATATTTTAAGTATGATTTTAAGTATGATTTTAAAATCTTTAACTAAAAATCTGACTGAAAATCAGATTGACAATCTTTTTCCTTTTAAATCGCCTACGGCTCAGAAATCTAACTGAAAATCTGACTGAAAATCTTGACTTAAAATTATAGGTTTACTTTTTAGGAGTCTTAAGGCCAACGAGGATGAGTACGCCGGTTAGCGTTTCACCAAAGAAGGTGAGGATCGAGGAGTGGAGTTCGCCTGAGGGCTCAACCCAGGCGGAGAAAGCAACCACCAGGCTACCGAAAATCAGTAGCCCGATGGCCATGATCTCTTTCGATGTCATATTGCTGGAGTTATTTTTTTTTAACACAAGCGGTCATAGTACGCTTT
>DCID01000001.1:2939-9299 GCA_002315745.1 Bacteroidales bacterium UBA1735 | reverse complement strand
CTTTGCAGTCGATTTTATTACTTATTATATATAAGGAGTGTTATTATGAAAAAATTATTTACTATTTTGGCGGTTATGACCGCCGTTGTGTTCAGCGCAAAGGCTGAAGTGTTAATGAAAGAAAGCTTTAATCGTAACGTAGGCGACCTCAGTTCTGGAGACTACAAAGGTATGGGTACCGATCAGTCAAACTGGTGGTGGTTTACAACTGGTAATGAAATTCAAGTGGTGAACAACAACCTCACCCGTGAGGGTTATTTCACAGGTGACTCAACAAACGCCATTCGTTTCGCAGGTAGCGGAAGCCGCACCATACGTGCATTTAACTCTGTTGGCGGTGACGGAAAGAGTGTGTACTATAGCGCGCTGATTAACGTGGACTCAATAAAAACAACAGTTAGCAAGGAAGTGCTACTTATGATGACAGGAAGTTCTACGGAGTCTGCTGCAAAAGCCTACTTTGCAGAATTACGCATTTCCTACGACAAGAGCGGTGGTGGATACAAACTCGGTGTGAGCAAAGCCAACGAAAACGGATTCCGTTTTACCAATAAGATTCCATTCGATAGCACCATTTTAGTGGTCGTACGCTATGACTTCGTCAAGGGCGACACCAACGATGTTGTTTCGCTTTGGGTTAACCCAACCAAACTGGATGAAGCTACTCCGACACAGACCTGTATGCAAGATACCGGACTCGTAGGTGCCAATCAGCGTAAGGATGCTCCCGATCTCTATTGGATGAATCTCCGTCCCTACGGCTCTCTAACCAGTGTTATTATCGACGAGATTCGTGTATCTGACAAGTGGGCTGACCTCTTTGAAGGCGGTGGCGGCACCGATCCTGCTATCGGTGTGAATAGTTCCCTCAGTTTCGGGCAGCTCTATCAAGGAACAGAGACAAGCAAGGATTTGATTATCTCCGCTGTAAATCTCAAAGGCGGCATCACGTTATCTAATAGTAATGCCGATATCTCGCTTTCAAAATATTCCTTGACCAAAGCAGAAGCAGAGGCAGGTGCGAAAGTTACTGTTTCGCTCAAAGCTAACGCTGTATGGGCACAAGTAGATACCATCATCCTGTCCAGCGAAGGTGTAGAAAAGAAAGTGGCAGTTTCTTGGACTTCCTACCCCGTTGTAGCTTGCGCCAATGTTGCTGCCCTCAAGGATTCCGTTAAACTGTATGAGGCATACGCAGGTCTGTTCCGTCTCAATGGCGAAGCTATTGTTACTCGCGACACAACCATCGATGACCGTGAGATATACTTGCAGGACGCTTCGGGTGCGGTGAAGTTATTCGACTCGTATGGCAAATGCGGCGACAACTTAGTGGGTGCTAAAGTGAAGGGCTTCATCCTCAATAATGGTGAAGAGGCTTTGGGTATTCTGCCATTCTATGTTGCCCAAGCGCCTACTATTGTAAGCACAGGTAATACGGTTGAGCCACAGGAAGTGAGCCTTGCTGACTTGCAAGCGAATGCGGTGGATTATTTGCTCGAACTTGTGAAGATTAAGGGCGTGGCGTTTGAGGATGCAGGCGGCAGTTTTGCAGTAGGTCAATACGCTATCAGCCAATCCACCGAAGACGCTAAAGTCAAAGTAGAGAACAACAATATCGTAGGTAAGGTGATTCCTGCTAAAGCCCATGTGATTGGTTTCTGCTTCAACACCAGCGGTAGCGTTATTCTGCCTCGTAATATCGACGATATCATCGACGCTAATCCCGAGTTGCTGAAGAATGGTAGCTTTGAAGACTATAAGACAAGTTCCTCGCCCTATGGCTCGGCTACCACATTTGAAGATTGGGAAGTAAGCAGTATATTGGGTACAACTTTGGTTGCCGAAACGTCCGATGTCTTAGAAGGCAAAGCTGCATTTAAGACCACTTCGGATGTTTCCAAAGGTTACATTTACCAAGAGCTCAACTGCCAAGATTATGCCGAAGGGGATGAGTTTAAGGTGCGTATTGGATATAAGAACCTCAACGACAGCCTCCTGGCACTCGATTGCTTCTGGTCTGCTTCGATGGGTGGTGAATCTATGGCGCAAGGTGCTGTTAAACAAGTACTGGTAAGCAGCAAGTCTAAATATAATGTTGTAGAAGTGAAGACTGCTAAGCCAGAAGGTGCTAAGTACTTCAAGTTCAAGATTAATATTCCAAGGAAAGCATTGGTGCTCATTGATGACTGCGCGTTCACGTATCAAGAGATTAGCACGAAAGTGGACGATGCACAATGCACAATGCACAATGGTGCTCGCAAGATCATCCGCAACGGACAAATGCTGATCATCCGTGATGGCGTGACTTATAATATCGCAGGACAAAAATTATAAGAAATGAAACGCATAATTTTAATAGCGGCAGCACTCGTGGGAGTGCTGTCTGCATATAGCGAAGAGCTATTAGAGAACGGCAGTTTTGAGGAGTACACTCTCAGTTCGTTCATGTCGTTGAAGTCGGCAGCCTTCGACTCTTGGTCGTTCTCCAACGCATGGGGTCAGAATGTGGACTCCGCGGATGTGGTGGATGGCAAGGCGGCTTTTATGACCACATCTGAGTTGAAGGTCTTGGGCGCTACCCTCTACCAATCCATCGACTGCTCCAACTACATGGTCAATGATTCTTTCCGCGTGGCGTTCTACTACAAGAACGTGAACGACAGCCTGCTTTCTTTAGACTGCTACTGGACGGCTTCGGCAGGTAGTGACCCCTTGGTGCAAGAACCTGCACTCCAGCAAGTACTGCCCTATAGCACCGAATGGACGAAAGTGGAAGTAGGAACGATCAAGCCCGAAGGAGCACGCAACTTCGAGTTCCGCATCGCGTTTACCAAAAAGAGTTTGGCGAAGTTAGACAGTTGCTCATTCGAATTTGTTGAACCAACTACCCCCTACTTCACCATCATTCCCGATAAGGACAGTTACTCCGTCACGGCACAAATCAAGACGGACACACTGGTGGCTAAGATTGCTATTCGGCAGTTTAACCTCACCGAACCCGTGACATTAACCATTACAGGTACCGGCAAAAAGGCTTTCTCCATAGATAAACCTGAAGTGACTGCCACCTTAGACACGGTGACCGTTCGTTTTGAAGCATCAACTGTGGGCAAATATTCTGCTACACTGAACATCAACGATGACGAGAGCCCCGAGACAAGCATAATGAACCGTTCTGTTTCTTTGTCTGCTACGGCTATTGATACCACCAAAGCGCCAATTATCACCATCACCCCGATGGAGTTTGACACGTTCCGCTGCAAGGCGTACGAGTCCGTTACCGACACGTTCATCGTTCATAGTGAGAACTGCTACGACTATGTACATGTGGTCGTCGATGACGAGACAGGCGACCCTTGGGCATTCGGTCTGTCCGATTCGTACTTCCTGAAGAACGAAACCGATACGGTGATTATCACTTTTGCACCTAAGAAAGATGGTGTCTATACCGCGCGTTACAAAGCATATACGTCGGGTATAGCGGATACCATCTTCTTCTCTACTGCAGGTGTCGCTTCCGAAGGCAAGCCTGAACCAATTATTATCGATTGGGATACGACTTTTGTATTCAATACGAATAACCCATACGCTATCATGGACGAGAACTTCGACCATGCCGATACGTGCCGTAATAAGACGCTCAAAACGACCGATTGGCAAAACGTAGTAACCAAAGGTCAACGTCCTTGGTGGGGATACTATAGCGACACAACGACCCAAGCTAAAGCGGTTAGTTACTTCTCCTATCAGGATTCGGGAACGATCGAGATGGAGACATGGCTGGTTACACCCGCGTTGGATTATAAGAACGCTCCGACAAAGATCTTTAGTTTCAGCGTGATGAGCGACCTTATCTACAAAGGACAGACGGGTAGATTGCAGTTGTACTTCGTTGACCCAAGCGATCCTAAGCAGATCATCTTCCAGCACATCGCTGCAGCCGATTCACTCTTCCCTGCCGATGATAGCGAATTAGAAGGTAACTGGGTGCCTATCGTAATGGATCTGTCGGTAGTACCTAATATGCCAGACGCCTTCTTTATGGTATTCCGTTTCTACGATAAGGGTGGGAATAACGGTGTCGTCTATTACCTCACAGATATCCGTTGGGGTATTGGCGTGACCGCGGTTGACGAAGTAGCAGCCCCGAAGGAAGGCCTCTTCAAACGGATAGAAAACGGGCGCGTAGTCATCTATAACAATGGACAACGCTACGACATTCTTGGTACTCGAATAGAGTAAGTTAGTTAGCAGGGATGTCTTCGCCGACTATCTCGCCGGCACGGGAAAGGGCACCATTGATATGGTCGCGGATATTCTCTTTGCCAATAAGAGCCACCAAACCGGCTTTATCCAAAGCCTTATAAATATGTTGGTTGACACCCGATAAGACGAGTTGAATACCACAGTTCTTGGAGCGGCGATAAAGCTGCTCCAAGTTGTGCATACCCGTGGAGTCAATGAAACTAACCTTACGCATACGGATAATACGCACGCGTTGGTCATCCATACCGATATGACGGCTTATCTCGTCAAACTTATTGGCAATACCGAAGAAGTATGGGCCATCAATCTCATACACTTCCGTGTGCGCAGGGATATGCAGTTTCTCCAAGTCCTGACCATGTAGGCGCAAGTCGTTATTCTTGCCTGGATCGAGTTCACCCGAGAAAGTACGAATGACCGTTGCCTCGTTGGTGCGCTTAAGGAACAAGGCAACTGCAAGCAGCAGTCCCACTTCGATAGCCACGGTAAGATTGAAGATAACCGTCAGCACAAAGGTAACCAACATGACCACAAAGTCCGACTTGGGGTTCTTTGCCAACCATACAAACGTGCGCCAACCCGACATGTTGTAACTGACCATAATCAGCACACCCGCCAAGCACGCCATCGGGATGAGCCCAACTAATGGTCCCATCAGCAGTAGCACAAGCAGCAACACCGCCACATGCACGATACCGGCTAAGGGCGAGCGACCACCGTTATTGATATTCGTCATGGTACGCGCAATAGCACCCGTCGCAGGGATGCCACCAAAGAAAGGTGTGGCGATATTCGCTATACCTTGGGCAATGAGTTCGGTGTTCGAGTTATGTTCGTCGCCTATCACACCATCTGCCACCATCGCAGAGAGCAGCGATTCAATCGCACCCAACATAGCAATCGTGAACGCCGATGGGAAAAGGGTCTGCACCAGTTGCAGCCAGGTCTGTCCTTCGGCTAACTCCATCGCTGGTAATTGCGGTTTGGGCATTCCCGAAGGTAAAGTATATAGGTCACCAATGGTCGTAATCGACTCCACTCCACCGAACTCGCGCAGTAACCAACAAATGAACGTCATCACCACAATGGCAATCAATGAGCCCGGAATCTTTTTGGACACATAAGGGGTGACAATGATAATACCTAAGGAACAGAGACCTATACCCAATGCCCAGAAATTGATGTTCTGCCAATGCTCGGCGTAACAAGCCCATTTATGCAGAAAATCAGCGGGAGCGTTCTCTATCCCCAAACCAAAGAGGTCATTCATCTGAGTGGAAAAAATGGTGAGAGCTATACCTGCCGTAAAACCAATGATGATAGGATATGGCACGAACTTAATGACATTTCCAAGGCGGAAGACACCCATTAGGATGAGCAAGATACCCGCCATGATGGTAGCAATCATCAATCCCGACAGACCATGCTGCTGGATGATACCATAGATGATAATGATGAACGCACCGGTTGGGCCACCAATCTGCACTTTGGTACCGCCCAAGAGGGAAATGAGAAAACCCGCAACAATAGCGGTCACCAAACCCTCGGATGGGCCTACCCCCGAGGCTATACCAAAAGCAATAGCCAACGGAATGGCTACAACACCCGTGATGGCTCCTGCCATCAAATCTTTGGGAAACTGCGCACGCTTATAATCCTTAATTCCTGTGAAGAACTTAGGCGCAAAAACTGAATTCATACCTTATATTATTTAACAGACTATTTTCGTTTTTCTACTTTCGAGTTTGGAGTGGTGGTCACCTCCGGCAACAGGGGACGTCGATAGGCACGTACGATGAGGTAAATGCCTAACAGAATAAAGGGTATCGACAACCACTGCCCCATATTGAGCACATGCCCAGCCTCGAATGCCTCTTGGTCGTTCTTAATGAACTCCAACGCAAAACGGGTCACAAACACAATCTCCAAGAAGACCCCAAACAGCAACCCCTCGCGGCGATAGGCTTTGCCCTTCCAATACATCGTCCACGTCACTATACCTGCGACGATGCAGTAGAGCATCTCATATATCTGCGTCGGATGGCAGGGTTCGGTTTGTCCGTCTCTCACGAAGATAAAGCCCCAAGGGAGGTC
>DCID01000001.1:0-2868 GCA_002315745.1 Bacteroidales bacterium UBA1735 | reverse complement strand
GTAATGCAGACGCCTATACATAGGCGGTCTAATATCCATATAAAAGAGGTGTGGAACTCCGGACGCTTAGAGAAATGTTTGTGATTGAGCCACAGCGCCGCGATGATAAGTCCGATGCCGCCGCCGTGACTACTCAATCCACCTTCCCAAATACGCAGTAATCCAAACGGATTCTCGATATATGGGTTACGATAGTTGATGTTCCACGCAAAGATTTGGATCGGGTCATTCGTTAGGTACCACTCATAGAACCAACAGTGGCCGATACGGGCACCAATGATTACGCCGAGTGTCATCCATACGAAGATCTTCTCCGCCCAATCGGCAGGACAATGTTCGTTAGCGTACAATTTGACTTGCACCAAATAGCAAGCGTATATACCTATCGCCCACAGCAACCCGTACCAACGGATTCCACCATTCAGTCCCCAGTGGATCAACACTGGATCTACATCCCAAACTATGGATAGTAAATCGTACATCCGTAAATCGTAAATGGGCAGATTACTCTAATCTGCCATGGCATTGTTTATACTTCTTGCCACTACCGCAAGGACATGGGTCATTAGGACGGGGCTTCTTCTCCACGCGGAGCGGTTCAGGACGCTGCATCTCGCGCGTGTCGCGACCAGCCGCAGCGGCTTGACCACTGGCTTGGGCAGCGTGTTGCACCGCATCTTTCTGCGTGCGGTACTTGGACATATCCATGCGACGAGCGGCCTGCGCCTGTTGTACAGCATCGGGTTGCTGCTGGTGAATCTGACCGCGCAGCAGGATAGCTATCGCACGGCGATTGAAGTTATCCAGCATCTGACGGAAAATATTGAAACTCTCTAACTTATAGATGAGCAACGGATCTTTCTGTTCATACGACGCATTCTGCACACTCTGCTTGAGGTCATCCAATTGACGCAGATGCTCTTTCCATTCGTCGTCAATGACATACAGCACCATGCGTTTTTCAAACTCCTTGATCACTTCCTTGCTCTCCGTCTCAGCGGCTTTGCGTAGGTTGACGGCGATGTTATACACTTTCTTACCATCGGTGATAGGAATAAGGATATTCTCATACATCGCACCCTTATCCTTATAAACTTGTTGGATAACCGGGTTTGCAGTAGTCGTCAGTTTATCCATACGACGCTTGAAGGAGTCAATAGCCGCCTCGGCGAGCATGTTACTCAGTTTTTCCTCCTTCGTAGCGCGGAACGTATCTTCATCAAACGGCATCTCGATGGCAAAGATTTGCATCACATCCTGTTCGAGGGCTCCATAATCCATCACATCACGGGCATCGAGAACGATTGACTCGGCAGTATCGTAGATCATGTTCGTGATATCCACACCGATACGTTCACCCATGAGAGCGTGGCGACGCTTTGCGTAAATGACATTACGCTGCTGGTTCATCACATCGTCGTATTCAATGAGTCGTTTACGGATACCGAAGTTATTCTCCTCCACTTTCTTCTGGGCACGTTCGATGGAGTTGGAGATCATGTTATGCTCAATCATCTCCCCTTCCTCAAAGCCCATTCTATCCATGACGGACGCAATACGCTCGCTACCGAACATACGCATCAAGTCGTCTTCCAAAGACACGTAGAACACGGACGAACCCGGATCACCTTGACGACCGGAACGTCCACGTAACTGTCTATCGACACGGCGGCTCTCATGGCGTTCGGTACCGATAATAGCCAAACCACCTGCCTCTTTCACTTCGGGTGTCAGTTTAATATCCGTACCACGACCTGCCATGTTCGTTGCAATCGTCACAACACCCTTACGTCCTGCCTCAGCGACTACTTCTGCCTCGTGCTGGTGCAACTTAGCGTTCAATATCTGGTGCGGGATCTTACGCATATCGAGCAAACGACCGAGTAACTCGGATATCTCGACACTGGTCGTACCAACAAGCGTTGGACGCCCTGCATCGCGCAGACGCACAATCTCCTCAATGACGGCATTATATTTCTCACGCTTGGTGCGGTAGATACGATCGTTCATATCCTCACGAGCAATAGGCCTATTCGTAGGAATAACGACCACATCGAGTTTATAGATATTCCAGAACTCACCCGCCTCCGTTTCGGCGGTACCGGTCATGCCGGCGAGTTTATTGTACATACGGAAATAGTTCTGCAACGTAATCGTCGCAAAGGTCTGCGTCGCGCCTTCGACCTTCACGTTCTCCTTCGCCTCTACCGCTTGGTGCAAACCATCACTCCAACGACGACCTTCCATCACACGTCCCGTCTGTTCGTCCACAATCTTGACCTCGTTGTTGTCGATGATATAGTCCACATCTTTCTCGAAAAGCGTGTAGGCTTTGAGCAACTGGTTAACGGTATGCACGCGCTCGGACTTGATGCTATAATTAGCATAGATCTCGTCCTTGCGTTGCTGTTTCTCATCGGGAGAGAGATTCTCTTTCTCGAGTTCCGCCATCTCGCTACCTACGTCGGGCAAAACGAAGAAATTGGGGTCATCGGTGTTACCTGTTAAGGTATCTATACCCTTATCCGTCAACTCAATAGACTTATTCTTCTCGTCAATCACGAAATAGAGTTCATCCGTGGCGATATGCATATTACGCTCGTTCTCTTGCAGGTAGAACTCCTCCGTTTTCTGCAAGCGAACTTTGTTTCCTTGTTCCGATAAGAACTTAATGAGAGCCTTCGACTTTGGCATACCCTTGAACGAACGGAAGAGTGCTAACTCACCTTCCTCCCGCACTTTCTCATCCGCAGAGCCCATTTTCTCCTTCGCCTCAGCCAGCAGTTTGGTCGTCAGCGTCGTTTGAGTACGAACAAGCAACTCTACACGGTGCTTATATTCGTCGAAGAGTTGATCCTCGCCCTTGGG
>DCID01000044.1 GCA_002315745.1 Bacteroidales bacterium UBA1735 | reverse complement strand
CTCCTGGTGAGATACGTTTGGCGAACTTGAAACTTGTGATGGAGAATAGCTATGGCGAGCAACAAGACCATACGTTCATTAAGTTAAAGAAGGGCGCGACTACTGGTTACGATGCGAATGCCGACCTGACGAAGATTGTTAATAGCGGTATTGGTCAGGTTTACTCCGTTAGCGAGGATGTCGATTATGCGGCAAACGTATTGCCTGTAGAGAGCCAAACGGTGGCTCTGAAGGTGGTGGCTGCTAAGGCAGGTAGTTATACGTTCTCCATGCCTGATGGCACGGATGGCGTGACCGCTACCTTGGTAGATACGCGGACGGGTTCACGTACTGACCTCAGCTTGTGGAACTACACGGTTGAGTTAGGAAAGGATACTTACGCGGGTCGCTTCTACTTGGATATTGATGTCCACAAGACCCCGACAAACGTAGTCGTTACCGAAGGTGATTCCGAGAACGAGGGTGACAAGATGATGAAGTTCATTGAAAACGGTCAACTCTACATCCTAAAGAATGGCGTCATCTACGATGCAACAGGTAAAGTAGTTAAATAAGTGGTTAAATAAATAAAGATTTACAAAAATGAAAAAGTATATTTTAATCATCGCTTCTATTGTGGCAATCTCTGCGCTCAGCGCAGAGACTGCCAATGCGCAAGACTTCCAGACATCGACTATGATGAATACGGGAAGTAACTATTCATCTTCTGTCACCGCTGTCGGCGCTCAATCCGTTGGGGACATGGCAACAACCACGTATGAGGATAACTCCTCTCGTGCCAATATCCGCCGTATCGGTGGCGGAGGCGGTATGGGTGAAGGGGATGACCCTGGTCAGGCAGCCGATGGTTCGCCTATCGGCGCACCACTTCTCCCACTTGTCCTCATGGCTGCCGCCTACGGCACCCTCCGCCTCCGCCGGAAAGAGGAGTAGGGTAGTGCGCCTAAACGGAAAATAAAAGTAAAAGTCAGCGAAATTGACCAAAAAAACGGCATTTTCGCTGACTTTTTGTAGAAATATTTGCGTATGTCAAATAAATGTTGTACCTTTGCACCCGAATTCATTCGCAATTCGCGAATCGCGAACGATAAATGATAAATATATGATTAACAATGGAATGAAGCAACAAGATGTTCTTGTGCTGTTAAAAAAAACAACAAGTCAGGGGGCTGTTTTGTCCAACAACCAGTTAGCTGCCGCATTAGGCATTAGTGCATCAGCTGTATGCGAAAGTTTACAGCGTAGTTGTGTGGCACAATTGGTAGACGAAAAGAAGAAAAGAGTCAATGTATTGGCTTTATTGGAGTTTTTGCAACATGGTATTCGCTACGTTTTTCCTGCTATTCCTGGTCGTGTGATGCGTGGTGTTGCTACTTTCGTGTCTGCTTCGCCCATGAAAGAGCAGGTCGTTTCTGGTAATGAGAAGTTTGTTTGGCCTTACGTAAAAGGTTCTGATAGAGGGCAAAAAATAGCCCCACTATATGCTACCGTTCCGCAAAGTGCTTTGCAAGATATAGAGTTATATCAGTTGTTGGTCTTAGTAGATACGTTGCGTTTGGGGAGAGTGCGTGAAAGAGAGATAGCTATTACGGAACTTACTAATCGATTGCGAAATTATGGAGAAAACTAATATAGACCGCCTTCAAGCCATTGCCGATGGTCTTCAAGATCTAAGCGATAAAGTGGTATTCGTTGGCGGGTCGGCTTGTGGCTTATATGCCACCGATACGGCAGCTCAAGAATCGCGTCCAACGATGGATGTAGATTGTGTGGTGGAACTCTACTCCTACTCGGAATATAATCATTTCAATGAGCAACTCCGCCTTCGGCATTTTCAGAACGATATGCAACCAGGATCGCCTATCTGTCGCTGGATATATAAGGATGAGGTGGTGGATATCATGCCCGATGACGAGAAGATATTAGGATTCAGTAACCAATGGTATCGCCCAGGGTTTAAGAATAAAGAAACCTACATACTCCCGTCGGGTAAAACTATATATATTCTTCCTGTAACCTACTATGTAGCCACGAAAATGGATGCTGTCCTATCGCGAGGCGGACATGATTTGCGCTTATCGCATGACTTTGAGGATGTGATTTATGTGCTCAACTACTGCCCTGAGTTTAGGGAGCGAATGATGCACGAAGATGAACCCTTGCAATCCTTTCTACGAGAGCAGTTCGCAGCATTGTTGGAACGTCCAAACATCCACGAGGAAATAGAGTGTGCATTACCTTTAGGCGAAGAAGATCGTGTGGAACTGATAATCGAAATATTAAAATGCTAAACCACCTCCAAATAGAAGCAGAAACACTATACTGTTTGGGAGATATACACGGTGAGTATGGCGGCATTGGTGGTTGGCTCAAACGATATGACCTGCAAAACGCATGTTTGGTGTTTTGTGGCGATATTGGTTTGGGATTTAATAGCGAAGCTTATTACCAACAAGTCTTCAGCAAACTGAATCGCGAATGCAAGAAGCGAAACGTGACGCTGATTTTCCTTCGTGGCAACCATGATGACCCCTCGTATTTTGCAGAGCAGAAAATCCATCTAAGCCATATTCATGCTGTGCCAGACTACACATTGTTGTCTGTGGCAGGACACGAGGTGCTGTGCGTAGGTGGTGCGGTCAGTATAGACCGTATGTTGCGACAAGCCAAGATGTTACAATTAGCCGTCAACTATGCTTGTTACCATAGATGCTCTATAACGGAGGCAAGAGAGAATGCTCCGAAGGGCTATTGGGCATACGAAATGCCTATATATGATGCAGGTATGTTAGACGAGATACGTGATAGCGGAGTAAAGATAGATGTAGTATGTACGCATACTGCCCCATCATTTGCAGAACCTCACACAAAAGAGGGCATAGCCGAATGGCTCAAACAAGATGAACATTTAGCAGAGGATATACAAATAGAGCGTGAGACTCTGGATCAGTTATGGGAGCGTCTTAAAGCCGATAGACACCCCCTCAAAACGTGGTGTTATGGGCATTATCATTACCATCATGCCGAGGTTCATGAAGGGGTAATATTCCGCTTACTGGACATGTGCCGTCATAACTGTATCTACGATATGGTTGAGGTGCGTTTTACTTAATACTTTTTACAAACTCCAGTCAAAGGAATCCTTCGTGTCCTTGATTTGGAAGCCGAGGGCGGTGAGCTCGTTGCGGATCTTATCCGACAGTGCCCAATCCTTGTTCTGCTTCGCCTCCAAACGCAGATTTAATAACATATCTACTGCCCCCTTATACGCCGTCAAATCGGTGCTGCCTGCTGCGGCTGCGTCATCTAGACGCAGACCTAGAATATCGATTGCATAATCTTTCCATACCTTCCGCAA
>DCID01000046.1:6159-6570 GCA_002315745.1 Bacteroidales bacterium UBA1735 | reverse complement strand
GACCCTTCCTAGAATTAGAGCCCCTTTCCGTGAGTTGATTTTCCCCGTTGATCGGGGACAACCGAGCCCTCATAGGGCACCGACTAGGATTCTTTTTAATCACAAGTGTCTGCTTACGTAAGTCTTCTCAGACGACTGCGAAACTCCGTTCCGCGTTAGGTCTGTGAGACTTACTATAGCAGCCACCACAAAGGAACAAAGTACACAAAGATAACGTTCTTCGAACAGTGCGGAGCACCCTCGTCTTTGTGTTAGCCCAAAGGGCTTAGTGTAACTTTTGTGTGCGGGCAATAGGGACGCTTGCCGACATAACGCGGAACGGAGTTTCGCAGTCGTCGGGCAAAGCGTACTATGACCGCTTGTGTTGAAAAAACAAATCAAGCAAAATGACATCAAAAGAGATCATGGCCA
>DCID01000046.1:0-6073 GCA_002315745.1 Bacteroidales bacterium UBA1735 | reverse complement strand
AGTCTATCAAGCGCAAGGATCCCAATGCCTAAGCGCCATCCCGACTGAGTGAAAGCAAGAGCCATCTACTAAACAGTAGGTGGCTCTTTTGCATTTTTTTGCAAATATATTTGCATATATCAAAAAAAAATAGTAATTTTGCGCGCAAAATTGAAAATAGACATGAAACAATTAGTGATCATAGGTGCTGGCGGTATGGGACGAACGTTCTATGACATGGCACGCGAGAGCGTCGGCTATGGCGAGACATACGAGATCAAAGGTTTCTTAGATGATAACCTCGCTGCCTTGGATGGGTTTGAGAACTACCCACCTATGCTCGGGCGAATAGCAGACTATCAGCCTACTGACAACGAGGTGTTTGTATGCTCCATCGGCGGTGCTGCTCGACGCAAATGTATGGAAGAGATCATCGCTCGCGGTGGTTCGTTCCTGACGATGATTCACCGTACAGCCCGCTTGGGGACGAATGTGGTAGTGGGTGAGGGAACGATCATTGGTGCCTTTACCACCCTTGGTGCGGATGTACGGGTGGGTAAGTATAACCTTATCCAGTCCTATACAGTCATTGGACACGACACCCGTATTGGCGATTTCAACCGTATCGATACGCATGTCACATTAGTGGGTGGTACCATCGTGGAAGACGAGACGGACATTCACACGGCAGCCATGATTAGCCATAACGTAGTGATCGAAAGTAACTCCCGTGTGGCGGCTTGCAGTTTCGTACTACGCCGCGTCAAGACGGGTACAACCGTGATGGGAAATCCGGCGAAAAGGCTGGTATAAAAGACCCACCCCTACCCTCCCTCGAAGGGAGGGAGATTATAGAGTATGGAATATAGAATATAGAATACAGAATATAGAGTATGGATATTAGCAAATTTATTGAGAACGTTGGGGAGCAGTTTGATGAACTCAACGTAGAGTTAACACCAGAAACGCGCTTCCGCGAAGTAGAAGGATGGACATCCTTAGTAGCACTACTTGTCATCACCATGGTGGATGACGAATATGGTATTGTGTTACCTCCCGAGGAGATGCGTAAGACACAGACTATTCAGGAGTTATTTGACCTAGTAGCAAGTAAAGCATGAAAGACTCCCCCAAGCCCCCTCTCATAGAGGGGGATGTATATAAGTCAAATATGATGAAAAATCCGTTTAGTTTAATAGGAAAGACTATATTGGTGACAGGTGCCTCATCGGGCATCGGTCGTGCTACGGCTATCGAGTGCGCGAGAATGGGGGCAACCGTTATTTTGACTGCTCGGAATGAGAAGAGACTGCGGGAGACGCTGGCGTTGGTTGAGGGTAGTGGAGTAGAGGGTAGAGGAGTAGAGAGTCGGTATATATGTGCGGACTTGAATAGGGAAGAGGAAATACAGCAGTTGGTGGAGCAATTGCCACAAGTGGATGGGGTCGTTTTTTGCGCAGGAGTAAGTCAACTCAAACCTATTCAGACCCTCAAAGAGAATGACCTGCAAACGGTCTTTCAGACCAACTACGTTGCTCCCGTATTGCTAACGAAGGCATTGGCGAAAACGAAGAAAATCAACACTTCGGGTTCGTTGGTCTATATCGGGTCTATCTCGGGTCACACCAATTATGCAACCGCCCTATCAGTCTATGGTTCATCCAAGAGTGCCCTCACATCTTTTGTCCAATATGCAGCCATCGAATTAGCAGGACGTCAAATCCGCGCCAATGCGATTTTACCAGGACGTATCGAGACGGAACTGTTACAAAACCAAACGATGTCCGCCGAGGATATCCAACGTGATATTGATAAATATCCCTTACGCCGCTATGGTCGTCCCGAAGAAGTGGGACAAGCCGTCGTGTACCTATTATCCGATGCAACCCAATGGATGACAGGAACGATGGTGAGACTGGATGGTGGGAGGTCATTAGTGTAAAGTTATGGAATTATTAGCACATAAAGTTTGTATCGTGACGGGTGCCGCACAGGGTATCGGACGACAGATTGCCAAGCAGTTTGCTGCCGATGGCGCAACCGTATATGCGTGCGACCGCACTCCGTTTGAAGGCGAAGAGCATATTATCCCCGTAGTGCTGGATATCACCGATGCCGCAGCCGTCAAAGCCGCCTTCATGGATATATTCAAAAAAGAAGGACGGATTGACTGCCTTGTCAATAATGCAGGTATTGTCTATAATCGCAAGATTGGTATGATCATTCGCGAAGAGACAGAACGGATGTTTATGGTGAATGTGATTGCGGTAATCGAATTGATTCAGTTAGTGAGCCGCTTGATGGCACGCAATGGAGGTGGTAGCATTGTCAATATCGCCTCCGTGACGGCTGTATTAGGTTCGCCTGGACAAGTAGCATATTCCGCCACGAAAGGCGCCATTATCTCCATGACCAAATCGGCTGCCAAAGAATTGGCAGCACAAGGTATTCGTGTCAATGCAGTAGCCCCTGGTATTGTTAAGACTGAACGTTTTGCAGAATTATACGAGACCACCAATGCCGAGAAGATAGAAGATCGCATCAGCCGCATCGCTTTAGGACGACTCGGTACACCCGAAGATATCGCCAATGCGTGTGCGTTCCTCGCGAGCGACAGAGCGGCGTATATCAGTGGACAAGTATTAGGCGTAGATGGTTGCGCATCGATTTAATGCTATTAGGAATAGATCAAATAGAAGCAAGTCGGATCGCCGTCCTAGACAGCGAAGGCAATCGCGTGACGTACGGCGAGATAGTGACCGAAGCGTTACGCATCCGTGAGCAATATACGGAGCGGGAGTTCCGCATCGTGCTTGTGGAGAACACTGCCCAAAGCGTACTCGAGGTGATGGCTATGCTCGTTTCCGAACGGCTTGTGCCTCTGATTCTCAACAGCAAAACCGAGGCATCGCTATTACAAACATTGACCGACACATACGGACAAACAGGTACAGCAATCCATCCACAACTGAGCCATCTATTACCCACCTCAGGCAGTACCGGCAGTCCAAAACTGGTACGTCATTGCTACGACAACATCGAAGCCGCAGGGCTGAATATATCGACGTTCTTTGAACTCCAACCAACCGACCGACCGCTGATGGTGCTGCCCCTCTATTACACGATGGGACTAAGCATGATCTTCAGTCACTTCAAAGTGGGTGCCACGGTACTGATCACAGGACGGAACATGACCGACAAGGTCTTTTGGGACTTTATCAAAAACGAACATGCCACTTCCTTTACGGGAGTACCGTATAGTTACCAAATCCTGCAACTAATGCGTTTCACGCGTATGGACTTGCCCGATTTGGAACTGCTGACGCAAGGTGGCGGCAAGATGCCGCGGGATCTGAATATCCTCTTTGCCGAGTACTGCCGCGATCATGGCAAACGCTGGATAGCGACCTACGGGCAATCCGAGTGTACGGCACGTATGGCATATCTGCCTGCTAAATGGGCGTTAGATAAGGTGGGTAGTATCGGTGTTGCCGTTCCCAATGGCGAGTTATCCCTCGTCGACGAAGCGGGACAAGTTATCACCACCCCGCATACCGAGGGGGAGATGTGCTACCGCGGCAAGAACGTGACGATGGGCTATGCGCGCTGCGCGCAAGACCTACTCTTAGGTGACGAACGGCACGGATTCATTCATACAGGCGACCTCGCTTACTTCGACGAAGATGGGTGTTACTATATTGTAGGACGTATGGGAAGGTTCTTGAAATTGTTCGGAATGCGTGTGGGATTGGACGAATGTGAACAGATCGTGACCAGTGAATGTCAGACCGAAGTAGCGTGTGTCGGTACAGACGAGAAAATGATGGTATATATCACCGACGAAAACAAGCGTGATGCCGTCAAGCAAGTACTGGTCGAAAAAACACATATTGTGGCGACATCGTTTGAGATACGGGTAATCAACGAGATCCCTAAGAACGAGGCAGGAAAGAAATTATATAAGAGGTTAGAGGACGCTGCGCTACAGTTTAAAGATTAGAGAATATGAGTAATTTAGAGAAATATAACCAGATCTATGTCGAGGTCTTTGGTGCCTCGGTGGAACAGTTAGGCGATGCCTATGACAAGGAGCACGTATCCGAATGGGACTCCGTGCATCAGTTAAGTATCATCTCGGGGATGGAAGAAGCATTTGATTTGATGCTTGATCCAGAAGATATCATGGCGTGCACCAGTTATAACGCAGGCAAAGATATCCTTGTTAAGAACGGAATAGAACTATAATCATGGCTAGATGGACCATTCAAAATGTACGCTTGGCAGGTGTGAGTGCCTGTATGCCGAAGCATATCGTCAGGACTGTCGATATTGACCTAATGAGTGCCGAAGATGCAGCGCTCTTTGACGAGAACGTCGGCATACGCGAACGCCGCGTGGGAGACTTGAGCCTCTGCGCATCCGACTTATGCCAAGCCGCAGCCGAGAAACTACTTGCAGACCTCGGATGGGAGAAAGAGAGCATCGACATGCTCGTCTTTGAGTCCGTCACGGGTGACTACTACCCCACTCCTCCCACCTCCTGTGTGCTACAAGATCGTCTTGGATTATCGACAGACTGCTTCTGCATTGACTTGCCGATGGGATGCTGCGGAACGCTATATGCCATCAACGTGGCAGGAAACATGCTCACCACGGGTAATATCCATCGTGCTTTGCTATTGGTAGGCGACACCGCCTTACGGATGGGGTCGATGCAAGACAAGAGTCGCGTACCTCTCTTTGGCGACTGCGGTACGGCTATTGCACTCGAATACGATGAGAAAGCCGAAGATATAGTGATTGACTTCCACACTTTAGGCAGTGGATACAAGGCATTGATGACCCCCCATGGAGGTTTCCGTCATCCAATCACGCCCGACTCGTTCGTGCAAGAAGATTTTGGCAATGGTATCGTCCGTGCACCCAAAGATACGATGATTGACGGATTGGCAGTGTTGACTTTTGCCATCTCACGTCCACCCAAGTCTATTCAACAACTGATTGATGACTATCAAATAGATGTAGAACAAGATATCGACTATTTCCTCATTCACCAAGCGAACAAACTGATTGTAGATCGTGTGGTAAAGAAACTGCACTTACCTGTGGACAAAGTACCATACGATTTAGAGGAGTTCGGTAACTTAGGTGGAGCCAGTATCCCTTCACTCATGGTGACACGTATTGCCGACCGCTTGCGGAGCAACACTTCCACAAAGATGCTGTGTTCATCCTTTGGGTTAGGATTGAGTTGGGGGACAATGATTATCAGCGCCAACAACGTTGTTATACCCGAATTGATAGAAGTATAAATCATGTATAAAAACGGAATCAAACATATTATTGATACGCTCTTGGCACTCATCGCCATCCTGCTACTCAGTCCTATTATCTTAGCGCTAACTATCTTGCTGCATATTGCGAACAAAGGACAAGGGGCTTTCTTTACGCAAGATCGACCTGGTAAGGATGGAAAAATCTTTAAACTAATCAAATTCAAGACGATGCGAGATGCGTTTGATGCGGATGGTAACCCCACCCTCAAAGATAAGGATCGTATCACTCCCATTGGACGTATCGTACGAAGCACATCCTTAGACGAGTTACCTCAACTCATCAATGTGCTCAAAGGAGATATGGCGCTCATTGGACCTCGGCCTTTGCTCGTCAAGTACCTGCCTCTCTATTCTCCCACGCAGAGGCGTCGTCACGAAGTGAGACCTGGTATCACAGGTTGGGCACAAGTCAATGGTCGTAATGCCATCACCCATACGCAAAAGTTTGAATACGATGTGTGGTATGTCGATCACCTATCATTTGCATTAGATATGAAGATCATCTTCATGACCATCCATAATGTGCTTCACCACAAGGATATCTCCCATGCGGGCGAAGCCACTACCGAAGAGTTTAACGGAAAAAACTAAACACAACATATGAACAAACGTATTTATTTGTGCCTTGCGCACATGAGCGGTAAAGAACAGCAGTATATCCAAGAAGCCTTTGACACCAATTGGGTGGTGCCATTGGGTCCCAATGTCAATGGGTTTGAACAGGACTTACGCGAATATGTAACGAATATAGACCGCTG
>DCID01000020.1 GCA_002315745.1 Bacteroidales bacterium UBA1735 | reverse complement strand
TGCTCTACAAATCGGCAGACGACCTACCCACGTATCACTTGGCGAACATCGTGGATGACCACCTAATGGAGGTCAGTCATGTGATCCGTGGCGAAGAGTGGTTACCCTCTGCCCCACTCCATGTACTACTCTACCGTGCCTTCGGATGGGAGGAGACGATGCCTGAGTTTGCGCACTTGCCACTGCTACTCAAACCCGATGGTAATGGCAAACTGTCCAAGCGCGATGGCGACCGTCTCGGTTTCCCTGTCTTCCCCTTAGAGTTCCATAACCCCAAGGATGGCACCGTGAGCAGCGGTTACCGCGAGAGTGGCTACTTCCCCGAGGCTGTGATCAATTTCTTGGCCTTACTAGGGTGGCATAATACCGGCGATCAGGAGATGTTCACGATAGATGAACTCATCCAGCAGTTCTCTTTGGATCGCGTATCTAAGTCCGGCGCTAAGTTTGACTACGAAAAGGGCAAATGGTTTAACCACCAATACCTCCAACTCAAATCCAACGAAGAATTAGCACAACTCTTCACCCCCATATTAAAAAGCAAAGTCTCTGAAGAAGCCATACTACCTTCTACCATCTCCCTTCTACCTGCCATTATTGGCTTAACCAAAGATCGTGTGAATTTCGTAAACGAGTTATGGGAGCAAGTTAATTTCTTCTTTGTAGCCCCGACGGAGTACGACGAGAAATCACTCGCCAAACGTTGGAAAGAGGACAGCCCGCGTCATATGCGTGAGTTGATTGCGCTCTTAGAAACCATCGATGAGAAAGATTGGGTAACCCCCGCGGGCAAGAGCGCCGATGAAGGAGTACTCAACCAAGTCGTGATGAATTGGATTGCTGAGAAAGAGTATGGTGTAGGAATAGTAATGAACGCGTTCCGCATCTGCTTAGTGGGCGCTGCCCGTGGTCCACATATATGGAATATTACCGACGTGCTCGGTAAGGAGGAGACGCTCCGCCGCGTCCATAAGGCGCTAGAAGTGCTCCACTAAATAGTAAATGGTACATCTCTAAATAGTACATCATTATGACTATTGCGATTTTTGGTAACGCCATGAAGGCGAACATGCACGAAGAAGTGACGCATATCTTGGAGTTTATGCAACTCAGAAACGTCCATGTCGTTCTCTCGCAAGAACTGCGTCAGGAACTTAATCTGCGTGAGTATGCGCCCTTAGAGGATGCCACCGAACCGATTGACTTTGCGCTCTCGGTGGGAGGTGATGGTACGTTCCTCACGACGGCTGCCGCTATTGGGGATAGGAACATCCCTATTGTAGGTATCAACCTTGGGCGGTTAGGTTTCTTAGCCGAAGTGTCCACCAATCAAGTGGATGTGATCTTAGATCAACTGATTCGGGGCGAATATACGATTGAACGACGCAGCCTGCTGCACGTCACATCCTCTCGTCCCGACCTGATCGTGTCGCCTAATGCCATCAACGAGGTAGCCATCATGAAATATGGGCTCAGTAGTATGATCACCATTTGTACCCAAGTGAATGGAGAACTACTTAACCGCTATGAAGCGGATGGATTGGTGATTGCCACTCCTACCGGTTCGACGGCGTATAACATGAGCATAGGTGGGCCATTGATGGTGCCCCAAGCACGAGGGATTATTCTCTCACCCATTGCAGCCCATAACCTGAACGTGCGTCCGTTAGTGCTACCCGACGACTGGCAGTTGGACTTCACGATCAAGAGCCGTACAGGTTCGTATCTACTAAGTGTAGACGGCCGCAGCCAAGTCATGTCGCAAGATATCACCTTACATATCGAACGAGCACCCTACACCATCAAACTGGTGCAATTGGGAAAGAATAGTTTCATTCAGTCACTCAAAGATAAGTTACTATGGGGAAAAGCGAACTAAGGATCGTGTACATGGGTACGCCTGAGTTTGCGGTCGCCGGACTGCAAACCTTGGTGGAGCAAGGTTACAACGTGGTGGCAGTCATCACGATGCCCGATAAACCGGCTGGGCGTGGTCATCAGATCCAATATTCGCCCGTCAAGCAGTATGCTCTCTCCGTGGGATTACCGGTGTTGCAACCCGAGAAACTGAAGGACGAAGCATTCGTCGAAGCACTGCGTTCGTACCGGGCAGACTTGCAGATCGTGACCGCTTTCCGCATGTTACCGGAAGTGGTATGGTCGATGCCCCGATTAGGGACCTTCAATGTGCACGGGTCACTACTGCCGCAGTACCGCGGTGCCGCGCCTATCAACTGGGCAGTGATGAATGGCGATAAGGAGACAGGACTCACCACGTTCATGCTCAAGCACGAGATTGATACGGGGAACATGATCGATCAAGTACGTATCGTTATTGGCGAGAACGAAGATGTGGGGAGCGTGCACGACCGGCTAATGGAGTTGAGCAAAGAGATGGTTATCCGCACTGTGGACAAGATCATCGCCTGCGATGACGAAGGTATAGAACTGCCAACAACTCCGCAGCCCGAGATAGCCGACCTACGCCCGGCACCTAAGATCTTCAAGGAGACCTGTGAGATTGACTTCACCAAGACGGCAGCTGAGATACATAATTTTGTACGGGGTCTCAGTCCCTACCCTGGCGCGTGGGCTAATCTCGAAATTGGCGGACAACCATACGAAAACGTAAAGGTCTTCCGAGTGAGTACGGAAGCACATGCCAAAGGTATAGTAGTACCCTGTAAAGACGGACAGGTATCCATCGAGGAGTTACAGTTACCCGGTAAGAAACGTATGGATACCCAATCGCTATTGAATGGTTTACGAACTCATTGATAAATATTACCACAATGCTCCCGAGTTAAGGAACATCCTCGTCACCCATTCCGAGCAGGTACGGGATCGTGCGTTGCGCATAGTGGATGCCCATCCCGAATGGCAAGTAGATCGCGATTTCATCGCCGAAGCTGCCATGCTGCACGATATAGGTATACTATTCTGCGATGCACCTTCCATCTCGTGCGCAGGTTCGCATCCATATATTGAGCATGGCTATTTAGGGGCAGAGTTACTGCGTCAAGAAGGTTTGCCGCGACATGCATTAGTAGCAGAGCGCCACACGGGTAGCGGCATCACCTTAGAGCAGGTCATTCGCGAGGATATCAATATCCCACTGCATGATTATCTGCCTATTTCGCTCGAAGAACGTATCATCTGCTATGCCGATAAGTTCTATTCCAAGACCCGTTTAAACGAGGAGAACCCTAATAGTAAGATTAGAACGAACATGTGGCGATACGGGCACGATGCGGTTATGCGTTGGGATCAGTTGGTAGCAGAAATGAACGAAGAAAAGGCAAATATATGATGAAGATTTTAGTACATATAGGCGAATATTTTATGCTGATGGGCAGGGTGTTTCGGTTGCCAGACAGGCAACGGATGTTCTGGCGTCAGTACTCGTTAGAAGTAGAGAAGCAGGGGTTGCAATCGCTGCCCATTGTGATCATTATCTCCGTATTCATCGGAGCTATCCTCACTATTCAAGCCAAACTCAATACGGAGAACCCGTTGCTACCGGTCTATACGACCGGACTGCTGACGCGTGATACGCTGTTGCTGGAGTTCTCATCCACTATCCTGTGCTTGATATTAGCAGGCAAGGTAGGTTCGAATATTGCCTCGGAGATTGGATCGATGCGAATCACGGAGCAGATAGATGCGATGGAGATCATGGGCGTCAATTCGGCTAATTTCCTCATTATGCCCAAGATCATCGCCTTTATGAGCATCATGCCATTCCTCGTCATCATCTCCATTGCAGTAGGGTTAGTTGGCGGCTACTGCGTAGGTCTATTCACGGACATCATCACGGTAGCCGATTACCTGGTGGGTATCCAATATGCGTTCATCCCCTACTATGCCGTTTATGCCATCATCAAATCGGTTGCGTTTGCGTTTATTATTACCAGCCTAAGTAGTTACTACGGCTATACCGTTCGTGGTGGTGCATTGGATGTAGGTCGCGCCAGCACCAATGCCGTAGTGAACTCGAATATCATCATCCTGATGGCGGACTTAGTATTAACCAATTTGTTGCTATGATTGAAGTAAAAGACATCGTCAAAAGTTTCGATGGAAACGTGGTACTTAACCATGTGTCCTGTGACTTCCATGATGGGAAAGTCAATATGATCATCGGGCAATCGGGTTCGGGTAAGACGGTGCTGATGAAGAGTTTGATTGGGTTGCACATGATTGATAGTGGACATATCTTGGTGGGCGACTCGGAACGGGATATTGCCCAAATGAAAGAAGAGGAGGTAAGAGCGTTCCACCGCGAAGTGGGTATGCTGTTCCAAGGTTCGGCACTATTTGACTCCATGAGTGTGATGGAGAATGTACGTTTCCCCATGGAGATGTTCGCTCGCATGAGTGAACGAGAGATGGAGGATCGGGCACGATTCTGTTTGCAACGCGTCGATATACCCGAACATGTGTTCCACCTCATGCCCAGCGAGATCAGTGGTGGTCAGCAAAAACGTGTCGCCATTGCCCGGGCTATCGTGCTCAATCCGAAGTATCTGCTGTGCGACGAACCCAACTCGGGTCTCGATCCAAAGACCAGTATCGTTATTGACCAACTCATTCACGATATCACCCGCGAGTATAACATCTGCACCATCATCAATTCGCATGATATGAACTCCATCATGGAGATAGGCGATAACATCGTGTTCCTCAAGAACGGCC
>DCID01000037.1:45286-45609 GCA_002315745.1 Bacteroidales bacterium UBA1735 | reverse complement strand
GGGTTAGCCACACCCTTAATACCATTATTATCCATTGCCAAACCATCGATGACAATCAAAGGATTATTGGAAGCGTTGAGAGAAGCACCACCACGGATAACGATGTTCGCCGCACCACCCGGAGTACCATCGGCAGGAACGACATTCACACCAGCAATCTTACCTTGCAACATGTCTTGCGCGGTCGTGGTGAGACCTTTGTTCATTTCATCAGGTTTGAGGGCGGTAACCGCACCGGTAGCATCATTCTTCTTGACTACACCATAACCAACGACTAACACTTCCTCCAACTGCTCCGAGTCCTCGGAGAGTTTGACATTGAG
>DCID01000037.1:9619-45254 GCA_002315745.1 Bacteroidales bacterium UBA1735 | reverse complement strand
TTTATAACCCACATAAGAGATTTGCAGGGTGGCATTAGCAGGTACATTCACTAAGAAGTTACCATCAAAGTCGGTAATCGTACCATCCGTTGTACCCACCACGACTATAGTAGCACCAATGATAGGTTCACCCGTCGCAGCATCTACTACTGTACCTTGAATATTCACCTGCGCGAAAGCCGTCATCCCTATTATTATAAATAAGGAGAGGAAATAAATACGAAGATTATTGTTTTTCATAGCGTACATTGTTTAAATTAAATGAACCTTCTCCTAATACCGAATCATATTCGTAAGCGGTGATCGCTAACTTAATGGTATCCTTACCCTGTTCAGCCACCAACACATCCAAGTTCTGATCTGCGCCCGAAGTGGTAATATCCGCAATTGTCCAGAAAGCATAATTTTCTACACTGAGAGGCGTTACCGGATTTTCGATGACGGTATATTTAATCATCGTATCATTCTTAGTCGGATCACTGAGTTTGGGCTCTATAGAGTCTCTCGGGATGACGGTGTTACGTCTAATGTCCGTTTTCTTCACAGCCTCTTTATTGCTTGCGCCATTAAAGAAAGCGTAAGAATAGTACAAACATGAATCTATACCGATTGTGTCGTAGACATT
Source organism: Bacteroidales bacterium UBA1735 (assembly GCA_002315745.1). Taxonomy (GTDB): domain Bacteria; phylum Bacteroidota; class Bacteroidia; order Bacteroidales; family Paludibacteraceae; genus Colicola. The sequence goes on along the minus strand of DCID01000037.1, from coordinate 44,629 downwards.
AGATAGAGGGATACGTTTTCTAACCGTATCAGGTATCTGAATCTTACCTTGCTGTTTCCACTCCACCACAAACGAATCTTTCCAAATCAATTGCAGCACATATGTAGGATCTTCTGCTCCCCACGATCCGGATGCGGTCAGACCCTTAATCATATTATCCGCCATGTCGGCACGGGGTTCAGCAATGGTCATCTCCACCAAGTCGTTATCCGTAATGATATCATTGAGATAGAAAAGTACACGATTGGTACTACCTGTCAAATTGATGTAACGGCCAAACATACCCTTACCAAACTCACCCCATGCATAGGTGTAGTTCTCCGACTGCAAGCCAACATACGTCGCGGCTTGCTTAAAATTAAGCTCCTTACGGACAGATGTCTGACTCGCCTTATCAAAGGCATACTCGACAATGCGCAAATTACTGCCATCCGAATACAGATAACTACGAGCAGGCGCTTTCATGAACGTCTCCTCCGTTTGCCGTTTCAAGTCCTCATTGATATCAACGGTAGCCGGCTTACAGCTTACCATCCATACCGCGATGACCGACAGCAACAATAATGAAAAATTGTGTTTCATCGTGTTATATCATTTAATTTATTTTTCTTCAATCAAAGCCACGCTCACTGCGCCTAACAGCAGCAGCACGCCCGCTACAGCCAACATACCCACTTGTGCGCCTGCGCATATATAATTAAGGAGTAAACCTCCGCAAAGTGCTGCTACAATCTGCGGAACACAGATAGTGCAGTTAAACAGTCCTAAATAGTACCCCATGTTTCCACCCTTGAGCGAGTTGGTCAAGATGGTGAAAGGCAATGCCAACATGGCTGCCCAAGCGGCACCCACCAATGCATAACAAAGCCACAGCACGTATGGATTAGCCACCCATAGGATAGAGATAAAACCAATCGCACCCACAATGAGCGAGATGGCATACGCGCCTTTATTGCCAAAATATTTCTCCAAGACAGGCAAGACAAGTGCCCACAAGAGGGATCCTACAGCCTGTACGCAAAAGACTACGCCCACCCAGTTACCAGCGGTTTGGAACGATTCAGCAGCCGTACTCACTCCATCCCAACCATAACATTGGGTAGCAATAGCTCCATTGGAGTATGTCCACATATACATAAATGCCGCCCAGCAGAAGAATTGCACGAGACCGACAGTCCAAAAGGTAGATGGAGCATCTATCAACAGCCTAATAAAAGATGCGTCATGTTGGGACGATGTTAGGACATTGTTAGGACTTTTCTTCGTATCTGTTAGGTTATGAAAAGCAGCATATTCCTCAGGATTCATTTCCTTAACAGTCGCAAACGTGTAGAGCACACAGAGAATAAGAATGGCAGCACCCACATAGAAGGACCATTTAACAGAATCCGGAATAACGCCCTCCGCCGCCGTATTAGCAATTCCTATCCACGTAAAGAAGATGGGGAAGATATAGCCACATATCGAGCCCGCATTACAGAGAGCAGATTGAATCGCATACGCTGTACCCTTTTGTTTTTCATTTACCATATCGCCCACCATCATCTTAAACGGCTGCATCGCTATATTAATAGAGGTATCGAGGAACATGAGAGAGAATAGTCCAAACCACATCGCCGCATTTAAGCCTAAGAAAGCCGATTGCGCAAAGGTAAAATCACCCGCGTTAGGTAACAGCACCATCACAGCCACGGCAATCAGCGCACCTACAATCAAGTAGGGCATACGACGCCCAAAGCGGCACCATGTTTTATCACTATACTTACCAATAATAGGCTGCACAATCATACCCATCAGTGGGGGAAGAATCCAAAAGAAACTAAGCTGGTGAGGATCAGCACCTAAGGTCGCAAATATACGTGAGATATTAGCAGACTGTAACGCATACGCAATCTGTACTCCAAAAAAGCCAAAACTTAGATTGAAAAGTTGCCGAAAGGACAAATCTCGTTTTTCCATATATCAAATTTAACGTTAACGGCTGCAAAATTACACTTTTTTTCTGACATGTGCAAATTTTTTCAACATTTTTTACAAAAAAATTTGCAATATCAAAAAAAATAACTACCTTTGCACTAAATTTGGGGAGTTTGGAGGTTTGAATATTTGAAAATTTGAAAATTTTACAATGATACAACACGATGAATTAATTGCTGCGCTACAGCTTCATTTTGGATTCAATTCGTTTAAGGGGAATCAAGAAGCCATCATCACCAACGTGATGAGTGGCAAGGACACTTTTGTACTCATGCCAACGGGTGGCGGAAAAAGTTTGTGCTATCAGTTACCTTCGTTACTGATGGATGGTATGGCCATTGTTGTTTCGCCACTGATTGCACTTATGAAGAATCAAGTGGACGCTATGCGCAATTACTCGGACGAGGATGGTATTGCCCATTTTATTAACTCTTCTCTCTCTCGTCCTGAGATTAATGCAGTAAAAGAAGATGTACTTGCGGGTAAGACCAAACTACTCTATTTAGCGCCCGAAGCCTTGCAAAAACCAGAGAACATAGACTTCTTGCAAGGATTGAAGATTTCCTTCTACGCCGTGGACGAAGCTCACTGTATCTCCGAATGGGGACACGATTTCCGTCCTGAGTATCGGCACATTCGTTCTATGGTGCTGCGCATCGGCAAAGCGCCTATTATTGCCTTGACAGCCACAGCCACACCCAAAGTGCAACACGATATTCAGAAAAACTTGGACATGTTGGACGCCGTCGTATTCAAGTCCAGTTTTAATCGTCCCAACCTTTACTACGAAGTTCGGCCAAAGACAGATGATGTCGATCGCGAGTTAGTAAAGTTCATCCGATCGATGGAGGGCAAGAGCGGCATTGTCTATTGTTTAGCCCGTAAAGAAGTAGAGGATCTAGCACAGACGCTACGTGTAAACAATATTAACGCACTCGCTTATCATGCGGGCATGGATGCTCCCACGCGAACAACCAATCAAGATGCATTCTTGATGGAGCAGTGTCAGGTAATTGTAGCCACTATCGCGTTTGGTATGGGCATAGACAAACCCGATGTACGTTTTGTCGTACACTACGACATCCCTAAATCACTCGAAGGTTATTACCAAGAGACTGGCCGTGCTGGACGTGATGGTGGAGAGGGACATTGTTTATGTTTCTATTCGCCCAAAGATATAGAACGACTAAGACGTTTCCAACAAGGCAAACCTGTAGCAGAGGTAGAGATAGGTAATCAATTACTATTTGAAACACAGAGTTATGCCGAATCGACCATCTGCCGTCGTAAGTTGCTATTACACTATTTCGGTGAAGAATATAATCAAGAGAAATGTGGCATGTGCGATAACTGCCGCAAGAACTATAGGATGATTGATGCTGGTGAATTATTAAGCATTATCATTGAAACCATTCTCGAACTCAGTGAAAAGTTCAAAGCGGAGCATATCGTGGATATTCTTAAAGGTAAAGAGACGGCAGCAGTAATGAGTTATCACCACGATGAATTGGAGAACTTCGGTGCTGCCGAAGACGAAGAAGAAACCACCTTGCACGCCATCATCCGCCAAGCTATGTTAAGCGGATTCCTCAGCAAAGATATTGAATCCTACGGAGACCTCAAAGTCACAGCAGATGGTAAGAAATATCTGAAACGTCCCACGAAGTTCGAAGTTCCTATCGTCGTAGAAGATGATGACGAGGAAGAAGAACAAGAGATGGCGGGCGGTTGTGCCGCAGCAGACGATGTGCTATTTGCTATTCTGAAGGATATTCGTAAGAAACTAAGCAAACAGCTGGATGTACCACCATTTGTCATCTTCCAAGACCCAAGTCTGGAAGCTATGGCCACCACCTACCCCATCACCGTAGAAGAGCTACAGAATATTCCGGGTGTAGGCGCAGGTAAAGCTAAACGTTATGGCGACGAGTTCTTACGCGTCATTAAGGAGTATGTAGAAGAGAATGAGATTATCCGTCCCGAAGACCTGCGCGTCAGAACAGTAGCCAAAGATTCCACACGAAAAATCAGCATCATTCAAGCCATTGACCGCCGTGTAGCGTTAGACGACTTAGCAGAGAGTAAGGGTATGTCCATGGACGAAATGCTCGAAGAAATCGAAGCAATTGTATATAGTGGTACCAAACTCAATATCAACTATTTCATTGACGAGGTAGTGGATCCCGATGAGAAGGATGAGATTATCGAATACTTTAAGAATACAGATAACGATAATATCAAACTCGCTATGGAGACATTAGGAGAGGATGACTACGACGAGTTGCATGTAAGGTTAGTTAGAATTAAGTTCCACAGTGAGTTCGGAAATTGATATACTGACTCTTGGTTGCTCGAAGAACTTGGTGGATACCGAGCGCGTGATGGGCATGTTAGCGAACGCAGGGTTCGTGTGTCACCATGACCCTGAGCATCCTACTGCGCCCATCGCCATCATCAATACCTGCGGTTTTATCGGGGATGCAAAGGAGGAGAGTATTAATACCATCTTGCGTTTTGCCGCAAGAAAAAGCCTCACCCCCCAACCCCCTCTCCCTAAGGCGAGGGGGAGAGTGTACCCCTTAGAGCGATTGTATGTGATGGGGTGTTTGAGTCAGCGATATCGAGAGGATTTGGCACAAGAGATTCCAGAGGTGGATGGCTGGTTTGGGAAGTTTGAGTGGGACAAGATAGTGGAAAGCCTATCCCCCATCCCCTTCCCTAAAGGGACGGGGTGTATTATGCGGCAATTGACCACGCCGAAGCATTATGCGTATTTGAAGATATCAGAGGGATGTAATCGAATGTGCTCGTACTGCGCGATACCACTCATCACAGGACGTCACACCTCTCGGCCGATGGAGGAGATTTTAGACGAAGTACGTTGGCTCGTGACGCAAGGGGTTAAGGAAGTGAATGTGATTGCACAAGACTTATCGAGCTACGGATTAGACATTGCTCAACGACATTTGCTACCTGAGTTGATTGATAGGATGGCGCAAATAGAGGGTGTAGAATGGATACGATTGCACTATGCTTACCCAACGGACTTTCCGTGGGAGTTGCTGCCCGTAATGGCAAAGCATAAGAATATATGCAAATACTTGGATATCGCGTTACAGCATAGCAGCGATCAGGTATTGCAATTGATGCGGCGTCATATTACGTGTCAGGAGCAGGAGGAAGTGATAACCCGTATTCGTCGTGAAGTACCCGGAATATGCATCCGTACCACTTTGTTAGTCGGACACCCTGGGGAAACAGAGGAAGACTTTGATCAACTGAAAGCATGGGTGCAAAAGATGCGATTTGATCGGATGGGTGCATTTGCCTACTCGGACGAAGATGGCACGTATGCGCATATCCATTACCAAGACGATGTACCCGATGAAATCAAGCAAAAACGCGTGGATGAACTGATGGCTATTCAGCAACAGATATCCACCGAACTGATGCAAGAGAAAATAGGACAGACCATGCGGGTGATGATCGATAGAGAGGATGGTGACTTCTATGTAGGACGTACGGAATATGATTCACCGGAGGTGGATTGTGAGGTTCTTATAGACCGCTACGCTGAAAGACCGCTTTGCTGTAAGATTGGAGAATTTTATTATGTAAAAATAACCAAAGCAGAGGAATTTGACCTCTATGGAGAGATATGTTAACAAAAGAACTCATTACCCAGATCTCCGAGCAAACGGGTTCCACCAAGAAACGCACGGAAGAGTTACTCAATGCCACCACTTCGGTGATTGTTGAGAATTTATTGAATGGTAAGAACGTGATCCTTCAAGGACTTGGTTCCTTCGAAGTGAAAACTAAGAATGCACGCACTATTGTGCATCCTAAGACAGGCGAGCGTACTGCTGTGCCTGCTAAACAACAGATTGTATTCAAACCGACGGCATCGTCAAAGAACGACTTTAAGTAAACACCATGGATGCAAAAATGACTTGGGCTGAATTAAGAAAAGCCATTGCTACCCGGCTAAACACCGACGAGAAAGAGGTAAACACCTTCCTCAATGCATTGGTGCCCGCTATATCCGAAGCCTTGAAACAAGATAGGCAAGTAAAAATCAATAACCTCGGTACGTTTAAGTTACAAGAGGTAGCTTCACGTAAGAGCGTAAATGTAGTAACAGGTCAACCATTCACCATCGAAGGCTACAATAAAGTTTCTTTCTCGGCTGAAACATCCATCAAGGAGTTGGTACTTCACACCTCATCTAACAACGCGCACACGCGCGAGGAGATCAATCCATTGCGCAAACTCAATGAGCAAGCCAATGAGATTGTGGACATCCTCGCCGATTTGGGACAGCCTGTGGTCAAACCACAACCACAACCACAACCACAACCACAACCACAACCTAAGAAACGGAGACCTTGGCTGTGGGTAGGTTTGGTCGTAGTTTTATTGGTCATCTTACTGTCCTTAGCATTCCTATTCTATGGGCAGAAGATCATTCATTGGGTAGCGACGCACACCAATATAGAACAAATTGATGAGGCCGCTATGGCACAAGATGATATCGCAGAAGTAGAGGCAGAGGCAGAGGTCGAAACGGGACTTTTCACAGACGATGTCGTGGTAACCTCTAAGCTTCCTTATCCATATACCTATAAGCAGTTTATTGCTACCGAACGTATTACCAAGGGTAGTCGTTTGGCATGGTTAGCTCGTAAGTATTACGGAGAAAAAGATATGTGGGTATTTATCTTTGAAGCCAACCGTGATCGAATCAAACATCCAAGTGATATATTGATTGGCACACCCATACGTATTCCGAAGTTACCAAAGGAATTACGCGATGTCAATAATCCAGAGACTAGACAATTAGTTGACCGACTCATCGAAGAATATAGAGTATTGTAACATTGCCTGATAGCATCCATATAGTAGGCGCCAAGACCCATAACCTCAAGAATATTTCGGTGGATATTCCACAAAATAAACTAGTGGTAATAACGGGTGTAAGCGGCAGCGGCAAATCGTCGCTGGCGTTTGACACGCTCTATGCAGAGGGACAACGAAGGTATGTAGAGAGCCTCAGTTCGTATGCACGGCAATTCCTTGGACGCATACAAAAACCCGATGTGGAACGGATAGATAATATCCCACCCGCTATCGCTATTCAGCAGAAAGTAACTAATCGTAACCCGCGTTCAACCGTGGGTACGATTACCGAAATTTACGATTACCTGAAACTTTTGTACGCGCGCGTGGGTCACACGTACTCACCCGTTAGTGGGGAGGAAGTGAGAAGACATACCATAGCAGATGTAGTAACAACGATGATGAGCCAACCCAATGGCAGTCGTGTCTATTTATTAGCACCGATTGTATTAGGTAGTCGTACTCAAACAGAGCAGTTACAATATTGGATGAACGAAGGCTTTTCGCGGTTGTGGAAAGATGGGGATATACTGCGTATTTCACCTTCGTCTGAGGAACAAATAGACGAACATACCTACTTACTCATTGACCGCGTGATCTGCGATGGGGCACAGTCAACGGCTAATCGTTTTGCAGATTCGGTGCAGACGGCCTTCTTCGAAGGCAATGGCAGTTGCCAACTGCATGTCGTTCAAACAGAACATGAAGGTGGTAAGGATTATGTCTTCTCAGAACGATTTGAGGCAGACGGCATACATTTTGTAGAACCCACAGAGCATCTATTTGATTTCAATAGTCCTGTTGGTGCATGTCCACATTGTAACGGATCGGGATTGAGTGAAGGAATAGACCCCGATTTGGTGGTACCCAATAAGTCGCTCAGTATCTACGAAGACGCCATTATTTGTTGGCGTGGTGAGAAGATGAGTGTGTGGAAAGATCAACTAATTCGGACAGCCAATCAGTTTGGATTTCCGATTCATACACCCTTCTACCGACTCTCAGCGGCGCAGAAAAGACTACTATGGACAGGCAATAACTATTTCCGCGGATTGGACGCATTCTTTGAGGAGTTAGCACACAAGCAGGGCGGGTTACAATACAAAGTGATGTTAGCCCGCTTCCGTGGCAAAACGACATGCCCCCACTGTGCGGGATTACGGTTGCGTCCCGAAGCAAGTTACGTAAAGATCGGCGGCCAATCCATCACAGATATATGCCAATGGCCCATTAGTCAGTTGCGACCATGGTTTGACGGGTTAGTCTTGACAGAGAGTGAAAAGGTAGCATCTCAGCAGTTGCTCATCGAGATTCAATCGCGATTACAGTTTATGGACGATGTAGGGCTGAGTTATTTGACTCTCAATCGGGCAAGTGCGACCTTGTCGGGCGGTGAAGGACAACGGATCAATATCGCCAAGTCATTGGGTAGCAGTTTGGTGGGATCACTTTATGTGTTAGACGAACCCAGTATAGGTTTACATCCACGCGATACAGAACGACTGATTAAAGTACTGCGCGAGTTGCGCGATTTAGGGAACACGATTGTTGTAGTGGAGCATGACGAGGATATCATTCGTGCGGCGGACTATATGATTGAGATTGGACGATATGCGGGCAGACATGGTGGCGAGGTGATTTATGAGGGGTTGCCTCCAAAGGAAGGGTTTGCATATACTATCCCTGCACATCGTCGGCCATGGAACAATTTTATCGAAGTTCACGGGGCATGTGAGAATAACCTCAAACATATCGATGTACGTTTCCCGCTCAATGTAATGACTGCCATTACGGGCGTAAGCGGTAGTGGCAAGTCTTCGCTCGTGAGCAAAGTGCTCTATCCAGCACTTAAAAAGTACTATGGCGGCATAGCAGAACGAACGGGTGATTATGGTAGCCTCAGTGGAAGTCTGCATTTGGTGCATAATATTGAGTTTGTGGATCAGCAACCCCTGAGTCGATCATCTCGGTCAAACCCTGTAACCTACTTAAAGGCATACGACGAGATACGGAAGTTATTTGCCGAACAGCAATTAAGCAAACAGATGGGATTCACACCTGCACACTTCTCGTTCAACACCCCAGGTGGACGCTGTGAAATGTGCCAAGGCGAAGGCACAATCACTATCGAGATGCAGTTTATGGCAGACTTAGTGATTGAGTGCGAACACTGTCACGGGAAACGCTTTAAACAAGATATATTGGATGTTACCTACAAGGGCAAAAACATCTACGACGTACTAACTATGACCGTCAATCAGGCGATAGAGTTTTTTGAGGACTGTCCAAAGATTGTGCAACGTTTGAAGCCGTTGCAAGATGTGGGTATTGGGTATGTGCAATTGGGACAATCGTCCTCGACATTGTCGGGCGGTGAGAGTCAACGCGTCAAATTAGCAGCATTCTTGGCACAAGAGAATACAGAACACACCATCTTTGTGTTTGACGAGCCAACAACAGGCCTGCATCATACGGATGTGGATGTGCTAATCAAAGCTCTCAATGCATTGATTGCAAAGGGGCATACAGTGATCGTGATTGAGCATAATCCTGCTATTATCTTGGCGGCAGATCATGTGATTGACTTGGGTAAGGAAGGTGGTGACGAAGGTGGTAACATCGTGTTTGAAGGAACACCGGAGGCGTTGATGGAGTGCGAGGAGAGTTACACGGGGGGCTTCCTGCGGAAGGAGGTTAGAGGTTAGAGGACGGTAGCCGAACTCGGCTACCTACAGTTTAGAGGTTAGAATATGATATCGGTTGAACATATATTGATGGAGTTCGCGTCTAAGCCCATCTTGGACGATGTGTCTTTTTTGATTAACAAGAAAGACCGTATCGCATTAGTGGGAAAGAACGGAGCAGGTAAGACGACCATGCTGCGTCTGTTAGCAGGCGAATATGAACCCACGGCTGGACAGATTGTCAAAGATAGTGATTTGACGATAGGATACTTGCCACAAGTGATGCTGTTTCAGGATAATAAGACGCTGAGGGAGGAAGTTTGCCTCACCCCTAACCCCTCTCCTAAAGGCGAGGGGGATAATGAACAAGCAAGAAGGATAGCAGAGGCAGATCGGACATTGATGGGATTAGGTTTTGAGCGGAAGGATTTAGATCGTGCTTGCGCAGAATTCTCGGGAGGATGGCGTATGCGTATTGAGTTGGCGAAGATACTACTGCAACACCCTGATTTATTGTTGCTAGACGAGCCAACTAACCACTTGGATATAGAATCCATACAATGGCTCGAAGAGTTCATCAGTCAGAGCCAGAGTGCTGTGCTGCTAGTCAGTCACGATCGCGCTTTCTTGGATCATGCCACCAATAGAACGATTGAAATCACCTTGGGTCGAATCTATGACTATAATGTACCCTACTCACAGTTCGTAGCCTTGCGTCAAGAACGACATGAGCAGCAAGTTAGGGCATACATGAATCAGCAAAAAATGATTCAGGATACCGAGGATTTTATCGAGCGTTTTCGGTATAAGGCAACGAAGGCAGTACAAGTGCAAAGCCGTATCAAACAGTTGGATAAGTTGGAGCGATTGGAGGTCGATTTAGAGGATACATCCAAGTTAAATCTGCGTTTTCCACCTGCACCTCGAAGTGGAGATTTTCCCGTGATCATCGAAGATCTGGCGAAGACATATACCGGTGCTAATCACGCGGTAATACACGATGTAACGTTTACCATTAAGCGTGGCGAAAAAGTGGCGTTTGTGGGTAAGAATGGTGAGGGTAAAACGACATTGGTACGCTGTATCATGGGACAATTGGATTATTTGGGGACATTGAAGATCGGACATAATGTAAAGATTGGATACTTTGCGCAGAATCAAGCGTCGTTATTGGATGAGAACTTGACAGTGTTTGAGACCATTGACTATGTGGCGGTAGGCGATATACGAACCAAAATACGCGATATCTTGGGAGCATTTATGTTTGGCGGCGAAGCATCGGAAAAGAAAGTCAAAGTATTGTCAGGCGGTGAAAGAAGTCGATTGGCCATGATACGATTGCTCTTAGAACCATGTAATCTGCTCATCTTAGACGAACCGACTAACCATTTGGATATGCAAAGTAAAGATGTGCTCAAAGGGGCATTGAAGGACTTTAATGGCACAGTTATCTGCGTAAGTCACGACCGTGAATTCTTAGATGGATTAGTGGATAAAGTGTATGAGTTTGGTGGCGGATTGGTGCGCGAACATTTAGGAGGCATCTATGATTTCTTGCGAAAGAAGAAGATTAGCAGTTTGCAAGAATTAGAGCGGAAGGAGAGTTTAAAAAGTACTAATAGTGCTAAAAGTTTAAAAGGTAATAGTTCTAAGGAAGATTTCGAGGCACAGAAAGCAGAAGCCGCCGCGAGACGGAAGAAAGAGAAACAGATTGCCGACACAGAGGCAGAAATCGCTAAGCTAGAGCAAGAGCAGACAGAGATGGAAGTTTTGCTTAATTCGCCAGAGAATCAAACAACGGAGAACTTTGAACAATACGAACATATAAAACGTGCCATCGAGCAAAAGATGTACGAATGGGAAGTGTTGAGCGATATATAATTGAGTTTTTGCTGTACGGGAATACACAAGCAGCGAAGCGGGTGCAGATTAGTGCGCCTGTCGATTGGACGTTGCGGTATCCGATTTTAGGCGAAGAGGCGATTCCCGACAAGTCGGGACAAATTAGGCGAGAAGGTGAAAAGGCCATTGTTTCACCAGATGTCATTTATAATACGTTCTTCTTTATCTCGCGGGCAGAGGAGTTACTCAATGATCAGCGGGACGAGCATGGACGTTTTTTGGCGAAGTATTCTATTTTGGGCGAAGGGGATCGGTTGCAGACGCCTATCGTGGATGTCTATTCACGGGAATTGATGAAGGCACTAGATTTACCGATTCCATCGAGTGAGTTTGGCAACGTGTGCCTTACGCACGATATAGACACATTGGACTATTATCACCATTTACGTGGCGCGATAGGTGGCATTATCCGTGGGCATTGGAAACAGGTGTTAGCTTCGTTACGAGATATCAAAAACGACCCAGCGTACACTTTCCAATGGCTTGAGAATCAGGACGGTTTGGCAAAAACTACCAAAAGGGGTCAGACCCCAATTGGTAGTTTTGAGGTGATATATTTTGTAAAGGATACGCGGGGAAAGGGGTATGATTATCCGCAGTATGACTTACGGCGAGTGCCGAAGTTGAAGGCGACGATTGGGCTACATAGCAGTTACTATGGTGAGCTTCCAAAGCACCCAAATTTCTTACATCGGAGCCATTACTTGCGGTGCAGTATAGAGCAGATGGAAAAATTGGTAACATACGGGGTAACGGATGATTATACGATGGGGTTTGCAGATAAGGCGGGTTTTCGGTTGCAGACTTGTCGGCCTGTGCGATGGATCAATCCCAAGACAATGGAGTTGACAAATTTAGTGTTGCATCCGCTAACGATTATGGATTGCACATTGAGTAATAGGGAGTATATGAATTTGAACGAAGAGGAGGCATCTGCATATTGCCAAACGCTATTGGAGCAGGTGAAGAAGTATCATGGAGAGTTGGTGCTGCTATGGCACAACTCGGTGTTTGGCGAAAGTTATCATCGGGATTTATATCCTAAACTGATTGCATCGTTATGAATAGACACAAAAAGATATTGATTTTGGCAGATGGTTTTTCCACCCCATCCTATCTACCTCGTTTAAGAGCTATCTGTGACTACCTCTACGGACAAGGTTGGGAAATGACTGTGGTGGTGGAGCATATTGCCCAATTACCTTTTGAGCACAAATATGCGATAGACGAGGTTCGGATATATACGGGCAGTAGATGGGACTGGATGGTGAAGAATGTATGGTCGCTGATGACGGATTGGAAGAACCGTACGATGTCTCGCTATGTGGAGCGACAGTATGGGCATAAACAATACGATGCCGTTTTTTGCACCACCTTCCATACTTTTCCGTTGCTGGCTGCTGTTGAGTTTGGGAAAAGACATCATATTCCCGTCACATTGGATCTTCGCGATATAGTAGAACAGGCACCTGGAAACGCGAAGAATTATGTAAGACATAACCAAGGAATCGCGAAACTATTTATCGGTCTTTTCCACCATATCAATATCCACCGACGTAATCATTGGTTGCGATTAGCAGACCACGTGACAACAGTCAGTCCGTGGCATGTTCAGATGCTTAAACAGTTCAATGAGCATGTTTATCTCATCTATAATGGATACGATGCGAACCGATATTATTGGGAAGAACGAAAAAATGAGGAGTTTGTGCTCTCGTACGTAGGAAAGATTTTTGGTGAGCCATTGCAAGAGCCTTCGTTGTTATGGGAAGTACTGCGAGAAATAAAAGATCGGATAACATATAAAGTGATTATTCATACCGACCCATTGGGTCAAGAATTAGCGCAGCAATGGGTAAAGCAATATGGTTTGAGCGACCGGGTGGAGATTAGTGGATATATCCGTATAGAGGAGGCAATAGAATTATATCATCAGAGTTCTATCTTCCTTATTTTCAGCAACAAGGCGTCAGACAAGACGGTGCATGGGATGATGACAACGAAGTTCTTTGAGGCATTGGGTGTGGAGAAACCTGTGCTTTGTATCAGATCGGACGAAGAATGTTTGGCTGAAATTATCCATGCCACAAAGGCCGGTTTAGCCGTCAGGGATAAGGAAGAACTTGTCCATTTCATCGAAGAAAAGTATCGGGAGTGGCAAACCAATGGATACACACGCCAAATGATGAAAGATAAAGAACAATTTAGTCGTCTCAACGAGGCGAAAGAATTAGAGAAAGTTTTATTATGAACAAGCGTCATTTTCAATTAGGGATTAAGTTACTCAAGAACACAAGACTTAATCGTGACTTCGTCAAATATGTGATCAATCGCATACGAATTTGGCGATTGGATCGGCATAAAGAAGTCATTGTACCCTATCCCAATGGTTTAATGTTAGAATTGGGTAATCGATGCAATTTGCATTGCATTATTTGCCCTCGTGAGTATCGCTATGGCCAACAAATGGATCAAGGGTTTATGCCATTGGAAAAGGTAAAGCAGATTATCGATGAAGTGTATCCATATTTAGACTCTATAGGTCTTACTGGATTAGGAGAGACCCTTTTGTATCCACAACTATTGGAAGTAGTACAATACATCAAGCATAAGCGTCCGAGTATCATTATTACCATTTCGACCAATGCCAATTTTGTGGGGTGCGTAGAGAAGATCCGTCCTCTTTTGCCATACTTGGATAATGTACAATTTTCGGTAGATGGTATCGGAAAGGTCTATGAACAAGTGCGTCCCAATACCCATTTTGAAGACATTGCCAATAATATTCGCCAAATTATAGAGTTAGGGGGTAAAGATATAATTTTTATGATCAATTCTGTGATTACCCGTGAGAATTACGCAGATATACCCCATGTTGTACAGTTTGCTGATGAGTTAGGAATTGAGTATGTTAATTTCAATCGCATCAATTTAGCATCCATACCCGAGTTGGATAGAAACGAATATACCGCCTTCTTCCATAGTGATGCTTATCGGGCTCTTCTTCAACAGTTTAAAGAATTACAGAAGACGCGTCCCGGACTAAGTTTTGCAGAAGAGACGAGTGGAGCCGATACTGGATTCCAAACTTGTCCTTTTGCATGGATGCACCAATATATCACTTGGGATGGATATATGGTACCCTGTTGCGCCAAGCCATTTCCCAAGGAATACCATTTTGGTAATGTCTTTACGGATGGCGGCGTAATGGCTGTGATGAATGGGGAAAAATTCCAAGCATGGCGACGATTATGGCAACGTAACCAAACACCGAAATTCTGCGTTCATTGCAATACCATTTGTTTATAAGTAAGTTTAGTTATGGTCAGTATAATTGTTCCGATATATAACGCAGAGGAGTTTTTGCCAATGTGCTTGACGTCGTTGACGCATCAGACTTACCGTGATTTAGAGATCATCTTGATAGATGATGGCAGCACGGATGGGTCGGCAGCGCTTGCACAACAGTTTGCCCAAGCGGATGAACGGATACGTGTGATTCATCAAACGAATAAAGGACAAGGCGCTGCTCGTAACGTAGGATTGGGAGTCGCACAAGGGGAGTATGTAGTATTTGTGGATGCTGATGATTACATAGATTATGATTTTGTGGAACAGCACTTGTCTGCAATAGGCACAGCCGATTATGTACAATCAGGATATAGGCGCATGAATATGGATGGTACCATTAAGGAAGAAAAACTTCCCAAACATAGTTGGCAATTTACCGTTGCATGGATGAGGATGTATCGCCGAGAGTTTATTCAATCATTACGATTTGAGGAAGGGATGTGTTATGAAGATGTGATATGGACTGTGGATTTATTAATACGTCACCCGCGAGTAAAAATGCTTTCGTACGTGGGATATAATTACCTACTCAACCCGACCTCTACCACCTCAGTACCTCATCGTGAAGATCAGGCACATGTGATTAGGCTTTTGAAACAACGCCCCTTCACAGGTCTTACATTATACACCTATTTCAAATTACGGCTTCATTGGCTATTGAAATTATGAAACTGAAACAAACCATATTAACCATCACTTGCCTGCTTATTTTGTTAATACCAAATATAACTTGCATGATGTTGTCCACCGACTTGACCTATTCGTGGGTGAAGGAAGTAGGGTATTTGGTGGTCGTGCTGTTCTTGCTATTGCTGCCGATGAGTTTTCTAAAGCGGAGAACGTATTTTATTGTAGAAGGTGTATTAGGGCTCTTTTGGATGCCGATTGAGGTTAGTTCACTCTATTTAAATCATATCACTTCGTCTCCTCATTTCATCGGACTTATTTTCCGCACTAATTGGATAGAAGCGCAAGAAGTACTCCTATCTGCATGGCCAATTTTGGTGATAGTGATTGGACTATGGGGTATCTATATATTCATGGTATGTCAGATGGAGAACCGCTATTTATTCCCCAAATGGTGCAAATGGATAGGAGCAGGTATATTGGTACTTATTATTGGAGGAGGATGTGGCATCCAACCAATCACCTATAAATTAGCCAAAATATATCCCTACAATATCTATTTCAATCTATTTCAAATATGGCAGGAAGAGAGACTGATTAATAGCATGAATCAAGAGTTTGAGGGGTTCAGTTTTGGTTTATCTCAACCAGCAGACAGTTGTGAGGAGCACCTCATTTTGATGATTGGAGAAGCTGCGCGATATGACCATTTTCATATCAATAATTATTCACGTTTCACTTCGCCCACATTAGATACGTTATCGGATTTATTTAGTTTACAGCGTATCTACACGTCTGCAAATATTACCTATTCCGTTTTAGCTCAACTATTGACGCGAGCCACGATAGATAATCCATCCATTGCCTTTCAAGAGAAAAGCATTGTAGAGGCCTACCAGGAAGCGGGCTTTCAGACCGCATGGTTTAGTTGCCAGACTTTCATGGATTTTGTGACACGCATCGCCCGTACTTGTGACTATTCATCGGAACAAATTGGAGGTTTGTCGGCTAAGGTAGCATACGATAGTTTGTTAGCATATCAAGCCCAGCAATGCCTAATGAATCATCCTGCTAAAAAGACTTTTTACGTATTGCACAGTATGGGCAGTCATATCAAATATGACCAACGTTATCCCAAGGAGTTTGAGCAATTTGTACCCGCCATTGAAGAAAAAGATGGGTATTCGATTTTGTCTGTAAAGAACAAAGAGAAAGTGATTAATGCTTATGACAACACGATTCTATACACGGATTATGTGATTGGTCGCATTATTCAGGTTCTTCAACAACAAACTGGGAGAAATGCCTTTATTTATATCTCTGATCATGGCGAGAATCTGTTTGATGACGAGCAAGGTCTATTTGCTCATGCGTCCTACGAGGGCACAATCTACGAGGCGCATGTTCCTTGTTTTATTTGGTTGTCGGATGAGTTCAAGAAGGCATATCCTAAAAAGGTAGCGGCATTAGAGGAGAATCTTAACAAACAGATACAAAGCGATATCATCTTTTATAGTTTAGCCGATATGGGCAGATTGGATGAAATTGTAGAACCTACTAAAAGTATATTTTCTTCCGAATTAATCGAACAAGATACTATTCGTATGATCACGGGAGACGGACAAGTTAAACCTATTATTCCTTGATACGATGAAATCTACGTTTTTACAACTCCTTCATCAAGAAGTTATACCTGCCATCGGGTGTACAGAACCTATCTGCGTGGCGCTATGCGTGGCGCGTGCCAAAGAACGATTGGGTGCGGTACCTGATGCTATTACGGTACGCCTTAGTAAGAATATCTACAAGAATGCTATGGCAGTTGGTATTCCCAATACAGGTATGACGGGATTGCCCATTGCGATTGCTTTAGGCGCTACTATCGGACGAAGTGAGTTAGGATTGGAAGTGCTGCGAGATACAACACCCGAGGCAGTGGAGTATGCGAAGGAGTATATGGCGCGTGTACCCATATCGCTAGAGGTATTGGAGAATGCGCCGGATGTGCTCTACGTGGACGTAGAAGTTGCAGGAATTAAAAAGGCGAGTGCGACGATTATGGGGGGACATACGCACTTTGTGGATGAGGCGAGTGTCGATCAAGTGTCGATCGAGTGTCGATCGAGTGTCGATCCCTCTTTGAATGAACAAGACGGACTCACATTGCAAGAGGTATATGATTTTGCGATGCAGGCAGAGGTGGAGCCTTTACGGTTCTTATTGGAAGGAGCAGAGATGAATATCGCTGCCGCTGAATATGCGTTTAAACATAAGTGCGGACACTGTTTGGGGCAGATATTAGCCAAGCAAGAAAATAGTATCTTTGAACAAATTTTGGCTTACACATCGGGTGCATGTGACGCCCGTATGTCGGGAGCATTAGTGCCCGTGATGTCCAATTCGGGGAGCGGTAATCAGGGGATTAGTTGTTCCGTACCCGTGTTGCTCTATGCTCGATATATAAAGGCGAGCGAAGAACAGACCTTGCGGGCATTGGTGTTGAGTAATCTGACGGTTATTTATATTAAACAGTCGTTGGGACGCTTGTCGGCATTATGCGGATGTGTGGTGGCGGCGACTGGTTCGGCTTGCGGCATCACCTATTTGAAAGGTGGCAATTATGAAGAGGTGACGTATGCGGTAAAGAACATGATTGCCAATATTTCGGGCATGATATGTGATGGGGCTAAACCAGGCTGCGCACTAAAAGTGACGAGTGGTGTTGCCACCGCAGTTATATCCGCTTCACTGGCCATGGAGCATAGTTATCCCGAAGCCACGGAAGGTATCATTGACGAAGATATCGATAAGACGATACATAATCTGACCCGCATTGGGCATGATGGTATGCGACAGACAGATGAGTTGATTTTGGATATTATGACGCACAAGTAATGCGCAGTTTGATATAATATCTATACAGCGAAATCAAGTGCCAATAATGGAGATGAAGAAGATGGGCAAATAACCATTGACTACGATGTAAACGGGACATATATATCGTTTCTTCTTCCCGATAAAGATCCGCATACACATAATCTACAGTTTGATCTTGACATGCCATTAAGAGGCGTATTTTATCTCGTACTTTCTGTTCCGCCAAGACCTGGGAATAATAATCCAATATACCTTCTTGTTTCATCCACTTCTCCAATTCTTGATAAAAACGAATCATACAATGAATATGTTGAGCCGTTTTTGCAGTTGCTACCGACCCTACGCGATTCAATCGATAGTGATAGAGTTGCATATCTAAGTTAGCCACATTTTTCACCTTATAACGCAGACGAGTTAACACGTGCCGATCTTCCATATAATCCAATCCTTCAGGAGCAAAAATGGTTTTATCCGAGAATAGTGACCGATGGAACATTTTTCCCCATATATTATTGCAAGGCAGGTCTTGGAGCACTTCAACGAATGAATAATTGGATGTGACAGACGACCCTAACTCTACCATTTCTGCTCCGCTTGACAATGCTTTTTCTACTAATTGGCTCACCATATCATGCTCTACCCAATCATCGGAATCGACACAACAAATGTACGTTCCTTTCGCCTCCTTTATACTACGCGTACGCGTATAAGCCAAACCATGGTTGAGGTCATTATTCAAATAGCGTATTTGTGATAAACGATGTGGGTAATCCTGAGCTACTCGGCGTAGGATATCCATACTGTTATCTGGAGTAGCATCATTAACAAAGACATACTCAAGGTTAAAGTAGGTCTGCTCAAAAAGCGAACGGGCACATTGTTCTATATAGGCTGCCACATTATAAATAGGCACACTAATAGAAACGAGCGGTTTATTTATATCGTCTGCCGAGGCAATCATAAACGTGTTCCGATTTTAAGATGTACATATGTCCATCAAGGAGTATCTTTTGATGAATAATTTTCTCTATGGTCGATTGCTGTTCAGTCGGCACATCAGGTTTCTCATAATGATAACACGAGTCTAAAAAAGCTACACGACGTTGTAACCAATCCTTGATATAAAAACGTTCCGAGGGGATGTCAAAGACAACGGGAACCGTTCCGACACCTGACCATAATCTTTGTTCCAAAGTATCCATACCCGTTGTTTGGTATAAGTCAAAATAGTAATCCAATACAGAATCCACATATTGCTCACTGAATATAGTTTGACGCAGTTCTTTCCAACGTTGATTCAAAGAGTCCTGATACCCAGGGTATTCCTTACGCAAACGAATGGATAGTTTGTTCTTATCAAATAGGATAATAGAATCACTCTCTTCTGAACTATCCCACTTACGTCCAAAGGAATGGTCAATATCCCAGGGTGATACTAAACCACGATGATCATTTTGCGTATCATAGAAACTCACATACATATTCTTAGATGTATTATCCCAAGCCGCAATAAACTGGCAGAAAAGCTCATAGTCCCGCCAAACAGGTAGATCCACATAGGAAGCAATACTATCTACGAAAGTGGTTGAATCGGCATCCCATATAAAGTGAAACATATTGTATAGAGGACGCCAGTCAATAGGTTCACCATCCTCATAATCAGGATGTTTTGGTTCCCATTGATAATCCCACACCGTCACTTTAGAAGAGGGACAATAGGAAGGTCTCTTCTCAAAGCCAGAACGTTCCGCACGTATGCTCTTATAGAGTGTACTCTGTACACCTAAGCTATCCACATACTTCGGTAATTTCAATTGTTTGCGATCAATTCGTTCCATGAGGCAATAAATGCCGCGTGGCATACTATCTAAAAAAACTTCCACTATTTGACCACGATAGCCATTGATGACCTTTTTCTCTTGCGCTTTATACCAAGGGTCGTGTGACATGGCAAGCCATATATCCATCGCAACACGATTACGCATTCGTGCCTTGTCTATCGCCATAGCATCTAACACCCAGTAGTTATCTTTACGCATACCAAGAAGTGAAGTCTCATATTTCTTTCCTTTTTCATCTAATAGTTTGATAGCATAGGCAGCCTTCTCAAAGCGCGCAGCATAAGCTCCTCTATGTCTTACTTTCATACACAAATTAAGCGTATCTTCACCATTGACCAAGGTAAATGTACCATTATTAAAGGTATCTCTATCCAACTTATCATACGACAAATATATCTTTGGCAAGGATTCTCCAAAGACCACACCTCCACATAAGAGCATCATACCTAACCAAAAGTGTTTTCTCATATTCTTCAATTCTTATATTTTGTTCTACAATAAATAATCTCCACTCCGCCCGACAAAACTAATGCCAAGGCAGCTATCCATGCCGCAGGGTATATCCACATACCTAGACCACCTAGTAACACGCATGTCGTCATCGCAATCAACTGATTCTGCGCAACTATCGAATATCGTCCTTGAGCGATAAACACAAATTGCAAATACGCCCCCACAACTAAAAACGAATATATTGTACATGCCAATATAACGGCTACAGGATAAGCCGCAAGCATGGTTTTCCCACCTAATATCCAAATAGTTGGATACCCCAATAATATCACACCTCCTATTGCTAAGATCCCTATCCAACGTTCATAATGCAAAATAGCGCGTACTCGATGAGGTGTCGCATTTGCCACCACCTCTGGGAACAGGGCACCATTGACACTATTAATCAATAGACGTGGTATTTGCACCACTTTCATCGCTAAATCGTAAATAGCCACTTCGCGCATTCCTAAGAATACGCCTATCAACGTGGTTAAAGTTCTTTCTTTTATCGTAGCAGAGATATTGGTAATGAAGAACGGACACACCTCATGGAATAGTTGCCACAACTCTTGCCACGATACCCAAACCCATCGACGACCTTCTCGGTAAATATTCCATCCTCCGACTAAACCACCTAAGAGTAGTGTACCGCTAACAATGGCCGCATAGATAATCACATCATTGGCATCATGGACAAGCCAAATGATAAGAGGTATCTGCAAAAGACGAATACAAAATTGCACAATGGTGGAAAAACGCATATTTTTCATACCTTGGTAATACCATTGTGGAAAAAGTATAGAATAGATTATCTGCGCATAAATAACCATAAACAACACCACGTGGCGACGTAAGATAGGTATCCACCAAACAATAGGCACTGCCAAAAGCGATACGGTAACTAGCAATAGCCATTTGCAGACCCACACTTGACTGATAATGCGATTGAGTTTATGAGGTTGATCATGAGCCAAAGAAACCGCTTTTGCAGCAGGCATATCGAAGCCAAACTCCACCATAGCTTGGAAGTACATAACAATACCAAGAATAAAAGCATATAGTCCCATTGCATCAGCACCCATTACGCGAATGAGATAGGGATATATAAGTACACTTATTAGCGCATTCCCCACCTGTAACGCGGACATATAACTATAGTTTTGCAGCACTCTTGTCTCACGCAATCGATGTAATATATGTTGATAATCAATCATATCTGTTTACTTTCACACCTTGTTGAATTACTATGCCTTTGTACGATGCGTCCACCAATCGTCCCAATAAATCGTACGATGAAACGGACTGTCTATTATATTCCACTCTATCCACATCCGTTACAACGGGTTGGTTTAATCTATTCACCATCGCTTGGATTTGCTCCAATGTCAGCACCCCCATATCCACAAAATGTTGCCGTACCGCATTGCACAATTGGGATGTCGTTAATTGATCTGGCTTCGCTCCAATCATTCGTTCAAAAGCATAATACAACCTATTCGGATGACGATAGGTTTGAATCTTCATATTACTAGTTTCACAATAATCGGCCACAATAGTTTGCCAATCTGCTCCGCACATCGCCGCAATAGTGGCACTAAACATTCCTGTTCGATCCGCGCCTAAAGCACAATGCATTTGTATAGGCAACGGATGATTATTATCCATAATAAACTCCACAACCTCTTGCATCCATTGGGCATATTGGAGACTTTCACTATGGTAGAAACACGCTCCCACAGAAGGATGTCCTCCATACTGCTCACCTACATATAAGATATTGCTATCAGCTAACAACTGTTGATGATAAAGAGGCATGGATATGATAACCGAATCACCTTGGCAAGCATATTTAGTACCTACATATTTTTCTTGATTACTAGACAGGGTGATATCACTTCTTATTCCAACTTGTTGCGCCAATTCTGCCACCCAATGTAACCGCACCACTTCCGTATCGTACTGCGGTTTATCAGGGTAATAGGGATGATAGGAACGATATAGTTGCATCGTTCCTGGTACACGACGGAAATTGCATATTCGATGCTGATCCACAGAATCGGTTAAGTCATAATCGCTTAATGGACGTACTTCTTGTGCCTCTAAACAACGAGCATAAAGTTCATTAGTATCCGTCGTAAAATAGGGTTGGCTATTAGGAAGAAACAGTAATAGCGTCATTTCGTTATTGACAAAAACCATCCTCCTATCAATCGCATTTTCCCCTATCGTATCAGGCAAAAGATAATACGCAGAATCAATTGTTTCTACATAAAACATAAACTCTGGTTGCCCAGAATTGCCCGGACGTTCCAATTGTTGATACGTAAACGTATGGTAGAAACAACTATCTTCACTAATTGAGTCCAATTGATAGCCATCCTTTTTTTCACCCCACTCAGAAATAGAGCCGTATGCAGATATATATATGATAGAGTCCAATGGGAAAGCAAAATGGGCACTATCGGTAGCAAAAATAAGTGTGACCGTTCCGTGGATGCTATCCATCATTTGGCAGTTGCATTTTGCTTCTTCCGAAAATCGCACCGCGTAAACGGACAAGCTGACTAATAATATAGCGAATAATACCCGTATCCTCATTTTCGTCTTATTGTTTCTTGATATATTTCCACTAAGTTTTTGCCCACCCTATCAAACCGATATTGTTCCCCATAGGAACGGATGGTAGCAGCATCATAATCCCTATAATGGTCTAACATATACCGAATGGCATCGACTAATGCCTCATCATCCATTGGCGCAATAGATACACCACATTCCTTAGGAAGTCGGAGACCACAACTATCCGACTCAATAGAAGGAATGCCCACAGAAATGGCTTCTGCCAATGGAATACCATACGTCTCAAAGCTACTATCCAAAATTAAACATGCACTTTGCTGCATATATTCGCACACCTGTTCGGGTGTCACTTCGCCTGTCCAATGCAATAACGATTTTGGGATAGCCAACTCGCGGGCATAGTCCTTGCATGCCTGCCAGTCCTTGCCAGTTCCCACCAATGTTAATAAAAAATCTTGTCGCTTTTCACTAACGGATTTTATCGCCCGTAATAGTCCCTTCACGTTTTTCGGTGCTTCATCGAAGCAACTGACATGGAGAAGGTTTATCGACCGCTTCGCTGATGGATTAAAGACCGCTTCGCTGAAAGACGATGGCGTGTAGAAGAAGTCATCCACTACGTTGTTAATCTTTCCCCAAGTGTTGTTGGTAATGCCACAGCGTTTCATATTATCTGCCAAAACCTCACTCACAGGATAGATGCCGTTTGCCTCATGCGCAATCTCTTTTAACAATCGTTGTTTCCATGCAGGGAAGCGCTCAAATTGTCCATTTTGAGGTAGATAACCACTCCAATGTTCCACTATAATATAAGGAATACCCAATACCCGCTTAAGCATGTAGGCTATCAGTCCCTTCTTCAGAGTCAACACATTCAACTGCACGATGTCCACTTGTGGCCACCATGTATTGACACGTACTTCACATCCCTGCGCCGCCACCGCTTGCGCGTGTTTTTGCACAAACAGTCCCGCCATTTGATCCTTCTCGGAGGGATACCACTCTGATAAAAATAGTACTCTCATTACTCCTTGGACATAGAAACCCGTACAAAAGTAGTAAAAATAGTTGACATTACCAAAAAAATAATCCTCATTTTTATAAAATCGTAAGAAAATTGAGAAAAAAGTTGCGTATCTCCTTTTTTTTTTGTAATTTTGCGCCGGATTTTGTGCATATATGAAACGCCTGGTACTTTTTGGTATATTAATAGCTATCTGCCCACTGTTGTTGGCAGAGGATGCTACTTATCTTGGCATAACATATACCTTAGATCCTCTCCAGCAGACTGCGACGGTCAGTATCAACCCCAAAGCGACAGATTCAGTCTACATCCCCGATACCATCCTTGTGGGTGAAGAAGTTTACATCGTTACCGCAATAGGTAAAAATGCCTTCAAAGGGTGTAAATCGCTCATGCGCCTTCGTTTGCCACACACATTACAAACGATTGCTCGTTCTGCTCTAGAGGGAACAGGCATATGGTTAGAGAAAGAGAATTGGACGGATGGTGTACTCTACATCGATAGTTGCCTTATTTGCGCAGACAAAACGACCGCTACCCATTACGTTATTCCAGAAGGCACACGTATTATTGCCTCTGAGGCCTTTGCTGGGCATAAGGTCATCAAACACGTTGAGATCCCCTCCTCTATTCGACGCATTGATAATGGCACTTTCCAGGATTGTAAAAATCTGGCTCGTGTTAACATTCCCTCTTCGGTGACAAGCATTGGCCAAAACGCATTCACCAAATCTGGGATATGGTTAAATGAGCGCAAATGGAGACGTGGCGGGTTATATATCGATAGTTGCTTAATCGCTGTGAGCGAAAAAGCAGCCAGTAAGTTTGTTTGCCGAGACCGAGTCCCTACACGATTATTGGCTGAGGGTGCATTCCGCGGGCAAAAACATATTGTATCTGTCACTATTCCCGAACAAGTATCAACTATTCCTGCCGCATGTTTTTATCAATGCCATGCGCTGACTACGGTAACCATTCCCCCTTCCATTACACGCATCGAGCATTTCGCGTTCTACGAGTGTGAGCGCCTCAAAGAGATTACCCTTCCCAACCATCTATCGTACATGGGGACAGGCGCTTTCTACCAATGTAAGAACATACGCACCATTCGTTTACCACAATCCATCACCGCTATTCCCACCGCATGTTTTTTCCTATGCACCAGTCTTTCCAAAATAGACATGACGGGGCAAGTACGCATTATTAGTGATGGTGCATTTGCAGGATGTGCTTCCTTAGAAGCCCCCTCCTTCCCAGAATCGGTAGAGTGTATCGGAGAAAAGGCTTTTGCCGCATGCAGTAAGATGCGTAATGTACATTTACCCAACTATATTCTCACCATCCGTAAAGGAGCATTCATGGATTGCACCCACCTAAGCGATATCAATATCCCAGAGGGTGTATATGCCATTGATGACGAGACTTTTAAGAATTGTATAGCGTTGGAACAGATTGCGCTGCCTGCTTCATTGTATCGTATTGGAAAAAATGCCTTCCAAAATTGTCAAGAATTATACGAATTTCCCCTTCCGGAAGGACTACACCTCATCGAAGATGAGGCTTTTATGGAATGTAAGAAGTTAATAGAAATCAATATCCCCGAAAAAGTCGTTAGTATTGGCTCAGGAGCATTCTCGATGTGTGTTAATCTAAGCGAAGTCACATTAGGTGATAGCCTAATCACTATCCATTCCGGTGCTTTCTACCAATGCAAACGATTGGAAAAAATCACCTTTCCTACCTATTTAGAAAGTATCGGAGAAGAGGCTTTTTCGGGCTGTTCCAGTTTACGAGAAGTTATTTTCCCTGAGGAACTTAGAACCATCGGAGCATCCGCTTTTAAAGATTGTAAGATGCTTAAGATACCTGTTCCAACTTTGCCTCATACCACGAATGTGGGTCGATATGCTTTTAAGGGGTGCAAAGAAACAAAAGATTAGTTCTCTATAACTCAATTACCGTCAACCCGGCTCCACCACGATCTGGATCACCATCGTGATAGACGATTTCTCCCGCATGGCGTTTTTTAAGGTCTCTATTGCGTGCTGCTAAATGGTCTCGCACAATCTGTTTGAGTGCGCCCGTTCCTGTACCATGCAGGATGGTGACCGTTCCTGCGTTCACCATAATGGCATCATCCAGATAGGCCACAAACGTTTCCAATGCCTCATCCGCACGCATACCGCGCAAATCAAGTGACAACTCAAAGGACAACTTATGTTGACGGATAGTATTCACCACGGACGGCTGGACACTGGGCATTTGTTTACCAATAGCCTTAAGGTCTCTAAAATCGTGTAGTACTTTCTTTTTTTCTTCTTTTTGAACTTCTGGTAGTACTACTTGAACTTGTTTTTTAAGATTTTCCACTTTCTTCCGTGCCTCTTGCGTTTTGATCTTATCCGCCTTGGCCTCCTTTATCTCGCGTATCGTCCGTTCGATGGTCGCATTGGACTGAGAGATGATTTGTGCGGCTTGCTCATTGGCTTGAGAGATAATTTCTTTCTTCTTCGCTTTGAGTCCGGCGATCTCCTGCTCGTAGAAGGCTATCTTCTCCTCCAAATGTTTCTCACGTTGACGGATGTTCTGCCGCTTATTTTCCCAATAGCGTTTATCCCTTGCGATATCCTGTAAATTTTTGTCGTAATCGATATATTCTTCTCCCACTAGGTCAGAAGCCGTACGAATAATATCTTCACTCAGTCCTATCTGCTTGGCTATTTCAATAGCAAAACTAGATCCTGCTTGCCCAATGCTCAGTTGAAAAAGTGGTTTGAGTTGTCCCCGATCATACAGCATCGCTCCATTGACCACCCCCTCGTGTTGCTCAGCAAAGTGTTTTAAGTTCGAATAGTGTGTCGTAATCACCCCAAAGGCATGTTCATTATTCAATCGCTGCAAAACGGCCTCAGCAATAGCACCACCTATTTGCGGCTCCGTCCCCGTACCGAACTCATCGATGAGTAATAACGTCTTCTCGTTTGCGGAACGCACAAACGCTTTCATATTTCGCAGGTGACTAGAATAGGTAGATAAATCGTCCTCAATAGACTGCTCGTCGCCTATATCTATCATCAATTGGTCAAATATACCCATGCAGCTTCCCTCATCCACAGGCACCAACAGACCGCATTGGAGCATATATTGAATCAGTGCCACGGTCTTCAAGCACACCGACTTACCACCGGCATTGGGTCCCGAAATGACCAAGATACGCTGGCTCCTACTCTCATCCAATGTAATATCTAAAGGAACAACCGTCTTATTTTGTTTCTTAAAATTGAGGAAAAGAATGGGATGACGGGCATTTTTCCACCGAACAAGGGGTTTATTATCCACCTGTGGAGCAATGGCTTGTAGTTCTCGGGCTAAGTACACTTTGGCCAACACAAAATCCACCCATGCCAACAACTCGTTCATAGACTCAATATCCATCAAATTCGGCCGAATCCATCGGGAGAATTCCTGCAAGATACGCATTCTTTCCCGCCGTTCTTCTCCCTCCAATTCACGGATATGGTTATTCGCCTCCACCACCTGTGTGGGTTCAATAAAAACCGTCTTACCGGTCGCCGATTCATCGTGTACGATGCCGCCAATCTTGCGCTTATAGGCAGGTGGTACAGGGATCACTAATCGTCCCTCCCGCAAAGTGGGCGTGACATCTTTGTCTAATATACCTTCCGCTTGCGCCTGTTTCAAGATCGTAGTCAATACTCGACCGATACTGCCTTGCGCCTTCACTAACTCATGGCGAATACGCCCTAATTCCGGCGAAGCCGTATCTGCCAAACGACCATACTTATCTAGGATACGATCAATGGCCTTAATAATCTCCCCTATCGTTGCATTCTGCGACGGATGAATAGTCGCTAACCGAGGAAATCGATTTGCGTCTATATGATTCAAAAAAGCCTCCAAACGAGCCGCATAATCCAATGTCTTTCGCAATTGAAAAAGTTCGGTTTCATCGAGAAAAAGTCCCTCTATCCGAATGCGCGCCAAAGCCTCTCGTAAATCATGAATCTCCCCTCTCGGAAAATCAAGAGACGCATCCTCCACCACTTGTTTCATCTCGCGCGCCTGCTCCAACATATCCATAATAGCCGCAGCATCCGTTAGAAAAGTCATCTTCTCCACACGCTCACGTCCTAACACGGAGGAACACGCGCCTAACAGCACTGAGCGGATAAGCGTAAAATCTATTTTGTCTTCTATGTTTTGAGGATATACCATCGCATTGTACAAAAAAACGGTACAAAAGTACAATAAATTCGGCACATATGCAAGGGTTTAGTGAAAAATTATGCACTAAACCGCAAAAAAATACTCATTTATTTGCATAAATGAAAAAAAAGCAGTATCTTTGTCGCCGTTTTTAATATGCTCATCATTTTTAAAACATCAAAAATATGAAATTTAACGTATCAAGTTCAGCACTTTTTGCACAATTGCAAGCAGTGAGCAAGGTTATTGCAGCCAAAAACAGTCTTCAAATTTTAGAGGATGTCCTTCTCGATTTGAATGGTAATGAGTTAACGATGACAGCATCCGATGGTGAAACCA
This sequence comes from Bacteroidales bacterium UBA1735, assembly GCA_002315745.1. Taxonomy (GTDB): domain Bacteria; phylum Bacteroidota; class Bacteroidia; order Bacteroidales; family Paludibacteraceae; genus Colicola. Next base: position 15,806 of record DCID01000037.1, on the reverse strand, counting down.
CTATCCGTACCGCCATCAATGTAGAGAATGCAGAGGGGCAAGGTAAAGTGGCTAGTGGAGCTAAATTACTCTTAGAGACGCTCAAGGAGTTTCCGGAGCAGCCTCTAACTTTCCAAATTGATGATCAAAATTTCTCCATCAACATCACTAGTCAAAACGGTACCTACTCTTTTGTGGGTGCTAATGGTAATGAATATCCAGAGATGGCTTTGGAGGCTGAGGAAACAGGTCGCATCGCGGTACCTGCTAATATTCTTTTGGATGCCGTTAATAAGACTCTTTTCTGCACCGCTGACGACGAGCTTCGTCCAGTGATGAATGGTATCTATTTCGATATCTTGGAGGATAAACTGACCCTAGTTGCTACCGATGCACACCGTTTGGTTCGTTACACCAACTTAGCGGTGAAGGCTCCTGCTGCTATAAACTTTATTCTGCCTAAGAAACCTGCTTCTCTATTAAAGAACGTTTTAGGCAAGGAGGAGAACGAGGTGCAGATCATCATTGGTGCTAAGAATGCCCGCTTTGAGTTTGGTAAGACCTTGATCGTTTGCCGTCAAACAGAAGGCCGCTATCCCAATTACAATGCCGTCATTCCTCAGAACAACTCCAACGTAGTAACGGTGGATCGTCAGACGATCGTGAATGCATGTAAGCGCGTAGCCGTCTTCGCTAATACGGGTACTAGCCTTATCAAATTGGCGCTCAGCGAGAACACTATTAAGATATCCGCACAAGATATCGACTTCTCGACCAGTGCAGAGGAGACCATTGCATGCTCCTACACCGGTACTCCTATGGCCATTGGTTTTAAGGCACCATTCCTCATTGAGATTCTTAACGCTGTGGTGAGCACAGATGTAACGCTACTTCTAGCAGATCCTGCACGTGCTGGTTTGATCCTGCCTGCTGAGAATGAGGAAAATGAGGATCTTCTGATGCTATTAATGCCCATGCTCTTGAACGACTAATGAAACTACAACTCACTCGTCCCTTAGTTTTCTTCGATTTAGAGACAACGGGAGTTAATATAGCGACAGATCGCATTGTGGAACTTAGTTACTGCAAACTCTTCCCCAATGGTTCGTCTGAAGCAAAGACACTGCGCATTAAGCCCACCATGATGGAGGGTGGACAGGAGGTACAGATGCCTATTCCTGAAGGTGCATCTGAAGTGCATGGTATCTATGATGCCGATGTGGCCAATTGTCCTACCTTTCGAGAGATAGCGTCCGATTTAGCCCACACCTTGGAAGGCTGCGATTTGGCGGGATATAACTCCAACCATTTTGATGTACCCTTATTGGCGGAAGAGTTCGCTCGCACCAATGTTTCCATTGATCTCAAGCGGATGAAACTCATAGACGCTTTTACCATCTTCACCAAGAACGAGCCTCGTAATCTTACCGCGGCTTATCAATTCTATTGTGGAAAGAACTTAGAAGATGCGCACTCGGCGAATGCCGACACCATGGCTACCATGGAAGTGCTAATGGCGCAGTTAGAGCGGTATGATATTCCCACCACCGTGGACGAGTTAGCGGAGTATACACAAGGGAAACAGAAGTTTGCCGATTTTGCGGGACGTATCTATTACGACGAGCAAGGATGCGAATGTTTCAATTTCGGCAAATACAAGGGTTTGAAAGTAAGCGATGTCTTCCGTCGTGATACAGGTTATTATGGTTGGTTGATCAATGGAGATTTCCCGCAATACACCAAAACGGTGTTTACACGCATCTATTTGAGTTCCAAATAATCGGAACGAAAAAACACATATGAGAACACTGAACAAAGAAGAAATTAAACAATTGCAAGTACAAGGCTGTACCGCAGAGGATTGGTCTCGCATTCGCGTGGCGGATCAGTTTGATGCGCAGTTCGTGGTGGATGTACGTTTTTCTGGGGATTGCGAACTGGGTGTCTTCCGCCGTGAGTTTGACTTACCAGGAGGATTGAAAGTACATTCGGGTATCCGCCATGCATCCTTGCACAATGTCGTTGTGGGAGATGATTGTCATCTCTATAACATCCACAACTACATCGCCAATTACCACATTGGCCGCAATACTTGCATCGAGAACGTCAACGCTATCTTAGTCGATGGTCGTTCCACGTTCGGTAATGGCGTTCGCGTCCCCGTGATGAACGAAGGAGGTGGACGCGAGATCCCTATTTTTAGTGAACTAACCGCTAGTTTGGCGTATGTATTAACGCTCTATCGTCATCGTCCTCAGATGATTCAACGATTGGAGCAGTATATCGACCAATATGCGGAGCAACAAGCCTCCGAGATCGGTTTTATCGGAGAAAATGTGCGTATTCTCAACTGCGGTAGTATCAAGAATGTTCGTATCGGTGACTGGGCACAAATAGCCGGCACATCGCGGTTAAAGAATGGTTCTATCAACTCCAACGAGTTAGCCCCTGTTAAATTGGGCTCGGGTGTCAAGTGTACCGACTTCATTATCTGCTCGGGTGTAGAGATTAGTGACTCTACCATCGTCGATAAATGTTTCGTGGGGCAAGGGTGTATCTTCGACAAGCACTATTCGGCAGGAGAATCCCTCTTCTTTAGTAACTGTCAGGGTATGCATGGTGAGGCATGCGCTATTTTTGCCGGGCCTTACACCGTCACGCACCATAAGTCCACCTTGCTTATTGCCGGTATGTTCTCTTTCCTCAACGCCGGTTCGGGTAGCAACCAGTCTAACCACATGTATAAATTGGGTCCGATTCACCAAGGTGTAGCGGAGCGAGGTGCAAAAACCACCTCCGATTCCTACCTCTTGTGGCCATCTAAGATTGGTGCCTTCTCCTTGGTAATGGGACGTCACACGCATCACGCAGACACCTCCGATCTGCCCTTCTCATACCTGATAGAGAACAACTCCGAGTCCTATCTCGTACCCGGTGCTAATCTACGAACGGTAGGTACTATCCGTGATGCGCAGAAATGGCCTAAGCGTGATAACCGTACCGATAAAGACCTTTTGGATCTCATCAACTTCAACCTGCTGTCTCCCTATACGGTGCAAAAGATGTGGAAAGGACGCGAGATACTAGAAGAGTTACAGCAAATATCGGGTGAGAACACCGAGGAATATGGCTATAAGAATTGCAAGATCCGCAACTCTTCACTCGTTCATGGTATAGAACTATACTCCATCGGCATCCGCAAGTTCTTAGGTAACTCTCTCATCTCTCGCATGGAGAAGATGAAGGACTCTATTCATACGTGGGCAGACTTGCAACAAGCCCTTGTTCCACAATCGCCCGCCGGCGAAGGTGAATGGGTGGACTTGGCAGGACTGATAGCTCCGCGCAGCGAAGTGAGCAATTTATTGGATGACATTGAAGCAGGCAAAGTGAGTCTCACAGACATACGTCAACGCTTTATCACCATGCACCTCAACTACTATACCTACGAGTGGGCGTGGGCTGCTGAGAAACTCGAATCGGTCATTGGTCGTCCTATTGGCCAGATTACCAAAGAGCAGGTGCTCGCCATCATCCACGAATGGCAAGAGGCAGTCGTAAAGTTAGACCACATGGTCTATAACGATGCCCGCAAGGAGTTTGATTTGAATTCACAAACAGGCTTTGGCGTGGACGGAGATGCTAGTCAACAGCGAGCAGATTTCGAGTCCGTTCGAGGTAACTTTGAGAGCAACTCGTTCGTCAAGGCCGTACTGGAACATATAGATCGTAAAAAAGCATTAGGTCAACGAGCCTGTGCCTTTATTGAACAAATACAAAGATAGACGTGAACCAAGCATCCGTAACCATATTAGGAACAGGCAGTGCCCTCCCCACTTATCAGAACTCGCCATCTGGTCAGATCCTGACGCTGTGCGATAAATCGTTCTTGATTGACTGTGGCGAAGGCATTCAATTGACCATGCGTCAGATGGGTATCAAAACCGCCCGTCTATACTGCATCTTCATCTCTCACCTACATGGCGATCACTGCTTTGGACTGATAGGTCTCATCTCTACCTTGAGCATGATGCATCGTACGCAACCATTGCACATCTATGCGCACGCCGATTTAGAGAAACTGCTGCGACCGATGTTGGATTATCACTGCGACGAACTCACGTATGAGGTCATCTTCCATGCCATCAATCCGCGCAAAAAAGAGGTTATTTTCTCGGATCGCACCGTGACAGTGACCACCATTCCACTCAAGCATAAAGTGCCCACCTGCGGATTCCTCTTTACCGAGCATCATCGTCAAAAGAGTGCTCTTACAGGCGAGTGCGAGTATCATTATCAACCGCGCTATGCTTATGTGTCGGATACCCAATATACGGAGTCGATCTTAGAGCAGATAGCGGGTGTTGACCTCCTTTTCCACGAATCGACTTTCACCAACGAGTGGGAATCGCGTTGTGCTACTACGATGCACTCTACCGCGCGACAAGCGGCCACCATCGCTTCGAAAGCGCAAGTCAAACAATTACTTATTGGCCATTTTTCCTCCCGCGAGGAAGATCACTCCATCTTCCTACACCAAGCCCAAGAGGTATTCCCCAATACCCTCTTAGCCGTGGAGCGAGAAACAGTCACTTTTTAGAATAGGATCCATTGTTAGAATGAAGTCAAAATCTCAATATATATGTTCCGCATGTGGAGCGAAAGCCCCACAACTGCTTGGGCGTTGTCCCGTCTGTGGTGAATGGGGCACCTACGAGGAAGAGGTCATCATCCCTTCATCCACCAAAGCGACCGGTATCCACTCCAACACTAAGCCGCAGCGCTTAGAGGAGATAGAGGCGCAAGCAGAGACACGTATCGATGTCCATAATGGCGAACTTAACCGTGTCTTAGGTGGCGGACTCGTACCAGGCAGTCTGGTGTTATTGGGGGGTGAACCGGGTATTGGTAAATCGACTCTGGCATTGCAAGTACTCATGCAGTTGGGCGATCAAAAGACACTCTACGCTAGTGGCGAGGAATCGGCTAAGCAGATCAAACTGCGTGCTGAACGAATAGCGGGGCAACCCACTAACCTCTTCCTGATGGCAGAGACCTCGTTGGAACGCATATTGGAGCAAGTGCGCGAACTGCAGCCCGAGATAGTAGTCATCGATTCTATCCAAACCATCTCCACCGAAGGCATAGATGCCACCATCGGCAGTCTCACCCAGGTCAAGGAATGTGCGGTACGCATCTTACAGTTTGCCAAAGAACAGAATATACCCTTTATTCTCATCGGTCATATCACTAAAGAGGGCTCTCTCGCAGGCCCAAAAATATTGGAGCACATCGTAGATACGGTGTTGCAGTTCGAGGGAGATCAACACTATATGTACCGCATTCTGCGGGCGCAAAAGAACCGTTTTGGTTCCACCTCGGAGATCGGTATCTACGAGATGCAACAGGGGGGATTACGCGAAGTAACTAACCCGTCGGAGTTACTTCTCTCGACGGCACGCGAAGGATTGAGTGGCATCGCTATTGCAGGCGCAGTAGAAGGAGTGCGTCCTTTCCTCATTGAGGTACAAGCACTCGTTTCCTCCGCCGCCTATGGTACACCGCAGCGTTCGTCCACAGGCTTCGATCCACGACGTCTGAACATGCTGCTCGCCGTATTGGAGAAAAGAGTCGGCTTTAAGTTACTCCTCAAGGACGTCTTCCTCAATATAGCCGGTGGACTCAAAGTCAATGACCCCGCCATCGATTTGGCGGTCATGGCTGCCGTCTTATCCTCGAATATGGATATCGCTTTGGATGCCCAAACAGCCATCACGGGAGAAGTAGGATTAGCGGGAGAGATTAGACCCGTCGCCCGTATTGAGCAACGGATTCGAGAGGCAGAGAAACTGGGATTCCAACGAATGATCATTCCTGCTGGGCAGAAGATCAACGCCAAGGATTATAAAATACAATTAGTGGAAGTAAGCAAAGTAGCAGACGCCTTTCGCATACTGATACAGAAGTAATAGATGAAGCACAAGCATACCATATGGATTGTACTGTTGGCCATGACGCCAGCCACTTCTGTGTTGGCCGTTCAAGACCGCCCCTACCGTTTGGATATAGGTTTACAAGCGGGTATAGGATACTATGTGGGCGATGCCACTGCGCATATCTTTACCAGCCCCCTGGATGTGTATGGGGTGCAATTACGGTATAAGTTCGACCCGCGATGGAGCTTGCAACTCAAGACCATGCGGCAACG
>DCID01000037.1:7035-9524 GCA_002315745.1 Bacteroidales bacterium UBA1735 | reverse complement strand
TTTGGAATAGATGATTATGATAAACGGTATAAACGCATCACACCTTATATGTTTTTAGGATTTGGTGTGGCTGTTTATGGCAAAAATGCCCTACCCTCTGCTCGGGTCAAGTATCCGATGTTTATCTCCATTGGAGGAGCAGAGACTTTGCAACCTGCCTTAGCGTGCTACATCCCCTTCGGGTTTGGTGTGAAGTGGAAGTTTGCACAACGATGGCAAATGCATCTAGCGTGGCAGCATAATTTCTATTGGAGCGATGGCATAGAAGGCCTGCCCGAATATGATGATAAACATAAAATGAATGGTAGCAACTTCCTCTATAACGATTTAACGGGTCAACTAACCCTTGGCATAGTTTTTGAGATAGCTAGGGAGAAGAAGATTTGCCGCTACTGCTACGATGATTAAGGATTATGGGATATAAAGAACAAATATTAAAAGAGCGCCTGCCGCAGCATATTGCCATTATCATGGATGGCAACGGCCGTTGGGCTAAGAAGCAAGGGCTTGCCCGTATGTTTGGGCATAAACAGGGTGTTCAGGTGGTGCATAACATCACCGAAGCAGCCGCTGAGTTGGGAATAGGTTACTTGACCTTATATACCTTCTCTACAGAGAACTGGAATCGTCCCAAGGAAGAGGTGGACGCCCTGATGTCACTCTTAGTGGATACCGTAGCGAACGAGACCCCCACGCTGATGAAGAATAATGTCCGATTATTGACCATTGGCGACTTGGATCGCTTACCTCAAGCCGCCCGGCAGAAGTTCCTCGGCTGCATCGAGCAAACGAGCCAGAACACCGGACTCAGTTTAGTGGTAGCACTCTCCTACTCTTCCCGTTGGGAGATTACCAACGCTATGCGCCAAGCCGTACAAAGCGCACAACAAGGACTATTACACGCCGAGGATATTAATGAGGAACTTGTCAGTTCGCTACTCACTACGCAAGCCATTCCCGATCCCGACTTACTCATTCGAACTAGTGGCGAATTGCGTATCAGTAATTTCTTGTTATGGCAGTTAGCCTATTCGGAACTCTATTTCACCGATTGCCTGTGGCCAGAGTTCACCACAGAGGAGTTCTATCATGCTATCGTAGATTATCAACACAGAGAAAGACGTTTTGGAAAAACCAGTGAGCAAGTTAAATAACATAGTACGATTAGGAATGATCCTTCTAGGCATCTTCATCGTAGTCGCCACGACTACGGCGCAGATTGTGATGCCTTTAGACTCTATTCTGAAGGGTAATCAGGACACCACTGTTCTTACCCCAACAGAGCCTACTGAGCCCCTACCCGAGATTGAGTACACCGCCTCCCGCCAGACCTACGAGATTGCCGACATCACCGTTAGTGGTGCCGATGGATACGAAGATTTTGTTGTCATCGGTTTCTCTGGTTTAGCCGTAGGCGATAAGATTGACGTGCCGGGCGATCAGATCACCAAAGCCATCAAGCGATTCTGGAAACAAGGACTCTTCTCCGATGTGAAGATCAAGGCTACCAAGATAGAGGGTAAGAAAATATGGCTCAATATCTTCCTACAACCTCGCCCACGTGTGTCCGTGGTGACCTATAATGGACTTAAGAAAAGTGAACAAGAGGACTTGGAGGTTAAAGTCGGTATTACCAAAGGCAGTCAGATCACACCTAATATCTGCGATCGAGCACGAACCGTTATTCAGAAGTACTTCGATGAGAAGGGCTTCCATAATTCGCTCATCCAGATCCTACAGCAGGAGGATAAGGATCGCCCCGGTTATGTACGAGTGACTATCAATATCGATAAGCAAACCAAGACCAAAGTGGGTCAGATCTATATCAATGGTAACAAGGCCATGACCCATAATCAGATCAATAAGGCGATGAAGAAGACCAATGATAATAATATCATTAACCTCTTCCGTACCAAAAAATTCGTGACCAATGAATATGAGAATGATAAGAAAGCGGTCATTGAGAAGTATAACGAATTAGGTTATCGCGATGCTTATATCATTTCGGATAGTATCGTACCTAACCCCACTGATCCCACGCGCGTGGACGTGTACCTTAATATATATGAGGGTAACAAGTACTACTTCCGCAACATCACTTGGATGGGTAACACCGTCTATCCGTTAGAAGTGCTCCACGCTTCGCTCGGTATTAAGAAAGGTGACACCTATAACCTTAAGACCCTCAATGATCGTTTGACCAATGATGACGACGCTATCTCTAAGTTATATACCGATCGCGGTTATCTCTTCTTCAATGTCGATCCTGTCGAAGTCAATGTAGATAATGACTCCATCGACTTTGAGATGCGTATGTACGAGGGCAAACCGGCTACCATCAATCAGATTAATATCGTCGGTAACACCCGCGTCTATGAGCACGTCGTTCGCCGTGAGTTATATACCAAACCGGGTCAACTCTACTCCCAATCGGACATCATGCGCTCCTTACGTGAGTTGGCGCAGATGGGACACTTCGATCAGGAGAA
>DCID01000037.1:4634-6968 GCA_002315745.1 Bacteroidales bacterium UBA1735 | reverse complement strand
AACCTGGAGACCAAGTCGTCTGACCAGATTGAGTTCTCATTGGGTTATGGTGCGACCGGTTTGGTGGGATCGATTGGTTTGAAGTTCACGAACTTCGCCATTCAGAACCTCTTTAATAAGAAAGCCTATCGTATCGTGCCGCAAGGTGAGGGTCAAACGTTCTCCCTCAATTTCCGCACCAATGGTGTGTACTACACCTCCGCGAGCCTCTCATTCTTGGAACCATGGTTAGGTGGTAAACGCCCGAACTCGTTTAGTGCATCCATCTATTTCTCGTCCCAGAAAGGATACTCCGATCGTTACTACCAGACCTATCAGAACCTGTATAATAACTACTCCTACTACTATGCTTACTCGGGTAACTCCGATTATTACCAGCAGTTGCAGGAGACGGAAGCCGATCCGGACAAGTATATCAGAACCTTTGGTGTGAGTATCGGTTATGGTAAGCGTTTGAAATGGCCAGATGACTATTTCTCCTTCTATGTAGAGTTGAGCTATCAGATGTATGCGCTTAAGAACTGGAACTACTTGCTTATCTCCAATGGTTATAGTCATAATTTCTCCCTCAACCTGCAGTTGACCCGATCGAGCATTGATAACCCCATTTACACACGTCGTGGTTCCACCTTCACCGCGGGTCTTAAAATCACACCGCCCTACTCCGCCTTCCATAAAGATGTGGATTATTCTGTCATGTCCAATAATGACAAGTACCATCTCATCGAGTACCACAAGTGGAAGTTCAGCGGTAAGGTCTTCACACCTATATCCCGTGACTCTAAGTTAGTGCTGATGACCCGTGCAGAGTTTGGTTACTTAGGGTATTATAACGAAGACTTAAAGTCACCTTTTGGTACCTATTCTATGGGTGGCGACGGTATGACGAACTACAGCACTTACTCCGTGGACTATATCGGCTTACGTGGTTACACGTCCGGCTCGTTAACGCCGTATGACCCCGCTACGGGACGTAACATGGGTTACGTGTATAATAAGTTCACCATGGAGTTGCGCTATCCCGTTTGCTTACAGCCACAAGCCACCGTTTGGTTATTGGGCTTCGTGGAAGCAGGTAACTGTTTCTCCGACATTAAGTACTATAATCCCTTTGACCTCAAGCGTAGTGCCGGTGTAGGTGTGCGTGTCTTCTTGCAGATGTTCGGTCTGTTAGGTATAGACTGGGGCTGGGGCTTTGATGATATCAATGGCACCAATGCATATAGCGGTAGCCAATTCCACTTCATCTTAGGACAAGAACTTTAAAATGATAAAATAACTTAAATGGATAAATAAATAGTAAATAGTAAATGGTAAAATCGTACATAAATATGGTAAATAGTAAATGGTTAAATGGTACATTCTTAGCGTTATTTTTCACGCTATTGTCCATGCCTTTATGGGCACAGAAACAGCAGTCAATTGTCTATATTGATATGCAGTATATCCTCAAGAACCTGCCTCAGTATGAGTCAGCCAATGAGCAGTTAGCGCTTATCAGTAAGCGTTGGCAGAAAGAGATCGATGCCGCGCAGCAGGACGCACGCGTGCTCGTATCGAACTACCAAACGGAGCAGATCTTCCTATCCGATGATCAGAAGAAACGCCGCGAAGAGGAGATTGTCAATAAAGAGAATGAGGTGCTCGAACTCAAGCGCAAGTATTTTGGCAAAGACGGCGAACTCTATAAGAAAAGAGAGGCGCTCATCAAGCCTATTCAGGACGAGATATATACCGTCCTGCAGGATCTAGCTTCCGAGAAGAAGTTTGACATCGTCAAAGATCGTTCGTCCGATCCATCCCTCATCTATATGTCCGCTAAACTGGATATCTCCGATCAGGTGCTACAAAAACTAGGAGCAAAATAACCAATAACAAATAACAAATCACAAATCAACAATCAACAATGAAAAAATTCATCATTACCCTCGCGCTCGTATTGCCTATGTTGGCTAGCGCACAAAAGTATGGTCATGTTAACACGACCGAGTTATTTCAACAAATGCCTGAAGTGATTCAAGTGAAGGTTCAGATGGACACCATCCAAGCCCAGTACGAGAATCAACTCACCATGATGCAGGAAGAGCTGCAGAAGAAGTACCAAGAGTATCAACGCGGTGAAGCTACCATGTTAGATGGTATGAAGCAGATGAAACAACAGGAGTTGCAAGAGATGCAACAACGTATCCAAACTTTCTACACCACCGCTGAGCAAGATATTCAGAAAAAGCAACAAGAGCTCCTCGCTCCGGTACACGAGAAACTGGCTAAGGCTATCAAAGCCGTTGGTGAACGCGAAGGCTTTACCTACATCTTTGATTCCGCTGCCATGGT
>DCID01000037.1:0-4552 GCA_002315745.1 Bacteroidales bacterium UBA1735 | reverse complement strand
TAAATCGTAAATCGTACATCGTAAATCGTAAATCGTAAATCGTACATCGTACATCTTATGGCAGACGGTTTTTTAGAGAACCATCAATTCGATTACGAGAAGCGTAAGATCGCATGGCTAAAAAAGATGCGATCCTTCTCTTATCAACTCAAACTCAATAACAATGGAAAAAATGCAACAGACACTTCGCGATAGTGCCGCCACCCGATGGATAGCACTTATGCTACTCGCCTTGGCGATGTTCTGCTCCTATATCTTCATGGATATATTGTCGCCTATCAAAGACCTCATGCAAGCTACTCGAGGTTGGGATTCGACGGCATTTGGTACCATGGAAGGTTCGGAGACTTTTCTCAATGTATTCATTTTCTTCCTCATCTTTGCCGGCATCATCTTGGATAAGATGGGCGTACGCTTTACGGCGTTGTTATCCGGTGTAGTGATGCTCATTGGAGGACTCATCAAGTACTACGCCATCAGCGAATCGTTCATGGGAAGTGGCTTAGAGGCTTGGTTCAATACTCATCTGAACTATATCCCCCTCTTTGACGAATTAGGTGTTTCACCTTTCTATCAAGGTATGCCCGCTTCGGCTAAATGTGCGGCAGTCGGTTTCATGATCTTTGGCTGCGGTACAGAGATGGCGGGTATAACGGTCTCTCGCGGTATCGTGAAGTGGTTCAAAGGTAGAGAAACAGCGATGGCAATGGGCTCGGAGATGGCTTTAGCCCGTTTAGGCGTGGCTACGTGCATGATCTTCTCGCCTTTCTTCGCTAAGTTAGGCGGTCATGTAGATGTGTCCCGTTCTGTAGCCTTTGGCGTCCTACTGCTGTGCATCGCCCTTATCATGTTCATCGTCTATTTCTTCATGGATAAGAAACTGGATGCACAGACCGGTGAAGCCGAAGAGAAAGATGATCCCTTTAAGATCAGCGACTTGGGTAAGATCTTATCCAGCGGTGGTTTCTGGTTGGTATCCCTCTTATGCGTGCTCTATTATTCAGCCATCTTCCCCTTCCAGAAATATGCGACGAATATGCTACAATGTAACCTCACGCTCACGCCTGGGCAAGGTTTTTGGGGCACGAACTCCGCGACTATCATCCAATACATCGTTATGTTAGCCGTGGCCGCGTGCGCATTCGCAGGCAATTTCTCGAAAAGCAAGAAAGCGCAATATATCCTCTTCACCTTAGCCGGGTTATGCCTAATCACCTATTGTTATATGGGTTACCAGATTGGTACGGCAGAGAAGATCTTCGCCGTCTTCCCCTTATTAGCCGTAGCCATCACGCCTATGTTAGGTAAATATGTGGATCACTATGGTAAAGCCGCTTCGATGCTCATCTTAGGTTCCTTGCTGCTTATCCTATGCCACCTCACTTTCGCTTTTGTATTACCCTTATGCAAGGGTAGTATGATTGGCGGTGTGATTGTGTCTTACCTCACTATCTTAGTGCTGGGTGCGTCCTTCTCGCTCGTACCTGCTGCCCTTTGGCCAAGTGTGCCTAAGTTAGTGGATGAGAAAATCATTGGTTCCGCTTATGCCCTCATTTTCTGGATTCAGAACATCGGTCTGTGGCTCTTCCCCTTACTCATTGGTAAGGTGCTCGATGCCACCAACCCCGAACTCATCAATGCCGTGAACAATGGCTTAATCACGGAAGCTGTGGCATCCGTTTCCTTCAACTACACCTGGCCTCTGGTTATGCTAGCCAGCTTAGGCGTAGCAGCCTTTATTATCGGTGTTATCTTAAAAGTAGTAGATAAAAAGCATCACATTGGACTGGAAGAACCTAATATTAAATAAGGACGCCATCACCGTCACCACAGACAGCCGGAAGGTTACTCCCGGCTGTATCTTCGTGGCGTTCAAGGGCGAACATTTCGATGGCAACGAGTACATCGAGCAGGCTAAGCGCGATGGTGCCGCCTATTGTATCGGGGGCGATAACGCCCTCGCTGAACTGCAAGACCTCGCCCGCGCATGGCGTCGCCAGTGGGCAGAGAAACGCGCGGCTCTCTCCCCCATTACGGGGGGAGTCGGAGGGGGGCTTATAGGCATTACCGGTACCAATGGCAAAACGACCACCAAAGAACTCACCGCCGCCGTACTCAAGACCAAGTATAATGTCCATTATACGCAAGGTAACCTCAATAACTCCATTGGCGTACCCTTGACCTTGCTCCAACTCACCACCGCTCACGAACTGGCTATCGTCGAGATGGGCGCTTCCCATCCGGGCGATATCACCGAGTTAGTGAACGTGGCTGAACCTAACTTTGGTCTCATCACCAATGTCGGTCGGGCACACTTGCAAGGTTTTGGTTCGTTCGAAGGCGTACAGCGCACCAAGGCAGAACTCTATGATTATTTGTTAGCCCACCCCGAAACCACCAAAGGCATTTTTATCAATGAGGACAATCCCTACCTAAAACAGATGCTGGACAACTCTTATAAAAGTCCTAACATTGTCCTAACATCATTGATACCATATACCACTCTTCCTATGCTATCCAATACCCATTTGGTGGGCGACTATAATGCGGAGAACATCGCCGCAGCCATCGCTATCGGACGCCATTTTGGTATCAGTGAGGAGGACGCTTTAGCCGCCATACGCGCGTACGTACCCTCTAATCATCGTTCACAGGCGATGCACACGGAGCACAATAGCCTCGTCGTCGATGCCTATAATGCCAATCCTACCTCTATGCAGGCAGCCATCAATGCCTTCAAGGGCGATGCCTATATCATAGGTTCGATGCGCGAGTTAGGTGAATACGAGCATGTGGAGCATCAGAACATCGTGAATATGTTATTGGAGCGTAAGGCCGACATCGTCTATTTAGTGGGAGAAGAGTGGAAACAAACGACAGCTCCCTATCCTATTTATAGTACGGTCTCCGATCTCAATGCGTACCTACAGGCACATCCCTTGACCGGGCATCAGGTGCTCATTAAGGGATCTAATTCCAATCACTTGGATCAAGTTTTACCATTTGTATGAAAAAAACCATTATACCTATTACTATTCTCCTGGCAGTGGCACTCATCGCCCTCGCCTTCCTCTTCCTTCGCCAACGCTCACAGATGACGGAGATGGTGGAGCAGATAGAGTTTGAGAAAGAAGAGTTGCAGAACGAATACGAGGATCTCACTATCCAACTGGATGGTTATCAGAACCTCGATATCCAAAACGATTCCTTGCAGGATCTGCTGGGTAAGGAGCAGCAGCGAGTACTCGACTTGCTCGAAGAATTGCGTATCACCAAGGCCACCAATGCCCGTCGTATTGCCGAACTCAAGCAGGAGTTAGCCACTGTCCGTACCGTCATGGTGGGCTATGTGCGTCAGATCGATTCGCTCCATGCCACCAACGAACGTTTAACCGCCGAGAACCAACAACTCACCCAGAACTACCGACGTGTCTCCTCCCAGGCAGAAGAACTACGTGCTGAGAAAACCCAACTCACCGCCGTGGTGGAACGCGCATCCATGTTGGAGATCAATCACTTTGAGATGATAGGACTCAATAAGCGCGATCGCAAGACCCGTGTCGTCAGCCAGATTGCTAAGTTCCAGATCAACTACACTTTGGCGAAGAACATCACCTGCGAACCTGGTATGAAAATCATCTACTTGCGCGTGGTCGATCCGAATGGAAACATCATCAACGAGTTATCCGACAGATTATTTGACTTTGAGAGCAGTCAACTCACCTACTCTTCTTCCAAAGAGATAGAGTTTACCGGCGAGGAGCAAACGGGGTCACTCTATATCCCGCTCAAGGAGGAAGCCGCACAAGGTTTTTATAATGCAGACTTCTTTATCGATGGCAACCTCATTGGCAGTTTCCCGTTCGAAATACGCAAATAAACCTTGCAAAACCTTGCAAATTTTCATATTTTCAAATTTTTAATGGAAAATATTTGCATATATCAAATATTTGTACTACTTTTGCACCCGCTTTCGTAAGAAAGCATTAAATGCGACAATGTTGATATAGATAATACTGCATCGTCGTGATTGTTTAACCCTTTTAAAACCTTTTTAGTATGTATTTAACATCTGAGAAGAAAGCTGAACTTTTTGCACAGTATGGCAAGGATGCCAAGAACACGGGTTCAGCAGAGAGCCAAATCGCGCTCTTCACTTTCCGTATTAACCACTTAACTGAGCACTTGAAGGAGAACCGTAAGGACTTCGGTACCGAGCGTGCCCTCACTTCCTTAGTAGGTAAGCGTCGTCGTATGCTGGATTATCTCAAGGAGAAGGACATCAACCGTTATCGTGCTATCATTAAGGAGTTGAATATCCGTAAGTAAGCCGTTTTGGTACGAAAAAGGGTCACCCTTGGTGGCTCTTTTTTTTCCATGTAAACAAAAAAACACTGATATGATGAAGTTAGAAGACAGAGTGATTGCCGTCGTAGGTTTGGGCTATGTAGGCCTTCCTTTGGCAATTGAGTACGGTAAGAAGTACCGTGTGATTGGCTTTGATGTGTTCAAAGCTCGTGTAGACGAATTGGAGCGCGGCGAGGATCATACC
>DCID01000006.1:15934-65935 GCA_002315745.1 Bacteroidales bacterium UBA1735 | reverse complement strand
ACAGCTCGTCCATAGTACCGGTAGAAGGAATCGTTCGCTTCCACTATGTGATAATTGAATTCCAATGTGAACGCCTCGTTCGAGTCGCCACGGTAGAGCGTCGAAGCCCAGTAGAAGCCGAACCAGCCAGAGTAAGCGCCAACGTTCGTTTCGTCGCTATAACCCGTAGCAGGAAGAAAAATAGACTTGTCCGTGTAACCTGTTTTCTTACTGGTGAAGATATGCCCTGCAACACCTGTGCCTTTATAGTCTTCCGTCCATGTGGTGGTGCAGTTATCGACGAGTTCTCTTTGCTCATCCCAGGTTGGCATTCGCCAATTACCACCCCAATTCACGCTGGCAGCATCGTCTGCCTTCTCCAAAGCAGGTCTGTTATCTACTGTGCCATTTCTGCTGTATTCACAGTATTTGGTCACAGTATTCAAACTGCCATTGCAATACTTATACGTACTCCAACCATAAGACTCTTTTGGACTGGTCTCGCCCCAAGCGAAGTAATCACCATACTCTTCAGGTTTGGTGGCACCTATATTGCAACTTGCCCACTTCACACTCAAACCCAAGTCCACGACCTCTACCGGAGTGCGATCTACCATATACACCGTGTCATGCACAGCCACTTCGACCGTGTCGTGCACCACTACCGCCCTTGGCAGCAGCAAATGCAGCGTATCCGTTTCGGTCATCTGACCAAACTTCAAACTGTCTACCTGACTAATCGACTGACCGAGCACCGCCCGACCGTTTACCCAAACCACTTAATTGGTTTGCGCACTGGCTACCATGCTACTCAGCACCATCGCCGCCATTAGTAAAATCTTCTTCATATCTATCTAAAATTCTTAATTTTCTTACCTCTTACTTCACCACCTCTCGCCCTTGGGCATCATACATCTTTCCGTCCTTCACAATGATTAGTCGCCCACCGCGGATGTACTTACCTACTTTTTCCACGGGCTGTACTTCGAACGAGCCACTGACTTGCTCGTTATCGGTTGGCACAGGTGGCACATATTGATACTCACCATACGTAATCGTCAGTTGCGAAATATCTTCCATAGGCAATCTCAGTTGTTCCACCCCATTGATGGTCAGCACGGCAGCGCTGTCCGAATACGTAATTACAGGTTGATCACTCAGTCGGTAACAGGTACTGCTCCCAGTCACCCGACAATACACGGCTTCATTATCACCCCACGCACTGCCTATGCCCATCAGGCATATTAGAGTCAGTATTAAACCATTCTTTTTCATATTACTTGTTCCTATTGCGTGACAAAAAAATAGCCCCTACATTATCCTTCCGGATAACATAGAAGCTACGTTATTCGAAATATATATGTGTAAAATTACCCCCCCATTAAGGTGGTGATAGTCAAGCTGTTAGGTATTGGTTTGTTTTGTTTCATTTGCTTGTTTATAGTCTTGGCAATAAGATGTTCCAATTGTTTGTAATTCTAGTGACCACAAAGTCATCCTCTACCTTATTGTAAAAAGCATACCAATTGGTTTGATTTCTCTTATAGGAAAAAACGAATTGACCATACGCCGATAATCCAGCAAAGGTGTTAGGGAAATGGTAAATAGCATTCGGTATCCCAGAAAACGCATCTGCTATTTCATCAAATATCCGTTCGGCATGTTCCTCCGTCAGGGCAGGATCTATAGCATCCCCTATACGGAAAGACATAAGTCCAGCAAGAATATTAGACAAATCCAAGTTCGCCTGATTGGTAAATCTCAACATACTGCCGATGCTTTAATCAATTGTCTTATCCGTTCATGTCCCAAAATCTTAAATTCCTCCAAGGTCAATAGTTCTTTAGACTGCAACTCATCATTCATGGTATTAGCGATTACCCTACCATAAGGTGTCATCATATTGCCTGCCATATTCATAATGGTAATTGTTTGGGTTGATTGTTTGTTAAATTATACATTTTCTAAAATCCGCTGCAAAAGTACAACAAATTTTTGGAATATGCAAATTTTTGGGCAAAAAAAGTGAAATTTATTATTATTGAATGGTTTTACTTTTTTTCCACCTTATTGGTGAGACGATCTTTGAGGGCTGCTATCTCCTTGTCGGTAAGACCACATTGGCGCAGATAGGTAACCGCCACATCATGGGCATCGACATCCGTGAAATCCATATTATCCCAATCGGCACTGAAAATATTATCCAGCAACTCCGGATGGATAATCAGCCAGATGGCACGCCTGATACTGAAGTCGGCTGCCAACTGCCACTGCTCCGAATAAGGAACATAGTGGTAGTAATTCTCGTACGAAACCATATAATCCTTTACCACTTCATCAATAGACGCACCAGCTAAAGCCTCCAGCAGCATAAACACAAAACCGGCACGTTCCTTTCCCTCAATACAGTAGATCAGATATGGTCCATCATGCTCAATCATAAAGCGTAATCCACGCGCCAGCGGTTCCTGAAACCCAGACGAGTAGTAGTCCACACCCGTATTCAGTGCCACCACCTTCTTGTCCTTGTACAATTGTGCACTCCAGACGGCGACATTGCTCTTTGCCGCCAACTCGTTTGCAATCAGTTCGTCGGAATCGGCCACATCCACCTCACACTGTATACCATATACACTAGCCAGTGAGTCCGCTACAGCGTAGCGCACAGGGTTTCGGGTGGCATTGATAGGATTGCTGGAACAAAACAGCCATTTGGATGCAATACCCTTGGTGGCTGACACGCGGAAATTGGCATATTGCTCCGGCGAATCATACTCAGAACGGTCGGCGGACATCTTGGTGGACAATAGATCGATGGTATGGAGATACCCACCTTCCTTGTATAACTTAAACGTAAAAGGTGTACCATCTGGTACATCGACATGTGCGGCCAGACTGGCATTGCTTAAAGCCAAATCCAGACTCTTGCCTGCTCTCCGATAGTCGCATATACACATGCTCAGCATACCCACCTCATTGTAACTGGCAACAAAGGGAATAACCCAGTCTTTATACCCTTCTACCTGAACGGTCACCATATCGCCAATCTGAAACCCCGCCTTGTACATATCGGCAGGCGGACAACTAGCAACTAGATCACCAAACTCAGTATCCACATGCAGCGTCCCCGACAGTTCGGGCACTGCCTCGGGCGTGTTTGTACACGCCACCAAACATAATACGGCTAAAAGCCAAATCGATTTTTTCATGTTAAAAGGTGTGCTAAAAACGCACATAATATTATGTAGCGTTATTTTATTTGTTATCGTAATGAAATGCCTGTGGGGCAAAGGCAATCTTATATCTCATCTACGTTTACAATTTGATAATTACCTTTATTGGCATCTTCCAATCCTTGTTGGATAATCTCCGTCATTTCTTTGGAAGAAAGTAAATAACTTGTCTCGTCCTTATTTACAACCTTAGGACGAGGCAAGGCAACTAATTGCCACCCCATCCCTCGTGCTAGTTTCCTTAAGAAACCAGCATCTGCCACGGGAAACGTTATCGCCATCGTTCTTGTTGCTGTTTGCATAGTATTTCTCCTTAAATTTGATGTTGATATCCCAAAGTTATAACCCCACTTTGTTTGAGTCTTTATCCAAATCCGCTGCAAAGGTACAACAAATTTTTGGAATACGCAAATTATGGGATAAAAAAGTGAAATTTATTATTAAATGGTATAGTTTTGTGTTTTTAGTTTTGGTTTTGGTTTTAGTTTTGGTTTTTATTGTCGTTGTCGGATATTACTATTACTTTAAATTCTTGAGTAGCATTAATCCTAATTTTGTCAACTGATAGGTTATCTTTGGACTGTGAAGTGGTTCGTTATCAGCAATCACAATCAGTCCCAAGTCAATCGCGGGCTTAATAACAGCCTTGTCAAAATACTGGCGAGATTTAGTTGCAAGTGTGGTTGCAAGCTATATGAATACAATCCAAATACCATCTTTTTTACTTCCATCTCGATGAAGAATACCCATTTGTTGAAGAATGTTCATCTCCTTAATAATTGTACGTGATGAGACGGCATTTTTATGGGAAATCTTTTGTGAAATCTTTTGTGAAGTAATTGTGTTATCCAAACTGATAAGATGCAATATTTCTGCCTGTCTATCAGTGAGTTCCGAACATTTCTTTTTTATCTCGTCAATGGTGAAACCTTTTGTGAAATTGGTATCTGATTCATTATCTCTGGAAGTAATTATCTCACCCTCATCAGAAAGGAACATTTCATGTATGGGCAATGTGGCAATAAAGTGCATATTGCGTTCGTCCGTTTCAAAGATAGGCATTGGTGAGCCATTTCTGCGAATCTCCCTGTAAATCTTCGGAAATCCTGTGTTGCGACCTTCGGTCAGATCCAACTCTTTGAGCAAGTCTCCTATTCTGCGGTTTCGATAGTTGCGACAAATGACATGCTCTTTCTGCATATCAGCATTGGTAAGCGGAGGAACAGGTCCCTCGATATTGAAAATTGTGATATGATCTGCATAAATATTGATTTCAATGGGGTTTCTATCATCCCACGACTTATGATAGACAGCGTTGCAAACAATCTCTTCCAGAGCCTCGTATGGATAATTAAAAGCCCGTTTGGCGGGTGCTTGACCTTGCACTTTTTGCACCTTTTCGACAATTATCTGGTTTTTCAGGTACCCCAATGCCTCCGTCAGTTGTTTGTGAATAGGGCCATGTAGTATCTTTTCTTCAAATACTTCACTTGGCTCTTTACCATATCGTACAATCTCTATTCGCGCACCAGGAATAAATTGCTCAGGGTCTTTGGTAAAGAATAGCACGCCAACGTTCTTTGGTTTTAGATATTCGCTTGTTCCTCCGATAATCTGCATGTCCCATCCTAACTGCTCTATTGTCATGTTAGCAATGTCCTCCTCATTATGACTGCTGCCAACCTCTTGTAGGAAATCGGCAATTAGAAGTTTGCTCAAATGCTTCAAGTCTGCCTGATGGCAAATACGGTCATCAAAAGGTATCTTGTTGGTGAGAGCCAATAATCTTCGCTCATCTTCAGCATCAGCAATGCAAGTGACTGAACCCTTACGGATATAATAGCGTCGCCCTTGCTTCAAGGCATCTTTGCCTAATGCCGAAGGAGCTTTATAGGGACGATTATCACCACCTGGAACCCACAGAATCAAGATGTTCTTGTCTTGACACACTACAGGCTCTGCCACATAACTCACAGTTGGTTGAATGAGTGCCGATAGTTGAACCAATTCTTTTTGGATCTTATCAATCTGATTAATGTCCAAACCAGCAGGAGGAAGAATAGGCCGACCATCTTGTTCAGCAATTCCGCAAATGATATATCCGCCGCCCCAGTTATGCATATCGTTGGCAAATGCGCACATGGTATGCATCACATCTTCGGGATTCCACCCTTGTTTGAAATCCAGCCGTTCCCACTCAACGATATTGCCATTAAGCAATTGGTCTATGTTTACAGGTAGTGCCATTTTTCTGTTTTTATTGTCCATTCGACATTATACTTAATAAAAATCTTATCGGCTGCAAAGGTACAACAAATTTTTGGAATGTGCAAATAAATTAGCAAAAAAGTGCAAAAAGGGTGATATTTTATATGGCTAGATGTCCTAGACATCCTAGACATCCTAGTTAGTCCTAGGGAGGAATAGGGAGGAATAGGGAGAGAAGACCCCTCCTAGCCTCCCCTCATAGGGGAGGGATAGGATACCTAGGAACAGCTACGCATCACTAAAAGGCCGCGAGGGGTCATGAGGCCGGCGGCTTCGAGTTCTTGTACGCGGCGGAGATTGAGGTCTGTCCAGTGGCTATTCTTACGACGGGGAGAGAAGCGCTGGATAAGCACACCATCCACATTGCGTAATGTAGAGTCAATCCAGCCAAAGCAGAGTGCCTCCATGACGGCATCCTCGTAACGAATGACGCCGTCCTTAGGCAACTTGGAGCGATTGACAGGCACAAAGAGTTCGCCTGTCTCATGCGCGGCGAACCAAGCCCGTAGTTCCTCGCGCGTATGTAACCATGTGATTTGATCCTTGGAGAACATGTGATAAAAGATTAGGATATACTATCACAGCAATTCTGCGATAAAATAGTACGTCATCATGCCGCAGCAGATGAGTTTAAGTATTGTGCCCGTTAACAGACCAATAAACGAGCCCCACCCTGAACGCAAAGCTTCGCGGGTCTCTTTGCCTGTGAGTAGTTCGCCTACGACTGCTCCCACAAAAGGCCCTAAGATAATGCCCCATGGTCCCATAAATAGGCCA
This sequence comes from Bacteroidales bacterium UBA1735, assembly GCA_002315745.1. GTDB lineage: Bacteria > Bacteroidota > Bacteroidia > Bacteroidales > Paludibacteraceae > Colicola. Next base: position 59,678 of record DCID01000006.1, on the reverse strand, counting down.
ATGATCAGACCTATCGTACTGCCCCACACACCCGCTTTGGAACCACCATATTTCTTCGTTCCCCAAGCAGGCACGACATAGTCGAGCACTTGCACCACTATGACCACAATGCCCCAGATAAGAAGGAACTGCCACGAGAACTGCACCTTGTCCGTAGCGTGCAACAACCACAAGCCCGCGTACGCCAATGGTACACCCGGCAACGCAGGCACAATACAGCCAATGATGCCTGCCAATAAGCATAACGCTCCTAAGATAATGAGTACGATGTCCATGATGATATAATTAAGGGTTGCTAAATGGATGGTGACAAAAAATATACCCGTTCCTTGTTTTCGCCTTGATATGAGACCAGTTTATTTTCAACCAAGGTCATAAGCAAGACACGAGCTCTGTCATCACTCACAGAGACAAGTGTTGCAATCTCTTTGTTTTTAACATACGGATGGGACAACATATATTCATATATCTGCAATAAGTTCTCACGGGTCTTTTGTGCCACCCCTTGAAGTTGGGTAATTTTATCCCTTGTTATCCCTTGTTTTTTGTCATTTATCCCTTGTTTTTGCACATTATCCCTCGTTTCAGGTTGGGCAGCATGTTGATAAATACTGGCTTTCACCATAAAACCAACCAACTCAAACTGAGGTTCTGGACTACCTGCCTCCTGCATCTCACGATACATACGATCCACACCTTCACCAAACTCCTTTACCAACTTAAATGCACGCATGTACTGCGCAATCTTGGGGTTGCGAGAGAAGTGCATGTTGCGGATATTATCGGTACGCACCAAACCAGGTAAGATGCCTGGACTCTCAACTGTCATGTGGGTATCAAACAACTTAACTTGGATATCCGTTCCTAAGATACTATAATCGCGATGGCAGATAGCATTCACGATTAACTCCGTCCAACAAAACTCAGGGTACTGCACATCCGTGCGGAAGAGCCCATCCTGCCCTAAATACGTATGCTCCTTAATTTGAGTGCTGACAAAGTTCTTGACCTTATTGGTTAACTCCAAAACAGACCCCGTAAAGATAACATCCTTAATCACATTCATCTCTCGGCCAACACGCTCATCATCCCCCTCAAAGCGAATGACCCGTACTTGTGCACGTTGGAAAAAGTTCTGCGGATTTTTGCCGAATAGTAACACGGCTGCGCCAGATGGTACTGCCACGGATTCGCCTTTATAGTTTTCGTTATGGCAGATATAACCATTCTCCTCTAAGAATTGATCAGCAGTTTTCTCGTAGCCTATCTGTTCGCAATATTGCGCCACCAGCAAGTTATCTATATCTGCCATTGTGGCATCATTGACAGGAGCATCCTCAAAGTAACGACCGCCTTTGGCATACACTAATTGCAGACGCTGATCAAAATTCAGTTTCTTACTCTTATCTCCGACACGATAGAATACCTCATCTGCCTGATTGGTATAGACTTTTAAACTTGGGGCAATCTGCATTACCACCACATGGTTAGGTTTGCCATCCTTATCTACGCACTCTACCATCTCCGAACGAATAACAGGCACAGAAGGGATACAGAAATCATAAGGCACACGCAATAGTTCATTCAGATGATCCATGCGGTCATCCACCCCCGTGATAGTACCATCGTTCTCTATACCAATAACCGCCTCGCCTCCATCAGCATTAGCAAAGGCAACAATCAATTCTGCAAAATCCTTGCAGGCAATACGCACCGACTTGCGATCAAAAATCTGCCACTCGGTATTAGTCTGATAATATGTTAAACTGTGAATCATATTCGTTTATCGCGGATAGAGCCCACCGATCGTCTTGCCGACGTTGATGAGGTGGTCGGAGATACGCTCGGAGTTAGAAGCGAGCTCGATATACTGCGCACCGACGGTAGGCGAACATTGGGCGGAAGCCATACGGTCAATATGCAGTTGCTCCATGCGGTCATTGAGGTCATCGACTTGATCCTCATACGCATGCGCCTGCCAGTACGCTTCGCGGTCGGTATTCATATACGCTTTCATGGTCAGTTGATAGACATTAAAGACGAGGTCGCGCATCTGCTCAATCTCGCTAATCATCTGCTCGGAGAACGATTCGCCCGCCTGAGCCAAGATATCGGCATACTCGGTGATGTTCTCCGCATAGTCGCCTATACGCTCCAAGTCACTTACGCTACGGATAGCATTGGCTAAATAATGGTGGTCTGCTTCGGGCAGAGACAAGGCATTGAGACGGACGATATATTGCACTAACTCGTGGTTCAAGAAGTCGAGTTGCGCCTCGTCGCGAACGAAGTCCTCCCGTTCGTCGAAAGAGAGGGTGGTCACCATACGCAAGGAGCGATCATAGTTCTGCATCGCCATCTGTGCCATGTGCTCAATCTCCAATTTAACCTGTCTAGCAGCGATGATAGGCGTGCGCATCATCTTCTCGTCCACAAAGAAGAAGTGCGGCTGCTGCGTCAGCGACTGCGCCGTCACCCGTTCGGGGATGATACGGCATACCGTAGAAACGAGCAGGTCGGTCAGAGGTAGGATGATGATGACGGTAGTGACATTGAAGATAGTATGGAACATCGCCATCTGCAACTGCGGCACGCCGGGGAACATACGCTCAAAGAGCACCCCAAAGTCGAGTGCACCCGCGGTGGAGAGGAAGAAGACACTAGCAACGAGCATGAAGACGATGACACCAAAGCAGTTAAAGAAGAGGTGAATGAGCGCCGTACGTTTGGCATTCAGTCCACTGGTCATACCCGCGATGATGGCTACTACGCAAGAACCGATGTTCGAACCTAAGGTGAGATAGATACCTTGATTGAGGGAGATGAGCCCCGCCACTACCATGGTGATAGCCACCGAGGTCATGACGGAAGACGACTGGATAATAGCCGTCAGCACGGCACCAATGAGGACTAAGAGAAGAGGGTTACTGATCTGCGCTAAGAAGTTCCGCACCGATTCCTCTTGGGCAAAACCTTCCATCGAGTCCGACATCATCGTCAGTCCGACAAAGAGCATACCGAAACCCGCTAATATGCCGCCTATACGTTTGCCCATATCGCTCTTGGCGAAGAGGGCAATGAAAGCACCTATACCTGCAAAAGCCGCGAAGATAGCGGTCGTGCTCAGTCCGCCGCCACTACTCAGACCTAATGCCACAATCTGCGCCGTGATGGTTGTACCGATGTTCGCACCATAGATGATGGTGGCAGCCTGCGTAAGGGACATGATACCCACATTCACAAAACCGATGACCATGACCGTGGTGGCACCCGACGACTGGATAGCCGCCGTGCCTAAGGCACCAATGCCCACTCCCAAGAGGCGGCTCTTGCCCGCTTTGGCAAAGAGAGCTTTGAGGCGGTCACTACTAGCGGACTCCAAGTTGGAAGACATCATCTGGCAGGCAACGAGGAAAATACCAATGCCTGCTATTAGGGCTAAAATGGCGGATAAATAGACCATATATGCATCAATTTTGCTGCAAAAGTACGAAAAAATTTGCATATATCCAAATATTTTTGTAATTTTGCGCGCTTTTTGTTAATTAGGGTTATTATGGAGCCAACATTACCTACTAAAACAAACTTTGAGACGCTATGCCAACAGCGGCGTTCGATACGCAAATATACCTCCGAACCCGTCAGCCAGCAGCAACTGGACTATATCCTGCGCTGCGCACTCATGTCTCCTTCGAGCAAGCGGACGAACCCATGGGAGTTTTTTGTGCAAGGGAGCGCTAAGACTATTCGAGATTTGGCGGGATGCAAGACGTATGGGTCACAGATGTTTGAGACGGCACAGGCAGCGATAGCGGTGGCATTGGACGCCTCGCTGACAGACACATGGCAAGCCGATGGGGCGATTGCGGCGGAGCATATACTGCTTGCGGCAGAGGACTGCGGACTCGGTGCGTGCTGGTGTCATATTTACCAGCGCGAGGGATCGGAAGCGCTCGCGCGTGAAGTGTTTGGCATTCCCGAGAACCTCCATATACTCTGCGTGATTAGTCTCGGGCACAAGGACGAAGAGCGCAAACCGTACGATCCAGAGAAACTGATGTACAATAAGATACACACGATATGAAACCAATTATTGCGATAACAGCCGGAGATACGAACGGCGTAGGATACGAAGTGATCATCAAAGCCGTGGCAGATCCACATATCTGCGAGATATGTAAGCCCATTATCTATGGTAATTACAAGGTACTCAAACAACACCTAATGACGCTGAGCGAGGAGTTGCATAACCTCTCGTTCAACAGCATCAGCAGTCCTGCGGAAGCCAAAGATGGGCGACTGAACCTCATCAGTTGCTATGCAGACGACGTGCCCGTAGCATTGGGTCAACCTACCGCCGAAGCAGGTCAAGCCGCGTATGCAGCCCTTGCGCGTGCGAAGGACGATTTGAAGAGTGGTGCCGTGCAAGCGATTGTGACCGCACCGATCAACAAAGATACCATTCAATCGGATAAGTTCCAGTACTCGGGGCACACCGAATACTTTGCCCATGAATGTGGCGAAGGTAAAGAGGCGCTGATGATGATGGTCAGCGAGGTGATGAAAGTGGCACTCGTATGCAATCATACCCCGATTACGAAAGTGGGAACGATGATATCCGAATCGCGTATTCTGTCCAAACTAACGACATTGAATCAGACGTTAAAGGACGATTTCCATATCCGCAAACCGCGTATAGCCGTATTGGCACTCAATCCACATGCGGGCGACAATGGACTAATCGGCAAAGAGGAGCAGGAGATCATCGTACCTGCCATGAAGAAAGCCGAGGAACAGAACATCTGGGTATTTGGGCCGTATAGTGCCGATGGGTTCTTTGGTGCAGGACAATACACCCACTTTGACGCCATACTCGCCATGTACCATGACCAAGGACTCATTCCGTTTAAGACACTCGACATGAATGGCGTTAACTACACGGCAGGGTTGCCTATCATCCGCACATCGCCTGACCATGGGACAGGGTACGATATAGCGGGTAAGAACGAGGCATGCCCCATATCGATGATGCACGCGATCTATATGGCCATTGATATGGTTCATAATCGGGCATTGACCGCCAAACTGAATGAAGATCCGCTCGTCATCCCCGAACGCGTAGATAGACCCGAACGCCCACATGGGCCGTTCTTCGTAGCACCGAAAGACTAATTTAAGATATGACAAGTAAAGAGATTAGACAGTCCTATTTGGACTTTTTTAAGAGCAAAGGACACCAGATTGTGCCGAGTGCACCGATGGTCATTAAAGATGACCCTACCCTGATGTTCACCAATGCAGGTATGAACCCATGGAAGGGTATCATCCTCGGTAACGACCCTATTCAGTACCCGCGTGTAGCAGATAGTCAAAAATGTCTGCGCGTGAGCGGTAAGCATAATGACCTCGAGGAGGTGGGACATGATACGTACCACCACACCATGTTCGAGATGTTAGGCAACTGGAGTTTTGGTGATTACTTCAAAGCTGAAGCCATCGACTATGCATGGGAGTATATCGTGGATGTGCTCAAGATTGATCCTAAGAACCTCTATGCCACCGTCTTTGAGGGCTCGAAAGAAGAGGGGTTGAGCCGCGACGACGAGGCGGCTGCTATCTGGGAGAAGCACCTACCCAAAGACCATATCATCAATGGTAATAAGCATGATAACTTCTGGGAGATGGGCGACACGGGTCCTTGCGGTCCATGCTCAGAGATACACGTAGATAGCCGCAGCGAGGAAGAGAAAGCTAAAGTACCTGGGCGCGAGATGGTGAATAAAGATCACCCACAGGTGATCGAGATATGGAACATCGTGTTCATGCAGTTCAACCGCAAAGCCGATGGGTCATTGGAGCCACTGGCGAAGAAAGTGATTGATACGGGTATGGGCTTTGAGCGTCTGGTAAGAACGATTCAAGGTAAACAGTCGAACTACGATACGGACGTCTTCCAACCCATGCTACATCGCATAGGCGAGTTGACCGATCACACCTATGGCAAGAACGAAGATGTGGATATCGCCATGCGCGTCATTGCCGACCATATACGTACTATTGCATTTGCCATCACCGATGGTCAGTTACCGAGCAACGAGAAAGCGGGTTATGTGATTCGTCGTATTCTCCGCCGTGCTGTGCGCTATGGATACACTTTCCTCGGTCAACGCGAAGCATTCCTCTATCAACTCATTCCGCAACTCATTGCCGACATGGGCGAGGCTTATCCCGAACTGGTGAAGCAAGAGAAACAGATCACTCCGGTCATCAAAGCCGAAGAGGAAGCGTTCCTCAAGACTTTGGATAAAGGTATAGGATTGCTCGATAAACTGATGGACGAAGCCCGCAAAGCCGGCAAGAAAGAGATATCGGGTGTAGATGTGTTTACACTCAAAGACACCTATGGTTTCCCACTCGACTTGACTGAACTTATCCTGCGCGAGAATGGTATGACCACCAACGAGGACGAATATAACCACGCCCTCGAACATCAAAAAGAGATGGGGCGTTCTGCTAATAAGCAGGACTTAGGCGACTGGCAGACCCTCTCTGACTCCCCCTCGAAGGGAGAGAATCCAGAAGTAGAGTTCGTAGGATATGACCAGCTCGAATGTGAGTGTCATATCGTGCGGTATCGTCAGGTGACGATGAAGAATGGCACATTCTATCAGGTCGTACTGGATAAGACACCTTTCTATGCCGAGATGGGTGGCGAAGTAGGAGACACGGGGTGGCTTGAGGTTGCACGCCCTACAGGCTGTGACAGGTTACAGGTGATAGACTGCAAGCGTGAAAACGGCTTGCCAGTGGCTATCGTCAAAGAACTACCCGAACCATTCCAAATGCCCAATGCCAAAATATCAGCCAAAGTAGATGCAGCCCGTCGTCAGGCGATCAGTTGCAACCACTCGGCAACACATATCCTGCACTACGCTTTGCGTGAGGTATTAGGCAAGCATGTGGAGCAGAAAGGTTCATTAGTAACGCCAGACACCTTGCGTTTTGACTTCAGCCACTTCCAGAAAGTGACGAACGAAGAGTTACGCCAAGTCGAGAACTTAGCCAACCAGTTCGTGCGCGAGAGTTATCCGCTCGAAGAGAGCCGTCATACGCCTATTGCCAAAGCCAAAGAGATGGGCGCGATGGCGTTGTTTGGCGAGAAATATGGTGACGACGTGCGTGTGATCAAGTATGGTCCTTCGATCGAGTTATGCGGCGGTTGCCACGTAAGCAACACCGGTCGTATTGGTAGTATACGTATCATCATGGAGACATCCGTGGCGGCAGGTGTGCGCCGTATCGAAGCGGTAACAGCGGCTAATGCCGATGGACTATTCCATCGCAATGTAGATATGTTAGCCGATCTGCGAAGCTTGTTCAATAACACACCCGACCTGATGGCCGCTATCCAAAAACAAGTGGAGGAGAACAGCGGTCTCAAGAAACAGATTGACGACTATATGGCGGAGAAAGCGACTATGTTCCGCGATCGCATGCTGGATAGTGCCGAAGACTATAATGGCATCAAATTGGTGCGCTTAGTAGGCGACTACGACCCAACCATGATCCGCAACGTGCTGCCATTGATGCGTGGTAAGTTCACCGATATGAAGTTCGCCGTCGTAGGTGCTACCTTCTTTGAGGAGAAACCGACTATCTCCATCTTCCTCTCGCAACCGATGGTGGATGCAGGCAAGAACGCAGGTGCGATCATCAAGTCTGCTGCCAAACATATTCAAGGCGGTGGCGGAGGTCAACCATGGATGGCAACAGCAGGTGGTCGTGATATCAATGGATTGCAAGCAGCCATGGAAGAGATGCTCGCAGCATTGGTGTAATAGTTTGAATGCCCTTCGGGCGGTTTGAAGGTTTGAAGATTATGACAATAGAAGAAATAGTAAAGCGCTTACCTAGTGCGCGTCTGCCGGAGAAAGTAAAGAAAGTGGTGCGGTTCCTCATCATTGGTAACACGGGAAGTTTCGTACAAACGGGATTCTTCCTACTGATGATGATGCTGTTAGGGGAACCAGAACAGAACACGCCGTTGTACTACATCGCCTTTATTGGCGGATTTGTGTTAGAGATGATACCTAACTATATCTGCTCGTGCTGGTACACGTTTGAGGCGAGACCCAACAAGACGAATGCTTCTGGCTTCATCTTAGCCAGAGGAGTGAACTTGGTGCTACAAATGGTTTGTCTGCCGCTCGCGCTGAAGTATGTCTCCTTCCTAAGCGACTTCTGGATCAGTCTGATTGTGATCTTTGTCGCCGGTATCATTAATTTCTTGATGCAATATTTCTTTTTTAAGAAAAAATGAAAATTTATAGAGCAAATATCTTATTCACACCAACGCCCAAGGCGTTTGAGGTGATCGAGCACGGATATGTAGCCGTGGACGAGAAAGGCCTTGTACAAGGCGTGTATCAACAACTGCCTGATTCGTTGCAAGCAGAGCCTGTGGTGGACTTTGGCGATAAGTTACTTATCCCTGCGATGTGCGACCTGCATGTGCATGCCCCACAGTATCGCAACCAAGGTATAGCCATGGACTTAGAATTGCTGCCGTGGCTCAATACCTACACGTTCCCAGAGGAGAGTAAGTATAAGGACATCCGTTATGCAGAGAAGATGTACCGCCGTTTCGTGCGCGACTTGTGGCGCGTAGGAACGATGCGTACCGTGGCATTTGCCACTATCCACCGTGAGGCATCGTGTCTGTTGGCCGATCTGTTTAAGCAGGCAGGTATGGGTGCGATGGTAGGTTTAGTTGGTATGAACCGCAATAGTCCTGACACCTTGTCGAATAGTGTGGATGAGATGGTGCGCGACCAAAAAGCGCTCATCGAGCACCTGCAAGGACAAGACTTGGTACGTCCTATCTTAACGCCACGTTTCGTGCCCAGTTGCACACCCGAGATGCTGACAGCATACGGCAAGTTGGCGAAAGAATATAACCTGCCCGTACAGTCACACCTGAGTGAGAACCGCTCCGAGATAGCGTGGGTCAAAGAACTCGAACCCGAATCGACTTGCTATGGCGATGCGTATCTGCGCTATGGGTTGTTCGGACAGACACCTACCCTGATGGCACACTGCTGCTACACGGCAGGTGAAGAGTTGAGACTAATGAAGAAGCATCAAGTGTTCGTGGTACATTGCCCAACCTCTAACTGCAACCTTGCTTCGGGTATGGCACCTATTCGCACTTTCCTTAACGAAGGTGTGCCTGTAGCTTTGGGTTCAGATATATCGGGCGGACATCATCTGAGCATCTTCCAAGTGATTCAATACACGTTGCAGATCAGTAAACTCAAGTATGCTGATTCACAAGGTCAGTTACCCTTCCTCACGTTGAGTGAAGCGTTCTACTTAGCCACTAAGTCGGGTGGTTCGTTCTTCGGCAAAGTGGGCAGTTTCGAGCCAGGGTATGAGTTCGATGCGCTCGTCATTGACGACAACGATCTCCATATAGACAACTACGACCTACCCCATCGTTTGGAGCGATATACGTACCTGGGCGATGACCGACAGATCGTCAAACGATTCTGCCGTGGACAGGAGGTGGAGGAGCCACGGGTTTAGTTGAAATAGTTCTAAGAGTTCTAAAAGTTGAAGGTAATAGATGTAGTATCGGGACAAGGGCTGACGTACTATTTGGCGTTGGAGGAAGAGATGGCGGGGCGCGTGACCGAACCGACGTTCTTTACGTGGATTGTGCCACCAACGGTCATCTATGGACGACATCAATGTCAAGAAGTAGAAGTGAACGAGACCTACTGCGCTCAACATGGCATAGCCGTAGTGCAACGCAAGAGTGGAGGCGGATGTGTGTATGCCGATACGGGAAACTTGATGCTGTCGTATATCGTGCCGAAAGCGACCACAACCACAACCTCAACCACAACGACAACCTCAACCACAACGACAACCACAACGACAACCACAACGACAACCTCGACCACAACGGCGTATGAACATTTTATGCAGATGGTGAGTGAGGCGTTGAGGATGATGGGATACGAGGCTGTCACAACGGCGCATAACGATATACTGGTAGGTGACCGCAAGGTCTGTGGCACGGCGTGTTATGCGTTACCCCATGCGACGATTGTCCATGCGTCAATGCTATATGATGTCGATATGGACGCATTGGTACAAGCCATCACGCCTACGGAACAGAAGTTAGCCAAACATGCCATAGCCTCCGTCAGACAGCGTGTGTGCAACCTGCGGGAAGTGCACGACTTCGGGAGTATCGAAGCGTTTAGAAAACAATTAGAAACAATTATTCAAACATATGGAAATATCTAAGCGGGCGCAGAACATGCCCCAATCGCCTATTCGAAAGTTAGCCAAGTATGCCGACGCAGCCAAGCGCAATGGCATCCATGTCTATCACCTCAATATCGGTCAGCCCGATATCCAGACACCGCAATGTGCCCTAGAGGCGGTACGTAACTTCGACCAGTCTATTTTAAGTTACTCGCCCTCGCAAGGAACGAAGTCGTTGCGTACGAAGATGGTTAGTTACTATGCCGAATATGGTATTGACCTCAGTCCGGACGAGATCATCATCACCTCAGGTGGTTCGGAAGCGATCATGTTTGCCTATATGGCATGCCTCAATCCGGGAGACGAGATTATCGTGACCGATCCGTCCTATGCCAACTATATGGCATTTGCCATCTCCTGCGGTGCAGTCGTTAAGTCGGTGAAGACGAAGATAGAGAACGGATTTAAGTTACCCCCCGTCGAGGAGTTCGAGAAACAGATCACGGACAAGACGCGAGCGATATTGATATGCAATCCCAATAACCCCACAGGTTACCTCTATACCAAGTCGGAGATGCTGCAGATCCGTGACCTAGTGAAGAAACATAACCTCTACCTCTTCTCGGACGAGGTCTATCGCGAGTTTATCTATACTAAGCGTCCCTATATCTCTGCCTGCCACTTGGAAGGTATTGAGGAGAACGTGATCCTCGTTGACTCCGTGAGCAAACGCTATAGTGAGTGCGGTATCCGTATCGGTGCGCTTATCACGAAGAACAAAGAGGTGAGACAAGCGGTTATGAAGTTCTGCCAAGCCCGTCTGTCGCCTCCATTGATTGGTCAGGCTATTGCCGAGGCATCACTATCCACGCCGCAGGAGTATATGGAGGAAGTGTATGACGAGTATCTCAGCCGCCGCAATTACCTCATTGACCAACTCAATCAGATTCCAGGCGTCTTTGCCCCATCGCCTATGGGTGCGTTCTACACGATGGTCAAACTGCCGGTGGATGATGCAGAGAAGTTCTGCGTTTGGTGCCTGACGGATTTCTCGTACGAAGGACAGACCATAATGATGGCACCGGGTACAGGTTTCTACACCAACCCCGAGGACGGCAAAGACCAAGTGCGTATGGCGTACGTGCTGTGCAAGGACGATATGAAAAAAGCGATGGTCGTGCTACGCAAAGCGCTGGAAGAGTATAATAAGTAGCCCCTTCCGTGGGTTTCCCCCTAATGGGAAACCGTTTAGGATGAAATCATATAGCGAAATATTGTCGTACTTGTATGCATCGCAGCCAGCTTTTCACGATGTAGGGGCGGCAGCGTATAAGCCGGGGTTAGCCAACACCTATGCGCTCATGGAGCACTTAGGTAATCCGCATCTGCGTTTTCCATCCATCCATATCGCCGGCACGAACGGCAAAGGTTCGACTTCGCATCTCATCGCTGCCGTACTTCAAAGTGCGGGATATAAGGTGGGACTATATACGAGTCCGCACTTGGTGGATTTTCGGGAACGTATTCGTATCAATGGACAAGTTATTCCAGAACAACGGGTGGTACGGTTCGTAGAAGAGAACCGCACCTTCTTAGATAGTCTGCATCCCTCTTTCTTTGAATCGACGATGGCGATGGCGTTTGCGTACTTCGCCGAAGAAAAGGTCGATATAGCGGTTATCGAGGTGGGGTTAGGAGGACGATTAGATTCGACCAATATCATCACCCCACTCCTCTCCGTGATTACGAACATTGGTATGGATCATACGGAGTTCTTGGGCGACACCTTAGCTAAGATAGCTGCCGAGAAAGCAGGTATCATCAAGCCCAACGTACCCTGCGTCATTGGTGAGACCGACCCGGAGACAGCACCCGTTTTTATAGCGAAGGCACAAGAGTGCGGGATATGGGGCGAAGGCTTAGAAACCACTAACTGCCGTATATGGTTTGCGGATCAATGTGGGTATCTGCGTCGCTGCCGCGAACGCGATGTACCTACTTGCGAATTACAGGGCATCTACCAAGATAAGAACCAACAGACAGCTTACGTAGCGCTGAAGGCGGTGAATGGTGCACGATTGACAATGCACCATGCACAGTTGACGATTTCGGCGGCGGATATAGCGGAGGGGTTTGCGAAAGTGTGCACGCTGACGGGGTTGCGAGGACGATGGGAGACCTTGGCCGAGCAGCCATTGACTATCTGCGATACGGGACATAACAGCCATGGTATACGCTATGTGGCGGAGCAGTTAGAGACGCTGCATCGCACCCATGGTGGACGATTGCATATCGTGTTCGGTATGGTCAGCGATAAGGATGTAGAAGTGGTGCTATCGTTGCTACCCAAAGACGCCACCTATTATTTCACGCAGGCGCACACGCATAGAGCCATCCCTGCGGATCAATTAAAAAGCCTCTATTCCCCAAGCCCCCTTTCCCCCGTTGGGAAAGAGGGATGTATGGCATTTCCAACGGTCGCAGATGCGATAGCCGCGGCACAAAAAAACGCTACCCCCGACGATATCATCTTCATCGGAGGTAGCAATTATGTGGTAGGCGAAGCCTTACCTTTATTCAGCCATTAACTTATTAAACTCTTTAGGTACAGGAGTCTCAAAGTGTATTGTCTTCTCCGTAGCGGGGTGGATAAACTCCAGCACGCGGGCATGTAGGCAGAGACGATCGATGGGTGAATGCTCATTCCCATGACCATACTTACGATCCCCCATGACAGGGTGGCCTATGGATGCCATGTGAACACGGATCTGGTTAGTACGGCCTGTCTCGAGGTGGAGTTCAACCAAGGAAGCCCCATCCCGACCTTCCCCATTAGGGGCAGGAGTACGAAGAACCTTATAGTTGGTGATAGCGAGGTCGCCTCCGTCATCGACGGGAGAGGAATAGACCATGGCATGGCGTTTATCCTCCGTGAACCACGATTTGATTTGGCCTTCGGACTTATCGGGTACACCTTCAACAAGAGCAACATAGGTTCGTTTGGTCACTAACTGCCGCCAGTAGGTACGCATGTACTCTTGCAGTTCGGGCGATTTAGCGAAGACGAGTAGTCCACTGGTCTCGCGATCGAGACGATGCACGACATAGATTCCATTGCGAGGGTTCTGTTTGCGCACATACGCTTTAAGGATAGAGAAGACGGTCATCTCCGACGAACCCGGATGAGCAGCGATGGTGAGTAGTCCCTGTTTCTTCTCGACCACGATGAGGAACTCGTCCTCATAGACCATTTTGAGTTTAGGATGGTGCAAGGTCACATTCCCCTTGCCCGACATCACAGACACTTGATCGCCCACCTTGAGTGCAGCATCAAAATGCGTTTGAATAGTGCCGTTAATAGAAACCTGACGATGTGCCAAGAGCGATTTGGCAGCCGTTCGACTACCGGCATAACTCTGCATTAAGAAAGGAAGGAGTGTTGTCGGTTCCTTGACTTTTAATTGGGTATCTTGCTTAGACATGTCTTATAAAACAAAACGTAACGATATGAGCGCAGTAAGGATAAGTAGTTGCCAGCTCACTTTCTTAAAACCAGAGGTAAGGATATTGACCACGCAGTAGCTGATCAATCCTAATATGATACCATTGGCGATGGAGAAAGTGAAGGGGATCATAATAGTCGTGATGACGGCTGGGATAATCTCCGTGAGATCCTCGCTTTTGAAAATCGATGTCATTCCACCTAACATCGATATACCTACTAAAATGAGCGCAGGGGCTATTGCTGCCGATGGAATAGACAGGAAAATAGGAGCCACAAAAAGTGCCGAGAGGAAAAGTAAAGCGGTCACAAAAGAGGTTAGTCCCGTTCGTCCTCCTGCTTGAATACCCGCCGAGGACTCGACATACGTACCTACTGTCGAGGTGCCCAAACAAGCACCGGTCGTAGTGGCTAGAGCATCGCATAGCAATGCTCTATTAAAGGATTTTTGGGATATCTTACCCGTCTTATGCGTCAGTGATAGAATGGTACCTAAGGTATCAAACAAGTCCATCGAAAGCAAGGTAAGTACCACAATAAGCATATCGATGGTAAACACTTTATCCCACTCAAACTGGAAGAATATAGGCATCATGGACGGAGGTAAGGACACCCACTCATACGCGAGATGAGTAATGCCCATGGGAATACCGATCAGTGTGGTTACTACTACACCGATGAGTAATGCTCCACGTACCTTATGGATGATCAATACACTCATTAACAGTAAGCCTATCAAAGCCAATAGACCATCTCCGTGAATCAAGTCACCTACGGTCACAAAGGTCGCAGGAGAAGCCACTACAATCTGACCATTCTTCAGCCCTAAGAAAGCGATAAAAACACCGATACCAGCACCTATACCTAACCGTATTCCTTCTGGTAGAATATTCACTATCCACTCACGCAAGCCCGTCACGCTGAAGATAATAAAGAGTATCCCCTCCAAGAACACGCCAGTCAGCGCAAACTGCCAGGAATACCCCATGGAAACGCAGACAGTATAAGTAAAAAAGGAGATAGCACCCATCGCTGGGGCTTGGGCAAAAGGCAACTTAGCAATCAGTGCACAAAAGAGCGTACCCAATGCCGCAGCAATAGCCGTAGCCGTAAAAACAGCCGATTTATCCATGCCCGCTTCCAACATGATGGACGGATTGACCGCCAACACATACGCCATCGTCACGAACGTGGTAAGTCCTGCTCCTATCTCTGTCCAGACACTATGTTTAGTAGAGTCAAAGCCAAAGATTCGCTGAAGGATAGGGTTCGGATTAGTTTTTACTTTTGCCATAAACTGGTGAATTCAAACTTCGTACCATCAAACAGTCCCTTATCGGTTAGTTTGAGTTCGGGTATGACGCTAAGCGACATAAAGGCTAAGGTCATGAATGGAGCTTTATACCGGCAACCAATGCGCTCCGCAATATGCTTGAGTTGGACATGACGACGAGCCACCTTATCGCCATCGCGGGCAGACATGAGTCCAGCCACAGGCAAGGTTAGTTCGACTACTTCATTGCCATCGGTCACCACCAAAGCACCCTTGTACTCAATGACGGCATTAATAGCACGAACGATATCTTCATCCCTTACACCTAAGGCGATGATATTATGCGCATCATGATCAATCGTAGAAGCGATAGCACCTTGTTTCAAGCCAAATCCTTGGATGAAACCTACTACAGGTTTACTCTCGGCATGGCGGCTCAAACAAACGAGTTTGAGTACATCCTGCTTCGTATCGGAAACGACATTGCCGTTCTCAATCTTCGGCGTAACGAGCACCTGCTTGGTGAGCAACGAACCTTCGGTGGTAGCAATCACCTTGAGTTGTCCCTGTTCGGGAGTAACATGGATATCTTCGACCGAGATAGGTTGAGCCACAAAGTGGTTAGGATAATCGTCCGAAAGAGGTGTCTTATCTATAATGAGTGCATCGGTGAAGATACCATCGTGGCACACTTCTTTACCATTGATATAGGTAGCCGATAAGTTGAACTCGCGCAGGTTATCGACCATAATAAAGTCGGCTGGGTCACCTACCTGCAATAGGCCATGCTGCAAGCCATAGTAGCGCACGGGCGTTACGCAAGCGGCAGTAAGCACATCCATTACATCAATACCCTTAGCCACCGCACGACGGCACATCGCATTGATATATCCAGCCTGCAGGTCGTCAGGATACTTATCATCGGAGCACAGCATCACATGATCAGGCGCCTCACCGATAATAGGATAAAGGGCTTCAAAGTCGCATGCAGCCGAACCTTCGCGCACTTGGACATACATACCCTCGTTAACGCGGGCACGTGCCTCTTCTATGGTGGTGCACTCGTGGTCAGTATCTATACCTGCCTGATGGTACTGGCTCAATCCTTCGCCCATCAAGCCCGGTGCATGACCATCCACCACTTTGCCCCGCTTGAGGCATTCGGCAATCTTGGCCATCACCTCCGGATCTTTATTGAGTACACCTGGCACATTCATCATCTCGCCCAGTCCATACACTTCGTCGCGATCTAAGAGCGGAATGAGGTCTGCACTATTGAGCACCGCACCAGCGTTCTCAAACGGCGTAGCAGGAACGCATGAGGGAGCCGCAAAATGGAAGTGGAAATTGACTTTCTTGCCGCTATTGATCATATACTCCACACCCTGAACGCCCAATACATTAGCTATCTCGTGTGGGTCAGTGATGACACCAATGGTACCCTGCTCTACTGCCATGCGGGCATAGAACTCTGGGGTAAGTAGTGTGGACTCAATATGAACGTGGGAATCAATGAAACCGGGTAAGATATAGGGTGCATTATTCGGCACAATGGCGGGAGAGATACGAGTGATCTTTCCATGCTGTATCTCTATCTCACCATCAAAGATCCGACGATTAACCACATCCACGATATGGCCGAACTTCACCTCTATTCTATTCTTGCGCGTCAATAGTTCCGCTTGTCTTTGGCGGTTACGCTCGAGTTGCGCTAAGAACCACTGCTCTTGACGTTGGAGTACGATCTCGCGCTGCCCATCATATTGGAGGAGCATCTTATTACGTTGCTCCATTAAGTTCTCGATACGCTCACGACTACCTGCCCATCCGAAGTCATCTACCTTGGTGAAACCAAGCCAAGCAACCTGAGCAGAGAGGTTAACGATGAACATCACACAGAAGAGTACGATAGAGAAGATGTTGCCTAAGAGGATGAAAAGAATAATATTAAAGATACTATACCATACCCAGCATATCCACGAGTCATTCTTCTTATAGATCATGAGGTAGTTAGCCAAGAAAGAGGCAGCAATAGTAAGACCACTCAACAGTTTGATGGTTGGCTGATGTCCCCAATTACCTACATGCGCACCTTCGGCTAAGATCCAAGTGGCTACGGCATAATCCAATGCGACAATACCGACTGTGGCTAAGACGAGCAGAAAAGCCCCTTTCTTATCCAAGAAAGTGGGCGTAAAAGCCGCCGTATTCTCACGCGGGCAGATGGTTGTTTTACGCCAATCAACCAATGACTTCAGTTGGAAAGGTATAAAAATAAAGAGGTACAATACCATCAAATCAATATTGCCCTGTAAATAAAACTGTATCGCTAATAGCACCGACATCACCACACCGAGATAAAATCCGGTATAGTTCTGCGGATTCTTAATGGTCAACACATAAGCGGTACCCAAGATAGATGCAGGAATACCAACAATAAACGCCCAATTCATGGAGCCATCAGCCAAATGCCATTGAAGCAGTTTGCCGGCTAAAGAGGGGTGCCAAAGTTCGATAAGGAACAGCACCGCAAAAACAATCGTATAGAGGATAATCGAAACGACTGTTTTTCTACGCAATTCTGAAAGAAGAATAGATTTCATTGTTTAGAGTTTAGGATTAAACAGGGTTTAAAAGTAAAAAACGAGGCGAGTAAAGCTCGCCTCGTTTGATAGTAACAAATAGATTATTTGCGTTTGCGTTCTCCGTAGCGAGACATGAACTTGTCCACACGTCCGGCAGTATCGACGAGTTTCGATTTACCGGTGTAGAAGGGGTGACTCGTATTGGAGATTTCCAACTTAATCAATGGATAATCTTTACCGTCAATCTTGATAGAGTCCTTCGTGTTCGCGCAGGAACGGCTGAAGAACTGCGTACCATCTGACATATCTTTGAAAACTACAACGCGGTAGTTATCTGGATGAATTCCGTTTTTCATAATTTGAAAATTTAATAATTTGAAAATTTGAAAATTACTCAGCAACTACATTTAACTTAATCTCCGCTTTCACCTCACGATGGAGACGAGCTACTGCGACAGCCTCACCTAACTCCTTAACGGCGTCAATAGTGATGACACGCTTGTCAACAGACATACCTTGAGCCTCCAAAGCCTCGGCAACTTGAGCAGTGGTAACGGTACCAAAGATCTTACCATCCTCGTTTGCCTTAACAGCCACGGTGATGACGGTGTTAGCGAGTTTCTCAGCCAGAGCTTGTGCATCAGCGAGCATTTGAGCCAACTTACGAGCCTGTTGTTTGAGGTTCTCAGCCAATTGCTTGCGGTTACATTCGTTAGCAATAATAGCATATTTGTTAGGGATCAAATAGTTACGTCCGTAACCGTCTCTAACTTTCACAATATCGTTTTTGTAGCCTAAGTTTGCTACGTCTTGAATCAATATAACTTCCATAACTTTAAACTTTAAACATTAAACTTTAAACGATTACTTCATCATATCGGTTACGTATGGCAGAAGAGCCAAATGACGAGCTTTCTTAACAGCCTGAGCGACCTTGCGTTGATATTTCAGCGAGGTACCAGTGATACGACGAGGAAGGATCTTACCTTGCTCGTTCAAGAATTTCTTCAGGAACTCTGGATCTTTGTAATCGATGTACTTAATACCGGATTTTAAGAAACGGCAGTACTTCTTTCTTTGAACTTGATTCTGTTGTGGAGCCAAGTAGCGAACATCATCATTCTGTGTCATAATTAAGCCTCCTCTACATTTTTAGGTTCAACACTCTTATGTGCACGTTTAGCAGCGTACTCATAAGCATACTTGTCCAGACGAGTAGTCAGGAAACGCAATACGCGTTCGTCACGACGGAACTCGGTCTCGAGCGTTGCCACAACGGCTGGCTCTACATCAACTTGCAGCAAGGCGTAGAATCCCGTTGTTTTGCCTTGGATAGGATAAGCGAGCTTGCGCAAACCCCACTCCTCACGATTGACGATGGTACCACCATTGTCCTTGAGAAGTTTCTCGAATTTGTCAACGGCTTCCTTCATCTGTGGCTCAGACAAAACGGGAGTAAGAACGAAAGCCGCTTCGTAATGATTTAACATAAATCTAATAGGTTTTAGTTATTAATAAATAGTTATGCCCTTCGCATAGCGCGAAAAAGCGTGCAAAGGTACGGTATTTTTTTGACATACGCAAATTTTTACGCACTTTTTTGCAAAATATTTGTTTTTTTGCTGCTTAGAGGCGGCAAAATCAGACGCAACGACGGAATTTCCGTATCTCTATGAGCAGCATGATCATAGCGGTTAGTGCGGCTAAGCAATCGCTGATAGGTAGCGACCACCATACGCCCATGATGGGGTCGATAAAGAGTGGCGGAATGAGTAGTGCCAACGGAATGAGGTAAATCACTTGGCGAGTGAGACTAAGGAAGATCGCTTTTCCTGCCATACCGATCGAGGTGAAGAAGTTACCCGTCACCATCTGGAAGCCAACGAGGAACATCGAGCAGCATAATATGCGCATCGGTACGATAGTGGCAGCCACCAGGTCTTTATCGTGCGTAAACACCTTCGTCACCCATTCGGGTAGGATGACGCCCATTAGGCACACCACGAGCATAACGAGGGTGGCACAAAAAGCGGTCAGTTGGAACGCACGCAGCATGCGCTTATACTGCTTAGCGCCGTAGTTATAGCCCACAATAGGTTGCATCCCCTGATTGAGTCCCATCACGATCATGGCGAACACGAAGATCACACGGTTGATGATACCATAGGTAGCCAAGGCGATGTCACCGCCATAGTGCTTGAGTTGGTTATTGATGATGATGACCACAAAACAGTGGGCAAGGTTCATGAGGAACGGCGATAAACCGATAGCCATAGCACGCAGGGTGATGGCTTTATCCAAGCGCCATATACCCGCATGGAAATGGACAACCTCACGTTTATCGCAGAAGATACGCATCTGCCATAGCACGGCGATCGCTTGTGAGATCATCGTCGCTAAGGCGGCACCACGCACGCCCATATCTAAATGGAAAATAAAGATGGGATCCAAGATCACATTGATACCCACCGCCACAATCGTTGCTGCCATCGCCTCACGCGGGTGTCCCATGGAGCGCAACATACTATTGAGTCCGTAGAAGATATGGGTCAGCACGTTACCATACAGGAGAACTTGCATGTAGTCACGTGCATAGACGATGGTCTCGTCACTGGCGCCAAAGGCATAGAGGATAGGGTCTAACCATATCAGTCCTACTACCGCGAGCATCGTACCTAAGATGGCATTGAGTACAATGACATTGCCTAAGATACGTGCCGAGGACTCATAATCGCGTTCGCCTAACTTAATGGACAACAGCGTACTCGCACCTACGCCCACGAAAGTACCGAAGGCTGCGCACACATCCATAAAGGGTTTGGCGACGGTCAGCCCCCCTAACGCCATCATACCGCAACCGTGCCCTATAAAAATGGAATCCACGATGTTGTACAGCGAACTGGCTGTCATCGCAATGATGCCAGGCAGCGCATACTTGAGCAGTAACTTGCGTACAGGTTCTATGCCTAACTCCGTGGCTTGATTCATATCTTTAGTAACGAAGCGATTCGTCTAAACATCTCCCCAGCAGGATGTCCCTCTTGCATGGCAATAGGCGTACCTTCGTCCCCTGCCTCACGGATAGATTGGACAAGAGGTATCTGACCTAAGAGTGGCACATTCAGTTCTTCGGCTAAGTGTTTACCACCATCACGACCAAAGATATAATATTTGTTCTCAGGTAACTCAGCGGGTGTGAACCATGCCATGTTCTCGATGATACCGAGTACAGGCACATTGATTTTCTCATTGCGGAACATGTCCACGCCCTTGCGTGCATCCACCAAAGCGACCGGCTGAGGTGTCGTCACCACGATGGCGCCTGTCAGTTGCAAGGTCGAGATCAAAGTCAGATGTATATCGGAGGTGCCGGGAGGTAGGTCTATTAAGAAATAGTCGAGTTCGCCCCAATGGGCATCGTTGATGAGTTGTTTGATCGCGTTAGAAGCCATACCGCCTCGCCATATCACCGCTGAGTCAGGATCGACAAAGAATCCGATACTGAGCATCTTCACTCCATACTGTTCGATAGGTTCGATGAGGGTACGTCCATCCACTTCGGTACTGACAGGACGACAGTCTTCGGTGTGGAACATCTTCGGCATAGAAGGACCATGTATGTCGGCATCTAATAGACCTACGCGGTAGCCCTGTTGCGCCAAGGCAATCGCTAAGTTCGCCGCCACAGTCGATTTGCCTACTCCACCCTTGCCCGAATGAATGGCAATAGTAGCCCCCAAAGCCCCCTTCCGACTTCCCCCGTCTGGGGGAAGGGGTGAGTCACTTTGCTTAGAAGTAGCGTAGGTTTTCTTATACTTAGTATGGATATGGACGGCAGCGTTGGCATCTACGTAAGTCTGAACCGCTACTTCAGAAGCCTTGATGACCGATTTCATAAACGGGTCGTTCTCTTTCTCAAAAATAAGGGAGAAAGAGACTTCCAATCCGCTAATGCGGATATCGTCTTCGAGCATACCCGACTCTATCAAGTCTTTACCCGTTCCCGGGTAGCGAACATGCCGTAGGGAATCAATTATTTGTTGTGGATACATCTATTGATTTACGATTTACGAATTTACGATTTACGATTGAGGCGTGTAATTGCGCCCGTATGAGCGGTAGGTGTCGTGTTCGATTTCTATAGTTGGTTCTATCTTATTATCTTTAGGGGTCAATACCCATCGCAAATACTTGATCGTTAAGCCCCTATCGAGCCACTGCTTCTCATAGTGCGTCTGTAACAACCTTGCCTCACTAAACTCTAAACTCTCAACTCTAAACTGCTGATACAAGTCATTGGTATCAGCCTCAACGCAGTACGCGTTGAGCCTTAGCATCTCGCGCGTGTACGTATATAAGAAAGGACTATCGGTCTTGAGATGAATCAAGCCACCGGGTTGTAGCACTTGTTCATAGCGAGTCATGAAATAGGTGGAAGTGAGGCGTTTGGTGGCTTTCTTCATTTGGGGATCACAGAAAGTAATCCATATCTCATCCACCTCGTTGGCAGCAAAGAAAGAGGTCAGCATCTCGATGTTAATACGCAGGAAAGCGACGTTGGTCAATCCTGTTTGCACCGCCTCTTTAGCCCCTGCCCACATACGGGCACCCTTGATGTCGATACCTATAAAGTTCTTATTCGGATAGATACGTGCCAGCCCCACGGTATATTCGCCCCTACCACACCCTAACTCGAGTACGATAGGGTTATTGTTATGGAAATACCGATCACGCCAATGCCCGGCCATCTGTGCGACCTCGTTGGTGGGTTCTATCTCTCTGGCGCCGCATTGGAAAACGTTGGGGAACGCCTCCATGTCGGCAAACTTCGCTAACTTATTCTTCACCATGGTTTCTAATAATGAGTCCAACATCACTCACACCACGTATAGCCTCATCGCGCATACCCTGTTGCACACGCAGTGTATAAGTACCCGTGTGGGGGAAACGATACGCTTGCTCGAAGAGTACGGGCATCTCAATAAACTTACCACCTACATTACCAAGCCATCGTCCATAGTCGTCTGCTAAGTAGAACTCTATCGTATCTATCTGCTGGTTCCATTCGGTGAATAGCCACATGTTCTGATAGGGATACATCTCTGTGTGGCGAATGCATAGTAGCACATCGTACACGCCCACAGTATCGTCCACGGGCACGTCGAACTGTAACACCGAATCCATCGACCAACCCATCATCGGTACGGGTTGAAAATGGGAGTACATCGTACGGGGTGAGCACGCGCATAGTAGCGCACTACTGAGCAGGATGAGAAGATTGCGGACGGTCATTGTTTCTGTTTCTATTACGATCCCTATTATCTCTATTCTCGCGTCGTTCCGGACGGCGATCTCCACGGTCTGGGCGATGACTATTATTGTGCTTATGGCGATCAAAACGATTCAACGCGCCCTCTCCGACTGCATTCTGGAAGCCCAAGTCGGGATTCTCCTCTTCGGAAACAACGGGTGAACCAATCACTTCCCCACGGCGGGCAGCATCCTCATAAACGGGCACCTCATAGTTAAGGCAGCACTTCAGTTTAGCGCACTGACCCGCTAGTTTCTGCGGATTGGGGGATACATGTTGTAGGCGAGCGGCACTGGTACCGACGGTGGTAAAGTTAGTCATCCATGTGGAGCAGCACAATTCGCGTCCGCAAGGCCCAGTTCCACCGATACGACCCGCTTCCTGACGAGCACCGATTTGCTTCATCTCAATACGGATGCGGAAACTCTCAGCGTAGAGTTTAATGAGCTGACGGAAATCCACACGCCCATCGGCAATATAGTAGAATATAGCCTTGGAACCATCTCCTTGGTATTCAACATCACCTATTTTCATTTCCAGTCCAAGGGACTTGGCTAATTGACGCGCTTTGATCATGGTCTCGTGCTCTTTGGCATGAGCTATTGCCGCTTTCTCATGATCCGCTTCGACGGCTAAACGTTGGATACTACGCACATCATAACGTTCCAAGTCGATATGGTTCTTCTTGATTTGCGCTCTAACGAGGCGTCCGATGAGTACCACTTCGCCTAAGTCGTATCCGGGGTTAGCATCTACAATAACGAAGGATCCTTTTTCCAGAGGTAGGTGATTGACGTTATTGAAATAGCCCTTGCGGGTATTCTTAAACTGCACCTCCACGAGGTCATTCTCCTCCATTTTCTCAGGAAGGTCGCATAACCAGTCCGTCACGGGCAGCATGTGTGCCGAATTACGGTTGCACGCTTTCATCGAAAACTCACACGCTTCGTTATTCAAGGTAAATTTCTCGTTCATATTCTAATCTTCAAATTTTCTTCAACAACACAATAAACTGCAGACACAGATCGAAGAAAATAATCTTCGCATTGCCATTCTGGTTGATCTGCTGTTCAGCCAGTTCCAACTGCGCCATGATCTGTTCCACATTTTTATCGTTGATATAGGGAGAGAACTTCGCGGAGAAGTTCCGTTCTTCTTCTGTTTGGTAGTTCAACTCTGGGTGTTGTAGGTTGTATATATAGTTTTCCCTAACCTGTCGTTGCGCATACTGCAAAAAAGCCTTTTGACGTTCACGTCCGACCTTGCTATCCGCCATCGCTAAACTCCATTCTCGGATATGCTTGAGCGCATCAAATTTCTTGGCAGGATCTTTGATTTGTCCAATAGTATAGGCATCGCGCATCAGAGCCACGAAGTCGTTGAACCGCTGTTGTATATCTTCGCTTGCCTCCGCCAACTGCTTAGCCACTAGATAACTACCATTCGCAATACGCGCAATATCCTTGGATCCTATCGCTGCCGTTATCTCTTCTTCGCTCAATGCCGGTACGGGAATCTGTTGCACACGGCTAAGTATCGTGGATAGCAGCATCTCCGGCTGCTCGCTTACGAGTAGGAAGAGGGTTTGTTCAGGCGGCTCTTCGAGCAGTTTGAGCAGTTTATTGGCGCAGGTCGCGTTCATCTTCTCCGGCTGCCAAATGATCATCACTTTGTAGCCATCACCGAACGATTTGAGACTAAGTTTGCGGAGGATCTCCGAACTCTCTTTCTCATATATCATTCCCTGCTTGGTCTCGACGCCTAACTGCTTATACCAGTCGTCTAAGCTGAAGTAACCCTTCTCTAACACTATCTCCCGGAAAGCATCCATGAAGTCGTCACAGGTGTCGCCATCATCGGTTTTAACGATGGGGAAGGCGAAGTGGAGATCGGGGTGCTGCAGCTTCTGATACTGCAAGCAGGTGGGACAGGTGCCGCAGGCATCGTCCTTCGTGCGGTTGGGACATGCTAAGTATTGTGCAAAGGCGATAGCCAACTGCAGTTTGCCCACACCCATGCCGCCAAATAGTAGTTGCGCATGTGGGATACGTCCGTCCTGTACCGACTGACGCAATTGCTGTTTGACCCGCTCTTGACCTATGATGTCCTTAAATAGCATACTCCACCAAATTAGGGCGCAAAGATACTACTTTTTTTGCAATCTTGCAAATAATTGCACTTTTTTTGCCTAAAAATTTGCAAGTTCCAAAAAAATGTTGTACTTTTGCACGCTTTTTCGTGAAAAAAGCACGTCATTATTTTATTAACCAGGGGCGAACTCGTGTAGTTGTACCCCACAAACAAACAACACAATGGCAACAAAAATTCGTTTGGCACGTCATGGTCACAAGGACTATGCATACTACCACATCGTAGTAGCCGACAGCCGTTCACCACGTGACGGTAAAATCATTGAGCGTATCGGCTCGTACAATCCTAACACCAATCCTGCAACTATTGACCTCAATTTTGCGCGTGCGCTCTATTGGGTAGGCGTAGGTGCACAACCCACTGACACAGCGCGTCATTTACTGAGCGTTGAGGGTGTACTTCTCATGAAGCACCTCAATGGTGGTGTAGCTAAGGGTGCGTTCAGCCAAGAGGAAGCTCAAAAGCGTTTCTATGCTTGGAAGGCAGAGCAAGATGCTAAGGCTGGTAAGATTATCAAGGCTGATGCAGACAAGAAAGCTGCTGCTCGCAAGGCACTTCTCGCTCAGGAGGTAGAGGCTAATAAAGCCAAAGCTGCTGAGGTTCTGAAGAAGAAACAAGCTGCTGACGAGGCACTCGCTGCTGCTGCTCAAGAGGCAGCTAAGGAGGCTGCTGAGGCTGAAGCTCCCGCAGAGGAAGCTGCAGAAGAGGCACCTGCTGAAGAGGCTGCTGAAGAGGCTGCTCCTGCAGAGGAAGCTGCTCCAGAAGCTGCTGCTGAATAAGTCTATCTTACAGCAAACAAAAAACTACACACGGGATCATACCCCATGTGTAGTTTTTTTATTCCTATCCATTTTAGTGGATGAGGTTATGACCGGTCATCTCAGCAGGTTGCTGGATGCCTAAGATGTGGCAAAGCGAAGGAGCCACGTCGGCTAAGATACCGTCCTCGCATTGAGCGCACTTATTATCGCTGATATAGACAAAGGGCACTGGGTTCAGACTATGCGCCGTATTAGGCGTACCATCCTCATTGACAGCATGATCGGCATTACCATGATCAGCAATGATGATGACCTCATAGCCATTCTTCTGTGCGGCTTTGACTACGCGATCGACGCAGATATCAATGGTCACCACTGCCTGCTGAATAGACTCATACACACCCGTATGGCCCACCATGTCGCCATTGGCGAAGTTAAGGGTGATATAGTCATACTTCTGGGTATCCAATGCGTCACAGAGTGCTGCAGCCACCTCGGGCGCAGACATCTCCGGCTGGAGGTCATAGGTTGCTACCTTCGGGCTCGGAATGAGGATACGATCTTCGTTCTCGAACTGGGCATCACGACCGCCGCTGAAGAAGAAAGTGACATGGGCAAACTTCTCCGTCTCGGCAATACGCAGTTGCTTGAGACCCGCCTTAGCCACAATCTCACCCATGGTGTTCTGCACGTTCTCCTTAGGGAAGAGGATATGCAAACCGGTGAACGAACTCTCGTATGGGGTCATGCAGTAATAGTCCAAGTTAGGAATGGTCTTCATACCCGCTTCAGGCATATCCTGCTGGGTGAGCACGATAGTGATCTCACGGGCACGGTCATTGCGGTAATTGAAGAAGATAACGACATCGCCTGCTTCGATCTTTGCGATAGGTTGACCATTGCGGGTATGTACAATAGGCTTGATGAACTCGTCGGTGACATCGGCTTTATAGGAAGCCTCCATGGCTTCGTGCATAGACTCGAAAGCGGCACCTTGTCCGTTCACGAGGCAATCGTAGGCAATCTTCACACGCTCCCAACGTTTGTCACGATCCATAGCATAGAAACGGCCTTGGATAGTCGCAATCTCACCGGTGGTTTTCGCCATCTCTGCTTCGAGTTCGTCGATGAATCCGAGCCCCGAGTGTGGATCGGTATCACGACCATCCATGAAACAGTGAACGAACGTCTTACCTTCTAAGCCATACTCTTTGGCAATCTTCAGCAGGTAGAAGAGGTGCTCTAAAGAGGAGTGCACACCGCCGTTAGAGGTCAGACCCATGATATGCAGTTTCTTGCCTGCTTTTTGGGCATTGCTAAAGGCAGAGATGATCTCCGGGTTCTGCATAATCGAGCCGTCCTTGCAGGCGCGATTGATCTTCACTAAGTCCTGATAAACGACACGACCGGCACCGATGTTAAGGTGTCCCACTTCGGAGTTACCCATCTGTCCATCGGGCAATCCGACATTCTCGCCACTAGCTTGCAGTTGGGAGTGAGGGTACTGTTCCAATAGCGCATTCCAATGCGGGGTATTGGTGGAATAGATAGCGTTGGCTGTAGTTTTGTCACCGATTCCCCAGCCATCGAGAATCATTAATAATGCTTTCTTCATATACTTTGTATTACTAAATTAGCTAATGTGAAGCCGAAGATACCGACGACGGGGGCAAGGGTGCCAGCGTCGGCAGAGAGTTCGGGCGAATAGACGACTTGAAAGCGTTTGGCAGGTAGTTTGTTCTCCTTTTTCATTCGCGTACGCAGTGCGCGGGCGAGCGGACAACCATTCACTTTCCAGAACTCGGTCGTACGTATCTGACTGACATCGACTTTGCGGGCTGCGCCCATGGAGGAGAACAGCGTCGCCGTGGACTGCGTCGCGCGGTAGATGAGATCGACCTTGCAATCGAGCGAGTCTATGGCGTCTATGACATAATCATACTGATTGAGATCAAACGCAGGGTTTATTTCAGCACCGTCCTGCATCGGTACATACTTATCGTTAATGACCACTATATCCGCCTCGGGGTTGATGGACAAGAGACGACATCTCATTTCCTCCACCTTACTCTTACCCACGTTCTCGGCAGTTGCCACCACTTGGCGGTTGATATTGGTCGCACTCACCACATCAAAGTCCACGATCGTCAGATGCTGCACGCCCGTACGCACGAGTGCTTCGGCACACCAACCTCCGACGCCACCGACGCCAAAGAGGATGACCCGCACTTGGTGCAAGCGGTCAACGGCTTCTTGGCCTAATAGTTGTATGGTGCGTTCCTCGTTCACAATTTTCAAATTTTTAAATTTTTAACTGCTGCTTCAGCGGCATGGATGCCATCGAGGGCGGAGGAAGTGATACCACCGGCATAGCCGGCACCTTCGCCACAGGGATAGAGCCATGGATGGGATAGACTCTGCATCGTCTCGGGGTCGCGGACGATACGGACAGGACTGCTGCTACGACTCTCGACCCCGAGGATAACTGCCTCGTTGGTGAGGAACCCGGGGTACTTGCGGTCAAAATCACGAAAACCTTGCTGTAACGCCTGCCCTATCTCCGCCGGTAACCATTGGTCTAATCGACTGGGGACAATGCCCGGCAAGTAGGAGCATGCGGGTAGGGTCTGAGACGCCTTACCCTCCACAAAGTCACGGAGGCGCTGGGCAGGAGCGGAAAAACCTTGCGCTTGCTGGAATGCTTCGCGCTCCAGCGCTTCTTGATAGGCGAGCCATTCGATGGCGGTGCGTCCGTCGGGATGCAGTTCCACCACGATACCGGAGTTCGCATAAGGAGAGTTACGATGGGAGGCAGACATACCATTCACCACGCAGGCCCCCTGTTCACTAGTCGCAGGGACGATATGGCCTCCGGGGCACATGCAGAAGGAATAGACACCAGACCCCTTCCGACTTCCCCTCGTAGGGGAAGGAGGTACTTGGGTCACTAACGAGTAGGAAGCATTACCGACGAGGTCGATGACCGATTGGTGTTGGTGGTGATAGAAGAGGTCGTTGATCAGTGCCTGCGGATGTTCGACCCGCACGCCCATGGCACAACCTTTGGCCTCCAGTGCCACACCCGCCGCAGCGAGTTCACGATAGGTATCATGGGCAGAGTGGCCGATGGACAAAATGGTAGCCCCTTCCGTTGGTTTCCCCCTTAGGGGCAACCTTTCTTGGATTTGCCAGCGTTGTCCAAAGTGGATCTCGCCACCATGGGCGAGGATACATTCGCGGATGTTCTTAATGATAGTTGGCAGTTTATCGCTACCGATATGGGCATGGGCTTCATAGAGGACTGTATCGGGTGCGCCAAAGTAATGGAAGAGTTCCATCACGTGCTGCATGTTGCCCCTTTTCTTCGAGCGAGAGAAGAGTTTGCCGTCACTGAATGTACCTGCCCCACCCTCGCCGAAGCAATAGTTCGATTCGGGGTTGAAGGCTTCGTTGCGGTTGAGAAGGGCTATATCTTTCTTGCGCTCCGAGACATCCTTACCGCGTTCGTAGATAATGGGTCGAATACCCTGTTCTAACAACGTGAGTGCTGCAAAGAGTCCTGCGGGACCGGCACCAACGATGGTGACGGACTGCTTGGCATGATGCACATCGTGAAAGACAGGCGGCGTATAGAGCGGTATAGGCGAGTCGATCGGAACAGGCTGATCGTGATCGTCGGTGAGCAAGGTCAAATTGACCTTCAGCATGCGCTGACGGGCATCAATAGAGCGACGTACCACACGGTACGTCGACTCTAACTCTTTCGCCTTCTCAGGTGACAATATCAACAGCCTTTCTTTCAAATTTTTAATTCTTCTTAACGGCTTCCATAATCTTGGTCTCGATCTCGTCGGCTAAGTCTGGGTTCTCTCGGAGCACGTTCTTGACCGCATCACGACCTTGACCCAGTTTATTGCCATTATAGCTATAGAAAGAGCCACTCTTAGTCAAGATACCTAATTCGGTACCGAGGTCAATGAGTTCGCCCACCTTAGATATACCTTCGCCAAACATAAGATCAAACTCGGCTTTCTTGAAAGGAGGAGCCACCTTGTTCTTAATGACCTTCACGCGCACCTGGTTACCAATCACGTTCTCACCATCCTTGATAGCGGAAACTTTGCGGATATCGAGACGCACCGAAGCGTAGAACTTCAAGGCATTACCACCGGTAGTCACTTCGGGGTTACCGAACGAGATACCTATCTTCTCACGCAGTTGGTTGATGAAGATACAAGTAGTATTGGTCTTATTGATCGTAGCGGTTAGTTTGCGCAACGCTTGCGACATGAGTCGTGCCTGTAAGCCGACCTTATTATCCCCCATATCACCTTCTATCTCGGCTTTAGGAGTGAGAGCAGCGACGGAGTCAATGACCACGAGATCGACTGCACTGGAACGGATCAGTTCGTCCGCTATATCCAATGCCTGCTCGCCGCAGTCGGGCTGAGCGATAAGGAGGTTATCCACATCCACACCCAGTTTCTCGGCATAGAAACGATCGAAAGCATGCTCGGCATCGATGATAGCGGCAATGCCACCCTGCTTCTGTACCTCTGCCATGGCGTGGATAGCGAGGGTTGTCTTACCGGACGATTCAGGGCCATAGATCTCAATCACACGTCCGCGTGGATAACCACCCACACCCAGTGCCATGTTCAGTCCCACCGAACCGGTCGAGATAACAGGTATATCTTCGATCTTATCTTCACCTAAGCGCATGATAGCGCCTTTACCATAATCTTTGGATATCTTATCCATCGCAGTCTGCAAGGCTTTGAGTTTATCTGCAGACGGAGTCTTTTTTTCTTCTGACATAGTTGTATTGGGAATTTGAAAATTTGAAAATTAGAAACGGGTACCTATTTTGAGGTAACCGAAGTTATGATAACGGCCACCTTCTGCCATGAGTTGGTAACCAGCACCGATGACGGCATGTCCAAACTCCAAGCCTAAACCGGAGCGGAGGAAGAAAGCCGAAGCGGGTTTATCAGCACCTTGAACGACCTTAACGGCATCGCTCTGCCACAGACCTACGGCACCACCGACAGCGACATCGACAAACGAACTCATTCGCTCACTCGTAGAGGTATAGGCGCGGAAGTTACCATAGATAGGTAGGTTGACTGCATAGCGGTAGTCATTGTATTTACCGATATAACCATACGCACCGACACCAGCACCTACATAGAAACGGCTCACGCGCACACCTAGCACTACATCGACGGTGGGTCCACCAATGGTGTTCGAACCGCCTAAGTATTGTGAGTTACCGACCATACCACTGACCTCCACGAAACTTTGGAACTTAATGGTTGGTTTTTGAGCCGTAGTTGTTTTGGCTTGCGATTGAGATTGCGATTGTGCCTGAGGTTGTGTCTGAGCTATCGACTTAGCCTCGTGCTTATATGTTTTAACTTGACCATTGGAGAAAGTTATTTGATTCACTTCCGATACAGGGATCACAAAAACGGGACCATCAGGCATATCCAACTCCGTGTATCGAACTTCGGTGTTGGAGACTTCTTTGATCTTCACTTCCATCGTTTTGGAGTCCGTGGTGATGATGACATCATTCTGTGCATAGGTCACTAACGAAACGAGTGCCAACGCAAAAAGGAGGATTCTTTTCATAGACATACATTTAAATTGTGAATAGAAATAGGGTTAGTAAGGTGGGAGAATTACCTTACATAATTCTCCCACTTGGTATTACGCATATCGCCACTCTTGAGGAACTCCTCGTGCATAGCGAGGGCGCAACTCAAGGTATGAGGCGTTTGAGCCGTCTTACTCATCTCTAAGTAAGCGTTGAGCATAGGACGATACTCAGGATCAACACAGTTATTGATGATCTCGTGTGCACGCTGGATAGGGCTCTTACCACGTAAGTCCGCTATACCATGCTCGGTGATGATGATCTTCACACTATGTTCGCTGTGGTCAAGGTGACTAACCATTGGCACAAAAGCAGAGATGCAACCACCCTTCGCTGTCGAAGGTGTCGTGTAGATAGACACATAAGCATTACGCGTAAAGTCACCACTACCACCGATACCGTTCATCATCTTCGTACCGCAGACGTGGGTCGAGTTGATGTTACCAAAGATATCGGCCTCGAGGGCAGTATTGATGGTGATGAGACCCATACGACGAGCCAGCTCAGGGTTATTGGATATCTCCTGCGGACGAAGTACGATCTTGTCCTTGAAGAAATCCATGTGGTCGATGATATCTTGCAGTTTGTCCGCACCAATGGTAAGCGAGCAACCCGAAGCGAACTTAATACGTCCCTCTTTCATCAGACCTACCACGGAGTCCTGAATAACCTCGGTGTACATCTCAAAAGCAGGGATATGTGGGTTCTCTCCTAAAGCGCCCAACACGGCATTAGCCACGTTGCCCACACCCGACTGAATCGGTAAGAAAGATGCCGGGATACGACCCTCTTTCATCTCCGTCTCGAGGAACTTAGCCACGTTCTGACCAATACGCTCGGTCACTTCATCCAGCGGAGTAAACTTCCCCACCTCATTAGGACGATCGGTGTGCACCACAGCCGCGATCTTCGATGCAGGCACGGTGATGCAGTCTGTACCGATACGGTCGGACGGCTTATAGACAGGTATCTCGCGACGAACAGGAGGATCAGCCGGTTCGTAGATATCGTGCATACCGCGCATGGTCTTAGGCATAGCGGCATTGAGCTCGATAATGATCTTATCTGCCAGGCGGCAGAAAGTAGGCATATTACCCACACCAGCTGTAGGAACGATCTCCACTTGGTCACCCTTCTCTACTACATCACACGCTTCGATGATCGCAAAATCGGGCTTGGGCAAGAAACCATAACGGATATCCTGCGCCAGTTCGCTCAAATGCATATCGAAGTAATGAGCGCCTTGAGCGTTGAGTTCGGTACGCAGGTCTTTGTTACCCTGATACGGGGTACGGAATTGGATGGCATGGGCACGTGCGAGCGCACCATCGCAACTATCGCCCGTCGATGCACCCGTGTACATACCAATCTTGAAGGGTTTACCTTCGGCATGCAGTGCCTCCGCCTTCTTTGCAATAGCGGTGGGGACATCCTTTGGAGCTCCTGCGGGGGTGAAACCACCCATACCGCAGATAGCACCATCGAATACTAATTGAGCTGCCTCGTCGGCAGACATAAATTTAAGAGCCATGATTAGCAAGCCTTTCCGTCGGAACCGAGAACGTTGATGATCTTATGCTTATAGAGCTCCTCCATGAAGTCACGAGCTACGCCGCAGTACTTACGTGGGTCAAACTCACCCGGCTTCTCACTGAGCACCTTACGTACAGCAGCGGTGAAAGCGAGACGAGAGTCGGAGTCAATATTGATCTTGCACACAGCGCTCTGAGATGCCTTGCGGAGTTGCTCCTCAGGAATACCTACTGCATCAGGCAACTTGCCTCCGAGGGAGTTGATCATATCTACATACTCCTGTGGAACAGAAGACGAACCGTGCAGTACGATAGGGAAACCAGGCAACTGCTCCATCACAGCGTCGAGTACATCGAATGCCAATGGAGGTGGAACAAGCTTACCCGTCTTCGGGTCACGAGTGCACTGCTCAGGAGTGAACTTATAAGCACCATGGCTCGTACCGATCGAGATAGCGAGGGAGTCGCAACCCGTGCGGGTAGCAAAATCAACTACCTCTTCAGGCTTCGTATAGTGGCTAACAGCCGCCGATACCTCATCCTCTACACCGGCTAATACGCCAAGCTCAGCCTCTACAGTTACATCGAACTGGTGAGCATACTCTACTACTTTCTTCGTGAGAGCAATATTCTCCTCATAAGGAAGAGAAGATGCGTCAATCATGACGCTAGAGAAACCAAAGTCTACACAGCTCTTGCACAGCTCGAAACTATCTCCGTGATCGAGGTGAAGCACGATCTCAGGCTTCTCCCAACCGAGCTCCTTCGCATACTCTACAGCACCCTGTGCCATATAACGCAATAGGGTTTGGTTCGCATAGTTACGAGCACCTTTGGAAACTTGAAGGATAACAGGACTCTTGGTCTCAGCAGAAGCTTTAATAATAGCCTGCAACTGCTCCATGTTATTGAAATTAAATGCTGGGATAGCATAGCCACCCTTAATGGCCTTAGCGAACATGTCGCGGGTATTAACAAGGCCTAACTCTTTAAAATTTACCATAACTTAAAAATATTTAGTGGTTAATGATTGACTAAAATCGCGCAAAATTACAAAATTTTACTGAATTATGCAAATTTCCATAGGAAAAATCACAAATATGGCATTTTTATTTTGCATATTTGCAAAAAAAGTTGTACCTTTGCAGCCAATATGCGAAATAGGTATTTTTTATTATTACTTTTAGCACTCGTGGCGGGTCACATCTCTGCCGCTGTTGTTACCCTACAGAATGGTCAGAAGATACAGGGCGAGATCGTTGTACAGAACGAGGAAATAGTGATCATTAAGAACGCCAACGGGCAACGTTTTCAGTACCCTCCTCAGGAGATTGTTAGTATCACCGACGAGGCGGCAGAGGTTGCTCCCGTGGAGCAGACTCAGACGGACACCAAACTAACGGGTAAGAAGACCGTATTCTACCTCTCCTTTCAGGGCGGCGGAGCTTTTGTCTCGCAGGTGGCTAATGGCGGCGTGCTCGGCGGAGAGTTGATGATTGGTTCGCGATATATTGGTTCACGGCATATCTTCATTGGTGGCGGCATAGGTGTGAATGGTGTTCTCCTACCCGATAGACCGTCCTATGTTTATCTTCCCTTACAGGTGGCCGTCAAAGTGCCTATCATAGAAGGCAAGCACGCCCCCTTTGTAGGTGCGAATATTGGTTACGGCTTTGCGTTATCCAAGAACTGCTCAGGCGGTATATACACATCTTTTGAGGTAGGTTATCGCTACCAAGCCGGACCGATGACCACTATCTTCGCCAGTCTATGCACTCAGTTCCAGCAAACAAAGATGGAAGTAACCGAGGTGATTGAGCAAAGTGAGTATCAGGATTATGCTGGACGTAACATCGTTACGTTTGGCGCTAAAATAGGTCTCTCCTTCTAATGGCAACTCCCACACCTAATCATAGAGGATCTAAATCACTACGCCAGCATCGCGTGTCCATCATGCTCAACGAGCAGGAGATGAAGGTGCTGAATAAATACTGCGATCGGTACGTGGTACACAATCGCAGTAAACTCATTCGCGAAACGCTGATGCGTAATATCCTTAAACGCTTTGATGTAGATAACCCTACACTCTTTGATTAGAACGTGTGCTCCAACCACTGCAGCAGCGCGGACATGTCGGATAGCACCACTTGGGCACCCTCGTCCCACAAGCGCTGATCCTCCAACGGACCCGTATTCACCGCTATCGTAAAGAGCCCGGCACCATGTCCAGCTCGCACCCCTAAAGGGGCATTCTCCACCACATAACAATCTTCCTTCGCCAATCCACAGGCTTGCCATGCCTTCAGATAAGGTTCGGGGTTAGGTTTGCCATGTGTCACATTATGCGCCGTGATCATGCGTTCGCGGGCAAAAACACCCGGATAAGCGCGCTCTAACTGCTCATAGAGATCGTTTTGTCCTCCCCCCGTCACTACCCATATTTGGAAATGATGCACCTGCAAGAAATGTAGCACTTCCGCCATACCTGGCATCGGCACACCACCCCCTAACTGCAGATAGTGAACCGTCTTCTCGTCATAGAGGGCTTGTGCCTCTTCGTCGGAGATAGGCACTCCCTGCTCCCGCGAGCAGGAGTAGATAACATCCATGCCTGTACGTCCCTCATTGATGAAACAGTCCCGCTGGCTAAAGCGTAAGCCATGATGTGTCATAGCCGCTTCCCACGCACGCGCGTGATTATACATAGAGTCTAATAAGACCCCATCCATATCGAAGAAAAAAGCTTTCATACTCTATTGATGCTGATCACGCAGCAGGTCGTTCACCGTTTTAACGGGATTGAAGGTCGAGATAGGAACTTGCACAAAGATGGTGTTCCACTTACTCATCGCACCATTCCACAACCCAGGCAACTCCAAGGCTAATAACTCTTTACCATCCTTAGATTTATGGGAGATAAAACCGGTCTGAGGATCCACAAAACGGGTCAGGTTGAAGGGGTTACCTTCATAGTCGCGGATGGAGCAGACCAGATCAACAGGGTTGAAATGGGTAGCCTGCTGCATAAGCGTCGGATCGGCTATCTGACTAGACTCTAAGATCTGATAGGACAGCGAGCCATCCTCTTCGCGTACGATGAAGGGACCTCCGCCCGGTTCACCCGTGTTCTTCACCACGCCACAGACGCGGATAGGGCGATTGAGTCGCTGACGCTCCTCGTCCGAGATAGACGGATCTTGCAGACGGGCAAAGATGCGTTGCTGTTCCTCAATGAGCACACCTGCCAGGACTTGTTTATAGCGTACCGTATCCTTCTTCAAGCGGTCGGGAACGACATTATCGATATTCTTGATGAAGACGATATCTGCATCCAGTTCGTTGAGGTTCTCAATGAGGGCACCATGTCCACCGGGACGGAAGAGCAGTCGCCCATCCTCGGTACGGAAAGGTGTGCCATCCGGGTTAGCGGCTAAGGTATCGGTGGACGGCTTCTGCTCCGAGAAAGTGATACGGTAATGCACCCCATACTTCTTCTCGAAGCGTTGGGTATTGGCGGCAATATGCTGACGGAAAAGCGGCAGATGATCATGACTCACCGTGAAGTGAATATCCGTAGCACCCGTAAGGGTTCCCTCTACTAAATGTTCCACCGCGGGCGTGCGTGCGCCGTCGCTATATTTATGGAAGAGCAGTAAGCCCTTCGGCAACTGACCATAGTCCATATCCTGCAGGAGGAAACGAACGGCTTCTTGACCCGATTTACCCGCCAACTGGTCGCCAAAAGCGAACTTATCCATATTCGATAAGAACTCCTGAATAAACGGTGTCTCCACCCCATTATCCAAGTACGCAAAGAGGTCTTTAAACATACGGCTAGCCGCCCCGCTAGCAGGCACAAACTTAGCCACCTTCGGATGGGTGGATAGATATTGCTGCCATACCTCGATATAATGATCCTGCTCCTCATGGGTGGGGGCTAAGATACCCTGGCCTTTTTTCGTAGATGCAGGAGCGACAATATCCAAACTAGGGAAACCATTTCGCAGGTTCTCCAATTGCTGTTGTGCAACGCTTAACGCGATGCCTCTTTTCTCTAACTGCAAGCAGTCTTCATTGGTAAATGTAGTCATGGCGATGAAAAATTTTGTGCAAAAGTAATATTTTTTTTGCATATATGCAAATTTTTTAGTAATTTTGCGCACGTTTTTGATTGGAATAGTATTTTTTATCCAAATATGAAGAACATTGCATTCATTATCAACCCGATGTCCGGCACGCAGAACAAGCGCAAGTTGCCGAAGATTATTGAGAAAGAGTTAGATCGTAGTCAGTGGCTACCTAATGTCGTTTTCACCGAGTATGCCGGTCATGCCACGGAGTTAGCCCGTCAGTATGCTATGATGGGTTTTGATGCCGTTGTGGCGGTAGGCGGAGACGGTACCGTTAACGAAGTAGCGCAAGGGCTGCGCGACACCCAAACAGCGTTAGGTATCATCCCCATGGGTAGTGGCAATGGTTTTGCCCGTCATCTGCATATCCCGATGATCCCCATGCATGCTATCGAGATGCTCAATCGATGTGAACCTATCTGTTGTGATTATGGATTGGCGAATGATCGGCTCTTTGTGAGCACCTGTGGCACAGGATTTGATGCGCTGATTGCCGAGCAGTTTGAGGGTTCGACTAAGCGGGGGTTCAAGACGTACTTTGATAATATCATCAAGGACTTACTGACTTATCGCTCTCAGAAGTACCATATTGTAGGCGAAGGCATAGACATCGAGCGTTCCGCTTTCCTCATCACTTTTGCTAATGCTGGTCAATGGGGATATGAGGCTTATATCGCGCCCAATGCTAGCATACAGGACGGAAAGATGGATGTCTGCATGATGAGTGCTAATGCGCTAATTGCTGCCCCTTCTTTGGCATTAGGGTTATTCACGAAGACGATTGATAAGAGTCTGTTCTTGGATACCATTAAAGCCACAGAGGTGACGCTGATTCGGGAAGATAAGAGTCCGTTCCATATCGACGGCGATCCTGTAGAGATGGATAAGGATGTACATATACGTATGGTCGCAGACGGACTGCGCGTCCTCGTAGAAAGGAGGTTTTAGATGCAAGTAAAGATTATCAACAAGAGTACTAACCCATTGCCCCGCTACGAATCGGCGCAGGCGGCGGGTATGGATATACGGGTGAACATCACAGAGCCCGTGATATTACAACCCTTAGAGCGGAAGCTGATGCCTACCGGTCTCTTTATCGAGTTACCTGTAGGTTATGAAGCCCAGATACGTCCGCGTAGTGGCTTGGCATTGAAACGGGGCTTGACGGTACTCAATACCCCGGGCACCATTGATGCCGACTATCGTGGGGAGATAGGAGTAATCCTCATTAACCTATCGAATGAGGCACAGACTATTGAACCGGGTGAGCGCATCTGCCAGATGGTCATCGCCCGGCATGAGCAGCCCGAACTCATCGAAGTAGAAGTGTTAGGCGAGACCGAACGCGGTGCGGGAGGGTT
Source organism: Bacteroidales bacterium UBA1735 (assembly GCA_002315745.1). Classification (GTDB taxonomy): domain Bacteria; phylum Bacteroidota; class Bacteroidia; order Bacteroidales; family Paludibacteraceae; genus Colicola. The sequence goes on along the minus strand of DCID01000006.1, from coordinate 21,138 downwards.
TGGACACTCGGGGGTGCGTTAGTTGAGAGTTTAGAGTTTAGAGTTTAGAGTTTAGAGGATGGGTATTCAAAGATGGCTAATAGGATGTATGCTGTGTTGTTCGGTAACAACGTGGGCAATAAGCACGGAGCAGGAGCAGCAGTTCCTCTACTACTTCTATGCTGCCCATCAAGCCATCGAGAACGAACAATATAGTCAAGCCCTATTGCTCTTAGACTACTGCGAACAGATTAACCCACAGGATGGGTTAACGAAAGACTACTTAGGCGTGATCTACGATGCCCTGCATCAGCCCGATAAAGCCATGGACTATTTGAGGCAAGCATACGCTTGTGCGCCCCTGGATTGTTGGCAACGGTATTGCAGTAAGTTATTAGCCACTCAAGAGGGCGCTTCGCAGAAGAAAAGTCTTCGTTTAGCCCAACAGATATTAGAGCAGACGGTCAAGTCCAAGCCCAAAGATGAAGACGCGTGGGGATTATTACAAAAGGCTTATATCCAATTGGGGTTATGGAAAAAAGCACTATCTACCCAGGATCGTTTAGATGGCATCGCTGGATACGACGCGTATAGTGCACTCAACAGATACCGTATCTACCACCTATGGGGAAAAGATAAAGAAGCCCTCCAAGCCATTGACGACTATTTGAAGCAAGACCCACGTGAATATCGTTTCTTACTGTTCAAGGGTGATTTATTGGTGCAGAATAAGCAGTACCTACAGGCCTTTATTCTCTTTGCACAGATAGGCGATTCACTGGCGAATATCCATGAGTTAGAAGGGGCGTACATGGCTTACGACAAAGCCTTAGAACTGGATCAGAACAACGCCTATGTACTCAATAATTATGCCTATGTCTTAGCCACGAACAGCGGAGACCTCAAGCATGCGGAGTGGATGAGTCAGAAGACCATACAGGCGTATCCCAATAACGCCACGTACTTAGATACCTATGCGTGGATACTATACCTACAAGGACAGAACTACTTGGCGGCTTTCTATGCGAAGAAAGCATTGGAGAATGTCACTCGACCCGAAGATAAAGCGATTATAGAAGAGCATTTGCGCATCATCAATGAACCATAGATATATTATATTATTGTGTATCGCCTGCCTAGTTATAGGATGTGGCACACAGAAGCAGGTAACTACTTCTCAGTGGCATACCCTACGCATGACCAATGCGGCGACTACGATCGAGGTGGATGCATCGACGATGGAAGTGATGTGCACGATTCAAGCCGTACGGGATTCGTTCATAGCTATCTCTGTGCTGCCGATGATGGGCATTGAGATGCTACGTGTAGAGATGACGCCTCAGCAAATAACGGTTATTGATAAGATCAATCATCGCTATGCCCAATCCTCTTGGAAAGAGGCAGCGACGATGGTCATACCCCGATTACGATGGGACGATATACAGTCCTTCATTGAAGGCAAACATTTGACTGAGAGTGTGCGTCATGCCTTAGGGTACACCTATCAAGGTCATCGGATATCGGTGACCATCGAGAACGATGCGATGGAGTGGAACGAGCCCATCCAACTACGGGCCATCCGATTAAACCGCTATCAAAAAGTGAGTCTATCACAGTTGCTGCAACGATGAAACAACTTTACTTCATAGGGATATTGCTACTATGCGCCATCGGCGTATGGGCGGATAGTGCATCTAGTCTCAAGAAGCAGCAGAAGGAACTCAAGCAGCAGATTGAGCAGACCAATAAGATGCTCCAGCAGACTAAGAAAAACGAGAGCGCTACGATTACCAAGTTGGAACTCATCAATCAGAACATCAAAACCCAGAAGGCACTGATAAGCAATCTGGATAAAGAGATACAGGGCATCAATAACGAGATAGCGGTGCTGAATGTTCAGCGGGATGCGATGCAGGTCAAGTTGAACCAACTCAAGAACGATTATGCCAAGATGGTGCGGGAATCGCATTATGCGCAGTTACAGCAATCGCCCCTACTTTTCCTGCTCTCCGCCACTAGTTTTCAACAACTGGTACGCCGTATTCGTTATCTACACGAGTTCGCCTCCTATCGCCGCCAGCAGGCTGCTGAGATAGAAGGGGTGAAGGTGAAGATGGATGAACAGAACAATCAGTTACGCACCCATAAGCAGACCAAGCAGAAGACGCTAAAGAGTCAACAGAAGACGCACGACGAGTTAACGCGTAACGAACGCAAACAGCAGCAGATGCTCAAGGACTTGAAGAAGAAAGAGAAAGATCTGCAAGCCCAACTCAAAAAGCAGCAAAAGAAAGCCAATGAACTCAATAAGAAGATTGATGCTACTATCACCAAGCAGACGGCTACCACAACTACGATGACCAAAGAGCAGCAAATCATTGCGGGCAATTTTGAGCAGAACAAAGGTCGTTTACCCTGGCCGATTGAAAAAGGTTATATCAGTGGTACCTTTGGCAAACACACCCACCCGGTGTATAAAGATGTGGTGATTGATAATAAAGGCATCTATCTGCGAACAACAGCCGGTGCTGCAGCCCGAGTGGTATATGCCGGTCAAGTGACGAGTTGCTTTATGACCAACGGCACGTATGCCGTCATTGTGATGCACGGTAATTATCGAACGGTCTATGCGGGTTTAAGCCGCTTGGCTGTCAAACAGGGAGATAAAGTAGAAGCCAAGCAGAAGATAGGAACGATCTATTCCGATCCCGAAGAGGATAACAAAACCGAACTCTTCTTCCAGATATGGAAAGATCGCACGCTGCTCAACCCCAGTAGTTGGATTTGTAAATAAGATACGAATATGAAAATAAGAAATTTGGTATGGTTATGCCTTATTGCGCTAAGTCTAATAGGCTGTAAGCAGAATGATTGGTTGGATTGGAAGACCCAGAACGAAGTATGGTTAGCCAATGAGTTACCCCTTCTCGACACCGCTGTGGTCACTTCTCCGACGGGACTAAAATATCGAGTCATTGCCGATCCTAACCCTACGGAGGCACGTCCGAGTAAGACGAGCTATGTATATTGTGACTATAAACTGCGCCTCATCAATGGTGCCCAAGTAGATGCAGGTACGGGCAGTGTATTCAGTCTCTCCCAGACTGTTTCCGGTTTTGCCGAAGGATTGACCAAGATTCACTGCCATGGCGATATCATGATTTATGTGCCCTGTAATCTGGGGTATGGGGAAGAGGCAGTAGGAACAGAAGGCACTACGTCCTATATTCCGCCCTACTCGACCCTTATCTTTGAGGTTCATTTAAGTGACTTGATCAACTACTAATGCGTAAGTTTCTCTTTATATTGCCCCTTCTGCTATTATCCGGTTGCGAGAATTACTATACCAGTTCTATTCCAACACGACCGGTGTATATGCGTCTCAGTGTGTTGCAGTATCCGTCGTTAGTCAGTGCGGGCAGTTATGCCGTCTTGGATAAAACGGGTTTGTACGAGAATGGCACATGGAGGCGTCAACTGCTCGAAACAGAACGATACGGCTATGGCGGCGTGGTGCTATACTGCACGGGAGATAATCTGTACCCGTATGTAGCCTTCGACCTATGCTGCCCCTTCTGCGCGGATCCTATTAATCACTGCGAGCCTACGGGTCTATTTGCGGAATGTCCGCGTTGTGGAGAAGTGTATGACTTATCCTGCTATGGTATGTCCACGAAAGGCATCAGCAAAGAGGCGCTCAAGCGCTATGCGGTTGGATACATGCATCCCTATATCACTGTTAGTAACTAATGATCACTCAGCAAGAACTCATCGCAATCGGTACGCTGCGTCGTCCGCATGGTAAGCAGGGCGAGATTCAGTGCCAGATGTCCAACGAATTATGGGACGAAGCGGAAGCTACTTTTCTGATTCTTCGCTTAGACCATCTCTTTGTACCCTTCCGCGTGCTGGATTGGCGCGGTAAAGGTACGGATACGATCATTTTCCAATTACAAGGGATAGATAGTGAGACGGCCGCCACCCGCTTAGTGGGAGCACCGGCTTATATGCTTCGTCGCGATGTGCAAGGGGACGAAGAAAGTATGATGACCTGGCAAGACTTAGTGGGATACGAGGTTATCGAGCAGGAGCAAGGATCATTGGGACGTGTACAGTCCATAGACGAGTCCACGATCAATACACTTATGGAGTTGGAAGACGGGCGACTGCTACCTATTCACGAAGATTTTATAGTACATATAGACGATGAGCAACGTACCATCACGTTGCATTTACCATTTGCGTTATGATCAAACTGACGACCCAAGAAATGAACCGTTTGACACCGGAGGCTTTTCGTAAAGCCCCGAAGGTGCCCTTAGTGGTGGTGTTGGACAATATCCGCAGCCAGCATAATGTAGGTGCCGTCTTCCGCACGGCGGATGCGTTCTGCTTGGAGGGGGTCTATCTATGCGGTATATGCTGTTGCCCACCTAATGACGAGATACATAAGACCGCATTAGGGGCAGAACAGACGGTTGATTGGCATTATGAGCAAGAGACATTGGATGCTATACGAACCTTGCATGAGCAGGGATACACCATCTATGCGGTGGAGCAGGCGCACGATAGTATCACCATGGACGATGTCAAGGCGCGGCATGAGGTAGGAGATAAGTTAGCCATCGTGATGGGACACGAGGTCTTTGGGGTGCAGCAAGAGGTTGTAGATGCCTGCGACGGCTGTATCGAGATCCCACAGTATGGCACCAAACATTCGCTCAATGTCTCCGTCACTGCCGGCATCGTTATGTATGAGCTCTCCACGGCATTGAGAGGTTCTAAAAGTTGAAAGAGTTCTAAAAGTTGCAATATCCAGTAACATTATTAGCCCCAGCGCGCGACCTGTCGGTCGGCAAAGCCGCCATTCAGGCGGGTGCGGACGCCGTCTATATCGGTGCCCCACAGTTTGGCGCACGTCAAGCGGCGGGCAATAGTGTAGCCGATATAGCCGCTTTGGTGCGCTATGCTCATCCGTTCGGCGTGCAGGTCTTAGTGACCCTCAATACCCTTCTCACGGACGACGAACTGCCACAAGCCATCGCCATGGCGCACCAGTTGCATGAAGTAGGGGTCGATGCGTTCATTATCCAAGACATGCGTTTAGCCGCAGCACTCGGTTGCCCCTCTACGGGGAAACCCACGGAAGGGGCTTTCCGCTTGCACGCTTCGACCCAATGCGACAACCGCACCCCCGAGCAGGTGCAGCGCTTACAAGAGATGGG